>DATNEU010000040.1:0-33337 GCA_035552895.1 Steroidobacteraceae bacterium
CAGGCCCGCCTCGGCGAAGACGTGACGCAGTCTCACGGCCGTGAGCGGGGTCAGCTCGGCGGGCTTGAAGATCATGGCATTGCCGCAGGCGAGCGCCGGCGCCGCTTTCCAACAGGCGATCTGCAGGGGATAGTTCCAGGCGCCGATGCCCGCGACGATACCGAGCGGCTCGCGCCGCGTGTAGCCGAACGCCTGCGGGCCGAGGTCGAGGTGCTCCCCCGCGAGGCTGGCAGCGAGGCCGGCATAGTACTCCAGACAGTCGGCGCCGGAGAGCACATCGACCGCGCTCGTCTCCTGGATCGGCTTGCCGGTATCACGCGTCTCGAGCTCCGCCAGCTCGGCGTTGCGGGCACGCAGGATGTCGGCGGCACGCCGCAGGATGCGGCCGCGCGCGGCCCCCGGCAGCCTGGCCCATTCCTTTTGCGCCGCCGATGCCCTGGCGACGGCCGCCGCGACTTCCGCGGGACCGTCGATCGCAATCTCCGCCAACACTTCTCCGGTGGCGGGATTGATCGTCCTGAAGGATCGGGAGGCCGAGCTTACCGCCCGGGTGGTCGCGGCCGGGGCCGGCTCCTCGTCCGTCCGCGCCGATTTCTGCAACCGGCTGTCGACGAAATCCGTGAGCAGCGCCCGCGCGCTCTCGCTGTCGGCCTCCTGCCAGCGCGAGAGGGCCGCGCGCAGCCAGACGCCGTCGATCATGGCGGCGATCATCGCGGCGAGGCTGCGCGCCTCATCGGGTGGCAACAGCCGCTTCAGGGCGTGGCGCAGATTGGACAGCATGCGGCGCTGGTACACCGTCTGCACGCGCTTCAAACCTTTCACGTGCAGCACCTGACCCCAGAACGCGAGCCACGCGGTGCCGGTGCGCTGATCGAATTCCTCCGGCGCGAGATTGGTGTCGATCACCGCCTGCACACGGCCGCGCGGCGTTCGGGCGAGCCTGAACCGCTCGCGCACGCGCTCGCCGATGCCCTTGGCGAGCGAGCGGAAAGTGGCTTCGAGCAGGCCGTCCTTGTCGCCGAAGTAGTGCGCCACCAGTCCGGGGGAGACGCCGGCCCGCTGCGCGATCTGCGCCAGCGTGCTGCCCACGTATCCGACCTGCGCCAGGCTGTCGATCGTGACCTCGATGAGCTGTTGCCGGCGCGCCTCCTCGGGCAGCTCACGAGCCCTGGCTGACTGCCTGTTCAATTTCAGACCCCACAAGCGGCTGTCGAGCGATACCAGAGGGCCAGCCGCGGCGGTGGAGGTAGGTGCATTATTTCACCCGATTCAGTCGCTTACTGCGGTCCCTGAGGCGATGATCCAACGCTTGAACGAGCGTTCAGGACGAGAAGATCATGCGAGGTAACGAGGCGCCCGTCAAGTACCGCTGCGGCGCTGCGACAGGCGCCAGCGGCGAGCCGCAGGCCCGTGTCGTATTCGTTCAAGAAGCGGGCGCCCAGATGCTCGTAACGGCTCCGCGCGCCCGGCATGATTCGCGCCGACTCACTCAGCTCTGTGCCAACGGATCAGACGATGCAGCGCTTCTCCGGTCTCTCGCTCCTCAGGCGGGGACTGTCCGGTCACCGCGATTGGCAGCCGCAGTGGCGCAAAGCGGAGCCCAAGGCCGCTTACGACGCCATCATCGTGGGCGGCGGCGGACACGGGCTGGGCGCCGCCTACTATCTCGCCAAGGAGCACCATCTCACCAGGGTGGCGGTCCTCGAGAAGGGCTGGATCGGCGGGGGCAATACCGGCCGCAACACCACCATCATCCGCTCGAACTATCTGCGTGATGAGAGCGCTGCCCTCTACGACCACGCTCTGAAACTGTGGGAGGGTCTCTCTCAGGCGCTCAACTACAACGTCATGTTCTCGCAGCGCGGCGTCCTGATGCTCGCGCACACGGTACACGACATGCAGGTCTTCAAGCGCCACGTGCACGCCAATCGTGCCAACGGGGTGGACAACGAATGGCTGACACCCGAGGAGGCACGCACCGTCTGCCCATTGTTGCATACCGACGACATCCGCTACCCGGTCCTTGGCGCAGCGTTCCAGCGGCGCGGCGGGACGGCGAGACACGATGCGGTCGCGTGGGGCTATGCACGCGCCGCCGATGCGCTCGGCGTCGATATCATCGAGAACTGCGAAGTCACCGGCATCCGCCGCGATGCGCGCGGCGCTGTGCAGGCCGTGGAGACCAGCCGCGGGGTCATCCAGGCTCCCAAGATCGGCGTCTCGGCCGCGGGCCACTCGAGCGTCATCCTGAAGATGGCGGGGGTGCGGCTGCCGCTGGAGAGCTATCCCCTGCAGGCGCTCGTCTCCGAGCCCGTGAAGCCGATTTTCCCCTGCGTCGTCATGTCCAACACCATCCACGCCTACATCAGCCAGTCCGACAAGGGCGAGCTGGTGATCGGCGCGGGAACGGACGCTTACACATCCTATACGCAGCGCGGCGGCCTGCACGTCAGCAGCCATGCGCTCGAGGCCATCTGCGAGCTTTTCCCGATGTTCCGCCGGATGCGGATGTTGAGGAACTGGGGCGGCATCGTCGATGTCAGCCCGGACCGCTCACCGATCATCGCCCGGACGCCCGTGCCGGGGCTGTATGTCAACTGCGGGTGGGGAACGGGGGGTTTCAAGGCGACCCCGGGATCGGCGCACCTCTTCGCCTGGACGATCGCGCACGACAGGCCGCATCCCATCAACGCCCCGTTCACGATCGAGCGCTTTCGCGAAGGGCGGCTCATCGACGAGGCAGCGGCCGCGGCCGTCGCGCATTGAGGGATCCCGCGCCATGTTGCTGATCGACTGTCCTTACTGCGGCGTGCGCCCCGAGCTCGAGTTCGTCTACGGCGGGCAGGCGCATGTCGCCCGGCCGGGCCAGCCAGCAGAGTGCAGCGACGAGCAGTGGGCCGAGTTCCTCTATTGGCGCGAGAACGGCAAGGGCGTGCATGCGGAGCGCTGGCGCCACACGCACGGCTGCGGGCGATTCTTCAACGCCCTGCGCGATACCACCAACGATCATTTCCTCGCAACCTATCGGGTGGGCGAGCCGCCGCCGCAGGCGGCGCTCGAGCGCGCGGCGGGGTTGCGGCCGTGAGCGGCGCATTCCGTGCGGCGAGCGGCGGGCGTATCGATCGCGGCCGCCCGCTGCATTTCAGGTTTGACGATCACGACTACACCGGCTTCGCTGGCGACACGCTGGCTTCGGCGCTGCTCGCCAACGGCGTGCACCTCCTTGGGCGCTCCTTCAAGTACCACCGGCCGCGAGGCGTTCTCGGTGCCGGGGCGGAGGAGCCGAACGCGCTCGTCACCGTGCGCCGCGACTCCGCCCGGGTCACGCCCAATCTGCGCGCCACCCAGGTCGAGCTGTACGACGGCCTCGAGGCCTACAGTCAGAACCGCTGGCCGAGCCTCGGGCTCGATTTTGGCGCGGTGAGCGGCCTGCTGTCGCCTTTCATTCCGGCGGGGTTCTACTACAAAACGTTCATGTGGCCGCGGGCGGCGTGGCGGCGGCTCTATGAGCCCAGGATCCGCGCCGCGGCGGGCCTGGGGCGCGCACCCGAGCAGGCAGACCCCGACACGTATGCCAATCGGTTCGCGCACTGTGATGTGCTGGTCGTCGGCGCGGGCCCGACAGGGCTCGCGGCTGCGGCCGCCGCGGCGGCGAGCGGAGCCCGAGTCATCCTGTGCGACGAGCAGCCGCAGCCGGGAGGGTCGCTGCTCTCGGAGCCCACCGGCTCATCCGACACCGCGATCGAGGGAGAGCCGGCTGACCGTTGGCTGACCCGCACGCTGCGGACGCTCTCGGCGCATCCGCGGGTCACTTTGTTGGCGCGCACCACCGCCTTCGGCTACTTCCCACACAACCTGGTCGGGCTCAATCAGCGGCTGAGCGATCATCTGGACCGGCCCGATCGCAGCCAGCCCCGGGAGCGTCAATGGCAGGTGCGGGCCAGGGAAGTCGTGCTCGCAACCGGAGCCATCGAGCGGCCGCTCGTCTTCCCGGGCAACGACCGGCCGGGAATCCTGCTGGCCTCGGCGGCCCGGACTTATCTCAATCGGTACGGGGCGCTCGCGGGCACACGCGTTGTCGTGGTGACGGCGTGCGATGCCGCGTATCAGGCGGCTCTCGATCTGCATCGAGCGGGTGCGTCCATCAGGGCCATCGTCGATGTGCGCGCTGGCTCCGCCGACGGCGCACTGCCTGAAGCGGCGCGGCGGGCCGGCCTGCCCATCGAGACGCAAAGCACCGTACTCGGTACCTCCGGCCGGCTGCGCGTGCGGGCGGTCCGTATCCAGAAATTGGATGAGGCCGGCGGGCCGGTGGGACCGGCGCGGCGCATTCGCTGCGACCTCGTCCTGATGTCGGGTGGTCTGACTCCAAGCGTTCATCTCTTCTCGCAGTCCCGCGGCAAGCTGGCGTGGGACGAGAATCTCGGCGCCTTTCTGCCGGCGCAAGCCGCTGAGCGAGTGCGCTCGGCGGGCGCATGCCGGGGAGTGTTCTCACTCGCCGCCGCGGTGCGGGACGGCGCTCATGCCGGGCTCTGCGCTGCACAGGGCGCTGGATTCGCGGCTGCCGCTTCGCCGCCCGAGCCGCCGCGTCCCGAGAGCTCCGCCGCGGGCATTCTCGGCGCGCTGCCGCAGCCGCCCGGTGCTCATGCGGGCAAAGCCTTCGTCGACTGGCAGAACGATGTCACCTCGCGGGATCTCGCCCTGGCCGCGCGTGAAGGCTTCCGCTCCATCGAGCACGTCAAGCGCTACACCACCACCGGAATGGCGACCGATCAGGGCAAGACCTCCAACATCAACGCGCTGGCGATCGTGGCGCGCGAGCTCGACAAGGCCATGCCCCAGGTCGGACTGACGACTTTCCGCATGCCCTATACGCCGGTGACCTTCGGCAGCTTCGCCGGCTTCGCGCGTGGCGAGCTGTTCGACCCCGTACGGACCACGCCGATGCACGACTGGGCGGCGGATCACGGGGCCGTGTTCGAGAATGTGGGCTTGTGGAAGCGCGCGCGGTACTTTCCCCGCTCCGGGGAGGGCATGCATGCCGCCGTGGCGCGCGAATGCCGGGCCGTGCGCGAGCATTGCGGGATTTTCGACGGCTCCACGCTCGGCAAGATCGAGGTGGTGGGCAAGGATGCCGCGACTTTCATGAATCGAATGTACGTGAACGCCTGGAGCAGCCTTGCCGTCGGGCGCTGCCGTTATGGGATTTTGCTGCGGGACGACGGGTTCATCTATGACGATGGCGTCGTGGCCCGCACGGCTGAAGACCGGTTCCATGTCACTACGACCACGGGTGGCGCTGCCGGCGTCCTCGCGCTGATGGAGGACTACCGTCAGACGGAGTGGCCCGACCTCAATGTATGGCTGACCTCGACCACCGAGCAGTGGGCCGTGATCGCCGTGCAGGGACCGAGCGCGCGACGTGTATTGGAACCGCTGTTGGAGGACATTGATATATCGGCTGCGGCGATGCCGCACATGAGCGTCGCGCGCGGACGGATCTGCGGGGTCCCCATGCTCCTCATGCGTGTCAGCTTCACCGGGGAGCTCGGATTCGAGGTCAATGTGCCCGCGGACTTCGGGTCTGCGGTCTGGAGAGCGATCTACGAGGCTGGGCAGGCCCACGGAATCACACCGTACGGCACCGAGACGATGCACGTGCTGCGCGCCGAGAAAGGCTACATCATCGTGGGCCAGGACACGGATGGCACCGTGACGCCCGACGATGCCGGACTATCGTGGGCGATCGGCAAGAGCAAACCCGACTTCGTCGGCAAGCGGGCGCTGCAGCGCCCGGCTTTCGCCTCGCCCTACCGGAAACAGCTCGTTGGACTGGTGACACGCGACCCCGAACGCGTGCTGGAGGAAGGCGCGCAGATCGTGCCGAGGCGGCAACGCTCCGCGGCGCAGGCGGCCATCGGCCATGTCACCTCCTCTTATTACAGTGCCTCTCTCGGCCGCTCCATCGCGCTCGCACTGCTGAGCGGCGGCCGCTCGCGGCTGGGCGAGACCCTCTACGTTTCCATGCCTGAGGGCGATATTCGCGTGCAGGCGGCATCGCCGGTGTTCTACGACCCGCAGGGGAGCCGCCTGAATGGCTGATCTGTCCGCTGCAATCGGCCTCACCACCGCCCGGCAGCAGCCGGTCCTGCCGTCCAGCCCCCTCTTCCGCCAACTGCCTCCGGCCTCGAGGCTGGTGCTGCGCGGCGGCTCGCAGGCGTTGGCGGCCGCTGCAGGTGCACTCGGGCTGGCGCACGGCGAGACGCCGTGCCGTGCGGTGCGCAATGACGGCAAAGCGGCACTTTGGCTGGGACCGGACGAAAGGCTGTTGCTCGGCCCCGCGGATGCGGCCGGGGAGATGGCTGGCCTGCTGCAGCGCGCTCTGGCTGGAATGTCGCATTCCCTGGTGGACGTGAGTCACGCCCAGACCGCAATCGAGTTGAGCGGCGCGCGCGCGGCGGCGGCTCTCAACATCGGCTGTCCGCTCGACCTCGATCCGGCGGTGTTTCCGGTCGACATGTGCACTCGCACCGTGTTCGCCAAGGCGCAAATCGTGCTGTGGCGCACCAGCCTCGAAACCTTCCGCGTCGAAACCGCGCGCTCCTTCGCCCCGTACGTGACGCAAATACTCGCTCAAGCCGCGCGGGAGACGTGACGCTCAAGATCAAACTCGTGCCCCGAGTGACAGGAGAGCCGTGGGGTCCCCTACAGCACCGGGAGAACTTCGTTTAATTCGGGTGAAGTGGTAATATCTTTACCACTTTCTCCGAATTGAACACAGTTGGTGAGGCGATGCCGCGCCTCTCGTCCTCGGCCTTCTTCAGCGCTATGCCGGTCTTCCGGCGTCCCGAATTCGCCGCGGCTTGCGGCCGAGACCCGGGCGATCGGGCAGTCACGGAACTGCTGAAGTATCACCTTCGGGCCGGTAACATCCGGCGGATTGCGCGGGGCGTGTTCGCGACGGCAGGGGCCATCGATCGCTTCCTGGCCGCCTCCCGACTGCGCATCGGCGCCGTCATCGCTTACCGCTCAGCGCTCGAGTTACACGGCTGCGCAGTGACGCCAACGAGCGAAGTCCAGCTCATCGCTTGGGGCGAGCCCGGTCTCGTCAGGGCGGGCGACTTCACCTGTCGGTTCGTCAGTTTCCCGAATCACCGCTCCCCAGGCGAGGCTGTCACCGCCATGGACCGCAATGGCCTCGCGGTCAGCGTGACGACGCTCGAGCGGACGCTCGTAGACCTGTTCGACCGGTACGATCTGGCCGGGGGAGCTGAAGACCTCTTTCGATCCTTGGATATCGTCGTAGAGCGGGAAGTCGCTCTCGATATCGAGGCCTTGCTCGAATTCGCGCAGCGGCTCGACAATGCGACTGCTGCCGCGGCGCTCGGCTACTGGCTGGATTGCGTGCGGCATCGGCTCGGCGTGACGGCCGCGGCGGTACAGGCGTTGCGCGCTCTCGCTCCCCGTCATATCCGCTATGGCCTCGGCGCAACGCCGGGCCACGGCCGTGTTGCGACCGGCTGGAATGTGATTCTCCCGATTGACGTCGTCGAGCGGTACTTCGACGACTGACTCAGGACTTCGGACGCTCGTTGTTGGGATCGTACAGCGCCCGTTGCCCTACACCCGCCACGAGCATCGGATAGTGCTCGCCGAAGTATTCCAGCAGAAGCCCCCGGCCCTCCCGGGCATACGGCTCAGGAAGATAAGCCAGCGCGATGTTCCTCCCCACTGACGGCCCGTAGGCGAGGCTGGTCGTGGACGACCGCCGCCCCAGCTCATCGATCAGCACCTCGCCCGTGTCCGGATCGAGGACAGGCCATTGCCCCACCGGATATCGGGCGACGCCCTTCGCATCCACATTCTTTTCCATCGTCAGAGTGCACAGGTACGCCGGCTGACGCGCCCGCTCCCGCTGAGCGACATAGGCCGCCTTGCCGTGAAACTCATCCCCCTTGACCTTGGGCCGCGCGAGCCCCGCCTCGTACAGGTTGTACTCCGTCAACAGGTCCGCGTTCTGCAGGCGCAGGCTCTTCTCCATGCGCCGCGTGTTGGCGTAAGTCTCGATGCCCACCGGTACCACTCCCTGCTCGTACAAGAGGTCCCACAGCCCCAGCCCGTAGCTCGGGGATACGTAGAGCTCCCATCCCTGCTCTCCCACGTAGGAGATACGAAATGCCCAGACCGGCATTCCGCGGACGCGGATCGACCGGGCCGCCGCGAAGGGAAAACGCGCGGGCGTCAGCGCCTCCGGCTCATCGGCCACGGCCTGCAGAGTGCGGCGCGCATTCGGCCCCCAGAGGCCGAGCGTGACGAGCTCGTCCGAGCGGTCGGTGATCTGAACCTTGAAATCCCGTGACTCACGGATGACGCGCATCCACATGAGATCGCGCGGTCCGGTGCTGCCACCGCACACGACGCGGTACTCGGACGCGCCCAAGCGGATGATCGTCAGGTCCGAATGCACTCCGCCCGCCTCATCGAGGAAGTGCGTGTACACCCCCTGCCCCAACGCCGTGCCCCCGCCCACCTTGGCGACCGACAGATACTCGAGGAACGCCTCGGTATCGAGGCCGGAGACATCATAGATGGCGAAGTGCGAGAGGTTGACCATCCCCACGTGCTCGCTCATCGCGAGCTGCTCGGCATTGGACACGGGCCAGAAGTGGCGCCCATCCCATTCATTGCGCCGCTCCGGCACGCGCTCACCGTACTTCTGCAGCAGGGGCGCATTCGCGGCATAGCCATGCGCACGCTCCCAGCCGGCGGCCTCCATGAAGTAGCCGCCGAGCTCCTTCTCCCGCGGCCAGAAGGGACCCCGGCGCAGGTCGCGGCCGGTGAGGTACGGCTCCCGCGGGTGCACGGCCGGGTTATAAACTTTCTTCGCCGTCTCGAAGCAGCGCCCAAAGACATACGCCGGCGTCTTCTGCACGGCGTAAAAGCGGGCAATATCCATGCTGGCGGTATCCCACTGCGAGCGCCCCGTGGTCATCCACTCGGCCAACACCTTGGCGACGCCGGGAGCATCCTTGACCCACACGGCTTCCGCGAACCACAGGCCGCCGACCTCCGGCGACTCGCCGACGAGCGGCGAGCCGTCGGCGGTGATGGACATGAGGCCATTGAAGGAGCGCTTCGCATCCCATCCCAACTCCCCGAGCAGCGGCACGAGCCCGGTGGCGCGCTCGTAGCCCTGCATCACCTGCTCGATATCCATGTCGCGCATGGACGGCGACAGGCGCGCCTCGCCGGGCTCGGCGATGTCCCGCGGCTGCACCAGGCGAGGCTCGTTCTGCTCGTAGTAACCCCATTCGAGCTGTCCGCCCTCGGCGGTCTTGGGGTCGCCCGTATCACGCATGTAGGAGGAGTTGCCCTGGTCCCGCAGCAGCGGATAGCCGATCTCCTTGCCGGTGCCGGCGAATTCGTTGAACGGCCCGAAGAAGAGGAGCGGGTGCTCGAAGGGCATGAGCGGCAGCGGCGAGCCCATGCGCGTGGCGAGCAGCGGACCCCAGATGCCGGCACTGAGAACGACGATGGATGTCCGGATGTAGCCCTTGCGGGTCTCCACGCCGCGCACACGCCCGTCCTGGATGTCGATCGAGAGCGCCGGGGTGTTGGCAAAGGCCTGCAGCCGGCCGCTCGCGACCGCCCGCTCGAGCAGGACACCCGCGACCCGCTGCGAGCGGGGCACCACCAGTCCGGCATCGGGATCCCAGAGCGCGCCCTGGATCGCCGACTCTTCCAGCAGCGGGAAATACGCCTTCGCCCGCGCGGCCGAGATCAGCTCCACCCGCGTGCCGAAGGCCTTGCCCGATCCCACCTTGCGCTTGAGCTCCTCCATGCGCTCGTCATCGCCTACCCGCGCGACCTCGAGGCCGCCCACGCGGCTGTAGTGTCCGAGGCGCTCGTAGAAATCCCGGCTGTAGAGGGTGGTGAAGACCGACATCCTGTCGTGACTCGTCATGTAGCAGAAATCCGAGGCATGGGCGGTCGAGCCGATGTCGGTCGGAACGGCGGACTTGTCGATGCCGACGAGGTCTTTCCAGCCGCGCTCGATCAGGTGATGAGCGACCGCGGCGCCGACGATCCCTCCCTGGCCAATGATGACCGCGGCCGCTTCCTCGGGAAGCCGCCGCTCGCTCTGGCTGTTCATTGGATTAGTATGGCCTCACGCCCGAGGCAGCGGCTGATCGATTTGCGTCATCCGCTTGCCGAGATCCGCCGAAGGTCCGGCGGCGGCCCTCTCGAGCCCGTGTCCGTGAGGCCCGGCCTCCCGCCGCCACAGCAGCGCCACCGAGACGAAGGCGAGGAGGCTCACCAGCCCGAAATACCACAGCATGGAATCGTACCCGGCCGGGTGAGCGCTACCGGCATGGGCGCGGTCGGCGAGCCAGCCCGCCGCGAGATTGCTCACCGCCAGGAAGAGATTCTGCAGCAGATTGACGAGACCGAAGGCCGTCCCGAGGCGCCGTGGCTCGACCAGCATGGCGGTCGCGGGCCAGATGACCGCCGGCACCACCGAGAAGCTGATCCCCATCAGGGCCGTGGATATCCATAGGCTCCAGTCCGTGGTGCCGAGGATGAGGAACACGAGCGGCATGAGGAGCGTCGCGATCATCATCATGAGCGAGCGCCTGCCCAACCGGTCGGCCAGAAAACCGGCCAACGGCGTCGCGAAGATGGCCGCAAAGAACACCCAGCTGTTGGCCAGTCCTGCCTGCTGCAGCGTGAGGCCCTTGGCGTCCTGGAAGTACTCGATGGCAAAGGTGCTGCGAAACGGAAAGAACACGGCTGCGAAGAGCACGTTGAGCGCGAGGATGTACCAGTACGAGAGGTCGAAGCGCACGAGGTCGGACCAGGTGATCCGCTCCGCACGCGCTGCCGGCGGCAGCCGCCCGTTCGCACGCGCCCGCGCGTCGACAATCCGATAGACCAGCGCCGCGACGAAGCTCGCCGCGGTCGCCGCGGCTGCGAGCCACAGCGGAAGTTGCCACCCGTGAGCGTAGAGCGCCCCTGCCCACCCGGGCGAGGTATCCGCCGCGTACGAGCCGATGCGCGCGAAGCTGAAGAACAGGGCCATCGCGAGCGCCGTCGCGCCGGCGGAGAACCACTGCGCCAGGCCCGCCAGCATCGCGATGAAGAGCGCTTCCTCGGCGACGCCGAAGATCAGCCGGCCCGTGACCATGACCGCGTAAGGCGAGCCCACCGCCGTGAGCACCGCGCCCGCCAGGCACAGCGCCGCCGTCCAGGTCGCGATGCGCGCGGGACCGTAGCGATCGATCAGGACACCGCCGAGCAACGCGAGAACGATGTTGGGCAGGCTGAATACGGCATTCAGCATCCCGATCTGCGCCTGGGTGAAGCCGCGTGCGGCATGCAGGAAGCCGGCGATCGGCGCGATCGCATCGTACTCGTAGTAGCTGCCGGCGATCGCGAGACTGAGCAGTGCCAGCACCAGCCAGCGACCCCGGCAGCTCATTGGATGCGCGCTCCCTGACGCACGAGCTCCTGTTGGACCGCGCGCACGTCCAGCGTGTCGAAAGACCCTCCGCTGCGCAGCGAGACCGCCGCCGCGACGCCGGCACCCTGCCCGCTCACCGCGCAGCACATCATGTTGCGCACCGCGGCATGCGAGATCCGGTCGCCGCCGATCGCGCGGCCGGCAACGAGCAGGTTGCCGACACCCCGGGGAACCAGCGCCCGGTAGGGAACGTGGAAATAGCGTCCGGTGGTCGGCAGGATGAGGAGCCCATACCCGTCGATGAATTCCGGGAAGATTCCGATCGCATCCTCGAAGCGGCCCTGCTCGCGCACGTCCGCCGCGGTCAGGTTGTAGAGCGCATCGATCTTGCGGGTATCGCGCACCCCGAGGGTCATGCCGAAGTTGCGCAGTTTCGCCTGCTCGCATCCGGGCATGAAGCGCCGCAGCGCCTCGATGGCGTGGATCGCCTGGCGGCGGCCCTCGATCTCCCCGGCCGTGAGGTCGTTGGCATCCGTGCCGTCGATGTTGGGCAGGTGAATGAGATTGAGATAGGTGAGATCGCCCTGATCGCTGACGCTTCCCCAGGTGCCGGCGATGGTGTTGAGACCCGGCGGAATGACGCCGGCCTCGACCGCGCGCTTGAAAGGCTTGCGCAGGAACGGCGAGAACATCTCGTCCTCCTTGCCGGTGGTCTCGATGTCCCACTCGCCGTTGCCGGCCCAATCACGATAGGTCTGCGGGTCGGAGCGCACCTGCTCGAGGAAACGCGCCTTGTTGACGCCGGCCATGGAGAACATGACCGACGCCGCCATGAGCTGCTCGCGTGGAGCCTTGCGCACGGGCGCTCCCGCGCGGGCCGCCACGTCGGCATCACCCGTCGCATCGATCACGCGCCGGGCCAGGAAGGCCTCCCGGCCCGACTTGCTCTCCGTGATCACACCGCGGATCGCTCCGCCCTCCAGCACGGGCGCGACGCACAGACGGTGCAGGAAGGGAGTGATGCCGGCCTCCTGGATGAGGACGTCCGCCACGTACTTGAACATCTCCGCATCGAGCGCGTGACTCAGGGACTGCGGCTCGGGTGTCGCCGCGCCCATGGCTTTTGCCCGCTGCTCGAGCTCGATGCCGATCCCCTCGCAGTCGACGGTCTGCTCGTGCCGGTACCAGGCGAAACCCTCGACGCCAACCTGCGTGATGTTGCCGCCGAAGCAGCCATAACGCTCGAGCAAGGCAGTGCGCGCGCCGGCTCGCGCGGCGGCAAGAGCGGCGGCCAGGCCGCCCGGCCCGCTGCCGACGACGAGGACATCGGTCTCGTGCACCACCTCGACCAACCGCGCGGGCTCGGGTATGCGCTCAACCATGACACCACATCGAAACTGGCACAGGGACGTACGCTTAGGGTACCGGGCCGCTCGCCATCTCGAGGTGCAGCGCCGCGCCCGCGTATGGATGCGCCAGAGCGACGGCTTCGTCGAGCTCGACGCCGAGCCCCGGCTCGGTCGGTGGGATCACGTAGCCTTCTTCCCAGTGGATCGGCTTGCGCAGCAGCCGGGCGTGCAGCCCCTGCCAGCGCTCGATGCCCTCGAGAATGAGGAAGTTCGGGCTGCAGGTGGCAAGCTGGATGTTGGCGGCGCCCACCACCGGACCGCAGTAGAGGTGCGGGGCGATTTGCACGTGTTGCACCTCCGCGAGCGCCGCGATCTTCTTGGCCTCGAGGAGGCCGCCGACGCGGCCGAGGTTCGGCTGCAGGATGGCGGCGGCGCCGGCCTGGAGCAGCCGCGCGAAGTCGTACTTGGTGGCGAGACGCTCGCCCGCCGCGACCGGTACGCTGCTGGCGCGCGCCACCCTGGCCATCTCCTCGGGCGCATCGGGCGGCACAGGCTCCTCGAACCAGAGCGGATCGTAGGGCTCGATGCGACGCGCCAGCCGGATGGCTCCCGCCGCAGTCAGCTGCCCGTGCGTCCCGAAGAGGAGATCGGCCTTGTCGCCCACCGCCGCGCGCAGTTGCCGCATGAATCGCTCGCAGCGATCGAGCGCACCGAGAGACGGTTGCCGGCCGTCAAAAGCCGAGTAGGGACCCAGCGGATCGAACTTCAGCGCCGTGAAGCCCTGGGCGAGATATTCCGCGGCCCGCTCCGCCGCCAGATCCGGATCCTGGTAGACGTCCGTCCGATCTCCGGGCCTGGCGTAAATGTAGGTATAGGTGCGCAGCCGCTCGTGTACGCGGCCGCCGAGGAGCTTGTAGACCGGCTGCTCCGCCGCTTTGCCGATGATGTCCCAGCACGCCATCTCGAGCGCGCTGAGCACGCCCATCAGCGTGAGGTCAGGGTGCTGCGAGTACCCTGAGGAGTAGACGCGCCGCCAAATCCTCTCGATGTCGTGCGGGTCCTCACCTTCCAGGTAACGTGCGAACACATCCTCGATCAGCCGCGCGACGTGATGCGGATCGAACGGAACGCCGTAAGCCTCGCCGATGCCTTCCAGCCCATCCGCCGTCACCAGCTTGGCGAATATGAAGTACCGCCCGCCGTTGTGCGGCGGCGGATTGCCGACGACAAAGGTGCGTATATCTTGCAGCTTCATGAGCGCATGCGCGCGCCGCTGGGATCGTACGCGCACGCGGCGAGCCGCTCCGCCGGGCGCCGCTCACCGATGATCTCGATCTCAAACCCCGCGCCCGCCGCAGCCACCGCCGCCGGAACGTAGCCGAGGGCGAGCGAACGCCCCGTCCGATGTCCGTAAGCGCCGGAAGTCACCCACCCGACGACCCGGCCATCGTGCCAGACCGGCTCATCGCCGATCGCATCGGCGTCGGCGGCGTTGACGGCAAAAGAGACGAGGCGCATCTCCCCACCCCTCGAGCGCTCCTCGATAGCCGCGGACCGCCCCACGAAGTCGCCCTTCTCCAGCGTCACGAATCGCCCGAGGCCCGCCTCGTAGGGACCGTAGATCGGGCGGAATTCCCGCGCCCAGTTGCCGAACCCCTTTTCGATCCGCATGCAGTTGAGCGCACGCGCGCCGAAAGGCTTCAGTCCCCGCCCGGCGCCCGCATCGACCAGGAGCTCGTAGAGCGCGCGCTGATAGTCGGGTGAGACCCAGATCTCATAGCCGAGCTCCCCGGTGAAGGAGATCCTGCCCACCAGCGCCGGAATCATGCCGATGTCCACACGGCGGAAAGTCAGGAAGGGGAATGCGGAATTGGAGAGGTCGGCGCGCACGAGGCTCTGCAGCAACCCCCGCGCCTCCGGTCCGGCCACCGAAAGACCCACGTACTCCATCGCGCAGGCGCGGACACTCACTCCCGAGGGCGGCAGATGGCGCTCGAACCAACGAAGGTAATACGATTCGGCCGCCAACGTGCCGATGAGCAACACGCGATCGGCTGCCAGGCGGCACATCGTGAAGTCGCCGATCAGCTTGCCGCGGTCATTCAACATTGGCGTCAACGCGATGCGTCCGACGGGCGGTACGCGGTTGGCCATCATTCGCGAAAGCCACTCGCCGGCCCCGGGACCGGAAATCTCGATCTTGCCGTAGTTGGAGGTCTCGAGGAGACCGACCCGCTCCCGCACGGCCCGGCATTCCTCGGCCACGTGAGCATGCGCGTTGGAGCGGTGAAAGGTGACATCCTCCTGGGCGCCCGCCGCGGAGGGCGCGAACCACAGCGGATGCTCCAGCCCGCAGTACTCCCCGAAAACCGCATGCGCCGCGGCCAGCCGGTCGTAGATCGGAGTTGTGCGCAAGGGCCGTCCGGCTGGCAACTCCTCGTTCGGGAACCGGATCCTGAAGCGGCGCGAGTAGTTCTCCCGCACCTTGGCGTTGGTGTAGGCCAGTGTCGCCCAATCGCCGTAACGCGCGACATCCATCGCCCAGATGTCCGAGCCCGGATCGCCGTTTACCATCCACTGCGACAGCGCGAGGCCCACGCCACCGCCCTGACTGAACCCGGCCATGACTCCGCAGGCGACCCAGAAATTGCGCAGCCCCTTGACCGGTCCCACCAGCGGATTGCCGTCCGGCGCGAACGTGAAGGGGCCATTGACCACCTTGCGCACGCCGACTTCCCCCAGGGCGGGAAAGTGCTCGAAGGCTACCTCGAGACTGGGCGCGATGCGATCGAGGTCATTCGGCAACAGGCTCTGGGCGAAGTCCCAGGGCGTCTCGGCCGCCGACCACGGCACGCCGGCGCGCTCGTACGTGCCGAGCAGCATCCCACCGCGCTCTTCGCGCAGGTAGAGCTCACCTTCGAAGTCGATGCAGTGCAGCTGCTCGGGCAGGCCCGCGATCTGCGGCACTTCCTCGGTGATGAGGTATTGATGCTCCATTGCCAGGATCGGCAGCTCGAGTCCCACCATCCTCCCGACTTCCCGCGCCCAGAGTCCACCGGCGTTGACGACATGCTCCGCATGGACATTGCCGTGATCGGTGATCACATCCCATGTGCCGTCCGTTCGCGGCTTCAGATCCAGCACACGGGTATGGCGAACGACCTCGGCACCCGCGATCTGCGCCGATTTGGCATAGGCATGAGTCACCCCGTAGGGATCGACGTGGCCCTCGACGGGATCGAACATCGCCCCGACGAAGTGCCGCTTGTCGAGAAGCGGAAACCGACGCGCCGCCTCCTCGACCGTGAGCATCTCGAGCTCCATGCCGAGATACCGGCCGCGCGCCTGCGCCATCTTCAGCCAGTCGAGCCGCTCCCGGGTACCCGCCAACATCAGGCCACCGGTGAGGTGCACTCCGCAGGACTGGCCGGAGATGCGCTCGATCTCGCGGTAGAGATTGATGGTGTACTGCTGCAGCCGGGCGACGTTCGGATCGCCGTTGACGGTGTGCATGCCGCCCGCCGCATGCCAGGTCGAGCCGCACGTCAGCTCGTCCCGTTCGATCAGCATCGCCTCCGTCCAGCCCGCCTTCGCCAGGTGATAGAGCACGCTGGCGCCGACCACCCCGCCCCCCACCACGACGACGCGCGCGGTGCTTCTCATGATCCTTGCCGCTCCGCCTTCTCCCAGTCATTGGACACTGCGAGCTGCACCGGCGGACTGGCGGCCGTTGCGCTCGCCCCGAAGCGCTCGATCAGCCAGGAGCGAAACAGCCCGATCGCCGTGTCCGCAAGCCCCTCCGGATGCGTGAGGAGGTAGTAGCCGTAGCCGTTGTCCACGGTGGTGTCGAATGGCTTCACCAGACGTCCGCTCCTGATCTCCTCGGCGAACAGGTTGGTGTCGACCAGTGCAATGCCCTGTCCGCTCAACGCGTACTGCGCGGCGAGCAGAGCGGTATCGAACACCAGGCCACGCTCGACATTGATCGGACCGAGCCCCGAATGCCGCACGAACTGCGCCCACGCCTCATGCCGCGGCAGCTCGTCGATGCGCACGTGGACCAGCTCGTTCGCCTCGATGAAGCCGGCGAGACCCTTCTCGGCATGCCGGGCGGCGATCTGCGGGTGACAGAGAACGCTCAGCCGGACCGGCCAGAGAAGGTCCGCCACCAGGTCGGTCACCATGGGTCTCGAGTAAACCACCGCCACATCGACATCGCCGAGCGGCGGACCCGCGGCGGCGGGGCTGATGAGGTCGATGTCGACATCCGTGCTCGCCTGGCGAAAATCCCTGAGAATGGGCACGGCGAGCTGCACGGCGAAACTCGGCGGCATACGCACCCGCAGCGTACGCTGGGCGGGGGCGCCCTCATTGCGGATGTCGTCGATGGCATACTCCAGGCGGTCGAAGGACTTGGCGACCGCCGGCAACAGGTGCTGACCCGCCTTGGTCAGGGTGAGCGCGTGCGGGCGCCGCTCGAAGAGCTGCACTCCGATCAGGCGCTCGAGCGAGATGACATGGCGCGACAACGCGCTCTGTGAGATGAGGAGCGCATGCGCGGCGGCAGTGAAGCTGCCGTGCTTGGCGACACCCTCGAAAGCGCGCAAGGCATTCAGCGGCAGCCAACGTCGATCGATCGTCTTTTTGGCCATACGAGCCTCCCGACCCGATCATACTAGCGGTCCGCGGCTGCCGCGGCGCTGCCCATTTCCATGCCTTTTTTCGATGCCCGTAGCCAAATTCTCGGCTTGGAGGGCCTTGCGGAGTGTGGAAGCCTAGGGCTCGCCCCATGGCCTCGTCCCCCATGAACGCGTTGCCTCAGCAGCCCGCGCCCCGTTCGGGGCACCGGATCGCCTCGATCCGTATCACCCATCATCGCCTGCCGCTCGAGCCGCCGTTCCACGCAAGCTGGGACACCCGCCCGCGGATGCATTTCGACGCCACCCTCGTACGGGTGACCACCGACAGCGGACTCGAAGGCTACGGGTCCGGGGATCTGATGGTCGGCTTCGCCGGCCACGAGCCCCTCTTCGTCGGCCAGGACGCCCTCGCCATCGAGCGGCACTATCGAGTCCTGTCGCACATCGATTTTCACTACGGGCGCTGCTGGCCGCTCGACCTCGCGCTCTGGGATCTCGCCGGCAAGATCACCGGCCAGCCCTGCTGGCGGCTCCTCGGGGGCCTCTCGAGCCGCGTGCGGGCCTACGCCTCCTCGGGCACGCTGCGTGAGCCGGCGGCCCTCGCCGGGCAGGCGGAGCGTTATCTCGCCCAAGGGTTTCGCGCCATGAAGATCCGCTTTCAAAGAGGCGACTGGCGGCACGACATCCGCGCCCTCGAGGCGGTGCGCGAGCGCGTCGGCGAGCGGCTCGAGCTGATGGTCGACTGCAACCAGGGCTGGCGCATGCCGTGGGACACGCAGGCTCCCTGGAGCCTGAAGGATGCGTTGACGGTGGCGCGCGAGCTCGAGCGGCTGCGCGTCTTCTGGATGGAGGAGCCCTTGCATCGCGGCGATCACGCCGGCATGAAAGCGCTGCGTGAGGCCACGGAGGTGAGGATCGCGGCGGGTGAGATGACGCGCCAGCTGCACGAGCTGCGCGACCTGATCACCACGGGATCCGTCGATGTTCTGCAGCCCGATGCGGCTCTCGCCGGCGGCATTACGGGACTGAGACGCATAGCAGCCATGGCGCACGAGCATCAGCTCGTCTTCACGCCCCACACCTGGACCAACGGCATGGGACTCACGGCCAATGCCCATCTGGTCGCGGGACTCGCGGATGCGCCGTTCCTCGAATATGCGTACGACCCGCCGGAGTGGACCCTCGAGCGGCGGGATTTTATGATGGCCGAGCCGCTGGCGGCCGATGCGGACGGCTGGCTCAATCTGACCGACGCTCCCGGCATGGGCTATGCGCTCGATGAGAGAGCGCTCGCGGCGACGTCAATCTAACAGAGGAGCACCCGAGGTGCCACGTTTCTCCTGCCCGACCGGATCCGCGCGGCTGATCGGCGGAACGCTCCTCACGCTCGGACTTGCGCTGTCCCCGCCCGGGCTCGCCGCCGGGCACCCCACCCTGACGCCAATCAAACATGTCATCCTGATCATCGGGGAGAATCGCAGCTTCGATAATCTGTACGCAACTTACCGGCCGCCGCGCGGGCAGAAGGTGTGGAATCTCCTCTCCCGGGGCATCGTCAAAGCCGACGGTACGCCCGGCCCGAATGCCGCGCGCGCCCGCCAGTGGCAGGCCATCGACACGGACGCGTACTCACCCGACCCGCGGCGCACGGCGCCCTACGCTGAGCTGCCCTCGATGAATACCGGGGATGCCATGGAAAAGCCACCGTTCGCCAGCATCGATGCGGCGCGCCGCAGCGAGGGCGGTCTGCCCGCGGGCGACTACCGCGAGCTCACGAGCGGCGGCACCGGTCTGCCGCCCGGAAGCGTCGATAGCCGCTTTCCTCTGCGGTTCGCGAACGCGCCGATCGACCTCAGCCGCTACCTGCCGTACGACGCCTATGCCTCGAGTCCGGTGCATCGGTACTTTCAGATGCGCCAGGAGCTCGACTGCTCGAGCGACGCCGCGACGCCGCAAGATCCCAGCGGCTGCCGTGACGATCTCTTCGCGTGGGTGGAGATGACGGTGGGCGCGGGAAGCAACGGCGCGCCGCGGCCCGCCGACTACACGGACCAGACTACGCGGGAAGGCCCGACCGCCCTGCAGTTCCTCAACATGGCGCGGGGCAACGCCCCGTATTTCGCCGAGCTTGCACGGCAATACACGCTCGGCGACAACTTCCATCAGGCCGTCCTCGGCGGCACCGGCGCCAACCACATCATGCTCGGCTTCGGCACGCTCATTTACTACGCGGACGCCGCGGGCCGACCCGCCAGGCCGCCGGCCGGGCAGATCGAGAACCCGGATCCCGCGCCCGGCACCAACAACTGGTACCGGCAGGACGGCTATGGCGATGCGAAGACGGGCGGCGGCGGCTCCTACGTGGAATGCGCGGCTCCGGATGAGCCCGGCGTGGCCGCGATCGACCGGTACCTCGACTCCCTCCCCTACCGGCCGTTCCGCCACGGCGATTGCAAGCCCGGGGCCTACTACCTCGTCAACAACTACAACCCCGGATACCTAGGCACCGGCAAGCCCGCGCAGCTCGGGCCGACCCAGTTCACCATCCCTCCCACCCGCCAGGACAACCTCGGCCTGCTCTTGAGCCGCCATCACATCAGCTGGAAATACTACGGCCAGGGCTGGGACGGTGGCCGCGAGCGCGCCGACCCGGGCGCGTACTGCAACATCTGCGACCCGTTCCTCTATTCCGAGCAGATCATGACCGATCCCGCGCTGCGCCGGAACAACGTGGGTTTGCGCAATCTCGAGGCCGACATCCGGCGGCAGACCCTGCCCGATGTCGCCATCGTCAAACCCGACGATCTGCTCGATGGCCATCCGGCCTCCTCGAAGCTCGATCTGCTCGAGGGTTTCGTCCAGAGGATCGTGGACATGGTGCAGTCGAAGCCCGCCCTGTGGAAGGACACGGCGATCATGATCACGTTCGATGAGGGCGGCGGCTTCTACGATGAGGGCTACGTGCAGCCGATCGACTTCTTCGGCGACGGCACGCGCGTGCCGCTCATCGTGGTTTCACGGTACTCCCGCGGCGGCCGCATCGTGCATACGTACGGCGATCACGTCTCGTTCGACAAGTTCGTGGAGGCGAACTGGAGAATCCACGAGCGCATCTCCGCCCGCACTCGCGATAATCTCCCGGATCCCGTCGCCTCGCGCGCCAATCCCTACGTGCCGCGCAACGCCCCGGCGATCGGCGATCTCATGGACATGTTCGAGTTCCGCCAGGCCAACCGCTAGGCCCGCAGCCGCAGTCCCTGCGGATCGTGCAGCGGCTGCAGGCGAATGACGGCGCTCCGGCACTCCCCGAAGACGTCGATCTCGAGCCGCTCGCCCTCGCGCGCCAGTGCCGCCGGGACGTAGCCCGCGGCCAGGCTCTTGCCGACACAGTGACCGTATGCCGCCGAGGTCACGTAGCCGACCGCCGCGCCGTCCTTCACGATCGACTCGTACCCGATCGCCTCCGTATCGGCCCCGAGCAGCTCGAGGATCACGAACCGCCGCTTCGGCCCGGCCTCGCGCTCCGCCAGCGCGGCGGCACGGCCGGTGAATGCGGGCTTGTCGAAATCGACGTAGCGGTCGAGCCCCGTCTCCGCCGGCGTATAGTCCGGACGAAAATCCTTGTTGAATGAGCCGTACCCCTTCTCGAGCCGCAGCGAGGAGAGCGCCCGGCCGCCGAAATGCACGAGGCCGAGATCCCGGCCCGCCTCGAGGAGATCGTCGTAGAGCGATGCCAGGTAGTCAGGCGTGGTCCAGACTTCGTAGCCGAGCTCGCCCGTGAACCCGGAGCGCATGAGAATCGCCGGCGCAAAGCCCACGGGAGTCTCCGCCGCCTGAAAGAGCCTGAACGCGTTGCCGCAGAGATCTAGCCGGACGAGACGCTGCAGAAGCTCCCGCGACCTCGGGCCCGCAATGGAGAACCCCGTGAGGCTCGAGGCCGCCGAGCGCACGAGGACATCGGCCGGGATATCCGCTGCCCAGAACCAGCGCAGGTGGAATTCCTCCGCGAACCCGGACCCGAAGATCAGATAGCGATCGGCGGCGAGACAGGCGATCGTCAGGTCGCCCACGATCCGGCCCGCGGGATTGAGCATCGGCGCGAGCCGCAGCCGTCCGGGTGGCGGGATTCTCGAGGCGAACACCCGGTCGAGCCACGCGCGTGCCCCGCGACCCGTCACCTCGTACTTTCCATAGTTGGTGGTCTCGTAAAGACCCACCGCGGCGCGCACCGCACGGCATTCCTCACCGACATGAGGAAACGCCTCCGACCTCCGGTAGGTCGGTGTCTCGGCGGCGGTCACTCCCGGCGGGGCGAACCAGAGCGCATGCTCCAACCCGAAATTCGCGCCCATCACGGCTCCCGCAGCCTTCAGCCGCTCGTAGATCGGAGAGCGCCGCACGGGGCGCGCCGCCGGAAGCTCCTCGTTGGGGTAGGCGAGCCGGAACCGGCGCGAATAGTTCTCCGGAACCTTGATCGAGGTGTACTTGGGCGTCGCGAATGCGCCGAACCGCGCCACATCCATCGACAGGATGTCCTGCCCCGGATCGCCCTCGGCCATCCAGCGCGACAGCACCAGCCCGATGCCACCGCCCTGGCTGAACCCCGCCATGACGGCGCAAGCGACCCAGAAGTTTCTCAGGCCGCGCACGGGCCCGACGAGCGGATTGCCGTCGGGCGCGAAGGTGAAGGGGCCGTTGATCGCTTTCTTGATGCCGACACGACCGAGCGCGGGAAAGTGTTGGAAGCCCACCTCGAAGTAAGGCGCCAGGCGCTCGAAGTCCTCGGGCAGCAGCTGCATGGAGAACTCATCGGGCGTCTTCACCGGCGCCCAGACCACGCCGTGCGGCTCGTAGGTGCCGATCAGGGCGCCCGCGCGCTCCTGACGCATGTAGATCTCGCCCGCGTAGTCGGTCGTATTGACGATCTCGCGCTCGCGTCCCCGCAGCTCCGGGATTTCCTCCGTCACGAGATAGTGATGCTCCATCGCGAGCACGGGCAGCTCCAGGCCGACCAGATGCCCGATCTCCCGCGCCCACAAGCCGGCGCAGTTGACCACATGCTCGGCCCGGACCGTCCCCTTGTCGGTGATGACATCCCAGGCGCCATCGTGACGCTGCCTCAGAGCGATTACCCGTGTGAAACGCTCCACGGACGCACCGAGCTGGCGAGCTGCCTTGACGTAAGCATGGGTGGTGCCCGAGGGATCGCAGTGCCCGCCGTCCGCGCGCCAGAGCGCACCGGTGAAGAAGCTCGTGTCGATGAGCGGGTTGAGCCGCTTGGCTTCCTCGAGCGAGATCATCTCGGTCTCCATGCCGAGATAGCGTGCGCGGGAGCAGATCAGCTTCAGGCTGTCGAGCTCGCCGGGTGTCGCCGCCAGCATGAGACCGCCGTTCGGGTGCAGCCCGCAGGACTGGCCGGACAGCGCCTCGATCTCGCGGTAGAGATCGATCGTGTATTTCTGCAGCTTCGAGATGTTCGCCTCGCCATTGAACGTATGCATGCCCCCGGCGGCGTGCCACGTCGAGCCGGCCGTGAGCTCGCTCTTCTCGAGGAGCAGAACATCCCGCCAGCCGATCCTGGCGAGGTGGTAGAGCACACTGGCGCCGACCACCCCACCCCCGATGACGACAGCGCGCGCGGAGTCTTGCATCGCTCAATCATAGCGCTTGACTCGCACCGCATCAGCGGACAACGTGTGCCCATACGGGGTGGAGACCATACGTGGCGCGATTCTTCAAAGCGCTCTGCATCGCAGCGACACTCGCACTCATGGCTTGCACGCCGGCGCTCGCCGCCGCCGCCGCCCCCGTCGTCATCTCCTCGAAGCTCTCGAGCGAGTCGGCGATGATCGGCGAGATGATCCGCCTGATCCTGAGCGCCGCCGCAATTGCGACCGTCGACCGCCTCAAGCTCGGCGCAACTCCCGTCGTGCGCCGCGCCCTTCTCGATGGGGAAATCGATCTCTACGTCGAATATACCGGCAATGGCGGCATCTTCTTCAATATGCCGGCGAATCCCGCCTGGAAGGACTTCAGGCGGGGCTACGAGCTCGGCGCGCGCCTCGACTATGCGAAAAACCGGATCGTCTGGCTCACGCCGGCCCCCGCGAGCAACGCGTGGGCGCTCGCGGTGCGCCGCGACGTCGCCGACGCCTATCATCTGCGCACCATGAGCGATTTCGCGCGCTGGGTGTCCTCAGGCGGCCATGTCGTGCTCGCCTGCTCGGCCGAGTTTGCCAATGCCGGGACGCTACGCTCCCTGGAGGACACCTACGGCTTCAAGCTGACCTCGGATCAGCTCATCGTGCTCGCGGGAGGGGAGACCACGGCCATGATCACCGCCGCCGCCGCACGCACGGACGGGACCAACACGGCGATGGTCTACGCCACGGATGGGGGCATCGCGGCGGCAAACCTCGTCGTCCTCGAGGACGACAAGCACGATCAGCCGATCTATGCTCCCGTCCCTCTCATCCGTGAGGCCGTCCTGCGCGAGTACCCGCAAATCGCCGCGCTGGTCAAGCCCGTCATGGAGAGCCTGGATCGGCAGACGCTGCAGCATCTGAACGAGCGCGTGCAGGTCGACGGCGAGTCGATCGAGTCCGTCGCCAGAACTTACCTCGAGCACAAGGGGCTGCTGAAGTGAGCTCGCCCGGGTTCCTGCTGCGCCGGCCGACCTCCGCGCAGGGTACCGCTGCGCTCGCCGGCGTCGATCGCCTGGGAGCCCTGCTGACGCTGGTCGGAGCCGCCGGCCTCCTCCTGCTGCCGTTCGTCACCTACAAGGCCAACCGCATCGTGCCGGGCGATCCGCGCGCACTCGCGCAGGTGCTGCCGGTATGGGCAGCGCTCGGGTGTCAGGCGACACTCGCCGCGGTGGCGGCCGTGGCGCTCCTCGCGGCGAATGCGCCGCTGCGCCTCGGCGCAGCGCTAGCGGGGATCGTCGCGACCGCGGCGGCGCTCGCAGTCGCGGCGAACACCTTGACGCCGCCCCACGACCTGATCGTGCGCGTCGCGCCCGGTGCGGGTTTCTGGCTGTTGCTCGCGGCGCTCGGTCTAATCGCAACCGATGCGATTACGCGCATGCGTCCGGGGCCCGGCGTGCGCGTGCTGCTGCTCGTGCTCTTTCTGGGCGGCGCGGGAGCATCGCTGGCCCACGGCACATTCGACAATGTCTCGATCATGCGCGAGTACGCCGTGAACGCCTCGGCTTTCGCGGTCGCGGCACGCCAGCACATCCTGCTCTCGCTGGGCTCGCTCGGGGCTGCCGTCATCGTGGCGCTGCCGCTCGGGATCTTCTGTCACCGTACGCCGCGCCTGCGGCCCGGCATTCTCAGCGCGCTCAACATCATCCAGACCGTCCCTTCCATCGCGCTCTTCGGCATCCTCATGGCCCCCCTGGGAGCGCTGGCCGCGCACGTTCCCCTCGCGGCAGCCCTGGGCATCCGCGGCATCGGCGCCGCGCCGGCGGTGCTCGCGCTCTTCCTCTACTCGCTCCTGCCGATCGTCGCCAACACGGTGACGGGCCTCAAGCGCGTCTCGCCCGCCACGGTGGAAGCGGCTCTCGGCATGGGCATGACGCGGTGGCAAACGCTGGCCGGCGTGGAGCTCGTTCTCGCGCTGCCCGTCATTCTGACCGGCATCCGCATCGTGCTGGTGCAGAACATCGGGCTCGTCACGGTGGCGGCGCTGATCGGCGGCGGCGGATTCGGCACGTTCGTGTTCGGAGGAATCGGACAAGCGGCCAACGACCTCGTGCTGCTCGGGGCGATTCCCACGGTCGTGCTCGCTTACTCCGCCGCCGTATTGCTCGATGCGCTCATCGAGCTCCTGGATCGGGCGCCCCGATGATAACCATCGAGAGTCTCACGAAGCGTTACGGCGCGACGACGGCGGTCGACTCGGTATCGATGGTCATCGAGAGCAATTCCATCACCGTGATCGTCGGCACGTCGGGGTCGGGCAAATCGACGCTGCTGCGGATGATCAACCGGCTGATCGAGCCGACGAGTGGCCGTGTTCTCATCGACGGGCGCGATACCGAGAGCGAGCCCGGCCACCAACTGCGGCGCCGGATCGGGTATGTGATCCAAGGGCACGGTCTCTTTCCTCACCGCACGGTCGCGGAGAACATCGGGACCGTGCCGCGCCTTCTTAAGTGGGAGGCGGAGCGGATCCGCGCGCGGACCGCCCGTCTCCTCGAAGCGCTGCAGCTCGATCCCGCGGTCTACTCGGATAAGTATCCGCATGAGCTCTCGGGCGGGCAACAGCAGCGCGTAGGAGTGGCGCGGGCGCTCGCCGCGGAACCCACGGTGCTGCTGATGGACGAGCCCTTCGGCGCGCTCGATCCCATCATCCGCGAGAAGGCGCAGGACGATCTCCTCGACATCCAACGGAAGTTCGGCACGACGATCGTGCTCGTCACCCACGACATCGACGAGGCCTTCCGGCTCGGCGACCGGGTCGCCGTCATGAGCGAAGGCCGGCTCATCCAATACGACCGGCCCGAGGTGCTGGTGACCCGTCCGGCCAATGAACTCGTGGCGCGCATGACCGGCAGCGCGGAGCGGGCGATGCGGCTGCTTTCGCTCACCACCGCGGGCGAGGCGGCGCTGCCCCTGGCGGGCGAGGCCGTGACCGACGGGCTCCTCGTTCCAACATCCGCCTCACTGCGCGAGGTGCTCTCGGAGCTGCTCTGGCGCGGCAGCGAGTGCGCGACCGTCGTGGACGCCGATGGAACGCCGCGCGGGCGGCTGACGGTTGCGGCCATCATGGCGCGCGGACGGCCGGCCTGATGCGCCGCGCCGCGACGGTTCTGCGGCTCGCCGGGCTCGGTCTCCTGCTCGCGTTCCTGCTGGCGCCGCAGCGTTTTGCGCCGCTCTTTGCGCCCCTCACCGAGGGCGGCGCGCCGCCGATCTACGACCAGGGCAATCTGGCGATGCTGGCCGTGGCGCATCTTGCGACCGTGCTGATCGCCTGCCTGGGCAGCACGGTCATTGCCGTCGCGCTCGGCATCCTGGTCACGCGCGCCGGCGGCCGGGAGTTTCTGCCACTGTCACGGGCGGTGGTGAATTTCGGGCAGACGTTTCCTCCGATCGCCGTCCTGGCGCTGGCGGTGCCGCTGCTCGGCTTCGGCGAGAAGCCGACCCTGGTCGCCCTCCTTCTCTATGGATTGCTGCCGATCTTCGAGAATACGGTGGTCGGCCTGCGGACCTGTCCGGCCGCCGTGCTCGAGGCGGCGAGCGGCATGGGAATGAGCGCTGGCCAGCGCCTAGTCTCAGTCGAGCTTCCACTAGCTATGCCTTTGATTTTAGAGGGAATTAGAATTTCCCTGGTGATCAATATCGGCACCGCCACCCTCGGCTCCACGGTCGCGGCCAAGGGCCTCGGCGAGGTGATCATCGCCGGGCTCCTCTCCAACAACACCGCCTTCGTCCTGCAGGGCGGGCTCGCCACGGGACTGATGGCCGTTCTTCTCTATGACGCGGTCGCCGCCCTGGAGCGGCGGCTGTGCCGCTCGGCGCGCCTCGAGTGACGGGCGAGTGCGCAAACTCGCGACCTGCTTCAACAATTCACCCGAATTCTGCTCAGGCCGGCGATGTTATAATGCAGCGACAAAGCTGCAGGTTTCGATGTTACCGGTCCCAAGCGCATCCTCTCCTCCGATCGTGACATCAGCCCTCAATCGCGCTCGGCCCGCAGTCGAGCTCCCGACGCTCCTGCTGCTCCTCGTCGCCTACGGCGGGTGGCTCGCGGTGACCTCGAGATATGCGCATTGGCCGCTTTGGGTCGTCGCGCCGCTCGCGGCGTTGCTCGTCACCCTCCACAGCTCCCTGCAGCACGAGATCGTCCACGGACATCCCACGCGCTGGAAGGCCTTAAACCGGCTGCTCGCGATCGTTCCGCTCGAGCTGTGGATTCCCTATCAGCGTTATCGCGACCTGCATCACAAGCATCATTACGATGCGCGGCTGACCGATCCCATCGACGATCCGGAGTCGTGGTACTGGACGCAGGAGGGCTGGCGGCGATTGAGCCCCTTCATGCGCGCCGCCCTGCGCCTGGAGCAGACCCTGGCCGGGCGCCTCGTCGTCGGGTCCTGGTTGCGCATCGCCATGTACCTGCGCTGGGATCTTCGCAATGTCTGGCGCGGCGAGCCCGGAATCCGGGCCGTCTGGGCCGAGCATCTCCTCTGGTGCATCCCCGTCGTCCTCTGGCTGAAGGTCGTCTGCGGCATTCCGCTCTGGCTCTACTTCGTGGCGATGGTGGTGCCGGCGAATGCCATCCAGCTCATCCGCTCGTTCGCGGAGCATCGCGCGCGGCCGGGCGTCCGCGAGCGCGTCGCCATCGTCGAGGGCTCGTGGATCCTCGGGCCCCTCTTCCTCTTCAACAACCTGCATTCGCTGCACCACGAAGCGCCGGGCATCCCCTGGTACGATCTTCCCGCCCGCCACCGCCAGGAGCGCGAGCGCCTGATCCGGGAGAATGGCGGGCTCGTTTATCGCACGTACTTCGACGTCGCCCGCCGTTACCTCTTCCGCCGTCACGACGGGCTGCTGCATCCCTCCGGCCGCGTGCCGGCCCCGAGCCATTAATCTCGGCTGGCGCCGCGGGGCCTCACGCAGGCTCTGCGTATCCCGCCGCCCTGGCCTCCCGATCCCATTCCAATGCCGGTGCGAACACCGCCCGAGTGGCTTCAGCGAAACCCTCGAGCATCAGAGGATCCGCCAACCCGGCGAACCACGGCTTCATCACGGCGCTCGTAAACGCGGCGCGAAGCCGGGCCACTACAACGGCCGGGACATCGGCAGCCGCGACGAAGGCGGGCATGGGCGCGAGCGCGGTGGAGGCAAGCACGCGCACTCCCGCGCAGAGGCTCGGCGCGTGCCGCGCGATCAACATGTGCCAATAGGCATCCAATGGCCCCACGTCGATGCGCCGCTCGCGCACGGCGTCGAGCACGTTACGTGCGGTTACGAGGTTGCCGACCATCTGCCGATACAATGTCGGCCGTTGCGCAGTCCGGTACGCCAGCAGATGGTGGCGGAGGGCATTGAAGCCTGAGTGGGAGTGCGAAACCGTCCAGCCGGCACGACCGCTGAACGTATCTTCCAGACAAGTGTATGGAGCGTCCTCGCGAACGATGAGATCCGTCCGATAGACCGCGCGGCCCTCGGCCCACGGCGCCCGCGGTATCGGAGCCGCGATCGGCTGAACCGGAGCGAGCTCGAGCGCGATGGGATAGCCGCACATGAGCACTGCGCCCAGATCCGACCGCGACCAGAGGTCCTCGAGCGGCCGCGGGGCGGGATAGCGAAGGTACTCGAGCGCAACATTCGCCTCCTCCGCCACGTGCACGAGAAGCGTACGCCAGAGGGACTCGACCTCCGGCGTCACGGAGTACATTCGGGCGTTCGCGATCCAGGAGCTCTCAGCCATTGGCACCCAGCTCGCGCATGCGGCGTGCCACGTAGTCGGCGATCGCCTCCTTGACGGCCGGGTCGAGCGGCGGCGGTTGGTATTCGGCCAGGAGCTTCTGCCAGATTCCGGTGGCGCGCTGCGTTGCATCGCGCGCGCCCGCCTCCTTCCAGCTCTCGAAGTTGGACCAGTCGGAGAGCAGCGGGCGATAGAACGCCGACTGGTAGCGGGCCAGTGTGTGCGGCTCGCCGAAGAAATGCCCGCCCGCGGCCACGGACTTGATGGTCTCCACAGCCAGGTCGTCGTCGTCGAAGCTCACGGGCTTCAACATCTCGGCCCAGTTCCGCAGCAGCTCGGCGTCGACGATGATCTTCTCGAGCGAGGCCGAGAGGCCTCCTTCGAGCCAGCCGGCCGCATGGTTGACGAGATGGCTGTGGCTGAGGATCGCGGCCTGCAGCGAGAAGGCGGTCTCGTAGGTCGATTGGGCGTCGACCGTCGGTGAGGCATTCACGGCGCTGGTGCGCACGGGGAGCTCGAGGTGCCGGCCGATCTGGGCAGCGGCGATCACCGCATGCACATACTCCGGTGTACCGAAAGCAGGCGAGCCCGTCCGCATATCGACGTTGGAGGTGAAGCCTCCAAGAACACAGGGCACACCGGGCCGCAGCATCTGACAGAGCGTGACGATCCCGAGCGCTTCGGCCGTCTGCTGCACGAGAGCGCCGGCCAGCGTCACCGGCGCCATCGCGCCCATCAGGGTGAAAGGCGTAATGACTACGCACTGCCCGGCACGCGCCATGGTCATGATGTTGTCGAGAATCTCCTCATCGACCCGGCGTGGCGAATTCACGTTGGTCACCGTCATGAGCGTCGGCCGCGAGGCGAGCTCTTCGACCGTACAGCCGTGCTCGAGGGCCGACATGGCGATCGCATCCTGCGCCTGCACCCCGCCGATGCCGCGCGCGGCCCAGACGATGTCGGAACACTCGATGTGCGCCTGATACATGGCAAGATGCCGCACGGATACCGGCAGGTCGACGGGCTCGACGACGATGCCGCCCTGCCAGTGCAGGACACCGAGCGAGTGGATGAGGCGCAGGATATTGCGGAAGGATTCGATATCGCCGTAGCGCCGGCCGTGCTCCCGATCGTTGATGTGCGGCGCGCCCGTCACGGGGCCGAAATTGACCACGTCGCCGCCCACGTGCAGATGTCGCTCCGCATTGCGGGCGTGGAGCGTGAAGCTCGCCGGTGCCGAGGCGAGCTGCGCCTCGACGATGTCGCGCCCGAGGCGTACCAACTGCGTGCTCTCATCCACCAGCGCACCGGCTCGGCGGTAGACCTCCCGCGCCGCCGGACTGCGGATCTCGAGACCCGCTTCCTCCAGCACCCGAAACGCGGCGAGCACGATGCGCTCAACCTGCTCACCCGTCAGGATCTCGAGCGGCGGCCAGTGGTTGATCAGCCGGGGAATGGGCGCGAGCGAGGCGCCCGTGGACCGGCCGGCGCGCCCGCGTTCGCGGCGCCTTCCCGGCGTACGGCTCTGCGTCGCCTCAGGCATCGATGGAGGCTCGGTCATGATGACTCCTTCGCAAGGTCCCCCAGCGCCGTCGCGAGCGGCCCGAGCCAGGGCTCGAAGTGCCGCCACTGTTCGAGGCCCTCGGTGTTGATGGGACGGCGCACCTGCTCGGAGCTCGCCGTGTGCACCCGCCGCGAGGTCTTGTGGAACTCGAGACAGGCGGGCTCGAAGTCCAGTCCGCAGAAATCGAGGATCCGGCGCACCTGCGGCTCGAAGTCGGCGACCAGCTCCTCGTGCTGCACGCGCAGTATCTTCCCCGGCAAAGCCCGGTCCCAGTGGGCCATCAGCTCCACGTACGTGCGGTAGTAGCGGGCGATGTCCTCGAAGGAGTAGGTGAACTGCTGCCCGGAGGCGAAGAGCTGCTTGAAGTTGCTGAAGCAGCAGGCCATGGCGCCGCGGCGGGCGTCGATGATCTTCGCGTTCGGCAGAATGAGGTGCATCAGGCCGATGTGCCGGAAGTTGTTCGGCATCTTGTCGATGAAATGGGGCTTGCCGGTGCGATAAAGTGCGGTATCCGTGAGATAACGCTCGCCAAAGCGGCGGAAGTCATCCGCCGGCAACTCCGTGAGCACGCCGGGGTAGCGGTAGAGCGGCGCGCCGCCTGCGCCGTCGCGCCCCTGCAGGCTCTGTGCGAGCCGCGGGATGTCCGACAGCTCCATCGTCCCTTCGACGCGGGAGTGTGAGGCCAGGATCTGCTCGATGAGCGTCGACCCCGCACGGGGCAGGCCCACGACGAAGATCGGTGCATCACTCGCGCAACCCCAGCCCCGGCGCGCCGCGAAGAACTCCGGGGTGCATATTTCGATCTGCAGCCGGGTGTTGCTCTCGATGAACTCCGGACGGTAGCGGCATTCGCTCTTCTTGAGCGCGTTGCCGCGCTCGTAGTAAGAGAGCGATTTTCCGTACTCGCCACGGTCCTCCAGGGCTTTGCCGAGCGCGAAGCACAGGTGAAAGCGATCCGTCAGCGCGGCGCGCGGCGCGGCTTCGGCGGCCCGCATCGCTGACATCTCTGCGTCCGTGAAACGGTAAGTCTTCAGGTTCGCGAGGCTCCAGTAAGCATCCCCGTAGCCCGGTCGCAACGCGGCGGCGCGTCGGTAAGACTCGATGGCTTCCTGCTGCCGGCCCAGAGTCTTCAGGGTGTGCGCCATCGACAGGTGCAATTCGGCGTGGTCCGGCGTCTCCTCGAGCAGCCGCCGGTACTCGCGCAGCGCCTGCTCGCACTCGCCGAGCTCGGTCGACAGGGTCGCCTGGGTAATGCGATAAGCGCGCTCCTCGGGCTCCGCTTGCTGCAGCATCCGGATCTGCTCCCGAGCCTGGCGGTGCTTGTGCCGCTGCAGCAGCACCTGCGCATAGTCATAGCGCGCCGGCCGATAGTCCGGAGCCTGCTCGAGCACGCTCTCGAGCAGCAGCTCCGCATCGTCGAGCACGTCGAGCTTCATGCCGATCTGGGCGAGCAGGCGCATCCCTTCGACGTGATCGCCGTGCTGGAGCAGATAGCGCCGCACGAGGGCTTCGGCGGCGTCGATCTCGCCGTCGGCGAACATGCTGCGTGCCGTGACGATCGCGGTGGGGAGGCTGGCTAGCTTGGCGACGTGAGCGGCGGCGTTATCCGCATCGGCCCGCCGGCCCACGATGCCATAAAGCGACCGCAGGGTTCGCCAGCTGCCGGGCAGCGCGGGATTGAGCGCTACCGCCCTCTCGAACGCGGCTATCGCGGCTGCCGACGAGCGCTGCGCGACGTGGCAATAGCCCCTTTCCTGATAGAGGCGGGGGTAACCCGAATGCAGCTCCTCGAGCCTGGCGAGCGTCGCCAGCGCCGCGGGAATATTGCCGAGATAGCGCTGCGCGACCGCGAGCATGTAGAGGAGGTCGCGATCCTCCGGGCTCCCGGCCAGCAACGCCTCGGCGTCCCGAGCCGCCTCGGCGAACCGGCGATGATCGAGGAGTTGGCGCACGCTCGCCGGGGCGCTTGCGGACCCCGGCGAAGCGGCACTGTCAGCCTGCATCGGTATCCCACAGCCTCCGCTCTGCCAGGCCGGATTCTACCGCAATCGCGCCTCGGACCCGCCCTCCGGGTCAGTGGTGCTCGGAGAAGGCGTAGCCGAACGTGAGCTCGATCGTTCTCGGGCGCATGGGCGTCTCCGTGAGGATGAACTGCCGGCTGGTGGTGAACAGGCTCTTGTTCACGTTGGTGATGTTCGTGCCGACGAGCGAGACCGTCCAGTTATCCTTCGCCACCCCCGCCGACAGGTCGTAGGTCGTCCAGGCCGGCTGGTCGTACGCCTCGACGTGGCCGGAGGCCGACAGTGAGTGCGACTGGTGCTGCATCCCGAGCTGCACGTACGGCAGATAGTTGCCCATCTCCCAGTCGTAGCGCGCCCGCAGGTTCCCCTCGAACGGCGGCGAGTTGGCGAGCGGGCTCCCCTGGGCACCGTACACATCGGCGACCGGTCCCCCGAGAACCCACTGCCCGGTAGTCTTGTCCTTTACATAAAAATCGGTGATCGGCTTGCCGAAACTGGAGCTCGTCGCCAAATTCCCGATCAACGCCGGCGAATTCTTCAGCTCACCACTGTTCCAGGCAGCCGCGCCGTTGACCGACAGGCCGCGCCATACATTGGCCGCGATCTGCAGCTCCACACCTCTGACCTGGTAATTCGGCCCGTTCGTGTTGTACGTCAGGTTGCCAAGTCCGCACTGCGGACAGAAGAAGCTGACCTGGGCGTTGCTCCAGTTCTCCTGATAGACGGCGCCGTTCACCTCGAGACGGTGGTCGAACCACATGGTCTTCCAGCCAACCTCGTTATTGGTGAGATTGTCGGATAGATAGGTCTTTGGCGTGGCGTACTGATTGTTGCCCTGAGCGTCCGGCAGGTGATTCGAGCTCCCGCGA
>DATNEU010000041.1:0-112920 GCA_035552895.1 Steroidobacteraceae bacterium
TTGGCGAGGAAGCTCGTGCAGCTGGTGCGGTCGATCTCAAGGCCGTGGTGAAGCTCCTTGATCCGGTTCTCGACCTGACCGCGACCGCAGTAGACCTTCTTGTACAGGTGCCGAGGGGATCCCTTGAGGTTCGTGACGACAAAGCGCGCGTTGTCCTTCGGCGTGCGCCCCTCCAACCGCACCACTTCGGCCTTGATGAGCACACGGCGCCTGCGCCCCTGCCAGCTCCCGGCGGCGTAGCGAGTCTCGCCAAAAACATGGGCCGTCTTGCCCTTTTGCCTGGAAAGCCGCCGCGCCCTCCCCATCAGCCGCCGCACACGGGCGCTTCAGCACCTTGTTTTCAGCCATTCCGATGATGTAGTCGACGCGAGCCTCGTCCTCGAGGAAATTCACGGGCATCGGTCGGCACACAGCGGGTGAGTCTGCGGCGCGATCCGCCATGACATGTGCGGCCCCGAAACTAGAGCGCTCCGTTGGCCGCGTTCGGTGCGATCCGTTGGAGATATCGATAGATCAACCACAGAATGGCTGCCAGTCCGGCGACGAAAGCGACAGCGGCATATCTGCCACCCATTATGAGGCTGGGCGGAATCGCTTCCAAAAAGACCATACCCAGCAAGAGCGCCATGATGGACCAGACGAGAAATGCAGCTGACATCCAGGGAAGCATGCGCCAAACGGAAACCGCCGCAACTAAGGCTGTTAAGCCGTACAGACTTAGCAGAGAGTCAAACAGGGGTCCTGTCATTGCCGGGATGACGGCTGCTGCTGGCGATCCCGGCGGGAAGGCTGTGGGTTGAATAGATCTCCATACGAGGAGATTGCCGATGGCACTGATAAAGAGCCAGATCAGGGCCAGGGTTAACAAAGTCAGCCTAATAGGGCGCCGTGAGGTTCCTGACATGCCTGCGATCTTTAACGACGAAGCTGACGACCCTGAAGTATATGGCAGGGTTCCCGAAAACGGTCACTCGCGACTGCCGTTTCGGGTCGGTACAAGTCCGTCGGAATCCTCTTCCGTGGCTTCGGCACCCCGCGATGTCGAGCGTGTCGCTACGGGGCTCTCTGAGCCGTGGCGGGCACCAGTCCGAACGTCCGCATGGTTTCCACGAGTCTGCTGCGATCAGGTGGCCCAGCAGCATTGATGATCGCGGCGACCTCGCGGAAGTATTGCGCCCCAATGTCCGGCGTGTTCATGATAAGCGCCCGCACAATGGCCGAATGGGGGTTGCTGAAGCCATGAACCACTCCGCGCGGCGTGGCCATGGTGTCGCCGGGCCGCAGGTCGCGCGTCTCGCCGCCCACGGTGTAGCGCAGAACGCCGTCCAGCACGTACACCAGCTCTTCATTATTTGCGTGGCTGTGCGGCGGGGGCACGTTAGAGCCCGGCGGCACTCTCATTTCGAAGCACCCCATCTGACAGCCGTTCCCGGCCTCTTGTATGTACCGGATCTCTATCTGCCCAACGTGAATGGTCACCGGGTCCGGCGAAGCGGTCTTATTCATGGCACGTCGCTCTAGCAGCTTGCTGATCAGTCGTCGCACGGACGAAGACGGCAGTGAGGATACTCCAAGGGGACAGTGGTGAGAAGCGGGTAAGGGTCGCCACCTGCCCGCCGGCCATCACAAAACATCAGTTGAAGTGAGCGATCGGTGAACGCATAGTGCACTCGGTCGGATGCGTTCAGTTTTTCACCGAGGAGAGTCAGATGGCGCGCCTGTTGGCTTACATGCTTTTCGACGGGGATTGTGCGCCGGCGATGAGGTTTTATCAGAAAGTGTTCGCCGGAGAGATCGAGAACATGACCACGGTAGGGGAATCCCCGATGGCATCCCAGTTTCCACCTTCCAGTGCTCACCGGGTCATCAATGCCAGCCTGAGGTTCGACGGCAACACCCTGATGGCGTCCGACTGGATGGCGCCGGCACCCTACCCGGGTATCAAAGGCACGCGTTTCACGCTCGCTTGCCGGAGCGTGGAAGAGGCGACCCGCGTGTTCGAGGCACTCTCCGAGGCAGGGCAGATCGAGATGCCGCTGCAGAAAACATCCTGGGCCAATGCCTTCGGCATGCTGGTGGACCGGTACGGCGCCCCCTGGCAGGTCATGGCGCAGTAGCAAGGAAAGGGATCGCATGCCTGACGCCATGAACGAAAATACGGGCAGCGACCTCAGCCAGCGCCGGCTCAAGATTCCGCTGTCCGTCAGCTTGATCGCGTGCCTTTATCTGCTGGTGGGCGTCGTCGGAGTCATCGCTCACTTCAAAAGCCTGCGCGCGCCCGATGGGATCTGGATCGAGATCACCGAGTGTCTCGCGATCGTGTGCGGTGTTTTCCTGTTGCGTGCGCAGAATTGGGCTCGCTGGCTCGCGGTCGCGTGGATGGCGTTTCACGTCGCCATCAGTTTCGGCGTACTCCGCCAGCTTGCCATTCATGGCCTGTTCTTCGTCCTGATTGTCTGGTGCCTCTTCCGTCCGAACGCGGGCCGCTTTTTCCAAAAACCCCGGGAATGATCGGTAAGGCGCGGGCCCGAGCCATTTCAGCGATGAGGACATCCAGGCCAACAACACGGTCGGCGCATGCCCTTTCTCATCTTATCGAGCCCGACTTGTATGCGGCTAGTCCTCGTCTCATCCTTCTTGGCGGACGTGACCCAGCATATCCATTCATTGCGTGCCAGTGGCGTAATGCTCGCCCATAGATCCATGACGATCGCATCAGACGCTATCGCTTTGCGAAAATCCGCAGGCATTCTGTGCACCGTGCCCGAAGCGATCGATTGTCCAGCCATGGTTTCGGAGTCTACAGGAGGTTGGCGAGCGCCGGGCGGGCGTCTAATTCCCCGGCCAGTCGCCTCCGCATTCGTCATGTAGCCGCAGTTGCAGACGTGACTGCCTCCACCAGCCTGATTCGGCCCGGACCGGGACGGTACCGGCGAGCTCTGCGAGGTCCGGATCAGCGCTCGGGCGGCGGGCGGAAGAGGGTCGCGGCGCGATCGTCTTCACGGGCGATCCCCTCCAGGATGCCGCGGACCGTCTCGCGGGAGGGCTGAAGTCGAGGGGCGGCGATACGAAGATCATCGAAGCGCAGCCGCGCCCTCGCGACGGCGGACGCGGTTGCCCCGGTGATCGTCAGCAATACGACGGTGCTGCCATCGCTCGCGAGCCAGCGGTCGCTTTGCTTGCCGATATCCCACTTGCGCGCAAAGAAGGGCTTGCGCAGCAGCGCTTGCATCGATTGCGGCCATGGGGTGTCGGCGAGAAGTTGCGCGAGCGCGGCGCCGTCATCCAGTTGAGCCTGGATCTCCTCGATGTGAAACACGCGAGACCCCGACCGTCAGTCGGATGGGATCTCAGCGAGGAGGCGCGCGAGGCACCATCGGTCCCTGAGCGGCGGTATTCGGTCGGCAGCAATGGTGTCCATCGGGAAAATTCGGTTTCTTTATTGGGAATGACACGAGCGATCCCGCGCGAAGGGATCGCCACCTGCAGACCGCCCGTTTATGTCCGGTGCCGCCGCGCCGCAGCGCTGGCCCGGAGCTCATTATCGTTGACGAGACGCAGGCTACCACAACCTTCGCTGACTGCGCAGGTCACTCGAGCGTGTGCGTTCCCTCGAGGGAGCGCGTGCGGGTTTCGCTGTTCAGCGTTCGTTCAGCTTCGTCCGCCCCTCGCCGGGTTGGAGCGGTTACCGGCTCGCCGCGCGCCGCCCGCGTCAGTGCGTGATGCCGTGAATCAGGGTCTGCCAGGCCAACACGAACTGGTTCCACGCCGGCTGCACGTTCTGCTGAACGGCGTCGAAGGACTGCCGCAGATCGTGGCCGTGATGGGTCAAGAGCCACACGATCAGCGCCAGGATGAACAGGCCTACGAGTGCATCCCAGAACGCATGCCATGGGTGGACGTAACCGTAATAGCGCGGCGCCAGTCCGTGGCGCAGCGCCCGCAGCGGCCATACGACCGCCTGATAGATCAGGATGAGACCGATGATGGCGATCCACAGGGGCACGTGCAACGGAATCCAGCCGAACACCGCGCCGGTCGTGATCAGTGAGAGGAGCGCAAACAGCCAACCCAACGTCACGAGTGCGGCCACGAGGCCCAGAGCGGCCCATATCAAGCCGGAGATGAAGTGCGCCAGAGGGGGCATGGAAGGCGGCGGTGCGGCAGGGGGGACCGGGCCGGGAGGGACGCCTGTCCAGCGGTATGCGTGCCACTGCGCACGCCACCTACGACGCTCGCTTCGCCATTGTGCGCGCCTCTTGCGCCACTCGGCTTTCCACTGCGCGCGTGTGGCGGGGGAGCTGTTGTGCATCGCCGCGTCGGCCAGCTGCGCCGCCTTGAGCTTCGCCTGCTCGACGAGCACACGGGCGTTGAACGGTAAGCCTCTGGCCGCCGCGAGCTCTTCCGGTGTGTCGGCATACGGCACGATGAACATCATGATGACGTACACCAGTACCGCGAGCCCGCCGGTGATCACGGTTGCGATGATGAAGAGGAGGCGAACGAGCGTCACATCGACGTCCAGGTAGACGGAGAGGCCTTTGCAGACCCCGCTGAACAAGGCGCCGTCGCTGATCTGGTAGAGGCGCTTCGCGGCCGTCGAGCCCGCCTGCCCGGTGGCTCCGGTCCCGCCGGCTGCGCGGCCCGTTTGGGCCTGAGCGCCGCGAGGCGCGCCCTCATCGCGGGTGTCGGTTCTGGCACCGGAGTCGACGGGACCCATCTCGCCGATCACCTGCTCGATCTCGCCGCGGACCACGACGGTCTTGTGCGGATTGAGGAAGCGCTCGCACTTGTCCGCGATCGCCTGCTCGAGGTCGGCGAGGATCTCCGTCTGGTCGGGATTGCCCGCAAGAGCGCGTGCCGCCGAATCCAGGTAATTCGCCAGCGCCGCGTGCGCGTCGTCCTCGAGCTGATAGGCGCGCCCGTTGAGACTCACCGAGATGACCGGTCGCATGACTCAACTCCCCATCGAATCGATCGTTTGATTGAGTCGGGCCCAATAGGCGTCGAACTCCGACAGTTGCCGCTGGCCGGCCGTGGTGAGGCGATAGTATTTGCGCGGCGGACCGGCTTCGGATTCCTGCCACTGGTAATCGAGCAGCCCCTCGCGCCGCAGCCGGCTCAGGAGCGGATAGAGCGTGCCTTCCTGCGTGGCGAAATCCGTCGCCCCCAGTTTCTTCAGGATGTCGGCGGCGTACACCGTCGAGCTGCTGATGATCCGCAGGACCACGAATTCGAGGAAGCCCTTGCGCAGCGCACCGAGTTTTGAATCTTCGCCCATGCCGGATAGAAGCTACCTTGTTTAATAAAGGTACCATGGAATGGACGTCTTGGCAAGCGGCCGCCTGATGCCGCGCATGCATGACTCGGCCGCCGTCTCAGTGTTGCGGCGCTGCGAACGGAGCCAAGGTGCAGAGATAGCCCAACGCGGCTACCAGGATGATGAAGTACGCAGTCAGTCCGTAGCTGGGCGGCATCTGAGCCGGAAGCTGTTTGTCGAACGCGCGATATACCGCGCCGCCGGCGACGAGCAACAGCATCGGCTGCGAGAGCCAGGCCGCCAACAGCACCGCCGCCAGGGCGATGGCGATGCGGCCCACACGGTCGATGGCCTCGATGGCCTGTCCACCGTCGAGCCGCCAGATCGGAATCAGGTTCATGAGATTGATGAACGCCGAGAAGCTCGCCAGCGCGAGCCACAGGCGCTCCTGGGTCTGCAGCCACATCCAACCGCAGAAGGCCGCCCCGGCAGCCCCGGCGAGTGGCCCCGCGAGACTCACGAGCGCTCTTGCATCCGGGCTCACGCCCGCCGCCGTCCAGCGGACATAGGCACCGAAGCCGGGAATGAACATCGGCAGGTCGGCAGCCAGCCCGCGCCTTCTCACCTCGATGAAGTGCCCGGCCTCGTGCACGAGGATCAGCACCGCGAGCCCGATGCCGAATGTCGGCCCGTAGAGGGCCCAGTAGAGGGCGGCGAAACTCGCGAAACTGAGCAGGAAAGGCAGTTTCAGCAGCGACAGGAAGACCTTTCCCTTGAGCAGGAACACCACGATCGGCGCCAGCGGTCCGAGTCTGCGCGTCCATGCGGGCGGCGCGCTCTTCGCCGGTTTGGCGCCGTCCGGCGCCAGCGCCGCCAGTTGGGTGCGCACCCAAGCGGCCTGTGAGGAATCCGCGGGAAGCAGATCGAGGGCGGCCTGCCAGTCCGCCCGCGCCGCGGCAGGCTCCCGGTTTTCCTCGTGCTGCCTCGCACGGGCTGCCAGCGCCTCGAGATCGCGAGCATGCGCCAACGCGTGACATTGAGGGCATGCCAGAGTGCCTGGCGCAAGGGACGCACCGCAGCTACGGCACCGGTCGGAAACGGCTGGAGCGGGCAAGTCCTCTCCGCGTTATGCGGCCCCGGCGGATGTGGCGCTGAAAGGCCCGGATACCTGCAATGTCGGGCGGGCGGTGAATCTCCAGGCGAAGCGAATGCCCACGAAGAGGATGACCAGCCCGATGAGACCGGACACCGTATCCCTGAGCTCCAGAATCGGCGAAGCGATACCGATCCAGGCCAGCCTGGCGAGGACGTCGCCCGTCATCGGGACGTGACGAATGTGCCCATTCTGGTAAAGGGCGATCGGTACCGCCGACATCGAAACGGCGACATACGTGAGCAGCACGGCCACTATCTGGTAACGCCGTCCTCCCACGCCGCCCGATCCCGCGTGCATCGCCTTGCCGACGATCCAACCTACCGCCAAGGACACCCAGCCAATGATGAGGCCGGTGGCCAGTGCAAAGGCGACATACAGCGCGAGTCCCATCAACGCGCCCCCGATTCCGAACACGATGGCGCGGAGGAAGGCGCCCTGCGAGTCCTTCGGGATCTTCGCTCTGATCCTCTCCGTACAGGCCGCGCAGACCGTCGCGCCTTTGACCTTGAAATAGGAGCCGCCGAGCGGCTGCTGGCATGCCGCGCACTTCAGGACCGAGCTGTCGGGCGTGTACTCGGCGGTAGTGAATTGCGGTGCCTTGGTTTCGCCGGCTTCCATCGTCGTTCCCCCGAACAGATATCCGTTATGTTACCGAGTATCGCAGAACGCCGACAGCGCGAACAGTCGGTGTCACCGAAGCTTCACGCCGGAGCCGATCTCAGGAGGGGCATGACGAGGGCGCGAAAGAGCCTGTCGGCTTCGGCAGGGGAGGCGGCGCCGCCGCGATCGAGCCACCAGTGCAGGATGAGCACGAACGTGGAGGCGACGTGCTGCGCGAGCAGCTCCGAGGTCACGGGCGCTCGCCGGGATCGGTGGCGCTCCTCGATGGTGCTCGCGATCCATTCCGCCAGGACGCGCCGCAGATGCTCGTGCAGGATCGCCCGGCCCCGCTCGCCCAATCTCGCGGGGGCGGAGCGGCGATGTTGGTGAATGTGGGTGAGGAGCGGGAGGCTGAAGGCGGCCATTCGCTCGGCTCCGTCCGAGGCGCCTGCGCCCCCGGTCGAGAGCGTTCCGGGGAGCAGAGCGCGCATGCTGCTCGTCAGCAGCGCATCCTTGTCGCGAAAATGGATGTAGAAGGTCGAGCGGCTCACCCTCGCGCGTTGCAGGATGTCCGCCACGGTGATGCGGTCATATGATTTCTCGTGCATCAGGGCGCCGAGCGCCTCGTGCAGCAGGGCGCGCGTCCTTTGAATGCGCACGTCCGTGCGCGCGCTTGCGGACGAAACCGGCGCCCGCGTTCGATTTCGCACCAATTTCACCTTTCCGTTCTTCAGCCGCCGCCTCGATCAGGCTACACTCGAAATCGAACGAATGTCCATTTTCGAGGATGCGCACCGGTCAGATCGAGGTGGGTCGGGATGACAATGCGCGCGGATCGACGCTGATGGGGATTCTCGCGGGAGCGAGCAGGTACCAGGCGAGGGCGGCGGCGGGCGCGGCGAGCATGAGGGCGAGACCGAGTGCCACGTGAAGTGAGAGCAAAGGGGCGCCGAAGGCCGCGATCAGAGCACCCGAGCCTACCGTGATCCCGATGGCGACCGTGGCGGTATGCCATTCGCGCACCTGCCGGCGCGCCAGGGTTGCCCACAGGGAGCCGCTGAAGGCCAGTGACGTGCCGGCAAGGGCGAGAGCGGCGCGGAACACACAAGTGTTGGACACGAGGTCGAGGGCCCAGCCGCAGAGCGTGATCGCCGCCCACGCGGCCAGCGCTCCCCGTTGCACGAGAAGGGTGCTCCCTAACATCGCGCGCTTCACCTGCGCCGGGTCGGGCCAGAGTGGAGCGATGCGGAGAATCGCCTGCTCGGTGGACGTTCTCATCCAGCGCTGCAGGATGCTTTGCAGCCGGGCGACCAGGCTGACACCGCAAACCATACATATCATCACGTAGGAGGTGATCTCCGCCTGTCCTCCCCGAAGCACATGCCAGCCGATGAGCGCGGTCATGCCCGCGGCGGTGCCATAAGCCGTGAAGCGCCAGTTGGTGCGGACGGAGTAACCCAGGCCCGTTGCAAATGCCGCGGGGAGAGTGCGTTCGGCCTCGATGTTGGGATCGATGGGCGGGAGAACCGCATCGTGCGCGTGCGGGTCGAAGAGGTCCACCGCGATGTTACTGCGCTGCACGGGTCCCGAGTGGCGAATGGCGCGCTCGTGACGGGAGTCGCCGAGCCGTACCGGACCCTCCTGTCCGATCCGCTCCGACCGCCCGGGCAGCTCGAACCAGCGCCAGATGAACCAGAGGCTCGCGGCGGCCCCCGCCGCCTGGGTGATGGGGAGGCTCACCCACTCGGTGTGGGTGTCGAAGCGGCCCAGAGCCGGCACGAGCATGATCCACCAGAGGCCGTATACCGACAGAGCGATCCCGACTGCAGGCCCGAGGAGGAGGGTCACGGCTGTCGTGAGCGGCGACAGACCGAGCGCACAGGCAACGACGCCCGGCGCGGCCACGAAGAGGATCAGGAAAAGACCCTGTGTTCGATGCATGAGCTGTGAATGCCCCGGGATGCCGAGGGAACCCGCGGCCAGGCAGTGGCGTCGGATCCGCTCCGACAGGACTGCACTCAGGCCTCCCGCCACGAAAGCGCTCATCAGAGCGACCAGAGCGCCGCGCTTGCCGGGCGCCGCCACGACGATCAGCAGTACCGTGGTGAGATAAACCATCCCCAGAAGAATGGAGATGACGGGGCGGCGCAAAAGGAGTCCCCAGAGGGTGAGCCAGGCCTTCAAGACATCCACTCGGACGCGGCGGACTCGAGGTCCGGTTGATCGATCGTGATGTTGACGGATGTGGGCAACGTCGCTCGCAACCGATCCGCGATGGCCCGCTCGAGGAGAACGACGCGTCGGCCCTCGCCGCTCTTGCGCGTCATCGCAGCAGAAGGGACGGAGACGCCGGCCAGCAGTCCTTCGTCGGCCTCGAGCCGGGCCCGGACGAGACCGCGGAACCACTGCACCTCTTCCAGGACGGCGATCCGCCCCGCGGAAAGGACGGCGAGCTGGCTGCAGAGGCGCTCGAGGTCGCCGATCAGATGGGAAGAGAAGATGAGAGTCAGCGGGCGCCGGGCGCGCTCGGCGGTGAGCTCATCGATCACTGCGATCCGCGTCGCTGGGTCGAGGCTGGCGATCGGCTCGTCCAGGATCAGGATTCCGGGCCGGGTGGCCAGAGCGCGCACGATCGAGAGCCGTTGCTGCTGGCCGGGAGAGAGGACGCCGATCGGTGTGCGCAGGCTGAGCTTCCAGCGGGTGCTCAACGAATGCACGTAATCCCAATCGAACGTCGGATAGAACCGGCTGACGTACCGCAGCATCGCCCGACCGGTCAGCCAGGAAAATTGCGCGGGCGTCTGGGGAACATAGCCGAGGCGCTGTCGCACCTCTGGCGGCAGGGCGGATGAGGGTTGGCCGAAAACGGTAGTGCGGCCGCCGTCGAGCGGAATCAGTCCGAGAAGCGTCTTGAGCAGTGTGGTCTTTCCCGCCCCGTTCGCGCCCAGAAGACCGATCGCGGCCCCGGCGTGTACCGTGAGATCGAGCTGATCGAGCACCCGCCCGCGCCCGTAGGATTTGCGCAGTCCGCGAGCGACTATGACTGGGTCGTCTGCCATGGCGGTTGGTGAGCGCCGGACCGGATGGTTGAGGCCTGCCCTTGCGCCTCGGGGAGCTTAGCTGAAGCGCGGCTCGGCAACACCACGGCGGCCGCGGAAATGCGGCGGCCGTCGCGAAACGGAAGGTCTGCGCGGTTCGCCCGATGTTATCCGGGTGCGGCCGGTTGCGTCATCCGGCGCTCCATGGCCCGCCGCCGCGCGCGGGCGGCGTAGCGGAAGGTCCATACGATGACGAGAATGGTTGCCGTGCCGAGCACGACCGGCGAAACCGCGAGTACGGTCGCGGGCGACACGGTGTAGATGAGCACCGCGCGAAACGCGAACTCCACGATGAAGAGCAGCCCCCAGACGAGTGTGATCACCCGATGAGTGCGCCGCGCCGAGGGATACTGCCAACTGGCATCGAACTCGGCCCGCCTGGCCGGATCATTGCCTGTGGCGAAGTGCCGTCCGAAGTAGAACATCAGCGGCCGTCGCGAAGGAACGAGCAGTGAGCCGAGGCACACCAGGCCGAAGGCCAACGTGAACAGCGATTCTCTCAGGAGCAACACCCGGTAGCTCCCGGTGAAGAGCAGCGCCGCAATGCCCGAGCCGATGCCGAGGAGCACCACCACGCTCACCGGATCGAGCTCGCCACGCCGGAGGACGTCGTAGATGCTCTTGAGCATGGGGTAGATGCTCGCAAGGAGCAGTGCCGTGAACTCCGAGGGAGAAACGTACGACTTCGCCAGCTGATAGCAGATCAGCGGAATGACCACGTTCAGTCCGATGTCGAGAAACATCGGCAGGATGGGCGGCCTGCCCATGGGCGTGGCCGCGCTCGGCGGCGGCAGGTATGGCTATCAGGACTCGCGGGTGACATTCGTCACCCGCCGCCTGCCGCGAGTCAGAGGCCGAGATCGCTCAGGCCGGGATGGCCGTCCGGGCGCCGGCCGAGCGGCCAGCGGTACCTGCGCTCGGCTTCGGTGATCGGCACGTCGTTGATGCTCGCGTGGCGCACGCGCATGAGCCCGTGCTCGTCGAACTCCCAGTTCTCGTTGCCGCAGGAGCGGAACCACGAGCCGCTGTCGTCGTGCCACTCGTACGCGAACCGGACGGCGATGCGGTTGCCGGCAAAGGCCCAGACCTCCTTGATGAGGCGGTAGTCGAGCTCGCGCGCCCACTTGCGCTTCAGGAAGGCGATGATCTCGGCGCGCCCGGCGATGAATTCCGCGCGATTGCGCCAGCGGCTGTCTTCGGTGTACGCGAGGGCGACCCGCTCCGGCTCGCGGGTATTCCAGGCGTCTTCCGCCCCGCGGACTTTCTGAGCCGCCGTCTCGGCGGTAAAGGGCGGCAACGGGGGGCGACTCGCCATCGTCAAGCCTCCGGAGCGTGTTGCTCAGCGCTGTTCGGCAGTGGGTACGGTAGAGCTGCCTCGGTGCTCCGTCAAGGCAGGAGCCGCCGGGTGCAGCCGCGGTGCCCAGCCGCCCAAGCGCCGCCTGAGCACGAAGCGATACCAGCCCACGGCGGCGATGAGCAGCGCGCCAAGAAGGAGCAGGCTCGGTCGTCCGGCATCGGGATCCTTCCAGTCGGCGGCGGCGAAAGCGAGCGCCAGCGCCATGCCGAGCACAGGCAGCAGCGGAAAGAAGGGGGAGCGCCAGTAGCCCTGCGCGCCCGTCTGGCCGCGAACGCGTCCGACCAGCACGGCGGCACTGACCAGCGCGAGCGCGTAGACGATCAGGCCCGACATGAAGACCAACAGGGTGTGGGCGGAGATGAGACAGCAGAGCAGCGAGCCCGCAGCCACCACGACCGTGGCGAAGCGAGGCACACCGGAGATGGGATCGACCCTGCCCAGAGCCGCGTTGACCCGCGAGGGGAAGACGCCGTCGCGCGCAAAGCTGAAGAGCAGCCGGGATGCAAACAGCAACTGGGCGATGAGCGCATTGAACACGGCCAAAGCCACTACGGCGCTGAGCGCCTTGCCCGCGAGGGGACCGGCGATCGAGGTCACGAACGCGCTGAGCGGCGCCGAGCTGCGGAAGACCTCGGGATGCGCGCTCGCGCTCCAGGCGACCACGATGACCGGCAGTGCGATCGCGACTGCCCCGGAGAGACAGGCAATGAGGATGACGCGGCCCATGTTGCGATGGGGGTCGATGAGCTCTTCGCCGAAGGCGATGGCCTGGTTGCCGCCGGCCGTGGCGAATGCGGCGTTCACGGCGCCCATCGCCAGGGCGCCCGTCGCGACCGGCAGCCACTGCCCGTGGGCGCCGGGAATTCGCGGATGCGCGAGCACGGCGAGGACGTTTCCGGCCGGGTGCCAGAGACCCGCCACCACCAGGGCGAGCACGGTCAGGAGCGAGATGGCGAGGAATATTCCCGTCAGCATGGCGCCGGCGCGCACGGCGAGCAGCGCCACGCCCGCGCCCAGGATCAGGGCGGCACAGGCCACCGCCAGTGGCTGCACCGGGATCACTTGCGCCAGATAAGTCGCGACCATATCGGCGAGGAAAGCGTCGATCGGCAGGATGACCAGGGCCCAGAGCGCGAGGCTGGCAAAACCCGCGGCGGGACCCAGGATGGAACCGACTCCCACATAGTCGCCGCCCGCATAGGGATAGGCGGAGCCGAGCTCCGCGTATACCATCGCCCAGATGGCCGCCGCACCGATGGAGATGAGGAACAACACTCCGGCGCCGGTGCCCGTGTGCTGCAGGACATCGGACCCCGGCCCGTAAACCGAGAAGACCGGCGACAGACAGGAAAGGGTGAGGAGGAGCGCGTTGAAGGGGGAGAGCTTGCGGTGCAGGCGCGAGGATTCCACGGCCGGCATCTTAGCGCGCCCACGACGGGTAGAATGGGACTTTGCCGCGCGCAAGACACGCCATGACCGAATCGCACTCGCTGCCGATCGTCCTCATTCCCGGCCTGCTGGCCTCGCCGCGCCTCTATGCGGAGCAGATTCCGGCGCTCTGGCGCATCGGTCCGCTCACCCTTGCGGAGCACGCGCGCGATGACAGCATCGGCGCCATCGCGGGGCGCATTCTCGCGAGCGCCCCGCCGCGCTTTGCGCTCACGGGGCTGTCGATGGGCGGTTATGTCTGCTTCGAGATCCTGCGCCAGGCACCGCAGCGGGTGGCCCGGCTGGTGCTGCTCGACACCAGCGCGCGCGCCGACACTTCGGAGCAGAGCGAGCAGCGGCGCTCACAGATCGAGAGCGTGCGCGGCGGCCATCTCGGCGAGCTGGCTGACATGCTCTTCCCCAGGCTGGTGCATGCGCGCCGTTGGGGCGATGAGTCGCTGCGCCGCATCTGGCGCACGATGGTGCAGGAGGTCGGTGCCGAGGGATTCGTCCATCAGCAAACCGCGATTCTCGGGCGGCCGGACTCGCGCGGCGGATTGAGCGCGATCCGCTGTCCAACGCTCGTGATCGTGGGCGATGGCGATGTGCTCACCCCACCGGAGCGCGCGGAGGAGATCGCGAACGGCATACGGGACGCGCGGCTCGCCATCATCCGGGATTCCGGTCACCTCTCGACACTGGAGCAGCCGGCGGCGGTGACCAAGGCGATGGTGGAATTCCTGACCTGAGGGCAGTGCGCGCCTTGACATCCCTGCCGGTGGAGTGCAGCATCAAGAAACCGGTTTCAGAGGGGCGGATTCGGTTGGCGACTACTCCACGCAGCGTCCGCATCGCGCTCGTCGCGGCCCTGGGCGGTTTCCTCCTCGGCTTCGATGCGACGGTAATTTCCGGTGCCGTGCCCTTCATTCGCGCTGCCTTCGGTCTCGGCGGCGCGGCGGGGAGTCTCGCGCTCGGCTGGGCGGTGAGCAGCCTCGGCTGGGGTGCCATGGCCGGCAATCTCTGCACGGGCGCGCTGAGCGACCGCTACGGCCGCCGCTCGGTGCTGCTGCTGACGGCGATCCTCTTCCTGGGCTCCTCGCTCCTCGCCGCGACCGCCCATTCTTTCCCGATGTTCATCCTGGCGCGCGTGCTTGGCGGGCTCGCTGTCGGTGCCGCAATCCTGGTCGCGCCCATGTACATCGCCGAGATCGCGCCGCCCGAGCGGCGGGGGCTGCTGGTGTCGATGAATCAGCTGATGATCGTCATCGGCATCTCCGCGTCGTTCTTCTCCAATGATCTGATCCTGACCACCGGTCCCGGCAGTTGGCGTTGGATGCTGGGGGTCGAGGCGATTCCCGCGCTGGTGTTTCTGGCGCTGCTCACGGCCGTGCCGGAGAGCCCGCGCTGGCTGCTCGCGCGCGGGCGTCGAGCCGAGGCGCTCGAGGTCATGCGTGCCGTTCGCGGCCGCGAGGCGGAGCAGGAGCTCGAAGCGATCGCGGCGGCTCCGGCGCGGCACGGGTCCTGGTCAGCCCTGCTCGGCAGGCGCATGCGCTTCGTCCTGGTATTCGCAGCCGGGCTCGCGTTCTTCCAGCAGATCACCGGCATCAACGCGGTGCTCTATTATCTGCCGACGATATTCGCCCAGGCGGGCGGCGGGCTCGCGAGCGCATTCCACCAGGCCGCGATCGTAGGCGCGGTCAACCTCGGGATGACGCTGATCGCGATGCGTTGGATCGACAGGCTGGGCCGCAAGCCGCTCCTGGTCATCGGCACGAGCGGCATGACCGCGGCGCTTCTCACCATCGGCTGGGCGTTTCGCGCCGGCACCGGTGCCGCCGCAGCACCGACCCTTCACCCGATGCTGGTGCTCGCGGCAATCGTGGTCTTCGTCGCCGCATTCGCGATCTCGCTCGGCCCCGTGACCTGGGTGATGGTGGCCGAGATCTTCCCCAACGAGCAGCGCGCACTCGCCCTGTCGATCGTCGGCTTCTGGAACTCGCTGGTGAGCGCAACCGTCACGCTGTTGTTCCCGTGGGAGCTCGCGCATTGGGGCGCCTCGGGCACCTTTCTCGGTTACGGAGTGCTGGCGATGGGAGCTCTGGCGTTTGTCCTGCTGCTCGGCCCCGAGACCCGCGGCAAGACGCTGGAGGAGATCGAGCGATCGTTGCTCGGCAAGCGTGTGTGGCGCAGCCGGCCGGAGTCGATGCGGCATGAGGTGAGATCCGGCGACGGAGCGACGAGGACCGCGGGGTCCGCCCGATGAGTGTCCAGCGGCAGAAACCGGGCAGGCGCGGCCCGCGGCCGCGACGCGCCGTGACGCTCCGCGTGATTGCGCGTGAGGCGGGCGTGTCGGCGAGCACCGTTTCGCGCATCATCAACGGCACCGTCAAAGTCAGCGATGAGTTGAAAGCCGCAGTCGAGGCCGCGATCGCCCGTCACGATTTCCGTCCGGATGCGGCGGCGCGTGGACTCGCGCTCGGGCGGACGCTGACCATCGGCGTGTTGAGTCAGGCGATCGACAGCCCGTTCTACGCCGAGGGGCTGCGGGGCGTCGAGCGGAGCCTGTTGCAGGCGGGTTATGCGGCGCTCTTCATGAGTGGCAACTGGAACGCGATCGACGAAGAGCGCTGCATGCGCGAGTTCATCGACCGCGGCGTCGACGGCATCATCATGTTTTCCGGGTTCCTCAGCGATCTGGCGGTGAAGGATTTCGCCAAGCGCGTCCCCATCGTCGTCACCGGCCGCACCCTGAAGGCGCCCGGCGTCTGCAGCCTGCCGATCGACGACCGGCACGGCGCGCTGCTCGCCATGCGACATCTGACCGGACTCGGACACCGGCGCATCGCCTTCATCGCCGGATCTGACAACCACCCCGATGCGCTGCAACGCCTGGCAGGCTACAAAGGGGGCCTGGAGGAGGCGAAGATTCCTTTCGATCCGGGGCTGATCGCGACCGGCGACTGGCACGAGGAGGGCGGCCTCAGGGCGACGATGCAGCTGATCGAGTCCGGGCGCCCCTTCACGGCCATCTTCTGCATCAACGACCAGACGGCGCATGGCGCCTATCTGGCTCTTTTCCGCAAGGGGCTTTCGGTGCCGGCAGACATCTCCGTCGTCGGTTTCGACGATCTGCCGACATCCTCCTACGCGCTGCCGCCGCTGACGAGCGTGCGCCAATCCGTGAGCGTGCTGGGGGAGCGTTCCGTGGAAGGGCTGCTCGCGCTGCTCGCCGGACGGCGGCCGCGCGTTGAATCGCCCCCTGTCGAAATCGTGGTGCGCGACTCCACGCGCCGACTGTGATCCCATCGAGATCGAAGACGTGCGGTGTAGGCCGCGAGGTGATGCTGCGTGAGTGATTCAGAAGCCGAGGCCCTGGCGCGGCGATTTCCGGCGGGCTTCGTCTGGGGAGTCTCGACCAGCGCCTACCAGATCGAAGGCGCCGTGGCGATCGATGGGCGCGGTCCCTCCATCTGGGACGACTTCTGCCGCCGGCAGGGTGTCATCGCCGACGGCTCCAGCGGCGAGACCGCGTGCGACCACTATCACCTCTTCGAGTCGGATCTCGACCTGATGCAGGCGCTCGGGATCCCGGCGTACCGGTTCTCGATTGCGTGGCCGAGGGTGCGTCCCGATGGACGCAAAGGCATCAACGAGCCCGGGCTCGCGTTCTACGACCGCCTGGTGGACGGCCTGCTTACGCGCGGTATCCAACCGCTCGCGACACTCTATCATTGGGACTTGCCGGCGCCGTTGCAGAACGAGTCGGGAGGGTGGGCGGATCGAGGCACCGCGGACGCGTTCGCCGACTATGCCGGTGTGATGGCGGCGCGCCTGGGAGATCGCGTCAAGACCTTCACCACCCAGAACGAGCCCTGGGTGACGGCCACGCTCGGTCACGAGGCGGGCATCTTCGCGCCAGGCATCAGGAGCCGCGCGACGGCCATGCAGGTCTCGCACCACTGCCTCCTCAGTCACGGTCTTGCGGCCCAGGCGGTCCGCGCCGCACGGGCGGATGCATCCGTGGGAATCGCGTTGAACCTCTCGCCCGTCAGTCCGGCAAGTGACACACCGGAGGATATCGCGCAGGCGAGGATCGACGATGGTTTGCTCGTCAGGTGGTACCTCGACGCATTGCTGCTCGGGAGCTACCCGGCGGACGTGCTCGCCCATTTGGGACCCGATGCGCCGCGCACGAGCCCGGACGATGCTCGCCTCATCGCCGAGCCGCTGGATTTCCTCGGGATCAATTTCTACAACCCGATGTTCTCGAGCGCCACCCGGCGCTGGATACCGGCGCGGCCCGGCGCGCCGGTCACCGCGATGGGATGGGAGGTCTCACCCCGCGATCTCACCCGGCTCCTGCTGCGGCTCCATCACGACTACCGGCTGCCGCCGCTCCATATCGCCGAGAACGGCGCGGCCTACGACGATCGGCTGCTCGATGGCGAAGTGCAGGACGAGCCGCGGCGCGTGTATCTCGAGTCCCACCTGCATGCCGTCGCGGACGCGATCGCGCAGGGGGTGGACCTTCGCGGGTATTTCGTCTGGTCGCTGCTCGATAACTTCGAGTGGTCGCACGGCTACGCGAAGCGGTTCGGCATCGTTCGCGTCGATTACGACACGCTGGAGCGGCGGCCGAAGCGCAGCGCCCGCTGGTACAGCCGGCTGCTGCATGCCGTCGCGAGCCTCGATCCGGCGGCCGCAAACGTTGCGGGCAAGCCACATTCGCTGACCCTTTGAATCCGCAGCTTTCGGATGACAGCGATGCACGGCCGCCTCAAAGCGGAACCGTTTCCACTTTTGCTTGACATCTCGCAATCGGGCGAGCAGACTCCGCTGCAACCGGTTTCAGAAACCGCTTGCAGCACTCGCGTGCGCCGGCGGCCACCGACAACCAGTCCGAGGGGGACAAACGCGTGAATCAGCTTCACAAGACACGGCCCGTGGGCTCCTTGCAGAGGGGAGGCGTCCGATGAGCCGGAAAACTTTGCGCAATGCTTCTAAGCACGGGACCCGCAAGAACGCCAAATTGAGCGAGCTCGGCCGCGTCGCGGCAGTCGGTTCGCTCGCGATTGGCGTGACCGGCGTGCTGCACGCTCAGGATGCCTCGAACACAACGGACCAGAACTCCGTGCCGAAGCCGACCACGGCGGCCTCGCAGCTGCAGGAGATCGTCGTCACGGGTATCCGCGGCTCCCTGGAGCGATCGCTGCAGATCAAGAAGATGTCGCTCGGCGTGGTGGATGCCGTCTCCGCGGAGAGCATCGGCCACTTTCCCTCGAGCAGCCTGGGCGATGCCATGGAGCACATCCCGGGCGTGACGGTCGACCGCGAGGCGACCGGTTTCAACGATACCCAGGTCCTCTCGACCGGCAATGCCTCCGGCATCACCATCGATGGCCTGGGCGGGGATTTCGTCGAGACGCTGGTCGACGGCCGGCCGCAGGCAACGGTCACCCCCGGCAGCCGGGAATTCGACTTCGCTTCCCTCGGGGCGGACTTCGTCGGCGAGATCGACGTGCACAAGAGCCCCGATTTCAGTCTCTCTTCCGGCGACGTCGGCGGCACGGTCAACATCAAGCTTCCCAAGCCCTTCGATCATCGCGGCTTCACGGCGCATGCGATCGGCTCGGCCACCGATTCCGAGCGCGACGGCCAGTTCACGCCCGACGTGGGCGCGCTCGTCAGTGACACCTTCGACGACAACCGCTTCGGATTCCTGCTCGAGGCGGAGTACAACGACAAGAAGGTCACCTCGCATCAGCTCGATACGCAGGGCTGGGAAGGAACCTACCTCAACACCTGCCAGTACGTCGGCGGACCCGCCTGCGTCGATGCCGCCGGCAACCCGATCCCGCTCGGCGCCAGCGTGAGCAACGCCGCGACGCCGCTCAGCAAGACCCCGGCCTGGTTCATCCAGAACTACTCGCTGTTCGTGAATCGCACCGATGACCGCAGCAAGAACGGGCGGGCGGTCTTCCAGTGGCACCCCGCCGACACGGTGCTGGTCACCCTGGACGGCAACTACTCCGACGACCGAATACTGGGCGATCGGGCGCACTTCAGCAATTGGTTCAGCAGCAATCAGTTCTACAACGTGCAGACCGACGCCAATGGCACGGTCACCAATTTCGACTACGGCCCGGCACCCACGGACCTGCAAGCGGACTGGGACGGCAGTTACGTCAAGAACATCGACTACGGTCTCAACGTCCTGTGGGACCTCAGCGACTCGTGGACGGCGGAGCTCGACGCCGATCAATCCGCCTCCTACCTGAATCCGGACGGCCAGTACGGCCAGGTGGATGCGGACGTCGGCTACGGCCCCTCGGTCCCGGGTGGTACCAACGGCTACACCGGTGGCGTCGCCGTGCCTGGCGGCAATGGGCTGCCGTATCTGACGGCGCCCGGTCCGAACAGCGACACTGCCAATTTCCTCGGCCTGAATCCCTTCGTCATCGGCTCGCACGTCCTGCCGCTCGAGCAGCCGATCAACACCGACTTCATCAACCAGGCGAAGGTGGACGCCACCTGGCAGACGGGCTCCACCAAGTTGAACTTCGGCCTGCAATTCGTCGAGAACACGCTCAACACGAAGACCAACAACAGCTTCCAGAACAATGCCTGGCAGCTCTTCTCCGGCTACGGGCCTCTGTCGAACGACACCGGCGGCGTGGCGCTGCCGCCGTCGCTCTTCACGGCCGGCTACAGCACCGCCAACTTTCTGCCCGGGTGGAGCGGTAACGGCGGGGTGCCGGCGATTCCGCTGTTCAATCCGTTCGCGGTCACCAACTATCTGGCGGGCCTGCCCGCCAGCGCTGCCAATCCGAATACCATCTCCGCGGGCTATCCGCCCTATACCGGCGGCGCCATCCCGCTCGCGCTCAGCGTGGGCTCGGTTTTCCGGATGCAGGAGAAAACGTATTCGCCGTACGCGACCATCGCTCATGACTTCCAAATGGGCGAAGTGGCGCTGAATACGCGTCTCGGCCTGCGCTACGACAAAACCACGGTCGAGACGGGCGGTCTCGGGCAGGAGCTGCAGTCCCTGACGGTCCAGCAGGCCGACCACACGGCATTCCTGTTCAACTTCGCCAACAACAATGCTTTCGTGCCGGTCAGCGCCTCGAACGACTATCACTATCTGCTGCCGTCCCTGGATCTGAACCTGATGGTCCGGCCTGACCTGAAGTTCCGCTTCGATGCGTCCCGTACGCTCACCAAGCCGCCGTTGGGCGATCTCGGTCCGACGGTCGGCGTCGGCGGGCGGGTGAACGATCTCACGGCGAGCACCGGCAATCCGAAGCTGCTGCCGCTGATCTCGGATAACTTCACCCTGGGCGGGGAATGGTACTATGCGCCGAACGATTACGTGGCGGTGGAGGGCTATTTCAAGCGCGTCAGCCAGTTCGCGCAGCTCAACACGGCCACGGTGACGATCAACGGCGTGATGGACCCCACGACCGGCAAGCTGGCGCAGTTCTCCGAGACCTCGTACGTGAACGGCCCGAGCGCGAACGTGCACGGCGTGGAGATCACGTGGCAGCAGATGCTGCCGCTGAACTTCGGCTACACGCTGAATGCGAACATCATCGGCACCAACAAGCCCTACAATCCGCACATCTACACCAATCAGTTCGCGCTGCCGGGCGTCGGCAACTCTGTCAACGTCATCGGCTTCTACGAGGCGCATGGCTTCCAGGCGCGCGTGAGCTTCAACTGGCAGGCGGAGGAGTTCCTGTTCTTCGGGCAGACGCAGAACAACTCATCCACCGGCACGGAGCCCACGTTCCTCGAGGCGTCGAAGACGGTGGACTTCACCACCAGCTACGACATCAACAGGAACGTCAACGTGTTCTTCGAGGCGCTGAACCTCAACGACGGACAGTACGTCACCCGCGGGCGTTTCGAGAGTCAGGTGCTCGACATCATCGACTATGGGCGCACGTTCACGATGGGGGCACGCCTGAACTTCTGAGCTGGCGCGACGACGCCGATCCGGTTACCGTACCGGATCGGCTCAAGGAGCTCCATGACACAGATAGTCACGCTCAACAAAGAGGCGCATCGGACGCTCAAGGTCGACGGTCGGGCCTCGGCCGCCTATGGCGACAGCCAGCACTTCGCCCAGGTGATCGTCAACGAGTTTCCGCAGCTCGTGGTCCGCTATCCGATCCTCTTCGCCAAGAGCGCCGACACCGGACAGTTCTATTGCGGGGCGATGCTCGGCTTCGATGAAGGGGAGAACCTGTTCCTCGATGAGTGGCAGGAACGCGAGACGTATCGGCCGCTAGCGCTGCAGCGGCTGCCTTTCTATGCGCATGGGCCGCAGATCGCCATCGATCTCGATCATCCGCGGGTCGGCGTCGAGGCCGGCCAGCCGCTCTTTGACGAGAGTGGCCGGCCGAGCCGCTACCTGCAGGGCATCATCTGGACCTTCCAGGACCTCAAGCCCGGCATCGAGACGACCCGGGTGTTCATCGCGCGGCTGCTCGAGCTGCGGCTCATCGAGCCGATCGACATCGAGGTGGAGCTCGATGATGCCAGCAGGCACCGGTGTGCCGGCCTCTACACCGTCAATCAGGATGTCCTCGCGAAGCTGCCCGACCCGGTGGTGGTGGAGCTCTTCCGGCGCGGCTACCTGACTCTCATCCATCTGATGATCGCCTCCCTGAAGCAGCTCCCGCTGATGGCGCGCCGCAAGAACTCGCGGCTCCTCGAGGCGACCACGAGCATCGCCGGACTGCACATCCCGACCCCTGCCTGACGGAGTTGCACCTGATGTCGATATTCAGAGGGCTCGTCGCCGCCGTGATGGTTCTCACCGCCTCGATCCCGGCAAGGCCGGCTGCCGCCGCGACGGCCGACCGCCCGTGGCTCAATCCGGCGCTGTCGCCGCAGGCGCGCGCGGAGCTCGCCCTGAGGGCGATGACCGAGAAGGAGAAACTCACGCTGGTCTACGGCTATTTCGGCTCCGAGAAATCCGACGCTTCCTATCATCCGCCGGCGGGGGCGCGCATGGGCTCGGCGGGCTATGTACCCGGCATCGCCCGTCTCGGCATTCCGCCGCAGTGGATCACCGATGCCGGCCTCGGTGTCGCCACCCAACGGGAGTCCGACGAGGCCTATCGGGAGCGGACGGCGCTGCCTTCCGGGCTGGCCACGGCGGCGAGTTGGAGTCCGCCGCTCGCGCGCCGCGGCGGCGCGATGATCGCGGCCGAGGCGCGCGCGTCGGGATTCAACGTGCTGTTGGGGCCCGGCATGGATCTGGTGCGCGAGCCGCGGGGCGGGCGCGATTTCGAGTATGCCGGCGAGGACCCGCTGCTCGCCGGCACCATCGCCGGGGCGGAGGCCCGCGGCATCCAATCCCAACACGTCATCGCGACGCTCAAGCATTTCGCGCTCAATGACCAGGAGACCGGCCGCACCGTCCTCAGCGTCGACATCGATCGCGGCCAGGCGCGCGAGTCGGATCTGCTGGCCTTCGAGCTGGCGATCGAGCAGGGCGACCCGGGCGCGGTGATGTGCGCCTACAACCGGCTGGCCGGCGTCTATGCCTGCGAGGACCAGTGGCTCCTCGGGCAGGTGCTGAAGAGCGACTGGGGCTACAGCGGCTATGTGATGTCCGACTGGGGTGCCACGCACAGCACCGTGAGGGCCGCGCTCGCCGGACTCGACCAGGAGTCGGGCTGGATATTCGATCGGGAGCCGTACTTCGGCGCGCCGCTGCGGCAGGCGGTCCGGGCCGGGAGGGTGCCGGTGCCGCGCCTCGATGACATGGCGCGGCGGATCCTGTGCGCGATGTTCGCGGCCGGGGTAGTGAACCCCCCAGCCGGCGATGTTGCGTCGCCGATCGACTTTGCCGCCGACACGCGCATCGCCGAGGCCGACGAGGCTCAGGGCATCGTGCTGCTGAAGAATGAATCGTCGGGAGCGATTCATGACGCGCGCACGCGCGGCGCCCGCGGCAGCGGGGGTGAGGCCCAGGAAGGGCCGAGCAGCGCCGGCGCAATCCTGCCACTCGCGCGCACGACGAAGCGCCTGCTGATCGTCGGCGGGCACGCGGACCGGGGGGTGATCTCCGGCGGCGGATCCTCCACCGTGTTCCCCGTGGGTGGCAACGCGGTGCCGGGTCTCGGGCCCACCGGCTTCCCCGGGCCCATCGTGTATCTGCCATCAGCGCCCCTCGCAGCGATCATGGGACAGAGTCCGCTCACCGCGATCCGGTATGTATCCGGCGCCGATGTCGCCGCGGCGGCGCGCCAGGCCAGGTGGGCCGATCGCGTGATCGTATTCGCCACCCAGTGGGCGGCCGAGGGACAGGACGTCTCGCTCACCCTCCCCGACGATCAGGATGCATTGATCGCCGCGGTGGCCGCGGCGAATCCGCGCACCGTGGTGGTGTTGGAAACAGGCGGACCGGTCCTGATGCCCTGGTTGAGCAAGGTCGCGGGCGTCCTCGAGGCGTGGTATCCGGGCAGCGGCGGCGGGACGGCGATCGCGCAGGTGTTGTTCGGCGCGGTGAGCCCGTCCGGGCGGCTGCCGGTGACCTTCCCGCGCTCCCTGCAGCAACTTCCGCAGCCGCAGCTGCCCGGCGCGAACGTCCCGAATGGCAAGCCGTTCACCGTCGATTACCGGGCAGGAGCGGCCGTCGGATACAAGTGGTACCAGAAGCAGGGGCTCACGCCGCTCTTTCCGTTCGGCTACGGCCTCTCCTACACGAAGTTCCGCTACAGCCATCTTTCGGCCCGGGTGGAGAGCGGCCGGCTCGTCGTGTCGTTCGAGGTGCAGAACATCGGCGGTCGCGCCGGCGCGGCCGTGCCGCAGGTATATGTGGGCCCGAAGGCCGGCGGGTGGGAAGCGCCGCGGCGCCTCGTCGGCTGGGCGAAGGTGAGCCTCGCTGCGCACGGGTCGGTTGCCACGTCGATCACGGCGGATCCGCGCCTGCTCGCGACATTCGATGAGCACAGTCAGACCTGGTGGACCGCGCCGGGTACCTACGAAGTCTGGCTCGGACACTCCTCCGCGGATACGCGGCTCTCCACCGAAGTGCAGCTCCCGGCCTGGAGCCACGCCGCCCGATGGGTGACGGGCCCCGCCGGCGGTGCGCGGGGCACGGCGCCGGACTACTACAAGGTGTTGATCGCCACCGCGCCGAAATAGGTCAGCCGAGCGACCCGTCAGTCCCAGCGGTTCGCGTTCTTCGGAAAGCCGGGCCGCTGGATCCGCACGACGCAGAAGCGCTGGCCGGTGGGCGCCTGCATCACGACCCAGCGCTCCAGGCGGTCCACGACCTTCGCGCCCAGCTTCTCGAGGCGAGCCACCTCGGCGGGAATATCGTCGGTTTCGATGTCGAGGTGTACGCGGCTTTCGTGGCTGACGCGCTGGACCTGCACGATGGGCTCATCGGGCGGGGTCTGCAGCATGAGGTAGTTGCCGCGACTGCCCGGATGATCCGGGTCCACGGGCCGGCCGAGGGCGTCGGCCCAGAAGCCGGCGGCCGCCTCCAGGTCCGTGGTATTGCAGTCGATCAAGAGAGCGCAGAGGCGGGAGTGATGCATGCCCGATAGCTCCGGTGACAGTTGCGCGTCGGCGCCGACAATGGGGATCATACGCCGGGGCCGCAGCCGCACGCTTGAAGAGGAGGTCACGTGACCGCTCATTATCTATTGAAGACCGAGCCATCCGAATATTCCTTTGCCGATCTGTCGCGCGACCGGGAGACGACCTGGGACGGGGTATCGAACCCGGTCGCGCTGCGGAATCTGCGCGGCATGCATGCCGGTGACTTGCTGATCATCTATGAGACGGGAAATGAGAAGAGTGCGGTCGGAACGGCGAGTGTCGTCTCGCTGCTGGATGCCGAGGCGAAGGACCCCAGAGTGAAGATCAGGGCGGGAAAGCCGTTGCCGCAAGCCGTGCCGCTGGCGGAGATCAAGGCCACCAAGCTCTTTGCCGAGTCGCCGCTCGTACGCCAGGGACGCTTGAGCGTGGTGCCGCTCAGCGAAGCGCAGTACCGCCATCTCACCGGCCGGAAGTAGCGACGCACCGGGGCGCCAGGGGCGTTGGGGCCGAGGCGTCGGGGCTTGCCCCGGACCGGACCACCGCCTACGCTTGAGGCAATAGTTCAAGCTTCAAGGAAGCCGATGTCGGTAGTCCTCCTGGAGCGGCCGGTCGCGGGTGTGGCGCTGCTGCGGCTCAACCGTCCCGACCGCCTGAACGCTCTCAACATGGCGGTGCGCGAGAGCCTGGCCTCGCACTTCACGGCTCTTGCCGCCGATGACGCGATCAGATGCGTCGTCATCACCGGGGATGAGAAAGCATTCGCTGCCGGCGCCGACGTTGCGGAGCTCGCTGCGCGCACGCCCACCGATGAGGCGTTCGCGAAATCGCGGGCCGCGTGGTCGGCGCTCGAGCGCTATCGCAGGCCCGTCATCGCCGCGGTGAACGGATTTGCGCTCGGGGGCGGCTGCGAGCTCGCCATGCACTGCGACATCATCATCGCCGGGGAGGGCGCCAAGCTCGGACAGCCGGAAGTCAAGCTCGGCATCATGCCCGGCGCCGGCGGGACGCAGCGTTTCGCGCGCGCGGCGGGCAAGTTCGCAGCCATGCGATGGCTGCTGACCGGCGAGCTGTTGACCGCGGGCGAGGCGCACCGCTTGGGTCTGGTGTCGCAAGTGGTACCCGACGGCGATGTACTGACGCACGCGCTCGAGATCGCCAAGCGCATCGCGGCGCTGCCGCCCGTGGCCGTCGCGGCCATCAAGGACGCCGTTCTTCGCGGCGCGGACCTGCCGCTCGAGGCCGCGCTGCGGCTGGAGGGGGAGAGCTTTCAGGCGCTCTTCGCCACCGAAGACCGGGCGGAGGGAATGCGCGCCTTTCTCGAGCGGCGCAAGCCCGAATTCAAGGGCCGTTAGATGCCCGATCAACCGCAATCGTCCTCTCCCGACACTCTCGCCATCATCGGCGCGGGCGCCATGGGCGCCGGGATCGCCCAATCGGCGCTCACCGCCGGACTCAGGGTCATCCTTCACGATTCGAGCGGCGCCGCCCTCGAGCGAGCGCGCAGCGAGGTACGCGCGCGGCTCGGGCGGCTCGCTGAGAAGGGCCAGATCACCGCGCAGGCGGCCGCCGATGCCGAAGCACGGCTGACCCTGGCGCAGCGGCTCACCGATCTGGCGCCGGCGCAGATGGTGATCGAAGCCATCATCGAGCAGCTCGAGCCTAAGCAGCGGCTCTTCGCGGCTCTCGAGGACATCGTTCCTGCGGACACCGTGCTCGCCACCAACACCTCGTCGCTGCCGGTCTCCGCCATCGCGCGCGTCTGTCGCCACCGCGAGCGCATCTGCGGGCTCCACTTCTTCAATCCCGTGCCGCTCATGCGGCTGGTGGAGGTGATCCCGGCGGCTGACACCTCGGAGCGCACGGTCGAGCGGGCGCTTGCGCTCGCCCGGCGCCTCGGCAAGACCGCCGTGCGGGTGAAGGACGTGCCCGGCTTCCTGGTGAATCTCCTCGGCCGCGCTTATCTCACGGAGGCGCTGCACATCCAACACGAGGGCGTCGCTCCGGTGGCGGCCATCGATCGGATCATGCGCGAGGCCGCCGGCTTTCGCATGGGCCCGTTCGAGCTCATGGACCTGACCGGCATCGATGTCAACTTCCCGGCGACGCGCGTCGTTTACGAGGGGTTTCAGCACGACCCGCGCCTCAGGACCACGCCGCTGCACGAGTCACTTTTCATGGCGGGGCAGCTCGGGCGCAAGAGCGGGCGGGGTTTTCACGACTACCGGGACGGCAAGCCCGCCGACGGCGGCAGTCCGCTCGCCGAGCCTGCGGCAGGTCCTCCCGTCACGGCCTGGATCGCAGAGGAAGGTCCCGAGCTCGAGGCGCTCGCGCAGCGCGGCGTGCAGTTCCTCGCCCGCGCCAGCTCGCGCGCGAGTCAGGCCGAGGCGCTTCTGGTGAGCCCGAAGGGCGAGGATGCGGCGACCGCCGCGGCGCGACTGCGGCTCGATCCCTCCCGAGTGGTCGCGGTGGATTTCCTCGGGATGGAGAACAACTTCCTGACATTGATGGCGCCCGTCGGCGGAGACGGCGTGGCGCAGAGACTCGCTGCGCACCTGCGCAGCACCGGCCTCTCGGTCATCGTGATCAAGGATTCTCCGGCTTTCGTCGCGCCGCGGATCCTCGCGATGGTCGTGAACCTCGCCTGCGAGATCGCCCAGATGGGGATCGGCAGGCCCGAGGATATCGATGTGGCGATGCGCCTGGCGCAGAACTACCCACGCGGCCCCTTCGAATGGGGCGAGCGGCTGGGAGCGCAGAGGGTGCACGACATTCTGCGGCAGATGCAGGAAGTCACCGGTTCCGATCGCTATCGTCCGAGCCTCTGGCTGCGACGGCGGGCTCTTCTCGGGTTGCCGTTGCGGGCGCCCGTGTAATATTCGCGGCCATGACCGACACCGCCGACTTCGAGGCCCGCTCGTGGCTCTTCGCCCCGGGGGACAGCGACCGCAAGATGGAGAAGGCCGCCGCCGGTCCCGCGGACATCGTGCTCTTCGACCTCGAGGATGCGGTGGCCGAGGCGGAAAAGCCCGAGGCCCGGCAGCGGATCTCGTCGTTTCTGACCGCCGCGCAGCCGCCCGAGCGCGCGCGCCTCTGGGTGCGCATCAACCCGTTGCAGGGACCGCACGCGCTGGCGGATCTCGCCGCGGTGATGCCGGGCCGTCCCGGCGGCATCATGTTGCCCAAATCCCGTGCGCGGACCGACGTCGAGCGTCTCCATCACCACCTGTTCGACCTGGAAGCCGCCGCGGGAATGGAGCCAGGGGTGACGCGAGTGATCGCGCTCGTGACGGAAACGGCGCAAGCGATGTTCACCACCGGGACCTACGGCGGCGCGCCGCGGCTCGTCGCGATGACATGGGGTGCTGAAGATCTGGCCGATTCGGTCGGCGCGGCCGACAACCGTAACGCGGACGGCACCTACGGCTTCACGTATGAGTTGGCGCGCAGCTTTTGTCTCCTCGGCGCGGCCGCGGCCGATGTGGCGCCGATCGAGACGATTCACGGTGACTTTCGCGACGAGGCGGGCCTTCGCGGGCGTGCGCGGCAGGCGCGGCGCGCCGGCTTTCGCGGCATGCTGGCCATTCACCCGGCGCAGGTGGAGGTGATCAATGAAGCCTTCACGCCGAGCGCCGAGGAGCGGCGCGCCGCGCAGGAGATCGTCGATCTCTTCGCCGCCCACCCGGGCGCCGGCACCCTCGGTCACAAGGGTGCGATGCTCGACCGCCCACACCTGGCGCGCGCGCAATCCCTGCTCAGACTCGCCGCGCGCGCATCGAAAAAGGGGGATTGAATGGCAGGCCGCTGGTTTGACGAATGGCAGGTAGGCGACCGGGTCGCCCATGAGATCCGGCGGACGGTGACGGAGACCGACAATCTCCTCTTCTCGACCCTGACGCACAACGCCCAGCCGCTGCACCTCGATGTCGAGGCGGCGAAGGCGAGCGAGTTCGGTCGGATCCTGGTCAACGGCACGTTCACTTTCGCGCTCATGATCGGTCTCACCGTGAGTGACACGACGGTCGGGACTCTGGTGGCCAATCTCGGCTACGACCAGGTGGTCATGCCGAAGCCGGTGTTCATCGGCGACACCCTCCGGGCGGAAACCGAGGTGGTGAGCCTGAGGGCGAGCCGCTCGCGCCCCAACGCAGGGATCGTCACATTCCAGCACCGGGCGATCAATCAGAGGGACGAGGTGGTCTGTCAGTGCGTGCGCTCCGCCCTCATCAAGCGCAAACCCGCATCCTGACCCGCGAGCCTCAGCGCGCCGTCGGCATGGCGAAGTCCGCGCCCTCCCGCGCTCCCGCGGGCCAACGCTCCATGATGGACTTCTGACGCGTATAGAACCGCACGCCTTCCTCACCGTAGGCGTGCATGTCGCCGAAGAGGCTGCTCTTCCAACCGCCGAAGCCGTGCCAGGCCATCGGCACCGGGATGGGAACATTGATGCCGACCATGCCGGCCTCGATGCGGCGCGAGAACTCGCGGGCGATGCCGCCGTCGCGCGTATAGCAGGCGACGCCATTGGCGAGCTCGTGACCGTTGACCAACCGGACGGCTTCCGCGAAGTCCTTGACTCGCACGCAGCTCAACACCGGCCCGAAGATCTCTTCCTTGTAGATAGTCATGTCGGGCCGCACGTGGTCGAACAGGGTGCCGCCCAGGAAAAAGCCGTTCTCGTGTCCGGCCACTTTGACCGAGCGCCCATCGGCCACCAGCGTGGCGCCCTCGCGCACGCCGACATCGATATAGCTCGAGATGCGCTCCAGGGCCTGGCGGGTGACGACCGGGCCCATCTCGACGCCCGCATCCATGCCATTGCCGATTCGCAGGGCCTTGGCCCGGTGCGCGAGAGTGGGAACGATCCGCTCCGCGACATCGCCGACCAGGACGGCGACGCTGATGGCCATGCAGCGCTCGCCCGCCGAACCGTACGCCGCGCCGACCAGACCCTCGACCGCCTGGTGAAGGTCGGCGTCCGGCATGACGACCAGGTGATTCTTCGCGCCGCCGAGTGCCTGTACCCGCTTGCCGAGCTGCGCGCCGCGCGCGTAGAGCTGCCGCGCGATCGGGGTCGAGCCGACGAAGCTCAACGCGCGCACTTCGGGGTGCTCCAGCAGCGCATCCACCGCGGCCTTGTCGCCCTGAACGACGTTGAAAACACCATCCGGGAGGCCAGCCTCCTGCAGGAGCTGCGCGATGACCATCGAGGCGGACGGGTCGCGCTCGCTCGGCTTGAGCACGAAAGTGTTTCCAGCCGCGATCGCGAGCGGAAACATCCAACAGGGCACCATGCAGGGAAAGTTGAAGGGCGTGACGCCGGCGACGACTCCGAGCGGCTGGCGCAGCGTCCAGTTGTCCATCCCGCTCGAGACCTGGTCGGTGAAGTCTCCCTTGAGGAGCTGAGGAATGCCGCAGGCGAATTCCACGACGTCGATCGCGCGCGCCACCTCGCCCTGCGCATCGGAAAATACCTTGCCGTGCTCCGCGGTGATGAGGGCGGCGATCTCGTCGCGACGGCGGTTCAGGAGCTCGAGAAACCTGAACAGCACGCGGGCACGGCGCAGCGGCGGCGTCTGCGCCCAGGCCGGGAAGGCAGCGGCCGCGCTCGCGACGGCGCGCTGCACGACGGCGGCATCGGCGAGGGCAAGCCGGCGTGCGACCTGACCGGTCGCTGGATTGAAGATGTCCTGGGCGCGGCCGGCATCGCCCGGTACGGATTGACCGCCGATGAAGTGGCCGAGGAGGCTATCGCCGGCAGAGGCGGCGGAGGCGCGAGGTGCGGTTGCCATGGCGGAGGTCCCGGACGGAAAACGGGCAGCCAGTCTAGGACCGGCGCCGGCGATTGAGAACTACCGGCGGGCGATTACAATGTTCAATAAATTGAACAATCGAGAGTCCGATGAGCAACCGTGATCTCGAGGCCGCGCTGCCCGACTTGCACATGCTGACCGTGATCGCCGAGACGCGCAGCCTCACGCAGACCGCGCGCCGCCTCGGCGTCGCGAAGTCCTCGGTCAGCATGCGATTGAAGGACCTGGAGCGCGTCATCGGGGCGCTGCTGGTCCGGCGCACGACCCGATCGATCGCGCTGACGCCCGCCGGACAACAGCTCGTCGAGGAGACCCGCGCCTCGTTCGCGCACATCGAGCGGGGCATCGCCGGCGTGAAGGATCTCGCCGGCGCGCCGCGCGGACTCGTACGCATGACCGCGCCCGTGGCCCTGGGGCGGCAGCACATCGCGCCGGCGCTTCCGTCGCTCCTCGAGCACTATCCGGAGCTGCGCCTCGAGCTCGATCTCAGCGACCGCTTCGTCAACCTGACTCAGGAGGGGTTCGATCTCGCGGTGCGTCACGCGAGCCGGGTGCCGGAATCGCACGTGGCCACCGTCCTCTGCGAGACGCAGTCGGTGCTGCTCGCCAGCCCGAAGTACCTCGCGCGGCGCGGGGTGCCGGAGCATCCCGGTGAGCTGGCGGCCCATGAGTGCCTGCTCTATCTGCGCGACGGCGGCTCGCCGAGCTGGTCCTTCGAGCGGCGGGAGCGGCGCGGCAGGTCACCCGAGCGGGTGAGCGTGCCGGTGAGGGGGCCGCTGCGGGCCAACAACAGCGAGGTGCTGCGCGAGGCGGCGGCCGCCGGCCTGGGGGTCGGCATGCTGCCGGACTTCACGGCCTGGAGCGGCGCGGCACCGCGCGAGCTCGTACCGGTGCTGCGGGAGTGGCGGCCGGTGGGGTTTTTCGGCGAGCGGCTGCAGGCGATCCGGCCTTGGTCGGCGCGCACGCCGCGCGCCGTGCAGTGCGTCATCGATCATTTGCGCCAGACCCTCGCGCGCGGCTTTACTCCCTCGCCGTGAAGCTGCCCCGGCTATGATATTGACATGGAATCGAACCCCGAGGCGGGCCCGGCCCATCGGCGTCGCGGCCCGAAGCTGCGACTGCCGCTGAAGATCACCACCATCTCGTGGTGGGACCTGCTCCACACCCTCGGCCCCATTCTGGCCGCGAGCGGCCTCGCCATCTGGCTGGCGCTGCACTTCGTCCGCCCGGCCCCACCGAGATCGCTCACCATGAGCGGCGGCCCGAAGGGCAGCTCCTTCGAGACCTATGCCGAGCGCTACCGGGCGATCCTCGCCGAGAACGGGATCCGTCTGAAGATCGTCCCGTCGGCGGGCTCGCTGCAGAACCTCGACCGCCTGGGCGACCCTCACTTCCGCTTCGACATCGCGCTCGTGCAATCCGGTCTCACGGAGGCGGAGGCGGCGCGCCAGGGAAGCAACACCGCCGATCTGGTGTCGCTCGGCAGTATGTTCTATCAGCCGCTCGCGATCTTCTACCGCGCGCGCAAGCCGATCTCACGGCTCTCGCAGTTGAAGGGAGAGCGTATCGCCGTCGGCAAGCAGGGGAGCGGCACCCGATTGCTGGCGCTGAAGCTGCTCGATGGCAACGGCATCGACCTGCACGGCCAGACGAAGCTCCTCCCTCTCGACGGCGAAGCGGCCCGCAATGCGCTCCTCGCCGGCAAGGTGGATGCCATCTTCCTGACGGGCGATTCCGCGCCGATCGCAACCTTGCGCGCGCTGCTCCATGCCCGCGGCATCATGATGTTCGATTTCCCCCAGGCGGATGCCTACACGCGGCGGTTCCCCTATCTCTACAAGCTGCAGATTCCGCCGGGGGCGTTCGATCTCGGCGCCAACCTGCCGGCCAAGCCGATGTACCTGCTCGCGCCGGCGGTGGAATTGATCGCACACTCGGATCTGCACCCGGCCCTCTGTGACCTGCTCATCGAGGCGGCCCAGCAAGTGCATGGGCGCGCCTCTTTGCTGCAGTACGCGCACGAGTTCCCCAACACTTCGACCTACACCTTCCCGTTGGACACGGAAGCCGCGCGCTTCTACAAATCCGGCAATCGGAGTCTCGCCTACACGTATCTGCCTTTCTGGCTCGCGAGCCTGGTGTCCCGGATCGCGGTGGTGCTGGTGCCCATCATCATCATCCTGATCCCCGGGCTGCGGTACCTGCCGAACCTCTATCGATGGCGCGTGGATGCCCGCATCCACCGCCGCTACGGGGAGCTCATGGCGTTGGAGCGGGAGTCCCTCGCACAGCTCACCCCGGAGCGGCATGCGGCGTTGCTCGAGCGGCTGGAGGAGATCGAGCGCTCGGTCATCCTGCGCAAGATCCCCGGCTCGCACGCCGAGCAGCTCTATCAGCTGCGCGAGCACATCGAGTTCGTGCGCCAGAATCTCAGCCGCTCGGCGGCGCGCATGACGCAGCGCGCGCAGGCGGCCGGGATCTGATCCGAGCGCGCGTCAGGGCGGTGGCGGTGCCGGCGGCGCCGGCGGGAAGGGATGGCCGTTCAGGGTGAGCTTGCCCGCGGCGTATGCCACATGGGTCGTGACCGCGCTCGTTCCCGCCGTCAGGTAACCCTGCTGCTCGAAAGTGGTGAGCTGTTGGCCGACGTTGGGAGTGGCGCGCTTCAGCGCCAGGAATTTCTGCACCAATCCGTTGTCGACGCTCACGTCCGCGGTGAGCTCGGCATGAGTCTTCAGTGCCGCGCTCGCCGCCGGCAGCCCCTGCAGGTCCGCCGGCGAGAGTCCCGGAGCGCTCACCTTCGCCGAGACGAGGAAGGTCCCTTCGGGCATGGTGAAGCTGATCCTGCGGATGTCGATGACCGGATCGTGCAGCAGGAGCTCGACGCCATACTGGCGAAAGGCGCCCTGCGCGGCGGCTTGCAGCTTCACCGGGTCGGGTCCCGCCTCGCCCTCCGCCTTTCGGATCGCCTGCGTCATCGAGGCGAGCGTCGGCCCATGCAGGTGCTCCACGCTCACGGAATAGACGACGTTGGTGAGCTGCACGGCGGCGGCCTGTGCGGCATCCATCGCCAGGTCCACGCGCATGTCGAGAAACTGCCCATCCGCCTTCGAGGCGGTGGCGAGGGAGATGCGCTGCAGGGAGAAGGCGCTGCGCGGCGCAGTGGTGCCGTCCAGCCGCTCGATGGTGAACGTACCGGATCCGAGATAGAGCTCGTCGAAGGCCTTGCGGAAGGAGCCGGAATACTCGATGCCGGCGATCTCGAAGGCGCCGTGCGAGCCCTTGAGGGCCAACCGCGGAACACTCAACTGCACCGAATCCCGAGCCCGGATTCCGCCGCTCGTGACGGTCCCCGTCACGCCTCCCCAGGTGAGCGTCGAGCCGTCGGGCAGTTGCGTGCTGAAGGCCGGGCTCGTGATGTTGGCGGTGGCGCCGCCGAAGAGCCCCACGGTCGTATGAACCCGCATGAGCGGCGTCGTGCCGAGCACGGCCGCCAATGCCTTTTGCATCGCAGGCGGACCGCTGACCGTCGAGTCGACGGTGGCGAGCCCGATCGCGCTCAGGCCGGGCAAGGGCCCGTGCTGAATGTGACTCGTGATCGTGAGGGTCGCTCCCGCGGGAATCGCGGCGCCGGCGGCCGGAATCCGCAAGCCGTACGTCGCGATCTCGGTGGAGCGGTATATCCCCCGATCGTACTCGCGCTTCAGGAGCGCGACGTAAGGCACGCGCTCGAGTACCTGCTGCTGACTCCGTTGCAGCCGGCCCTGGACCGCGATGCCCGTCAGCCAGGCGAGGCCCGGATACGACAACACGATGATTCCAATGGCGAGCAGGATTTTCGTCGTTCTGTTCACTCGCGCCTCCCGAGGCGTCGCTGCCTGCGGCCAAGATACTACCTAACCGCCGACTCCTGCAATCTGCGCCGACAACTCCCACAGCCGCCTGGCATCCGCATCGCTGCGCGCCGCGCGCGACGGCTCGGCCGGGGCGCAGCGCTCGTAGTACCCGCCGCTGCGGCCGGCCACCTCGGGCGAGCCGGCGAGGTAAACCATCGTCTTCGCGCCCTCCTCGGGCGAGAGGGCGAAGAGCCGCTTCGCGATCGCGATGCCGGTCCGCAGCACCCCGCCGGCCTCATCGCCGAAGCGGGTGGCGACGAAGCCCGGGTGCAGGCAGTTGGCCGTCATGCCCGAGCCTGCGAGCCGGCGCGCGAGCTCGCGCGTGAAGAGGATGTTGCAGAGCTTGCTCGTGCCGTAACCTCTCGCGCCCTTCTGCTCCTGCAGGCGCTCGAAGTCGAGCCGCCCGCGCCGATGGGCTTGCGAGGCCGTCGACACGATGCGCGCCCCGCCCGCCGCGCGCAGCCGCTCGAGGAGGAGGTGGGTGAGCACGAAATACGACAGATGATTCGTGGCGAACATCAGCTCGAGCCCGTCCTCGGTCCTGCGATTGTGCGCGGAGATGAGGCCGGCGTTGTTCATCAGGACGTCGATCCTCGGCTCCGCGGCGGCGATCTCCGCGCCCACGCGCTTCATCTCGCGCAGGCGCGAGAGGTCCGCGTAGAAGGTGGTATGGGCTTGCGCGGGATTCGCCGCGCGGAGGCTGCGCAACATCTCCTCGGCACGCCCTCTGTCACGCGCGACCATCACGATGCGGGCGCCCTGCCGGGCGAGATGTCCGGCCGCGACGGCGCCGATCCCGGAGGTCGCACCAGTGATGACGACCGTCTTACCTTGCATCGGTCAGGGAAGGCGGATCGGCGACGTCCGGATTGATCACTCCGAAGGAAGCGGGCGTGTAGGCGTAGAAGAGGCGGAGCTTCTCGCGGTGCAGCAACTCGAGGAGCTGCTGCGCTTCCTCCGCGGTCACGATGAACTCCACCTCGACGGTGAGGCTACCGGCCAGCTCGAAGAAGCGCGCCTCGTGCAGGACGTGATGTCGGCCGAATCCGGCCATGGCCTTGAAGGCGGAGCCGCCGCGGATGCCGATCCTGTTGCCTTCCTCGAGCAGCCATTCCCAGGCGAGGCGGCCATGGTGCCGCTGGCCTTCGTGTACGTAGAAACGGAAGAGTGAGCCTTGCATCGGGAGCTGACTCCGCGGGGTCCGGGAGGCAGTCTAAGCGCGGCCGCGGCGACCGGCAACGCGGCTGGCGCCGCCGGCGCCCAGCCAGTAAGCTCGATGGCCGTCATGAGACTCCAACGCGTGCGCTGAACCCGAGGATGCAAAGGCAAGAGCTTCGTGCCGCCGGATCGCTGGCGGGGGTGTTCTCGGTGCGCATGCTGGGTCTTTTCATGATCTACCCGGTGTTCGCGGCCTTCGGGCGCCAGCTCGCGGGCGCGACTCCTTATAAGATCGGGCTCGCGCTCGGCATCTACGGCTTGAGTCAGGGTCTGCTGCAGATGCCCTTCGGGCTGCTCTCGGACCGCATCGGGCGCAAGGTCATGATCGTCCTCGGGCTCGTGATATTCGGGCTCGGCAGCGCCGTCGCGGCGAGCTCGAGCTCGATCGACGGAGTCATCTGGGGACGGGTGTTGCAGGGCGCGGGCGCGGTAGGCTCGGTGATCCTCGCGCTGGTGGCCGATCTCACGGCGGAGGAGAGCCGCACGAAGGCGATGGCGCTGGTGGGTGTGACGATCGGCTTTTCCTTCCTCGTCGCCATCGTGGCCGGACCCGCGGTCGCCGGCTGGGTCGGCGTCGCCGGCATCTTCTGGCTGATGGCCGCCCTGGCGGTGGTCGGCATCGCCATCACGTTGTTCGTGGTCCCGGCGCCCCGCCGGTTGCGCATCCACCGCGAGGCGGAGACCGTGCCGGCGCTCCTCGGCTCGATGCTGCGCGACCCCGAGCTGCTGCGGCTCGACTTCGGCATCTTCACGCTGCATGCGATGCTCACGGCCAGTTTCCTCGTCGTGCCCGGCCTCCTGCGCGGCACCCTCGGGGTGAGCAGCCGCGACCAGTGGCTCGTCTATCTGCCCGTGCTGTTGGCCTCGGTCGCCATCATGGCGCCGGCCATCCTCCTCGGCGAGCGGCGCCGGCGGATGAAGACCGTGCTGGTCGGCGCGATCGCGGCGCTCGCGGCGAGTCAGCTCATGCTCGCCGTGGGCGCCCACAACGTCTACGTGCTGATCGCGGCCATCACCCTCTTTTTCGCCGGCTTCAACATCATGGAGGCGAGCCTGCCGTCCCTGGTCACGAAGACCGCGCCGTCCGGCTCCACCGGAACGGCGACCGGCATCTACTCCAGCTCGCAGTTCCTCGGTATCTTCGTCGGCGGGATGGCCGGCGGCTGGGTGAATCAAACGGCAGGGGCGGTCGGGGTATTCGTCTTCGCCGGCGCGCTCGCGGGACTGTGGCTGCTGGCCGCGGCCACCATGCGCCGGCCGAGTCATTTCACCACGCGCCTCGTGCGCGTCGGCAACGGCTCCGCGGCGGATGTGGACCGGCTGTCGGCGCAACTTCGCCAGGTGCCGGGTGTCGTAGAGGCGGTGGTGGTCCCGGAGGAGGGGCTCGCCTACCTCAAGGTGGACGCGAAGATCTTCGATCGCGCCAAGGCGGAATCGGTCGCCGGCGCCACTTGCGAGGCAGTTTGACCCATGTACCGAGAGCAGCGCTGGACTTCGACCGACGGTCTCGAGCTCTACTGCAGGATCCATGATGGACCCGCTTCCAACGATGCCGCCCGGCGCGCGCCCACGGTGTTGTGTCTGCCGGGCCTGACCCGCAACAGCCGCGATTTCGAGGCTTTGGCGCCGCATCTGGCGGCGCGTTACCGCGTGGTCTGTCCGGACCTCAGAGGCCGGGGCTTCTCGGCGCGCGATCCGCAGTGGCAGAACTATCATCCGGGCACGTATCTCGGGGATTTGCAGCGGCTGATCCAGGTGCTCGATCTCGGGCGCGTGGCGATCGTCGGCACATCGCTCGGCGGTCTCCTCGGAATGATGCTCGGCGCCACGAACCCGCAGCATGTGGCCGCTCTCGTGCTGAACGACATCGGACCCGAGATCGACCCGAGAGGTGCCGAGCGCATCAAGAGCTATACGGGCCTGCTGCCGCCCGTCGGCACTTGGGACGAGGCGATCAGCCAATATCGCGCAGTGAACGGCCATGCCTGGCCGGACCTCGCCGACGAGACGTGGTCCAGGCTGGTGCGTCGAAGCTACCGCGCGGACGCCTCCGGCAGGCCCGTGCTCGACTGCGATCCGCGCGTCGGCGATGCACTGCGCGCCGCGCCTCCCGTGCCGGGCGGCTTCTGGCCGGTGTTCGCCCGGCTTGGGGGCATTCCGATGTTGGTGATCCACGGCGCGCGTTCGGACATCTTGAGTGTGGGCACGCTCGAGCGCATGCAGCGCGAGAAGCCCGATCTCGAGCGCGTGACTGTCGGCAATCGGGGACATGTGCCGCTCCTCGACGAGCCGGAGGCGCTGACTGCGATAGACCGCTTTCTCGCCCGGCTCCAGGCTTGAGTAAGATAGGCGCATGCGACTGCTTCGATTCGCGGCCCTTGCCGTCCTGCTGAGCTCATGGGTCCCGCTGCGCGCGCTCGCGGGCGTGGCGCCGTTCGATCTTGCCGGACCGGACCTGCAGGTGACCGTCGGCCGCGGCCAGCAGACTCTACCGATCGCGCAGGTGCCGAATCTCGCGACGGGCGATCGGCTCTGGATCCGCGCCGACCTGCCGGCGACGCAGTCGCAGCGCTACCTGCTCGTCATCGGCTTTCTGCGCGGCGCCACCAATCCGCCGCCGCGCGACTGGTTCTACGCCTGCGACACCTGGAAGCGCGAGTGCGCGCGCGATGGCCTGAAGCTCACCGTCCCCGCGGGCGCCGAGCAGGTGATCGTCTTCCTCGCGCCGCAGTCGAGCGGTGATCTGCGGACCCTGATCAACGCCGTGCAGGGGCGGCCCGGAGCCTTCGTGCGCACCTCCCAGGACCTCAATCAGGCCACCCTCGACAGCTCGCGGCTCGATACCTACCTGCGCGCCGTGCACGCCCTGGACGTGACCGCGCCCGGGAGATTGCAGGAAGCGGCGCCGCTCCTCGGCCGCAGCCTCGCCATCAAGGTGAAGGCGAGCTGCCTCGACCGCATTGCGGAGCTGCAGGCGCCCTGCCTCATGCAGGGTCAGGAGTCGCTGATCCTCAACGACGGCCACAGCACCTCCATCGTCGAGGCGCTGACCTCGGGACCGGAGAGCGATCTGGCGATGGAGGCCAGCTACACGCCGCAGTTGCGGTACGGCTACTACAGCCCGTATATCGCCTCCGTGCTCGATATCGCGCGCATCTTCAGCTCGTTCACGAGCGCGAGCTACCAGTACATCCCCGCGCTGGCGACGCAGCGGGGCGAGGTGCTGGCGCTCACGCTCAACACGCCGCCGTCGTTTCACGATCCGAAGTCGGTGCTCGTGACTGCGCTGCCGGCCATCGAGGCGCCGCAGCCGCCGCCGCTGCACGCGGTCGATCCGAAGGCGATCTACTGCGCGCGCAAGAGCTCCCTCGTCCTGCCGGTGGAGGGCGCGCCGCTCGTATTCTCCACGGGCTACGCGCACGACCTGCATCTCAGCGTGACGGGAAGCGACGGCAAGACGATCGAGCTGCCCGCACGGCCCGATGCAGAGCAGGGGGGACTCGTGGTCGATACCTCCGGCGTGGGGTCCGCGAGCCTCGGCAACGCCGTGCGCGCCTCGCTCGAGGGCTACTGGGGATTCGAGCCTTTCGCCGGTCCCGGCTTCCGGCTGGTCAACGTGCGCGAGGAGTCCTGGCAGCTTCCGGACGATGAGAAAGCCGCGATCGTCGGCCGCGCCAACACCATTCACCTGCAGGCGAGCAGCGTGAGCTGCATCGATCGCATCATGGTGCGCGACCCGGCCGGCAAGGAGCTCGACGCCGAATGGAAGCCGGTGCGGCCCAACGAGGTGGAGGTGACGCTGCCGCTCGAGACCGCCCAGCCCGGGCAGCTCACGCTGCTCGTTCAGCAGTACGGCGCGAGCGCGCCGCAGCCGGTGCGGCTGCAGGCCTTCGCGGAGGCCGCCCATCTCGACAGCTTCATGCTGCACGCCGGCGACAGCCAGGGCGTGCTCTCGGGCAGCCGCCTGGATGAGGTGTCCGGGCTCGCCGTTGACGGCGTCGCCTTCGTTCCGGGGGCGCTCACGAGCAGCCAGGGAGTGGACCAGCTCACCATGACCGCGCAGGACCGCGCCGCTGCCGCCGTGCTGAAGCCGCGCGATGCGGGGCTGGCGAAAGTCAGATTGAAGGATGGCAGAGTGCTCGAGCTCGAAGCGACCATCGGCGCGCCCCGTCCGCGCGTGCTCCTCTTGGCCAAGAGCGTGCAGCCCCCGGGCTCCGACTCCGGCAGCCACATTCAACTGCAGAACGACGACGAGCTGCCGCAGCGCGCGGTGCTCACCTTCTCCATTCGGGCGCAATCGCCGGCCGCCTTCGGCCTCCACGAGATGCTGGAGATCGCGACGGCGGATGGCGCGTACTCGACCACGCTCAGCCTCGCCAACGGCGGCATCACGCTGGAGAACCGCAAGGTCGCGATCGCGACCCTCGATCCCGCTCAGGCATTCGGACCCTCGGCCTTCGGTCCGCTGCAGTTTCGGGTGGTGGACGATGGTGTCACGGGAGACTGGCAGCGCCTCGCGACGCTCGTGCGCCTGCCGAAGCTGCGCCGGCTCGTGTGTCCAGCGACGCCGGAGCTCGCCTGCAAGCTCTCGGGGAGCGACCTCTTTCTGGTCGACTCGATCTCCAGCGATCCGGGGTTCGAGCATTCCGTGCAGGTCCCGGACGGCTTCCCGGGATACGCGCTGCCGGTGCCGCATCCGAGGCACGGGCGGCTCTTCGTGAAGCTGCGCGATGACCCGGCGATCATCAACCTCGCATCGGTCGACATGCGCGAGCTGCCACCGACGCCGCAGGAGACCGAGCGCGCCAGCGCTCGCCATGCCGCCGCCAGCCCGCCATCGAGCCCGCCGGCAACTGCGCCCGCCGGCCCGGCTGCGAGCTCGCCCGCGAGCGAGGGCCCGCCGAAGCCAACACCCGCGAGCGTCGGACCACCGAAGCCGCCCGGGCTTCCGGATCTGAGCTAACAGGAAATATGTCCTCGGCTCTTGACTTTCGCGTCGTCAGCCAAAAGAATCCGCGCCCAGCTCAGTCACCCGGGAATCGTATGGACCCAAGCCCTAGTAGCCGTTTCATCGCCGTCTGACGGCGAGACGTCACTTCGGTCGCGGTCCTGAACACCCCGCTTCCCAACCGTCTCGCCATCTGACGCGGGACGGTGCATGTCGCGCGACCCACTCAGGTCGCCTTCCCGCATCCTCCATGAAAGGGCTCTCGATACGGCGCGCGCCGCACGCCGGGCTCCGGCTCGCGGCTGCGCTCCTCCCGAAGCACGTTTACAGAGGATTGCCGCCATTACTTACTCTGATGCCCTCACTGCGGCTGCCGATGCCGCGCTGGATGACGGCCATGCCGGCGACATCCACGGCGCCTTCGGCACCATCTGCCGACACGACGTTGGACCGCGCCGAGGTTGGACTGCGCGGCTGCGGACGTTGCTCGCCATCCTCGGGCCCGGTCTCATCGTGATGGTGGGCGACAACGATGCCGGCGCATTCGGAACCTATGCGCAGGCGGGACAGAACTACGGCACGACGCTGCTATGGACGCTGCTCCTGCTGGTGCCCGTTCTCTATGTGAACCAGGAAATGGTGCTGCGCCTCGGCGCGGTCACGCGCGTTGGCCATGCGCGGTTGATCCTGAAGCGTTACGGCAGGTTCTGGGGCGCCTTCAGCGTCATCGACCTCTTTTTGCTCAACGCTCTCACGATCGTCACCGAGTTCATCGGCATCAGCCTGGCGCTCTCATACCTCGGCCTGTCGCGCCCGCTCGGCGTCCTCGCCGCGGCGGCGGTCGTGGTGGCCGCGGCCGGTACCGGTGATTTCCGGCGATTCGAGCGCTTCTCGATGCTGCTCGTCGCCGGCAGCCTGCTGCTCGTGCCGGTGCTCCTCTGGGTGCACCCACCCGCCGGACAGCTGGCGCACGATTTCGTGGTGCCCCGCCTGCCACACGGCAAGCTGAGCGAGATCATGCTGCTCATCATCGCCATCGTGGGCACGACGGTGGCGCCCTGGCAGCTCTTCTTCCAGCAGAGCTACGTCATCGACAAGCGCATCACTCCGCGCTTCATGCGCTACGAGCGGGTGGACCTGTGCCTGGGAATCGCGCTCGTGGTCCTGGGTGCGGTCGCCATGATCGGCTTCGCCGCGGCGACCTTCACCGGTCGCCCGGAATTTGGCGCCTTCCAGGACGCGGGCGCCGTAGCGGCGGGTCTTGGCAAGTATGTCGGGCACGCTGCGGGCGTGTGCTTCGCCATCGCGTTGATCGATGCCAGCGTGATCGGCGCCATGGCCGTCTCGTTGTCCACCGCCTACGCCATCGGTGACGTGCTGTCGCTCCGTCACTCGCTGCACGATCGCCCGAAAGAAGCCAAGACCTTCTTCGCGGTGTATGGCGGACTGATCGTGCTGGCGGCGGCACTCGTGCTGGCGCCCGGGACGCCCCTCGGCCTGCTCACCAACGCGGTGCAGACGCTGGCCGGCGTGTTGCTGCCGAGCGCGACGGTCTTTCTGCTGCTCCTCTGCAACGACGAGGAGGTGCTCGGACCCTGGGTCAACGGCCCCTGGCTCAATCTCTTCACCGGGATGGTGATCGGTGTGCTGCTGCTGCTCTCGGTCATCCTGACCGCCGCGGTGCTCTTTCCGGCGATGAGCGCGGGCGCCATGCTCGCGATCCTCGGCGGCGGCTCGGCAGCCGGGCTGATGGCGGCGCTGCCGCTCTTCGCGAAGACGCTGCGCTCGCCAGCCTGGCGCATCGACCCGCAGCTGCGGGACTCCTGGCGGATGCCGGCGCTGGGCGCCATCGGGCCCGCTCGGATGACGCCGCTCACCCGGATGTCGATGCTCGCTCTGCGCGGTTACCTGCTGATCGCCGGCGGGCTCGTGATCTTGAGAATCGTGGAGTTGGCGGGCGCGCATCTCTGATCCGATCCCGCGCGCCCTGGAACCGCCGCGTCCGTCGCCAGTTGCTGAGGCATACCGTCAGCAACCGAAGGAGGACGTCGTGGCGAAGCATGACCTCAAGGGCAAGGTGGTGGTGATCACGGGCGCCTCGAGCGGCTTCGGCAAGGGCACGGCCCTGGAGCTGGCGCGGGCGCAGGCCCATCTGGTGCTCGCGGCTCGTCGCGCGGAGCTGCTGGCGGAGCTGGGGCGCCAGTGCGAGGAGTTCGGCGTGCAGACGCTCGTCGTACCGACCGACGTCGGCGACAGCAAGCAGGTCGAGCAACTCTGCCTGAGTGCGCTCGGTCGCTTCGGACGGCTCGATATCTGGATCAACAACGCCGGGGTGGGGGCGCTCGGGCGTTTCGAGGCCGTCCCGCTCGATGACCACGTGAAGGTCATCGAGACGGACCTCCTGGGGACGCTCTACGGCAGCTACTTCGCCTACCGGCAGTTCCTGAAGCAGGGCGACGGAGTGCTCATCAACATGGCCTCGGAGCTGGGCCGGCACACGGCTCCTTATTACGCCTCCTACACCGCCGCCAAGCACGGTGTCGTGGGACTGTGCGAATCGCTACGGCAGGAGCTCGAGCAGGCAGGCATCGAGAACGTGCACGTTTGCCTCGTCATGCCGACTGCGCACGACACGCCGTTCTTCGATCACGTCGCCAACTACACGGGCCGGGAGGTGCAGGCGCCGGCGCCGCTGCACGATCCGCAGGATGTGATCGAAGCGTTGGTTGGACTCGCACGCAATCCGAAGGATCAGAAGATCGTCGGCTCCGACGGCATTGCGAAGATCTTCCTGAAGAACGTAGCGCCGCGGACGGAGGAGAGGCTCGGCGCGAAGCAGATTCACAAGATGCAGATGGAGGATGCGCCGCCCGCGCCCGACACCGACGGCGCGGTGCTGTCGCCGATCCCAACAGGGACGTCGATCAGGGGCGGGCGGCTCGAGCAGCGGCACTGACGGCCGCGCGCGTCCACCGGGCGCTCAGGTGCAGGGGCCGCCGAGGAGCCCGGCGCGCATCGCCTCGCTGGGGGGTGAGGAGCCGAGCCAGATGGCGAGGAAGGCTCGGGCGAAATCGTCGCCGGGGATCGTGCCCTGGACGGCGCCGTCCAAGGAGTAGCGGATACCGACTCCCGGCAGGCGAAGGAAGCTCATCCGCTGGCCCGAGCCGACCGCGCTCATCCAACCGTTGAGCTGGTCGATGCGGCTCTGGAGCCGCGGCAGCTCCCCCGGGGCGCTCTTCTCGAATCCTTCCGTCCAGGCGCTGCGTAATTGACCCGCGGTCACGTGAAAGACGAACCGCAGCTCCATCGCGACCGGCTGGCGCGATGCCAGGATGACATTCGCGTCGGCTGTTGGATGCGAAACGTAGAGCGCACCCACGTAAACCTTGATGCCGAAGATCGTGGCTTTTCGCAGGCCGAGCCCGTTGAGTGTCAGGGTCGTGCCCCCGGCCTGGATCTGCTGCGGGAAGGACACCCCATCACATTCCCCGGCCACCGTCGCGCGGGCCGCGGGCAACCCGAGGCACAGGAGGAGCAGCAAGGCGAGCGGTGCGGGCGTTCTCACCGGGCCAAGCCTAGCACGAGCTCAGCCGGCGGGCGCCCCGCCCCCGGGTCCCCGGTACTCGCAGCCGCTGGTGCAGGTCTCGTGGATGACGATCCGGCTCAAGCCCGGCAGACGAGGGGCCAGCCGCTTCCACAGCCACGCCGCGAGCTGCTCGCTGGTCGGGTTCTCGAGTCCCGCGATCTCGTTGAGATAGCGGTGATCGAGGGCCTCGTGCAGCGGAGCGAAGGCGGCCGAGAGCTCGGCGAAATCGCACACCCAGCCGAGCCGCGGATCCACGGCGCCCGCGACATGGACGGCCACGCGGAAGGAGTGTCCGTGCAGCCGCGCGCACTTGTGGCCGGACGGGACGTTGGGCAGCCGGTGAGCCGCCTCGATGCGGAATTCCTTGAAGATCTCCATTGCGGGCAATGTACCGGGCTGCGCCCGGCAATGGTAGCGGCGAGACCTGCCGCCGCGCTTTTCACGCGCGCAGCACTTTGCAGCTGGCCGAAAAGACACTACAGTCCCGGCCCATGTTGCGTATCAGCCGCTCCCGTCGGCTCGGCGAGCGCGGCCGGCGCACGGGCATGCTGGCGCTCGCCATCCTGGCCGGCATCAACCTCCTCAACTACCTCGACCGTTACGTGGTCTCGGCGGTGCTGCCGGATCTGAAACGGGCGCCGCTGGGACTCACCGATTCCGAGCTCGGCAGCCTGATGAGCGGCTTCATCATCGTCTACCTGCTGGCCGCGCCGATTTTCGGACGGCTCGGCGACCGCGGCTCGCGTCCCAAGCCGATTGCAGTCGGCGTTTTCCTCTGGAGCCTCGCGACCGGGCTCTCGGGGCTCGCGCGCAATTACCTGCAGCTGCTCGGTGCGCGCGCCCTGGTGGGGGTCGGCGAGGCGGCTTACGGGACGATCGCGCCCTCGCTCCTGGCGGATTTTTTCGAGAAGCGCACCCGCGGGCGCGCCTTCGCCATCTTCAACATGGCGATTCCGGTGGGTGCGGCGCTCGGCTTCATCGTGGGCGGCCTCGTCCGCCAGCGGTTTGGTTGGCAGATGGCCTTCTATGTTGCCGGGGTGCCGGGAGTGTTGCTCGCGCTCTGGATCCTGCGCATTCCCGACCCGCCGCGCGGCGCGAAGGACGAGCAGGATATCGAGGCGCCGGCACCGGCCAGCGCGGCACCGCCAGGCTCCTGGTCGGTGTACTCGAGCCTGCTGCGCCAGCGCCCCTATGTGCTCACCGTTCTCGGTTATGCCGCCTACACCTTCGCCCTCGGGGGCCTGGCGTACTGGATGCCGACGTTTCTCGAGAGGGTGCGCGGCATCTCCGCCGGCGAGGCCTCGACGGGTTTCGGGGCGATCGTCGTCGTCACCGGATTCGTCGGCACCTTCGTGGGCGGGTGGCTCGGCGATTATTGGCTGCAGTTCTCGCGCCAGGCCTACCTGTGGATGTCGGGCTGGGCCACGTTACTCGCGGTGCCGGCTTGCTATGTGGCGCTCGCCGCCGGCGCGCCGTCGGTCTTCTATCCCGCGCTCATCGTGGCGGAGCTGTTGCTCTTCATGTCCACCGGGCCGATCAACACCGCCATCGTCAACCTGGTGAGTCCGATGGAGCGCGCCTCGGCGGTGGCGCTCAGCATCTTCACCATTCACCTGTTGGGCGATGCGTTGTCGCCCTGGATGATCGGCAAGCTCTCGGACCTCTCTTCCCTGGGAATGGCCGTTCTGATCGTCCCGGTCGCCGTGGCGATCTGCGCAATCCTGTGGTTCGTGGCCGCGCGTGTCGGCGGCGGCTCAGCGGGCAGTTCCGCCGCCGCGACTACCTGCTGACGAATGCGCGCTCGATGACGTAGTCGCCGGGCTCGCCGATGCCGGGGGAGATCTCGAATCCGCGCGCATCGAGCAACGTGCACGTATCCGTCAGCATCGCCGGGCTGCCACAGACCATCACGCGGTCGTTTGCCGGATCGAGCGGCGGCAGTCCCAGGTCATAAGAGAGGCGTCCGGACTCGATCAGGGTGGTCAGGCGCCCGCGGTTGGCATGCGGTTCCCGGGTGACCGTCGGATAGTAAAGGAGCTTTTCCCGCACCCACTCGCCGAGGAGCTCGTGCGCGCACAGATTCTCGATCCGATGCTTGACCACGGCCGTTTCCCGCGCCCAGCGGACACCGTGGACGAACACGATCTGCTCGAACCGCTCGTAGACTTCCGGGTCCTTCATCAGGCCGAGGAAGGGCGCCGCCCCGGTGCCGGTCGAGAGCATATAGAGCCGCTCGCCAGGCTTGAGGTCGTGCAGGACCAGGGTGCCTGTTGGCTTGCGGCTGACCAGGACCTCGTCGCCCTGGCGGATGTGCTGCAGGCGGGAGGTGAGGGGGCCGTCCGGCACCTTGATGCTGAGGAACTCCAGGTGCTCCTCGTGATTGGCGCTCGCGATGCTGTAGGCGCGCAGCAGCGGCCGGTCGTCGATCTGCAGGCCCACCATGACGAATTGCCCGTTCTCGAAGCGCAGCCCCGAGTTCCGGGTGGTCGTGAACGTGAACTGCGTGTCGGTCCAGTGCTGTACCGAGAGAACGCGCTCGCTGCCTATCGCCGCCAAGAGGTCACCTGCCTTTTCGGCTGTTCCGGCCGGGCATTCCGGCACGCATATCTTACCGGGCCACGCAGCCCCCGTGGCGCCAAAGGGCTATGCCATCATAATCTTGCGTTATCAGAGAGCCTGAGGGGGCCGCCATGACCGATCCGGATGCGCTCGCCGCACTCGAGAGCCGTGTGAGCGCGCTGACGCGACAGCTGGCGCGGCTGGAGGACACCCATGCCGTCAAGTGTCTGCAATACAAGTACGGCTATTACATCGACAAATGCCTCTACGAGGAGGCGGCGGCGCTCTTCGCCGACAGCGGCGAGGTCCGCTTCCTCAACGGCATCTACCGTGGCCGGGCCGGCATCCGGCGCCTCTATTGCCACTGGCTGCGCCAGTACTTCACCGGCGGGGTGAACGGGCCGCCGCGGGGGCTCATGTTCGATCACCTGATGCTGCAGGACATCGTCGATGTCGCCGAGGACGGTACCTGGGCCCAGGGCAGGTTCCGCGTCCTCCTTCAGGCCGGCTGCCACGAGAGCATGCGCGAGCCGATTCCAAACTTCCCGCGCCAGTTCTGGGAGGCCGGCATCTACGAGAACACCTACGTCAAGGAGGCCGGAATCTGGAAGATCCAGCGCCTGCACTACGACATGCTGTGGCAGGCCGACTACCACGAGGGCTGGGCCAACAGCGGCGCTCGGTTGAGCCCCATGATGCGCACCTATCCCGACGATCCCAACGGCCCCGATGAGCTGCTGCCCGAAGCTCCCAGGACCTGGCCCGAGACCCGCGTGGTCCCGTTCCACTATCCGCATCCGGTAACGGGCAAGCCGTGGGAAGAAGCGTAGATCCCCGTCAGGCCACGCGACAATCCAACGCGATGCCGGCGAAGTCGTAGCCCTTCCTGAAGTCACGGACGTGCCGCGCCATCCAGTCGCGGGCCGCCTCGGCATCGCGCTTGCCGATCGCATCCAGGATGCGCCGCTGCGCGGCGGCGATGCGCGAGCGCGCCTGCGGCACTTTGTCGATCATGACGCGCAGCGACGGCTCCAGCAGATCGAGCAGCGGCTCCTGCGCCATGCCGAGGACCTGGTTGTGCGTGCCGCGCCCGACGCAGCGGAAGAACTCGGCGGCGTGATGCACCGCCTTGTCGGTTTCCGCGTTCTCCTGCGCGAAGCGCCGGCAGGCCGCTGCGAGGGCGTCGAGGTCCGCCGGCGTGCGTTTGTGCGCCGCGATTTCCGCCATCGGCGGCTCGAGCTGCGTGAGCGCCTCCCATACCTCGAAGAACGTGACATCGTGCAGGGCGAGCGCCCGGCTGACGTCCTTCGCGACAGCGCGCCGCTGCGGCCTGCTGACCGTCATGAGCTTGGAGCCGGGCCGCCGCTCCAGCAGGCCGCCGCTTTCGAGCTCGCGCAGGGCCTCGCGCACCGTCGAGCGATTGACGCCGAACTGACGCGCCAGCTCCGTTTCCGCCGGCAGGCGCTCGCCTTCGCGCAGCTCGCGGCTCAGGATGCGCTCGGCAATGACGGCGGCCACCTTGCGGTAGCCCGGCACGAGCAGGATCTGGTCGAACTCGACGCTCATGCCGCGCTTTCGTAGAGCTCCCGCCCGATCAGCATGCGGCGGATCTCCTGCGTGCCGGCGCCGATCTCGTAGAGCTTGGCGTCGCGCAGCAGGCGTCCCGCCGGGAAGTCGTTGATGTAGCCGTTGCCGCCCAGCGCCTGGATGGCCTCCAACGCCACGCGGGTTGCGTTCTCCGCCGCGAAGAGGATGCAGGCCGCCGCATCCTGCCGCCGCACGCGGCCGGCATCGCAGGCGGCGGCCACCGCATACACATAGGCGCGCGAGGCGCTGAGCGCGGTGTACATGTCGGCGACCTTCGCCTGCATCAGCTCGAAGGTGCCGATCGGCTGGCCGAACTGCTTGCGCTCGTGCACGTAGGGCAGCACGAGATCGAGCGCCGCGGCCATGAGGCCGAGCGGCCCGCCGGCGAGCACCACCCGCTCGTAATCGAGGCCGCTCATCAACACGCGCGCGCCGCCGTTCTCCTGCCCTAGGATGTTGGCCGCCGGCACTGCGCAATCGTCGAGCACGAGCTCGCAGGTGCTCGAGCCGCGCATGCCGAGCTTGTCGAGCTTCTGCGCGGTGCTGAAGCCGCGCCAGCCGCGCTCCACGATGAATGCGGTGATCCCGCGGGCGCCGGCCGCGGGATCCGTCTTCGCATAGATGACGAAGACATCGGCATCGGGCCCGTTGGTGATCCACATCTTGCGGCCGTTGAGCACATAACTGTCGCCGCGCCGTTCGGCGCGCAGCTGCATCGAGACCACGTCCGATCCTGCCTGCGGCTCCGACATGGCCAGCGCCCCGACGTGCTCGCCGCTGACGAGCCTCGGCAGGTAACGGTCCCGCTGCGCATCGGTGCCGTTCAGGCGCAGCTGATTGACGCAGAGGTTCGAGTGGGCGCCGTACGAGAGCCCGACCGCGCCCGAGGCGCGCGAGATCTCCTCCATGGCGACGGTGTGGGCGAGGTAGCCGAGACCCGCGCCGCCCCAGCGCTCCGGCACGGTGATGCCGAGGAAGCCGAGCTCACCGAGCGCCGGCCAGAGATCGCGGGGAAACTCGTTGCTGTGATCGATGCGGGCGGCACGCGGGGCGATCTTCTCCGCCGCGAAGCGGCGGACCTGCTGGCGGACTTCCTCGATCCCCTCGCCGAGGCCGAAATCGCTGTCTACGGGTGAGTTCGCGGACATGACCTTGTCATCCGTCGGGGTAGAATCGTATGATTGTCCGACAATCAGGCCATCGTGACAAGCCCATGCCCCGCATCGCCTCCCGGCTCGATCCCCGCTCGCAGGAGTTCCGCGACAACGAGGCGGCCATGCGCGAACTGGCCGCTCAGCTCAAGGCCGAAGTCGCCCGCGCCGCCGAGGGCGGCCCGGCCGCAGCGGTCAAACGGCATCGGGCCGCGGGCAAGCTGACCGCGCGGGAGCGCATCCAGGTCCTGCTCGATACGGGCAGCCCTTTTCTCGAGCTCTCGCAGCTCGCCGCGCACGGCATGTACGGTGGCGGCATCGCCTGCGGCGGCATCGTCACCGGCATCGGCCGGGTCAGCGCCCGGGAGTGTGTGATCGTCGCCAACGACCCGACGGTCAAGGGCGGTACCTATTACCCGATCACCGTCAAGAAGCACCTGCGGGCGCAGGAAGTCGCGCGCGAGAACCGCCTGCCCTGTCTTTATCTGGTGGAGAGCGGCGGCGCATTCCTGCCGGCGCAGGACGAGGTGTTTCCGGACCGGGAGCACTTCGGGCGGATCTTCTACAACCAGGCGACGCTTTCGGCCGCGGGCGTGGCCCAGATCGCAGTCGTTCACGGCTCGTGCACCGCTGGTGGAGCGTACGTGCCCGCCATGGCCGATGAGAACGTCATCGTGCGCGGGCAGGGCAGGGTCTTCCTCGGCGGGCCGCCGCTGGTCAAAGCCGCGACCGGCGAGGACATCGACGCCGAGTCGCTGGGCGGCGCCGAGGTGCACTGCCGCGAGTCAGGCGTATGCGACCACTACGCGCAGAACGACACCCATGCGCTGGGTCTGGCGCGCCGCATCGTGGCGCGACTGCGACCGCCGCCGGACACCGCCCCGCCGCAAGCGCCGCGCGATCCTCACTACGACCCGCGAGAGCTCTACGGTGCCGTGCCCGCGAGCCTGCGCCGGCCCTACGACGCGCGCGAGGTCATCGCGCGGCTGGTGGACGGCTCGGAGCTGGAAGAATTCAAGCAGCTCTACGCCACGACCCTGGTCTGCGGCTTCGCGCATCTCGCCGGCTATCCGGTCGGGATCCTGGCCAACAACGGCATTCTCTTTTCCGAGAGCGCGCTCAAAGGGGCGCATTTCATCGAGCTCTGCGCGCGCGAGCGCATCCCACTCCTCTTCCTGCAGAACATCACCGGCTTCATGGTCGGCCGCCGTGCCGAGGCGGGAGGCATCGCCAAGGACGGCGCGAAGCTCGTCACCGCGGTCGCCTGCGCGCAGGTTCCCAAGCTCACCGTCATCATCGGCGGCAGCTACGGCGCCGGCAACTATGCCATGTGCGGGCGAGCGTACTCGCCGCGCCTGCTCTTTCAGTGGCCCAACTCGCGCATCTCCGTGATGGGTGGCGAGCAGGCCGCGAGCGTGCTCGCGACCGTCAAGCGCAGTCAGCTCGAGTCTTCGGGGGGCCAGTGGGCCGCCGAGGAGGAAGAGTCCTTCAAGCAGCCGATCCGCGAGCAGTACGAGCGGCAGGGCCATCCCTACTACGCCTCCGCCAGGCTGTGGGACGACGGCATCATCGACCCGCTCGAGACGCGCCGCATCCTGGGGCTCAGTCTCGCCGCCGCGCGCAACGCCCCGGAGGCGGATACGCGCTTCGGCCTCTTCCGCATGTGACCCTCTGCCGAGCGACCCTCATGACGCAGACGATCCGCAGTCTCCTGGTGGCCAACCGCGGCGAGATCGCCTGCCGCATCTTTCGCACCGCGCGCAGGATGGGCATCCGCACGGTGGCCGTGTATTCCGACGCGGACGCCACTGCGCGCCACGTGCGTGAGGCGGACGAGGCCGTGCGCGTCGGTCCGCCGCCCGCGGCCGAGAGCTATCTCGACATTCAGGCGATTCTGCGCGCCGCGAAAGCCGCGCAGGCGCAGGCGATCCATCCGGGATACGGATTTCTCTCGGAGAACGCCGCGTTCGCTCAGGCCTGCCTCGATGCCGGGCTCGTCTTCGTGGGACCGCCCCCCGCGGCCATCGCCGCCATGGGCTCGAAGAGCCTGGCGAAGGCGAGTGTCCGCGCGGCAGGCGTGCCGGTGTTGCCGGGCTATGACGGCGAGCGGCAGGATCTCGATTTTCTGGAGCAGCGCGCGCTCGAGGCGGGATTGCCGCTGATCGTCAAGCCCGCCGCCGGCGGCGGGGGCAAGGGCATGCGGGTCGTGCATGCCAAGGGAGAGCTGCGCGAGGCGCTGACGGCGGCACGCCGCCTGGCGCAGAGCGCATTCGGCGACGGGACGCTGCTGATCGAGCGGTACCTGCCCGAGCCTCGTCACATCGAGGTGCAGGTGTTCGCCGACGCGCACGGCAACTGCGTGCACCTCGGCGACCGCGACTGCTCGATCCAGCGCCGTCATCAGAAGCTGATCGAGGAAGCGCCGGCCCCCGACCTGCCGCCTCTCGTGCGCGAATCGCTGCATGCGGCGGGCGTGCTCGTGGCGCGCAACATCGGTTACCGGAGTGCCGGCACCGTGGAGTTCCTCTTCGACGGACGTGAGTTCTATTTCCTCGAGATGAACACACGGCTGCAGGTGGAGCATACGGTGACCGAGGCGGTCACGGGGTTGGATCTCGTCGAGTGGCAGTTGCGCGTCGCTGCCGGCGAGCCGCTGCCGCTCGCGCAGCCGCAGATCCGCCTGGAGGGACACGCCATCGAGGCGCGCGTCTGCGCGGAGGATCCCTGGCGCGGCTTCCTGCCGAGCGCCGGCACGCTGCAGGTTGCCGAGTGGCCGCGAGGCGAGTCGCTGCGGGTCGATGCCGGGTTCGATGCCGGCGATCCCGTGCCGCCGACCTACGACTCCCTGCTCGCCAAGGTGATTGCGTGGGCGCCATCGCGGGAGCGGGCGGCGCTGCAATTGGCGGACGTGCTCGATCACACGGATCTCGCCGGCATCCATACCAACGAGCGCTGGCTCGGGCGGATTCTGCGCTCGCGAGTCTTCCTCGAAGTACGTCACAGCGTGACGCTTCTCGACAGGAGCGCCGCGGAATTTTCGGCGCCGGTAACCGCCACGCCGACCGTTCTGACGTTGGCCGCTCTAGCGGCTCGCGGCGCTGACGCTGGCCCGGACGCGGGCCGAGCCGGTGAGCGGACGAACCCCTGGGACGTGAGTGACGGCTTCCAATCCAACCTGCCGGCCCGCATCGAGCTGACATTGTCGGCGGGCGGGCACGCGCATCGGGTGCGCCTGACGCTGGAGAACGGACAGCCGCGGGAGGCGCTGGTCGTCGCGCAGGCCGATGGCGCGGGTCGCGATGACGGCGGGACGCGCCTGGAGTTGGCCGCCGTGGTGGTCCGGGAGGGCGCGGTCGCGGCGGTACTCGATCAGGAGCGGCACGGCGCCCGCTGGTACCGGCGCGGCCCGCAGCTTCATGTCTGGATCGGTAACGCGCATCACGAATTCGCCATCGAGGACCCGCGCACCCTGCAGTTCGCCGCGAGCGCCGCGACCGGTGGCCTCACCACCCCGCTGCCCGGCGTCGTCTCGGCGATACCCGTGAAGGAGGGCCAGTCCGTCACGGCCGGCGAGGTGCTGATGGTGATCGAGGCTATGAAGATGGAGCACAGCATCACCGCGCCCTGCGACGGCGTGGTGCGCGCGATTCATTTCGCCCGCGGGGACCGCGTGCCGGAAGGCAGTGAGCTGCTCTCGCTGTCGCGAGCGGGCGACAACGCGAGTTAGTTTTCGTTCAGCCACGCTTCATTACAATCGCCGCCGTTCGCAGTCAGGAGCAACGACGACGATGAACAAGTCTCTGGTGATTGGGCTGACGGTCGGCGCGGCGGCAGCGGCGGGCGCGGGCGCCGTGGCAGGTCTCAAGGTCATGAGCGGGGGCCCGCAGTATGCGGACGTGGTGCAGGTCACTCCGCTCACGCGGACCGTCCGCACGCCGAAGCGGGATTGCCACGATGATACGGTGGTGCACCAGCGTCCGGCGCGGGACAAGCATCAGATCTTCGGCACCGTCGCGGGCGCCGTGGTCGGTGGACTGCTCGGGCACTATGTCGGCGGCGGCACGGGACGCGACATCGCCACCGCGGCCGGCGCGGCCGCGGGCGGCTATGCCGGCAACCGGATCGAGAACAAGGTCCAGCGCGGCAACACCTACACGACGACCGAGCAGAAGTGCGCCACCGTCTACGGGCACTCCATCGAGCGGGAAGGCTACGAGGTCCGCTACCGGATCGGCGACAAGGAGGGCACGGTGCGCATGGATCACGACCCCGGCCAGCGCATCCCGCTGCAGCACGGGCAACTGGTCCTAGGTGACGGCTCGCAGACGAGCTGACAGGCACACGGATGTGTCCCGCCGCCGCAGGTGGCGGAGCGTTGAGCAAAAACCACGCTTTTTGCTCAACGCGCGCTGGGCCGGGCAGGAGCCCGGATCCGGCGCTTCAAATGACTGACGTAACGCGAGTCCTCGTCGAAGAAGCGCCACGGACGGCGCGACCACTCGCCGGCGTAATCGACCCCGATGCGCGCGCTGTGGCCGATCCGCGGCGGCTGCCGGCGGCGCGCGCGCGGCTTCTCGAGCCAGAGCACATCGCCGCAGAGATCCGTCCCGTTCAGCCGCCGGTCGATGTGCATCGCCCGGCAGAGCAGGCCCGGCCCCCAGGTCCGGTCCTCGATCCCGGCCACGGGCTCGAGCGCGCGCAGCAGCACCGCGTGCGGCACTCCCTCCGCCGCCGTCACGACGTTGAGGCAGTGCCAGAACCCGTAGATGAAATAGACGTAGGCATGTCCGGGCGGTCCGAACATAACCTCCGTCCGCCGCGTACGGCCGCGGGAGGAATGCGCCGCCAGGTCCTCCGGCCCCTGGTAGGCCTCGGTCTCGACGATCCGTCCGGCGCGCACCCTGCTGCCCTCGGCATGCACCAGATGCATGCCGATCAGCTCCCGGGCGACGGTGAGCGTGTCCCTGGCGTAGAAATTGCGAGTTATTTTCTGTGACGGAGGCACGCGCCCTGCATGTTACAATGGCCGCCAGGGCCCATCGGGCCAAACGTTTCGTGGGAATGGGAGTGATGCGAACGCGGATTCGGCGAAGCTGCCGCTCGAGCTGGATGGTCACCGGCCTCTTGCTGGCGGCCGGTGTGGTGGGCTCCCTGCTGGGCGCACGCAGCCAGGCGGCGGTGTTCCCCCTGCCGCCCGATGGCGGCTCGCTCATCGGGCAGGATCAGCAGATTCAGTCGCAGGCCGCCGACACGCTGCTCGACATCGCCCGCAAGTACAGCGTGGGGTACTGGGAGATCCAGGAGGCCAACCCCAAGGTCGACCTGTGGCTGCCGGGCCAGGGCACGCAGATCACCATCCCGGGCCGTTTCATCGTGCCGCCGGTCGCCCACCGCGGCATCGTCGTCAATCTCCCGCAGCACCGTCTCTTCTACTTCCCGCCCCGTCGCCGGCACGAGCAGCCGGTGGTCATCACCTACCCGGTCAGCCCGGGTGAGGGCGGATGGGCAACACCGGTCGGGACCACCCGCATCATCCGCAAGGTGCCGCACCCGGTCTGGATTCCGACCCCCGCCATTCTGAAGGCGCATGCGGAGGCGGGCGACCCGATCCCGCGGATCTACCCGGCCGGGCCCGACAACCCGATGGGAGAGTGGGCGCTCGAGACGACGCTGAGCCATGGGGAGATCTACATTCACGGGACCAACAACCCGATGGCGATCGGCATGGCCGTCACTCACGGTTGCGTGCGGCTGTACCCGGAGGACATCGCGGCCCTGTTCCCGGTCGTGCGCGTCGGTACCCCGGTCAACATCGTCAACGAGCCGGTGCTGGCGAGCCTCGAGGACGGCCAGCTCTATCTGGAAGTGCACCCGCCGACCGACAGCGATCACAAGCCGGTGCCGCCGGATTACGCGCAGATCTCGCAGATCATCGATGCGGCGATCGGCAGCCACCAGGTCGCCATCGACTGGGACAAGGTGCGCCAGGTCGCGACCCAATCGAATGGCATCCCGGAGCTCGTCGGGGTAGAGGCGTTTTATAACCCGCCCGGCGGCCCGCCCGATACGCCCGCCGGCCCGCAGTCAACGCCGAGTCAGGAGACGACCCTCACCGCGCCCCGCCACTCAACGAGCGGATCTGCCGGAGCAACCTGACGACCGTCGTTGCCCGCGAGAGGAGCGCCATGCCGGCGCTCACCTTGCCGATCAAGCCGACGATGCGCCGCTCGCGCATCATGAAGATCAACGTCGCGAGCGATGCCAGCCAGGCCAGGGGATGACTGGCCGCCGAGGTCGGCGCGCGGCGGGTGAGATGGGCGAGCTGCGCGGCAGGGCTGAGCTGCGCTAGCCGATAGGCGATCTCGAGCCGCTGCTGCTCGCAGCGCGCGATGAGATTGAGCCGCCGCGCCTCGAGCTCGTGCAGCCGCCTCATGATTCCTCTCCCGTGGCGCCGCTCACGCGGCGCTGGTCGTGCTCGAACTGCGCGAGGGTCCCCGCCAGGAGTGGCGGGCGGCCGCGGAAGATCCGTGCGCCGATCATGCCGCAGATGACGGCCAGGATCAGCAGCACGACCATGCTGCCGACCAGGCCCGCCATGCGGTGCGTCTGCCAGACGGCGATGATCACCGCCGTCAGTGCGAAGACGACCGCGAGCAGTGCGCAGGCCACGGCGGCAAATCCCCACAACAGCAGCTGCGCTACATAGACGAGATAGATTTCCGCCTCGACCGCGGCCAGATCGAGCCTCGTCTTGAAGGATTCGAGAATCGTTCCGAGCAGGCGGCGGATGAGGCCCGGTCCCCGCGGCGCGCCGGCCTCGGCATCCGCCTCCTCGGCGGCCGGCGCAAGATGGTCGCTCATCAGCGGCGGCCCATCAGGAGGCCGACGAGCAATGCGACGCCGCCGGCGATCGCGACCGCCATCCACGGATTGTCGCGCACGTAGCTGTCGACGACCTCGGCACGCCCCTTGAGATCGCCCTCGATGTCATTCAGCTGACTGCGCAGCGTGTGCAGCGACCGCTCGGCGCGCTCGCGCGCCTCCTCGGTCAGCTCCTCGGCGTTCTCGGCGCTCGCGCGCAGGAGCGCTTCCGCATCCCTCACCAGTGTCTTGATGTCTTCCGCGAGCTTACCAGCGTCGAATTGTGGGCCCATGGGTGCGTCCTCGGTGTAGGGTTCAAGGCAGTTTAGCCAGCGCCAGCGCCGCACGCACCATGAGCAGCTCCTCCTCGACAGGAATCACTCGCACGCTCACGCGGCTGCCCGCCGCGCTGATGAGGGACTCGCTGCCTTTCGCCGCCTGGTTGGCGGCAGGATCGAGGGCAATGCCCGCCCACTGAAGGCCGGTGAGGATTCGTGCCCTCACCTCCGCCACGTGCTCGCCCACGCCGCCGCCGAAGGCGATGCCGTCACAGCCGCCGAGGACAGCAAGATAGGCTCCGAGGTACTTGCGCGCCCGGTAGCAGTAGAGCTCGACCGCGAGCCGGGCCGGCTCCGAGCCGGCGGCCAGCAGCGCTTGCGGATCGGCGGGCGTCCCGGCAACCCCGGCGAGACCGGACCTCTCGTTCAGCATCGCAATCACGCGCTCGCCGCTCACGCCGAGTCGCCGCTCGAGATAGGGGACGATGGCAGGATCGACATCCCCCGAGCGGGTGGCCATGACCAGCCCCTCGAGCGGCGAGAATCCCATGGAGGTATCGCAGGGGCGGCCCTGATCGAGTGCGGCCATGGAGCAGCCGCCGCCGAGCTGCACGGTGATGAGCCGGCCGCCGGCGGGCAGCCGTGGCTCGAGCTCACACCAGCGGCGCCACATCGCCTCGTGCGCCAGTCCGTGAAAGCCATAGCGGCGAACGCCGAGCTCGATCCCGAGATCCGGCGGCAGCGCGTACTCCGCGGCGACGCGGGGCAGGGCGGCGAAGAAGGCGGTGTCGAATGCAGCGACGTGCACCACGGCTCCGCCGCAGACCTCGCGGGCGGCATCGATCCAGCGGAGTGCCAAGGGGTTGTGCAGGGGGGCCAGGTCGGAAAGCTCCGCCAGCGCTGCGCGCGCGTGGTCGTCGATGACCGCCGGAGCCGTGAAGCGCGTGCCGCCATGCACCACCCGATGGGCGACCGCCGCGGGTGCCCGGCCGAGTCGCCCGAGAAAGCGGCGCAGAGCCGCCGCCGGGTCGAGCGCCCCGCCCGTGAGGTGCTCGGCGCCGAGCCGCTGCGGCGGCGGTCCGGCTTGCCCGCGGGACTCGCCAGCCTCAAAAGCGGCCAGCTTGACCGAGGTGCTGCCGGTGTTGACGGTCAACACGATCATGAGGGGTTATATTACGCAGTAGCATTGCTCCTGCACCTGCCGGGAGGCTCCAGTGGACATACCAGCGGTACGCGCACGCCTGCTCAAGCGCCGGGAGGAGCTGCAGACGCGGGCGAGCAGAGCCAGCGCGGACTTGCGGCACGAGTCCGATCCCCTGAGCGCGGATTTCGCCGAGCAGGTCACCCAGCGCGAGTCCGATGACGTGCTCGGCGCCATTTCCGAGTCGGCGCAGCACGAGTTGCGCCTGGTGCAGGGGGCACTGCGGCGGCTGGAGGAGGGCCGATACACGATCTGCTCGGTTTGCGGCGAGCCTATCGAGGAGGAGCGGCTGCAGGCCGTGCCATACACTGACCGCTGCCGCACGTGCGCCGAAGGCGCGCACCGCACGCGGGGCTCGGCCCCGCCGAGGAAGGGTTGAGCGTGGCGCGTTCCTCCGGTGTCATCACCATCACCACGGACTTCGGTCACCAGGGGCCCTTCGTCGGCGTCATGAAGGGCCGGATTCTCGCTCGCTTTCCCGGCGCGCAGATCATCGACCTCACGCACGAGATCGTGGTCCACTGGCCCGCCGAGGCCGGGTTCTGGCTGGCCCGGGCGTTCGAGTATTTCCCCGCCGGCACGGTGCACGTCGCGGTCGTGGACCCTGGGGTGGGGACTTCCCGGGACATCGTCGTGGTGAGCGCGGCAGACCATGTGTTCGTCGCGCCCGACAACGGGCTCCTCGCCCCGGTGGTCACGCGCCATCCGGCGGCCGCCATCGTGCGGCTGCGCTCGCAAGGCCTGGCGCGGCTCGGCATCCAGCACGCCAGCGCCACCTTTCATGGGCGGGACATTTTCGCGCCGGTGGGCGCCGAGCTCGCCGCCGGGCGATGCACGCCGGCGGACCTGGGCGAGGCCGCGGCCGCAGGCTCGCTCGTGCCTTCCTGGGTGGATGAGCCCACGGCCGAGCGCAACTGTGTTTCCGGGGTCATCATCACCATCGATCATTTCGGCAACCTCATCAGCAACATCGATGCGGCCCTGATCGAGCGTTTCCGGCTGCCGCTGGTACACGCCGGCAATCACGCCTTCCCGCTGCTGCGCACCTACGGGGATACCCGGCCCGGGGAATACCTCGCACTCATCAATTCCTTCGGGGTACTCGAGATCGCCCGGGCCGAGCAAAGTGCCGCCGAGGGCTTGGGTTTGAGCCGCGGAGCTCCAGTAACCGTCCGTGACCGAACCGAATAGCCCTGGGCTCATTCTTTCTGGATATTGCTCTGGCGCCGGAATCCGTTATAGTTCGCTGCCTTGCCATGTGCCCAACATGCACTTACCCTCTGATTTAACTCAGGATTTTCACCGCTAGATGTCGGAACGAGATAACGAGAGCTTCGATCTCGACGAGGAATTCTTGAGCGGGGCCACCGAGGACAGCACGGATTACGACCGGCTGCTCGACCGGGTGGACAAGCGCGTCCGCAATCAGGTGAAGCGCGGCAAAGCCGCGTGGAGCCGGCTGGAAGAGGTTCTAGCGGACAAGAAGCTCGAGAAGGACCTCCGCGACTTCGACGAAGAGCTGTAAACGACGCTTCAAGACCTGAGCAGGGCAAGCCGGGCGCGCCTGCGCCACGGCCCCGCCTGGGGGACTGCTCGACCCTGGTCGACCCGGGCCTCATGAGGGCCTTACACGGTGGCCGCCCTCGCCGCCGCTTGCCTGCGGAATCATTCTCGTGACTCGCACCGCGTCCGACTGGATCGTCCTCAAATTCGGCGGGACCAGCGTCTCCTCGCTCACCAACTGGCGCAACATCGCCAAGGTCGCCGCCGCGCGGCGCGCGGAGGGCGCGCGGGTGCTCATCGTCCATTCCGCCGTGACCGGGATCACCGATCGCCTGGAGAAACTGCTCTCGGCGGCGCGGGGCGAGGCGCAGGAGGAGGAGCTGAAGAGCATCGAGGAGCGGCACCGGCGGCTCGCCGAGGAGCTCGGTATCCCCCTCGGGCCCGCCTGCGAGCGCCAGCTCGCGGAGTTGCGTCAGATCGCCGCGGGCATCGCGCTCATCGGTGAGGTGAGCGACCGCACCCGCGCCCGCGTCATGTCGAGCGGCGAGCTCCTGGCCACCGAGCTCGGCGCGCGGTTTCTGCGCAGCCAGGGACTGGCGGTCGACTGGGCAGACGCGCGCACCATGCTGCTCGCCGAGGAGCGGGGCGCCTCGGCCAAGGCCGGCATTCTTTCCGCCACGTGCAGTTTCGCGCCCGATGCGGCGCTCGAGGAGCGCCTCGCGAGCCTGGCGCCGGTCGTGGTGACTCAGGGCTTCATCGCACGCAATGCCGAAGGCAACACGGTGCTGCTCGGCCGGGGCGGCTCCGATACTTCCGGCGCCTACCTCGCCGCCAAGCTGCGCGCCCGGCGGCTGGAGATCTGGACGGACGTGCCTGGCATGTTCAGCGCCAACCCGCGCTCGACGCCGACGGCGCGTCTGCTGCGCTCTCTTCATTATGATGAGGCGCAGGAGATCGCCACCAGCGGCGCCAAGGTGCTCCATCCGCGCTGCATCCTGCCTGCGCGGCTGTACCGCATTCCGCTGCACATCTACGCCACTCAGGCGCCGGACCTCGAGGGCACCGTCCTCAGCGCCGAAGGGAGCGATGGCAACGCGCAGGTGAAGGCCGTTTGCACGAAGAAGGGCATCACCCTGGTGTCGCTCGAGAGCCCCGGCATGTGGCACCAGGTGGGGTTCCTCGCCGATGCCTTCCAGATATTCAAGAGCCACGGCATGTCGGTGGATCTGGTCTCGACGTCGGAGACCAACGTCACCGTTTCCCTCGACCCCGCTGCCAACACGCTCGATCAGAGCCTCATCGAGGGCCTGGTGAGCGATCTCTCCCGCCTCTGCCGCGTGCAGGTGATCGGTCCCTGCGCCTCGGTGAGCCTCGTCGGACGCAACATCCGCGCCATCCTGCATCAGTTGGGCGGCGCGTTCGAGTTCTTCGAGGAGCAGAAGATCTATCTGGTCAGCCAGGCGGCGAACGATCTCAACTTCACCTTCGTCGTCGATGAGCGGCAGGGTGACCGGCTGGTCGACCAGCTGCACGAGCTGCTGATCCGACCGGTGCCGGGCGACCGGGTGCTCGGGCCCACTTGGCAGGAGCTGTTCGCCAAGCCTCAGGACGGGGCGGCGCGCCCGGTGCCGTGGTGGCGGGAGAAGCGCACGCAACTCCTCGAGGCGCTCGAGGCGCGCGATGCCGCTTACGTCTACGACCTCGAGGCGGTACGCGCGGCTGCGCGCGCGCTGCGCGGGATGGGCTCGATCTCGCGCGTCCACTACGCCATGAAGGCGAATCCCCACCCTGCGGTCCTGCAGGCCGTGCGGGAGGAGGGCGTCGAGTTCGAATGCGTGGCGCGCAACGAGATCGAGCGGGTGCTCGGGCTCTTTCCGCGGCTCGATCCGCGCCGCGTGCTCTACACGCCCAACTTCGCCTCGCGTGAGGAATATGCCTGGGCCCTCGAGCGCGGCGTGCAGGTCACGGTCGACAACCTGTACGCCCTGTCGGAGTGGCGGAGCCTCTTCAGCGATCGCGAGATCTTCGTGCGCGTCGATACCGGCGTGGGCGCCGGACACCATCATCACGTGCGCACGGCAGGTGCGCACGCGAAGTTTGGCATCCCAGTCGCCGATCTCGAGCGGCTGGTCCGTGAGGCGGAGAGCGCCGGTGCGCGCGTCGTGGGCCTGCAGGCTCATGTCGGCAGCGGCATCTTCGATATCACGACCTGGCAACGTACGGCCCGGCAGCTCGCCGGCCTCGCGCAGCGCTTCGAGGCGGTGCGGGTGGTCGATATCGGCGGCGGCCTCGGGGTGCCGGAGCGCAGTGACCAGCCGGGTCTGGACCTCGCGAAGCTCGACACGCTGCTCGCCGCCGTGCGCGCCGAGCATCCCCGGCTCGAAGTCTGGCTGGAGCCGGGTCGGTATCTGGCCGCCCCCGCGGGCGTGCTGCTTGCCCGGGTCACGCAGCTCAAGAGCAAGGGCGGCGTCCGCTACGTCGGCGTCGCTACCGGGATGAACTCCCTCATCCGGCCGGCACTCTATGGTGCATACCATGAGATCGCCAATCTCACACGCCTGGACGAGGCGGCCACCGAGCTCGTGAACGTCGTGGGCCCAATCTGCGAGAGCGCCGACGTCCTCGGCCACGACCGACTGCTGCCGCCCACCCGGGAGGGCGACGTCATCCTCATCGCCAATGCCGGGGCCTACGGGCATTGCATGAGCTCGCACTACAATCTGCGCGACCCGGCGGAGGAGCTCGTTCTCTGAAGCGCGCGGCACGGCGGTCCTCGGGCGCCGGCTCCGGCCGGTCCGGAGGGCGCAAAAAGTCCTCGGCCGGGCGTTCGCGCCTGCGCCGCGTGCTCGCAGGGGCGCTGCTCGCGGGCGTGCTGGGCTGCGCCGGCTACATCTACTACCTCGACCTGCTGGTGACGCACCGGTTCGAGGGGCTGCGCTGGACGCTGCCCGCGCATGTTTATGCGGCGCCCCTCGATCTTTACGCGGGGCTCGATCTCACCGAGCCGCAGCTCGAGCACGAGTTGCAGCGCCTTTCCTATCACCCCGAGGCGAGCTCCGGGGCGCCGGTCACCGGCACCTATCGCGAGAGCGGCGAGCGCCTCGACGTCGATTTGCGCCCCGCCCAGTTCGCCGACAGCCGCCGGCCGGCGACGGCGCTGTCGGTTCTGTTCGGTCCCGCCGGCATCCAGGACCTGCGCGATGGCGGCGGCCGGGAGGTGCCGGTGATGCGGCTCGATCCGCTCCTCATCGGCAGCATTTTTCCGAGCGATGGCGTCGACCGCATCGTGGTGACACCGCAGCAGGTGCCACCGCTCCTGCCGGCGGCGCTGAAGGCGGTCGAGGACCGCAACTTCGATACCAACTCGGGCGTCGATCCGCTCGGCATCCTGCGCGCGGCCTGGGTGGATCTGCGCTCGCACCGCTACTCGGAGGGCGCCAGCACGCTGACCCAGCAGCTCGTGCGCAGCTACTTCCTCAGCAACCGGCAGACGCTCGGGCGCAAGATGCGGGAGGCCGTCATGGCGGTCGCGCTCACCGCCCACTTCAGCAAGGCGGATCTCATGAACGCCTACATCAATGAGATCTTCCTCGGCCAGGATGGCAACCGCTCGATCCACGGCTTCGGACTGGCGAGCGAGTTTTATTTCGGCAAGCCGCTGTCGGAGCTCGACCTGCCGCAGATCGCGACGCTGGTCGCCATTGTGCGCGGTCCCACCTACTACGATCCGCGCCGATATCCGCAACGGACGCTGGCGCGGCGCAACCTGGTGCTGCAGATCCTGGCGCGGCAGGGGGTCATCAAACCCGCACAGGCGCTGACGGCGGCGCACCAGCCGCTCGGCGTCGCGGCCGGCGCCTCGGGCGCCTACTACCCCGCGTATCTCGACCTCGTGCGCCGCACGCTGCAGCGCGATTACCCGGAGAAGGAGCTGACCGAGTCGGGCCTGAGGATCTACACCAGCCTGCAGCCGCGGGCGCAGGAGTTGGCCGGGAGGGCGCTCGATGCGCAGCTGCGCATTCTCGACCAGCGTCATCACCGCGGCGGCGCGAAGCTGGAAGGGGCGGTCGTCGTCACCTCGCCGCAGAGCGGCGATGTGCTCGCAATCGTGGGCGGGCGCGACGTCGATTTCGACGGCTTCAATCGGGCGCTGGATGCGCAACGCTCCATCGGCTCGCTGGTGAAGCCCTTCATCTATCTGACGGCGCTCGAGTCAGGACGCTACAACGCGGCCACGGTCGTCCAGGACCAGTTGATGAGCATCAAGCTCGCCAACGGCCGCTACTGGCGCCCGAAGAACTACACGCGCCGTACTTACGGCCCGGTGCCGGTCGTGCGGGCGCTCGGCGAATCACTGAACCTGGCCACGGTGGGCGTCGGCATGGATCTCGGGCTGGACAAGGTCGCGGGCACCCTGCAGCGCTTCGGGCTCGCGAAGGCGCCGGATGAGGTGCCCGCGATGCTGCTGGGGGCGATCGACATCCCTCCACTCGAGGTCGCGCAGCTCTACAATGGGCTCGCGAACGGCGGATTCCGCACGCCGCTGAGGGCGGTGCAGGCAGTAGTCAGCGCGGACGGGAAGCCGCTCCAGGCATTCCCGCTGCAGGTGACGCAGGTGGCGCCGGCTGCGGACGTTTACCAGATCGACAGCATGTTGGAGCAGGTCGTCACTCACGGCACCGCAACGCCCGCGCTGCGCATCCTGCCGCCGGGGCTCGTGACCGCGGGGAAGACCGGGACGTCCTCGCAGGATCGCGACAGCTGGTTCGCGGGATTCTCGGGTGGTGATCTAGCGGTGGTCTGGGTCGGGTACGATCACTACCAGCCGACCGGATTGACCGGCTCCGAGGGGGCGCTCCCGGTCTGGGCGCATCTGATGGCCTCGCTCGGCACGCCGTCGCTCGAGATGCCGGAGCCCGAGGGGGTGACGGAGACGTGGATCGATTACCTGACGGGCATGGGGGCGCAACCCGGCTGCCCGGGGGCGGAGCCGGTGCAGGTCGCCTTGCCAACGGGTATACAGGTGCCACCGATGGCCGGATGCGCAGGCACGACGACGGTCGGCACCACGGCGAGGACGGTAATTGAAAGGGCGGGTCAGTGGCTGCACCGGCTGACCCATTGAGGTGTTGGAAGTCATGAGCGATGGGTGGAGAACGATTCACGGGGCGCGGCGGCGCGGCAGGATGATGTTGGGCGTACTCGCGCTCGGTGGATTGCTGGCGGGCTGCGCCCTGCCGGGTCCGCCGCCGCCGGCCGACGCGGGCGAGAGCACGGGCGGCTACGATCGTGTCGCGCCCTCGGCCGAAGCGGCGTCTCAAACCCGCGCCGCGCAGCCGTCGCCGTTGCAGGCCGCGCCGGCCGAGCCGCAGCAACCCCCATCACCGGCACCGAAGGAGTTCGTGCTCGGGGCCGCGGCGACGGCACTGGTGGGCGAGGCGCACACCCAGGAGCAGAGCCGCAATTTCGGCCTCGCGACCGAGACTCTGGAGCGGGCGCTGAGCATCGAGCCGCACAATCCCCTGGTCTGGATCGAGCTGGGGCGCGAGAACATCCTCGCCGGCCATCCGACCCAGGCATACGGCATGGGGCGCAAGGCGTTGTATCTGGCGAGCGGCGACACCCGCGCGCAGGCGCGCGCATGGCAGCTGATCGCCGCGTCCTTGCGCGCGCAGGGACGCAATGACGAGGCTTACGTGGCCGAGGAGAAGGCGGTCACCCTCAACCCCAACTGAGGACTTGCCGAAGAGGTAAGGCGCGGAGCTTTGGGCAAAAACCACGCTTTTTGCCCAAAGCAGCGCGGGGCCGGGCAGGAGCCCGGATCCCGCGCCATTTAAAGCAGCCGCTGCCAAAACCGCCAGAACCAGCCCCGCAGCCGCTGCATCGCGCCCTGCCGGCGCACCGTCTGCCAGTCGATCTGCTTGCCGTGCTGGATGTCGTCGAGGATGATCCCGCGAAGCTGATTCGCCGTTGACCTGCCGAGCACCACGACATCGACTTCGTCGTTGAAGAGGATGCTCCGCTGGTCGAAGTTGGAGGAGCCGACCAGCGACCAGACATCGTCGACGACCATGGTCTTGGAATGCACGATGCCGTCACTGCGCTCGTATACTTTGATTCCCGCGGCCAGCAGCTCGGGGTAATAGGAGCGCTGCACTGCAAGCGTGGCGCCGACGTCGGTGTGCGACGGCAGCAGTAGCCTTACGTCCACACCACGGCGGGCTGCTCTCCTCAGCGCACGCAGCTCCTGGCGCGTCGGCACGAAATAGGCGGCGGTCAGCCAGATGCTGCTCTGGGCTGAGCGGATGGCGGTCAGGACCGACACGTAGTAGCGCGTCGCGAGCCGGGTGGGACTGCTGCCGATCACGCGCACGATCTCCCGGCCTTGCGGCGTCATCCTGAGGGGCTGCTCCGACGGCAGGGCTGGCCCCTTCTGATCGTGCCAGTGCTGGCGAAAGAGCCGCGCGAGCTGGGGCACCACCGGACCGCGGATCTCCAGGTCGACATCGTGCCAGACGGGATGGGCGGCCTCGGGCGGCCCCGGCCGATTGCCGCCGAGCGCGTGGGCGAGCGGCGGGACGCTCTCGTAGGTCGTGGCCAGATTCACGCCCCCGACGATCGCCACCTCATCGTCCGCAATGAGGATCTTCCGGTGGTCGCGCTCGTTGAGCGCCGTGGGACCCTCGAGGGGGCTGATGGGGTTGTACTGCAGGAACTGCACGCCGGCCGCGCGCAGACCCGCGAAGAAGGCCGCGGGCGTGCCGAGCGAGCCCACCGCATCGTAGATGACGTACACGTGGACCCCGGCGCGGCTCTTCGCCGCGAGCAGATCGCTGAGCTTACGTCCGCCGCTTTGGACGTTCTGCAGAGTGTAGTACTCGAGATAGAGGAACCGCCGCGCTCCCTCCATGGCGGCGAACATCGCCGGGAACGTCTCCTTGCCGTCCTGCAGCACGCGCACGCTGTTGCCGGTATAGAGCGGGCTCTTGGCGATGATCTGCTCGATGGCGAGCTGGCGGTCGAAGGCGTCGGCATTTGGCGCCTGGGCCTTGACGCGGGCGAGCACCCGCCGCGCCTGCCGCCGGGAGAGCGGGCCGCGTGAGCCGTAGACCCGGATCTGCTGCGTTCCGGCGGCCTCCTGCTGCAGCTGACTCTCGTGAATCGTCGGCAGCTGGGCGCAGGAGCAGAGTGCGATGAGGGCGGCAAGCAGGGCTAGACTGCGCATGGATCGCAGGCGGAATCCACCCATGGCGCCTCGGGTCGAGGCGCCATGCTAGGGACCAAGATTCGTGCCTGACTGCCGCGCTTTCAGAAAGTGAAAGTGACCGCCGCGGTGAAAAGCCTCGCGCCGTCGGTATACGGCATCTGAAAGTGCTCGTATTCCAGCCGTGCACCGACCGGTCCCCAATGCGCCTGCACGCCGGCGCCCCACACGAAGCTGGTGCCGCTGCGGTTCAGGGCGAACAGGGTACTGTTAGGTCCCGGGAGGTCGCCGCTCAGTGTCCAGCGCGCGCCGCCGGCCTTGCCGTAGAGATCCACGGGGCCGAGGGGCAGCAGTCCGACGCCGAAGATGTCGAATGCGCGGGCATCCGCATGACCGGCAGAGCCGCCGCCGAGCAGGCCCCGGCTCTGGTGACCGAGATCCACGTAGTTGGCTTCGATCGCGAACGGCGGGATGGGCCGGAATCCGAGGATCGCCTTCCAGGCGTTGTCGTCGATCGTGAAGCCATACCCGGTCGTGCCGAACACGTTGTTGATCTTGGCCCTGACATAGCCGGCGCCGACGTAGAGCCCGGTGTCCGCGGTCGTGGCGCCGCGGTGCGCGCCCCAGCGGCTCGAGGAATTGTTGTCCTGATCCTGGGCGTGGGCCACGCCGACGGCGGCGGCCGCCATGACGCAGAGACACAGCCCGAGAGAATGCATCGAGAGTCGCATGTTCGCATCTCCTGGCGGGCACCTGGCGCCCGGCTCGCGCTGCATCCAGCCAGGAGCGTTCCCGTGCGGAGTCGACGGCCAAGATCGCGGACAGAAACGCCCCAGCCTGCCGCCATCCGGCTGGGCGACGGCGGCCTCAGTCGTCGCCGCGAGCGGGGGGGCGCGCCGGCGGCGGGGACTGCGTTTGTCGGGACTTCGCGTGCCGGGACTCGAGCTCCGCGACGACCTGCTCGAGCCTCAGGCCGCGGCTCTCGAGGAGCAGCAGCAGGTGATAGAGGAGGTCGGCGGACTCCGCAATCACTTTGTCGTCCGCCTCCGTCACGGCGGCCAGGGCAACTTCCAACCCTTCCTCACCGACTTTCTGCGCGATCCGCTTGGGCCCCTGGGCATGCAAACGCGCGGTGTAGCTGCCTTCGGGACGATCGGCCACGCGTCGGGCGATCACTTCCTCGAGGGTGCCGAGGAAGGCGAGACGCTCCGCAACCGTGCCCGCTGAGGCGGCGGCTGCCGGCGGCTCATCGCCGAAGCAGGTGGCGGTGCCGAGATGGCAGACCGGGCCGGCGGGGAGTGCGGTCACCAGCAGGGTGTCGCGGTCGCAGTCCGCGCGTATGGCGGTGACCCGCAGCGTATGGCCCGAGGTCTCACCTTTTTCCCAGAGGCGCTGGCGGCTGCGGCTGAAGAAGACGACCCGGCGCCGTGCCAACGTCTCGCGAAGCGCCTCACGGCTCATGTAACCCAACATCAGCACGGCGCCGTTCTGCGCGTGCTGGACGATCGCCGGGAGAAGGCCGCCGGTCTTGTCGAAGTCGAGACTCGCCACGTCCGCGGGATCGAGGGGTGTGCCGGGACCGGTCGTCTGAGTCATGGTCGAATCTCGATGCCGGCGGCGCGCAAGGCTTTCTTGAGCTCGGGAATGGTAATGGCGCACGTATGGAATACGCTGGCCGCGAGCGCAGCGTCGACGCCAGCTTGCCGAAAGACGTCGGTAAAATGCTCCATCGCCCCCGCGCCGCCGGAGGCGACCAGCGGCACGTTGCAGATCTGCCGCACGGCCCGCAGCTGCTCGATGTCATAGCCGCGCCGCACGCCGTCGCTTCCCATGCAATTGAGGACGATCTCGCCCGCGCCGCGCTCCTGAACCTCGCGTACCCAGGCGAGGACGTCGCGGCCGGACTCGCAGGTGCGGTCCGGATCGCCGGTGAGCTGATACGCGCGGTAGCCATCACGCGTGAGCTGGCTGTCGATGCCGACGACGACGCATTGGGAGCCGAAGCGGTTGCTGAGCGCGCCGATGAGCTCGGGATCGGCGAGGGCGGGGGAGTTGATGGAGACCTTCTCCGCGCCCGCGTTGAGGACTTCCTCGGCGTCGGCCACGGAGCGGATGCCGCCCGCCACGCAGAACGGAATATCCAACACCCGTGCTACCCGCCGCACCCAGCCGCGGTCGACCGAGCGGCGCTCGGGACTCGCCGTGATGTCGTAAAAGACGAGCTCGTCCGCGCCCTCATCGCGGTAGCGGGAGGCGAGCTCCATGACGTCGCCCACGACCCGGTGGTCGCGGAAGCGGACGCCCTTTACGACCTGGCCGTCGCGGACGTCGAGGCAGGGAATGATGCGTCGAGCAAGAATGGTTGCAGCTCCTCGGGTCTGATGCGCTCTTCGAGCAGCGCTTTGCCGCTCACGGCTGCGGCGACGCCGGTGCGCGCGAGGGCGGCGAGATCGGCCGCATCCCGCACGCCACCCGATGCCTGCCAGGCGATGCGCGGGTGGCGCCCGACCGCATCGCGGTAGAGAGCGAGGTTGGGTCCGGCCAGCGCGCCGTCGCGCACGATGTCGGTACAAAGGACGTGCCGCACTCCGGCGGCCGGGTAGAGCGCGATGGCTTCCCACAGAGAGATCGCGGCTCCCGCCTGCCAGCCCCGTGTGCGCACTTGCGGCTCCCCGCGCTGATCGTATCTCACGTCGAGCGCCAGGCAGATGCGGTCGGCGCCGAAGCGGCTGGTCCAGCCGATGACATCGTCCGGGCGCTCCACGGCAGCACTGCCGATGACGACCCGCTCGACTCCCCGGGAGAGCAGATCCTCGATGATTTCCGGCGAGCGGATGCCGCCGCCCACCTGCAGTTTCGGGCCCCGCTGCGCGGCGAGCTCGACGATGGTCTCGCGGTTGGCCAGGACGCCGTCGCGCGCCCCGTCGAGATCCACTACGTGCACCCAGGAGGCTCCGAGCGCCCGGTATTTTTCCAACAGCCCGTGGGGCGAGTACTCGTACCGGGTCTCCGCCCCGAAGTCTCCCTGATACAGGCGCACGCACCGGCCGGCGCGCAAGTCGATGGCGGGGATCAACAACATCGGTCCGGTGCTCTCCGTACGTCAGCTCAATGCGAGAAAGTTGCCAAGAAGACGCGCCCCGGCGGACGCGGACCTTTCCGGGTGAAACTGCGCGCCCCAGAAGTTACCCTGCCGCACCACCGCCGAGATGAGCTCGCCATAATTTACCCGGGCGAGCGTCACTTCGGACGCCGGTACCGCGTAGCTATGCACGAAATAGAAGTACTCGCCCGTGCCGATTCCCTCGAGCAACGGGTCCTCCCGGGAGAGAGTGAGCTGATTCCATCCCATGTGCGGCACCGGCCGCCCGCGAGCCGCGTGCAGTCGTCGCACCGACCCGGGAAGGACTCCCAGACATTCGGTCACTCCTTCCGCCGAGCGCTCGAAGAGAAGCTGCATCCCGAGACATATGCCGAGCACCGGCTGACGCAGCGTTGGCAGCAGTTGCGCGAGGCCCGCGCGGCGCAGCCGCTGCATCGCATCGGCTGCCGATCCCACCCCCGGCAGCAGGACTCTCGGGGCGGCGGCGATCGCGCGCGCATCGCAGGACACGATCGTCCGGGCGCCCAGGCGCTCGAGTGCGAATTGCAGCGAGGCGAGGTTGGCGCCGCCGCTGTCGATGATGACGGCCTCCGTCACAACACACCTTTCGTGCTCGGCAGGTCCTCACTCTCCCGCCGCAGTGCCTGACGCAGCGCGCGCCCGACGCTCTTGAAGCAGCCTTCGATCATGTGGTGGCTGTTCTCGCCCGTCACGCTGACGTGCACCGCCGCGCCGAGGGATTCCGCGAGCGAGCGGAAGAAGTGCGGCACCAGCTCCGTCGGCAGCCCGCCGACCGCTTCCCGGTTGAAGTGGCCGGAGAACTGCGCGTATGCGCGTCCGGAAAGGTCGATCGCGACCTGTGCCTGCGCCTCGTCCATCGGCAGCAGAAAGCCGTAGCGGGCGATGCCGACTTTCGCGCCGAGCGCCCGGCGCAGGGCTTCCCCGAGCGCGAGCGCGCAGTCCTCCACGGTGTGGTGCTCGTCGATCTCGAGGTCGCCCTGGCAGGCGAGCTCCAGGGCGAAACCGCCGTGTTTCGCGAGCTGCTCCAGCATGTGATCGAAGAAGCCGATGCCCGTGGCGATGCGGATGGGCGCGGGGCTGTCGAGATTCACGCGAACATCGATGCGGGTCTCGCGCGTGCACCGGCCGACCTGCGCGCGCCGGGCCGTGAGGGTCTCCACGGCGGCCGCCCAACACTCATCGGGACCGCCATCGAGGCGCACCCGGACGCCGCGCACGCCGAGGTTCGCCGCGAGCTGCAGGTCCGTGTCGCGATCGCCGATCACCGCGCTGCGCGTGAGGTCCACGCCGCTCGTGCGGATGTATTCGTCCACCAGGCCGGTCCCGGGCTTGCGACAGCCGCAGGCATCGCGCTGGAAGTGCGGGCAGACGAAGGTCGCGTCGAACTCGATGCCCTGGGACCGCAGCGCCTCGAGAAGGAACCGCTGTGGCCGCTCGAACGCCGCCTGCGGGAAGGACTCGGTTCCGAGCCCGTCCTGATTAGTCACCATCACCAGGCGGTAGCCGTGACGCGTGAGATCCGCGAGGGCGGCGAAGACCCCCGGCATGAAGCGAACTTTCTCGAGTGAGTCGACCTGCTCGTCGGGCGGCTCCTCCACGAGAGTGCCATCCCGATCGATGAAGAGTGTGGCCGCGGGCCGGCTGCTCGGCGTGCTCATCCCCAAGCCTCCAGCAATCGGCCGTTCTGCTCAGGCGTCCCGACTGTGATGCGCAGAGCGCGTCCGAGTCCCGGATACCCGCGGGCGTCCCGAACCAGAAGGCGCGCTTCGCGGCTGCGCGCTAACGCGGCGCCGGCGTCATTGAACTCCGCGAGCAAGAAGTTAGCATCGCTGGGCCAGACTCGCGTAACACCCGGCAGACGTGGCAATGCGTCCGTCAGGCGCTGGCGCTCCTGCATGAGCACCGCGAGGTGCGCGCGCGAGGCGGCGAGCGCGTCGGGAGTCAAATGACGGAGCGCCGCCTCCAAGGTCAACTGCGGGATGGCGTATGGCGGGATGATCTTGCGCAGCAGGGCGATGACTTCCGGATCGGCGATGAGCGCTCCGCAGCGGGCGCCCGCCAGGCCGTAGGCCTTCGACAGGGTACGCAGGATCGCGAGGTTGGGCAGCTGCGCGAGCAGGCGGGCGAGGCTCGGCCGGGCGGCGAATTCGAGGTAAGCCTCGTCGACGACCACCATCGCACGCCCGGCCAGCCGCCGCGCGAGGCGCAGGATCTGCGACTCGTCGAGCAGGTTCCCCGTCGGGTTGTTGGGCGAGCAGAGGAAGACGAGCTTGACGCCGGGGACGCAGCGCGCCAGGACCGCGTCGCCATCGAGAGCGAACCCGTCGGCCGCGAGGAGGGGCGCTTGGGCGACCTCTGCTCCCTGGATGCGCGCGCAGACGGAGTACATGCCGAAAGTCGGCGGACACACCAGGACCGCGTCGCGACCGGCGCGGCAGAAGGTCCTGGTCAAAAGATCGATCGCCTCATCGCTCCCGCGTCCTACCAGGACGCAGTCGCGCGGCACCGAGTAGAGCTGCGCCAGGCGCTCGACGAGCGCTCGCGGTTGTGGCTCCGGATAACGGTTGAGTCCGGCAGCGGAGTCATCGTCCGCGGGCCGCCAGGGCAGCTCGTTGGCGTGCAGCCGCTCGAGGCTCGGCTCCCAGGCGGCATGCCGGTAGGGCTCGAGCGCCACGATCTCGGGCCGCGCGAGCTCCTGCACCCAGCTCATGTGCCGCTCCCCGTGCGCGGCATGACGCCATCCTCGCACGCGAGTGCGGCGAGGCGGCGCGTCACGGCGCCGGCGTGCGCGTCGAGACCTTCGAGCCGCGCGAGCGAGACGGCGACCGGGCCCAGCGAGCGCAGCCCTGCGGGCGAGAGCTCCTGCACGGTGATCCGCTTGACGAAATCGAGCACCGAGAGGCCGCTGTAGGCGCGCGCATAGCCATAGGTGGGCAGCACGTGGTTGGTGCCCGAGCAGTAATCGCCCATCGGCTCCGGCGACCAGGCGCCGAGGAATACCGAGCCCGCGCTCGCGACCTTCTCGAGCCAGCGGCGCGGCTCACGCACCTCGAGGATCAGGTGCTCCGCCGCGTATTCGTTGGCCACCTCGAGGGCGCTCGCCAGATCCTTGACGACGATGCAGCGGCTGCTCGCGAGCGATTGCTCGAGGATCGCGCGGCGCGAGAGGTTGTATGTCTGGCTTGCGACCTCGGCGGCGACTGCGTCGGCAAGCGTGCGGCTCGGCGTCACCAGAATGGCTTGTGCCTGGATGTCGTGCTCCGCTTGTGCCAGTAAATCCGCAGCGACGAAGTCCGCTCGCGCCGCCTCGTCGGCGACGACGAGCACCTCCGACGGCCCCGCGGGCATGTCGCAGGCCGCTCCGGTCGGGTCCGCCGCCACCGCTTGTTTGGCAGCGGTCACCCAGACGTTGCCCGGCCCGAAGATCTTGTCGACCTTGGGGAGCGTCTCGGTGCCGTAGGCCATCGCGGCAATGGCCTGGGCGCCGCCGACTTTGAATACCGCCTCGATGCCGCAGAGCCTGGCGGCGGCGAGCACGGCCGGATGGGCGCGCCCGTCGCGGCCCGGCGGGGTGCAAAGCACGCGCCGCGGACAGCCGGCGATGCGCGCCGGCACGGCCAACATGATCACGGCGGAGGGCAAAGGGGCTGAGCCCGCGGGGACGTAGAGGCCGACGGCCGAGATCGGCCGGATGACCCGCTCGCAGCGCACACCCGGCATCGTCTCCATCGCCAGTCCCTCGGGCCGCTGCGCGCGATGAAAGCGCTCGACGTTGTCGATCGCGCGCTCCAGCGCCGATCGCTGCTCCGCGGTGAGCGCGCGCTCGGCCTGCGAGAATTCCTCGGCCGTCGCCGCCAGCGTCCGCAGCTCCGCGCCATCGAAGCGCCGGCTGTAGGCGCGAAGCGCCTCATCGCCGCCCGCGCGCACGTTGGCGATGACTTCACGCGCGACGGCGTTGACGTCTTCCCGCGCGGCCTGCACGGGCCGCGCGAGCGCGGCACGGCGCTCGCCGGCGGAGAGCGTTTCCCAGTCGAGGATGCGCATGGGTCAGGCCAGCATCTTCTCGACCGGAAGCACCAGGAGCGCGCTGGCGCCGGCCTTCTTCAGGCTCTCCAGCGTCTCCCAGAACACGTTCTCGCGGCAGACCGCGTGGATGGCGACCCGATCCGGGGACCCCTCGAGCGGAATGATCGTGGGCGACTCGCTGCCCGGCAGGAGCTTGCGGATCTCCCCGAGCGCCGAGCGCGGCGCATGCAGCATGATGTACTTGCTCTCGCGGACCTGCTGCACGCCGTCGATACGCATCAGCAGCCGCTGCACCCATTCATCCTTCAACGGCGGCAGGTCGAGTGGCGTGCGGATGAGCACGGCGTGGCTCTCCAGCACCGTCTCCACCTCGCGCAGGTGGTTGGCTTGCAGTGTCGAGCCGGTGGAGACGAGGTCACAAATGAGATCGGCGCGCCCGAGGCGGGGCGCGATCTCGACCGCGCCGGAAAGCGTGACGATCTCGGCGGACACGTCGCGATCGCGAAGATACTTCTCGAGGAGGTAGGGATATGTCGTCGCGATGCGTTTGCCCTGCAGGGTCCGGGGCCCCTCGAACGAGGTCCCTTCCGGCACTGCGAGGCAGAGGCGGCAGCGGCCGAAATCGAGGGTGCGCACCTGCCGGAAGCGCGCCGGATGACCGCGTGCCGCGAGCTCCAGGCGCTTCTCCTCCAGCACGTTGAGTCCGACCAGCCCGAGATCGCAGACATCCTCCTGCACGAGATCCGGGATGTCGTCATCGCGCACGAAGAGCACGTCGAGCGGCATGTTCTCGCCGTAGGCCATGAGCTGATCCTTGCCGCGGGAGATCTTCAGGCCGCAGCGCAGCAGCAGGTCGAGCGAGGGCTCCGTCAGCCGGCCCGACTTCTGGATGGCGAGCTTCAGGCGCAGCTCATCCATGACGCGGAGCCTCCGTCTGCGGTCGGGTCTTGTCCAACCTGGAGGAGGCGAGCGCGTAGCCGCCATTACCCGCGGCAAGGAAGCGCGCCACCCGGCCGATGGTCGTCACGCTGACGCCGGTCAGGCGGTGGATTTCCCGGTAGGGCAGGCCGCGCCCGAGGTAATCGACGACGGCCCAGCGGTCCGACATGGCTTGCAGCTCCGCCGGAGTACAGAGGTCGCGGAAGAACGCCCGCACCTCGTCCGCGCTGCGCAGGCTGGCGATGGCGGCGTAGAGGTTGCGCTCGGCGAGCGCTTCCTGGCGGGGCGTGAGGCTGCGGTGGGTTTTCATGCTGTCCCAATGTAATAGCGTGCTAGTACATTAGCACGATCCCGGGAGCGTGGCCAGCCCCGCTTGACGGTGGCATATCCGCAACATAGACTGACCGCACTCATCGAGACCGGCTGAGGGATTAGGCCCTTAGACGCCGGGGCAACCGCCAGGACCAACCATCCTGGAAAGGTGCTAACTCCTGCGATCCGGATGGCCGGGTCGACAGATGAGCGGTCTGCGTAGCCCACGCGCCACCTTTGGCGCGGCCGGGATGGACGCGACAACCTGCCGGATTCCCGGCGGGCGCTCCGCAGGAGGGCTTGGTGAGGCCGAGCCAGAGGAATGCGGAGCTTTCTGATGAACGCCATTGCCGAGCCGGTCCGGGTCCCGCCCTGTCCGGCTTCCGTCGTGGACGCGGGTTTGAGCGGAGTCCACGCGCCTGTCCTGCCTGCCGCCGATCCGGCGGTGCGCGAAGGTGTCCTCGAGATCCCAGGCGAGGTCGCTCTCTACCACGGCGGCGTCCTGAGCGGCGTTCGCGTCGGCTGGCGCCTCGTCGGACCCGCTAATGCTCCCGTCGTCTGTGCGCTCGGCGGCATCTCCGCGAGCCGCCGCGTTTGCGCCGCCGACGGTGAGATCCGTAACGGCGCCGAAGGGCATCATCGCGAGAGCGAGAGCCGCGGCAGCCCGGAGACCCGCCGCCGCGAGCGGGAAGCGCGCGGCTGGTGGTCGGAGATCGCCGGGCCGGGACGGCCGCTCGATACGCAGCGGCTGCGGATCCTCAGTCTCGATTACCTGGGCGGTGGCGGCGAGACTACGGGCCCGCGCAACTCCGAGGCTTTCCCGAGCGTCTCGAGCTACGATCAGGCGGAGCTGCTGCTGCGCCTCCTCAATCATCTCGGCATCAAGGCGCTGCGCGCGATCGTTGGCGGCTCCTATGGCGGAATGGTGGCGCTCGCTTTTGGCGAGCGGTATCCGGAGCGGACAGGGAGGCTCGTGGTGCTCTGCGCGGCGGACCGGCCGCATCCCCTCGCCACCGCATGGCGCAGCGTCCAACGCGAGATCGTGCGCATCGCGCTCGCCAGCGGCCGCGCGGCCGACGGCCTCAAGCTGGCGCGGGCGCTCGCGATGTCCACCTACCGCAGCGGCGAGGAGCTCGGCGCGCGTTTCGCCGGCCCACCCGCGCTCGAGGCGGACCGGTTCGTGTTTCCCATCGAGCGTTACCTCATGGCGCGCGGCAGCGACTACGCGGCGCGCCATCGGCCCGAGTCCTTCCTCTGCCTGTCGGAATCGATCGATCTGCACTGCGTGGACGCGGGCCGCATCTTCGTCCCGACGGTCGCGGTCGCCGTGCGCGAGGACCAGCTCGTGCCGGTGGCGGACGTGCGCACGATGGTGGCGCGCCTCGGCGCCGGCCGTTTCCACGAGATCTCCTCCCTCTACGGGCACGATGCCTTCCTCAAGGAATCACAGCAGCTTCGCGGCCTCTTCGCCGCGGCGTTGGAGACCAACTGACCCATGAGCAAGCTGACACGCCACCACGCTCCCGACCAGGTCACCCAGACGGTGCGCGCGGGGCTCGAATGCGACGACGCCACCGGTGCCGTGGTGCCGCCGATCCATCTGACCTCGACTTTCGCTTTTCGCGGCTTCGGGGAGAAGCGCCGTTACGACTACACGCGCTCGGGCAACCCCACCCGCGATCTGCTGGCCGAGGCGATCGCCGAGCTCGAGTTGGGCATCGGCGGTGTCGTGACCGCCACCGGCATGGCCGCGATCACGCTGGTGGGCTATCTCGTGCCCGCCGGGGCGCGCATCGTGGCGCCGCACGACTGTTATGGCGGAACGTACCGGCTGTTCGAGGCCTGGCGCAAACGGGGCGAGCGAGAGGTGGAGTTCGTCGACTTCGGCGACCTCGCCGCCGTCGAGGCGGCGCTCGCCAGGCCGGCGGCGCTTCTTTGGATCGAGACCCCGAGCAATCCGTTGCTGCGGATCACGGACATCGAGCGGTTCGCGGCGCTCGGCCACGCCGCCGGCGCACTCGTGGTGGTCGACAACACCTTCCTTTCGCCCGCCTGGCAGCAGCCGCTCACGCTGGGCGCCGATCTCGTCCTGCACTCCACGACGAAGTATCTGAACGGCCACAGCGATGTGGTCGGGGGCGCCGTGGTGGCCCGGACGAAGGAGCTGCACGAGCAGCTCATCTGGTGGGCCAATTGCCTCGGAGTCACGGGCGCGCCCTTCGACAGCTATCTGACCTTGCGAGGACTGCGGACGCTGCACGCGCGCCTCGAGCATCACGGGCGCAACGCGAACGGGCTCGCCGAGTGGCTGGCGAGGCAGCCCGGTGTCAGGCGCGTCTACTTCCCGGGCCTGCCGAGCCATCCTGGACACGAGATCGCCCGCCGCCAGCAGCGCGGGTACGGCGCCATCGTCACTCTGGAGCTCGAGGGCGGCCACGAGGCGGTGCGAGCCTTCTGCTCCGACCTGACCTGCTTTTCGCTGGCGGAGTCCCTGGGCGGTGTCGAAAGCCTCGTGGCGCATCCGGCGACCATGACCCATGCGGCCATGGACCCGGCGGCGCGCCTCAAGGCCGGCCTGGTCGACGGCCTGATCCGTCTCTCGGTCGGGATCGAGTCGTTCGAGGATCTGCGGGCCGACCTCGCCGCGGGACTGGAGCGCGCCTCGCGCGCGCGCCCGCAGAGGCTGGAAGCGCTCGCCGCCGCCTGCTGAGCCGCTCGCCGCCGAGCAGCACCGGCCCAGGCCGGCGGATCTACGCCGGCTGCCTCAGCCGCTCCAATACCGCATCGCCGACCGCCGATGTCGAGAGCGCTCGTTCTCGCGTGGACGCGATGTCCGGCGTGCGCGCGCCGTGCTCGATCGCTTCGGATACGGCTTCCTCTACTGCCGCTGCCTCAACCTCGAGGCCGAGCGAGTGTCGGAGGAGGAGCGCGACGCTCAAAATCGTCCCGCAGGGATTTGCAATGCCCCGGCCGGCGATATCCGGCGCGGAGCCGTGGATCGGCTCATAGAGTCCGCGGGTACCTTCGCCGAGAGAGGCCGACGGCAGCAGCCCCAGCGATCCCGCCAACATCGAGGCCTCGTCCGTCAGGATGTCGCCGAACATGTTCTCCGTCACGAGCACGTCGAGATCGCGCGGCCGCCGGATGAGGTGCATCGCCGCCGAGTCGACCAGCATGTGCTCCAGCGCCACATCCTGAAACTCCGTGCGCATCACTCGGGTGGTGACCTCGCGCCACAGCCGCGATGTCTCCAGTACGTTGGCCTTGTCGATCGACACCAGCCGCCGCCGCCGCCGCCGAGCCAGCCGCGCGGCCGCCCGCACGATGCGCTCGACTTCCGCTACCGTATAGGTGCAAACGTCAGTCGCCGACGCTGCATCGCGACGCTTCTCCCCGAAGTAGATCCCGCCAGTGAGCTCGCGCACGAACACGAGGTCCACGCCCTCCAGGATCTCCGGCTTCAGAGTAGAAGAGGAGAGCAGAGCGGGGTGCACTTTCACCGGCCGCAGGTTGGCATAGACGCCGAGCGCCTTGCGCAATGCGAGGAGTCCCTGCTCCGGCCGCACTTTCGCTTCCGGCGCCGACCACTTAGGCCCGCCGATTGCCCCCAGCAGAACAGCGTCCGCCTCGAGACACGCTTTCAGCGTGCTCTCAGGCAGGGGATTCCCGCAGAGATCGATGGCCGCGCCGCCGAACGCCAGCTCGGTCAGCGTAAATTCGTGCCCGAAAGCGTCCGCAACGGCAAGCAGACACCGCACCCCCTGCGCCATGACCTCCGGCCCGATTCCATCCCCCGGCAGAACAGCAATCGTCGCCTTCATCTAAAAGGCCCGCTGCTGCTCATAGGCCCGAACCTCACCGTCCCGCGCGAGCAAGAAGCCCAGCTCATCGAGCCCGTTCATGAGGCAGTACCGCGCAAACGGTTCCAGCGGGAATCGGACCGCTTGCCCAGTGGGCAGCGTGAGGCTCGTGCTCTCGAGATCGATCGTGACCTCCGCTCCCGGGTGCTCCATCAGCCACCCGTGCGTGCCCTGATCCACGATCACCGGCAACAGCCCGTTCTTCAGCGAGTTGCTGCGGAAGATGTCCGCGATCTGCGTGCTCACCACCGCGCGAAAGCCATAGTCCGTGAGCGCCCAGGGCGCATGCTCCCGTGACGATCCGCAGCCGAAGTTGTTACCGGCGACCAGGATCGAGCATCCCTTCGCCTCCGGCCGATTCAGCACGAAGTCCGCCTGCGGTGCGCCGTCGCTCCCATAGCGCCAGTCCGCGAAGAGATGCGCCCCGAGCCCCGAGCGGGTGGTGGTCGTGAGGAAGCGCGCCGGAATGATCTGGTCGGTGTCGATATCGCTCACGGGAAGCACCGCCGTCCGCGAGCGTAGAGTCGTGATCGGATCCACTGCTGTCCCTCCTACATCAGCTCGCGCGGATCGGTGACCCGTCCGCGTACGGCAGAGGCTGCAGCCGTCAGCGGGCTCGCGAGCAGCGTCCGCGCGCCCACGCCCTGGCGGCCCTCGAAATTGCGATTGCTGGTGCTGACGGCGTAGTGCCCCCTCGGCACCAGGTCGCCGTTCATCCCCAGGCACATCGAGCAGCCCGATTCCCGCCACTGCGCGCCCGCCTCGAGAAAAATCCGGTGCAGGCCCTCCGCCTCCGCCTCACGCTTGACCTGCTGCGAGCCCGGCACCACCAGCATCTGCACGCCGGCAGCCACCTTGCGCCCGCGCAGGACGGAGGCCGCATCGCGCAGATCCGACAGCCGTCCGTTGGTGCAGCTGCCGACGAAAACGACATCGACCGGCTGCTCGGCCACCCGGCGTCCTGGCTCGAAGCCCATGTAGGCGAGCGATTTCGCGAACATCGCATCGCCCGGACGCTGCGGGATCGTCCCCGAGATCGGCATCACCATTCCAGGGTTGGTCCCATAAGTGACCATCGGCTCCAGCTGCGAAGCATTGATGTCGACTTCCCGGTCGAACCGCGCGCCGGCATCGGTCGGCAGCTGCCGCCACTCCTCGAGCGCCTGCTCCCAGGCCGCGCCCTGCGGCGCGCGCGGACGACTGGCAAGATAGGCGTAGGTCGTCTCATCGGGCGCGATCATGCCCGCCCGCGCGCCCGCCTCGATCGACATGTTGCAGACCGTCATGCGCTCGTCCATGTCCAGGGCCCGAATGGTTTCGCCGCGATATTCGATCACGTGTCCGGTCCCGCCGGCGACGCCGATTCTGCCGATGATGGCGAGTATGAGGTCCTTCGCCGTCACGCCGGCGGCGAGCTCGCCGCTGACGTTGATAGCGAGCGTCCGGGGCTTCCTTTGCAGCAGACACTGTGTGGCGAGCACGTGACCGACTTCCGTCGTGCCGATGCCGAATGCGAGCGCGCCGAGCGCTCCGTGCGTGCTGGTGTGGCTGTCGCCGCAGACCACGGTCTTGCCCGGCTGAGTGAGCCCCAGCTCCGGGCCGATGATGTGCACGATCCCACGGCGCGCGTGCCGCAGGCCGAGAAGCTCGACGCCGAAGGCGTCGCAGTTGACCTCGAGCTCGCGAACCTGGCGCGCCGCGGCCTCGATGGCGATGGGCGCGCCGCCGAAGACCTGCTCCGTGCGGGTGGGAGTGGAGTGGTCCATGGTGGCGAAGGTCAGGTCGGGCCGCCGTACCTTCAGTCCGCGCTCGCGCAGCACCGTGAACGCTTGCGGCGAGGTGACCTCGTGAATGAGGTGCAGGTCGATGTAGAGGACGGCCGGTGCATCGGGCGTTTCCGCCACCACTTCGTGGCGGCGCCAGACCTTCTCGAAGAGGGTATCTCTACTCATACGGCCGTCTGCGCCGCCCGGGCGGCGGCGCTGCGCTCCTCGCGCGAGCGCGAGCCGGCCTGCGCCAGCTCGATGCGATTGATGACTTCGAGGAACGCCTTCGTGCTCGACTCCACGATGTTGGTGCTCACGCTTGCGCCGCGGTAGGTGCGTTGGTTGTGCTCCACGTATACCACGGCCTCGCCCTGTGCATCCTCGCCCTCCGTGACGCCGCGGATCTCGAACTTGCGCAGCATGACGCCGATGCCCGTTGCAGCCTCGATAGCCTTGAAGGCCGCGTCCACGGGGCCGTCGCCGGAGGCCTTGCGCTCCACCGTGCGGCCATCGGAATGCCGCAACTGAACCATCGCCGTGGCGGGCGCATTGCTCGCGGCCATGGTGTCGAGGCTGGTGAGACTCCAGGGGCCGGCCGCGGAGCCTTCCGCGCGCAGCACCAGCGCCTCGATGTCGCCGTCGAACAGCTCCTTCTTCTTGTCGGCCAGCGCCTTGAACTCCTCGAACACCCGGTTGAGCTCGGCCTCGTCGAGCTCGAACCCGAGAGCTTTGACACGGTCGCGGAACGCATGACGGCCGCTGTGCTTGCCGAGCACCAGGTGACTGCGGGAGAGCCCCACATCCTCGGGACGCAGGATCTCGTATGTCGAGTGGTGACGCAGAACCCCGTGTTGGTGAATCCCGGCCTCATGGGCAAATGCGTTCTCGCCGACGACGGCCTTGTTGCGGGGCACCGGCATGCCGGTGATGCTCGACACCAGGCGCGAGGTCGGATAGAGCCGGTTGGTCTGGATGCCGGTCGTGACATTGAAGAACGCCGCGCGCGTCTTCAGCGCCATGACGACTTCCTCCAGCGAGCAGTTGCCGGCGCGCTCCCCGATGCCGTTGATGGTGCACTCCACCTGCCGGGCGCCCGCCACCACCGCGGTCAGGCTGTTGGCCACCGCCATCCCGAGGTCGTCGTGGCAGTGGACGGAGAGGCGGATGCCATCGATGCCGCGTACGTTCTTGCGCAGGTAGCGGAAGAGCTCCGCGAACTCGTCCGGCACCGTGTAGCCCACGGTGTCGGGAATGTTCACCGTGGTCGCGCCGGCCTCGATGGCCGCCTCGACCACCTGCGCCAGGAACTCGAGCTCGGTGCGCGAGGCGTCCTCGGGAGAGAACTCCACGTCGTCGCAGAGTCCCCGCGCGAGCTTCACGCCATCGATGGCCGTGCGCAGGATCTCCTCCTGCGCCATGTTGAGCTTGTACTGGCGATGGATGGCGCTGGTGGCGAGGAACACGTGGACCCGCCGGCGGGGCGCCTCCGCGAGCGCGCGCGCGGCGAGCTCGATGTCCTCGCGGTTGCAGCGCGCGAGACCGCAGATGATGGGTCCCTGGATCTCCCGGGCGACCGCCTGCACGCTCTCCCAGTCTCCCTTGGAGGCGGCGGGGAAGCCCGCCTCGATGACATCCACCCCCAGCTCCGCCAGCGCGCGCGCCACGCGCAGCTTCTCCGGGCGCGTCATGCTGCAGCCCGGGGACTGCTCCCCATCGCGCAAGGTCGTATCGAAGATCAGCACTCGGTCGGGTTGGGGAGCCATCGGAAGTCTCCTGCAGAGGGGCGCCTCGGATCAGGCGCGCTTGTCGTTGAGCCAGGGCATGCGGGCGCGCAAGGCCTCGCCGACTTTCTCGATCTGGTGATCGATGTCGTGGTCGAGGAGTTTCTGGTAGCCCTTGCGCCCGGTCGCGTTCTCCTCGATCCATTGGCGGGCGAACTTGCCCGTCTGCACTTCCTTCAGCACCTTGCGCATCTCGTTCTTCACCCGGTCGTTGACGATGCGCGGGCCGCGGGTGAGATCGCCGTACTTGGCCGTCTCGCTGATGAACTGGTGCATCTTGCGCAAGCCGCCCTCGTGCAGCAGATCGACGATGAGCTTCAGCTCGTGCAGGCACTCGTAGTAGGCGACCTCGGGCTGGTAGCCGGCCTCGACCAGGGTCTCGAAGCCCTTGACCACGAGCTCGGTCGCCCCGCCGCAGAGCACCGCCTGCTCGCCGAAGAGGTCGGTCTCGGTCTCCTCGGCGAAGGTCGTCTCGAGAACCCCGCCACGCGTGCCCCCGATGCCGTGCGCGTAGGCCAGCGCCTTCGCGTGCGCCTTGCCGGTCGTATCCTGCGCAACGGCGATGAGGCAAGGCACGCCGCGGCCCTGCTGATACTGCCGGCGCACCAGATCGCCGGGTCCTTTCGGCGCGATCAGCACGACGTCCAGGTCCTTGCGCGGCTCGATCTGTTTGAAGTGGATGTTGAACCCGTGCGCGAAGAGGAGCGTGGCGCCGGATTTCAGCGCCGGCTCCATGCCCTCGTAGAGTGACTTCTGCGCGAGATCCGGCACCAGCATCGCGACGAGATCGGCGCCACGCGCCGCGGCGGCCGGCTCGGCGACCTCGAGGCCGTCCTTCCTCGCCTTCTTCCAGCCTGCTCCCGCCTTCCGCACGCCGACGACGACATCGAAGCCGCTGTCTTTCAGATTCAGGGCGTGCGCGCGGCCCTGGCTGCCGTAGCCGAGCACCGCGATGCGCGCGCCGCGCAGGGCCTTCTTATCGACGTCTTTCTGCGAATAAAGCTTCATCATCATGCTCCAGGTTCAAAATCGGAATCACATAGGAAAAACCCCGCAGCGGCTCGTGGCCGGTGCGGGGTTGGTGTTTTCTCTCACTCTGCCTGAGCTGCCCTCAGGTACGCGCGAGTTCCCCGCACCGGCTGCTCGCCAGGAGCAGCTTTCCAATGGGCAGTGCCAGCAGCAGCGGACGCAGCGCGGCCCGCGCCGCCTCGGGCGCTGCGCAGCTCACGTCGATCTTTACTTCGAATGCCACGGCCGGAAATGCCAAAAGGTGCCTGGGGTGAAAGCGTTGAATGCCGAAAAGGGGCAGATGATGCAGCCGATGTGAGCACATCCGCCGCGGCTTTGTCAACGTGACGGCCCCTCCGTTATGCTCGCCCGGTGTCTCAAGAGATGTTGCTGAGCGACGATACGGCCGATAGCCGGCCGCTCTGGGTGGTGACGGAAGGGGAGCTGCAGGGCTGGCTCGCCGGCCAGCCGGCTGCGGTGGCGGCGTGGGTACGCGCCCACGGATTCCAGGCGGAGCGGCACCGCGTCCTCAGCCTGCCGTCGCCGGAGGGCGGCATCGGCGGCGCCGTCGTCGGCCTCGGTGCGCTGGCGTCCGTTCATGACCTCACGCTCTGGCACGCTGCCGGGTTGTCCGACCGGCTGCCCGCGCAGGTCTGGCACCTCGGCACACCGCTGCCGGTGCGCGCCGCGACCCGGTTCCTGCTGGGATGGCTCATGGGTGCCTATCGAATGACCCGGTACCGTTTGGACGGACCGCAGGTGCCTCGGGCCGCGCTGGTGCCGCCCCCCGGCGCGGATCTCGCCTATGCGGATGCGGCGGCGCGCGCCACGGCGCTGGCGCGCGATCTCATCAACACTCCCGCCAACGACATGGGGCCGGAAGAGCTCGCCGATGCGGCCGTGGATCTGGCCCGGACGCACGGCGGACGCTGTCAGGTGCTCGCGGGCGGGGAGCTCGCCGGTTACCCGATGCTGCGCGCCGTCGGCGGAGCGAGCCCCCGGGAGCCGCGGCTCATCGACCTGCGCTGGGGCGACCGCGACGCGCCGCGCGTGACCCTGGTCGGCAAGGGGGTGTGTTTCGATACGGGAGGCCTCGACCTCAAGCCCTCCGCCGGCATGCTCCTCATGAAGAAGGACATGGGCGGTGCTGCGTGCGCGCTCGGCGTTGCGGACCTGGTCATGGGGCTCGAGGTGCCCGTGCAGCTTCGCGTCCTGATTCCCGCGGTCGAGAACAGCGTCGGAGGAGCCGCGTACCGTCCCGGTGATGTGTTGCGCTCGCGCAAGGGTCTGACCGTGGAGATCGGCAATACCGATGCGGAAGGGCGCCTGGTGCTCGCCGATGCGCTCGCGGAGGCGGATCTCGAGAGGCCGGACCTCCTCGTCGATCTCGCCACGCTGACCGGGGCCGCGCGCACGGCACTCGGGCCGGAGCTGCCTGCCGCCTATTCGCCGAGCGAGGCGCTGCTCGCGGCGTTGCGGCGGCATGGAGAAGAGGAGAGCGATCCGGTCTGGCCGCTGCCACTCTGGTCCGGATACGACGAGGAGCTCGCGAGCAAGGTGGCCGATCTCGGCAATGTCGCAGCGACGCCGTTCGCCGGCTCCATCCTCGCGGCGCTCTTTCTGCGTCGCTTCGTTACGGAGACGCCGAACTGGCTGCATCTCGATCTCTACGCCTGGAATGGCAAGGAGCGCCCCGGCCGTCCGGTGGGCGCCGAGGCGCAATGCGTGCGCAGCCTCTTCGAGCTGATACGCTCGCGCTACCAGTGTTAAGCTAGGCGGCTTACCCCTTCCAGGCATGTCGTGGCAGAAAAAGAGAACCGCTCTTCCGGCGCGTCTTCGCGCCGCTACTCGGACGGGGTTCGCGCTTCGCGAGCCCCGTCAAGACCTGCGCGCAGCGCATCAGTAGATCCGCGAGAATACTCACGGCTCGTGGTCGACGGCATCAAGCAGACGCCCTCCCGCTCCATGCTGCGGGCCGTCGGCTTCAAGGACGAGGATTTCGCCAAGCCGCAGATCGGCATCGCCTCGACGTGGGCGAACGTAACACCCTGCAACATGCACATCGGCGAGCTCGCCCGTGAGGCGGTCGCCGGGGCCGATGCGGCCGGCGGCAAGGGGGTGCTCTTCAATACCATCACCGTCTCCGACGGCATCGCCATGGGCTCTCCGGGGATGCGGTACTCGCTGGTCTCGCGGGAAGTGATCGCGGATTCCATCGAGACGGTGGTCGGCGCGGAGGGCTTCGACGGGTTCGTTGCCATCGGCGGCTGCGACAAGAACATGCCCGGGTGCGCCATGGCGATGGCGCGCCTCAACCGCCCGGCGGTGTTCGTCTACGGCGGCACCATCCGCCCCGGCGCCGCCCGGCGCGACATCGTGGCGGTGTTCGAGGCGGTCGGCGCCCGTGCCGCGGGCAAGATCACCGACGAGCAGCTCGCGGAAGTCGAGCGCACGGCCATTCCGGGACCGGGGAGCTGCGGCGGCATGTACACCGCCAACACCATGGCCTCGGCCATCGAGGCGCTCGGCCTCTCGCTCCCTGGCAGCTCCGCCCAGGAGGCGGTGAGCGGGGAGAAGCGCGCCGACTGCCGCCGGGCGGGCGAGGCCGTCGTCACCTTGTTGAAGCAGGGCATCCGGCCGCGTGACATCCTGACCCGCCGGGCGTTCGAGAATGCGATCACCGTGGTGATCGCCCTCGGCGGCTCGACCAATGCCGTGCTGCACTTGCTCGCGATCGCGCATGATGCGGGAGTGAAACTTCACCTCGATGATTTCACTCGAATAGGACGGAGAGTCCCGGTGCTCGCGGATCTGAAACCCAGCGGCCGGTACCTGATGTCCGAGCTCGTGGCCATCGGGGGTATCCAGCCGCTCATGAGAATGCTGCTCGAGGGCGGCCTGCTGCATGGCGACTGTCTGACCGTCACCGGCCGGACGCTCGCGGAAAACCTCGCCGAATCAGGCACGTATGTTGCTGGGCAGGACATTGTGCGGCCGCTGTCGCAGCCGCTCAGGAAGGAGAGTCACCTCGTCGTGCTGTACGGGAACGTGGCTCCCGAAGGGGCGGTCGCCAAGATTTCCGGCAAGGAGGGCGAGACCTTCAGCGGCGTCGCCCGGGTATTCGACGGTGAGGAGCAGGCGACCGCGGCCATACTTTCCGGGCGCGTGCGGGCGGGCGAAGTGGTCGTGATCCGCAACGAGGGCCCGGTCGGCGGTCCGGGCATGCGCGAGATGCTGAGTCCCACAGGTGCCATCGTCGGCCGCGGCCTCGCGGATAAGGTCGCACTGATCACCGACGGGCGCTTCTCCGGCGGCAGCCACGGCTTCGTGGTCGGACATATTGCGCCCGAAGCGGCCCTCGGTGGCCCCTTAGGGCTGCTGCGCAACGGGGACCCGATCACCATCGATGCGGTGCGCCGGGAGATCCGGGCCGATCTCTCCCCGGCGGAGCTGCGGCGGCGCCGCGCGGCCTGGAAGCCGGGCAAGCCCTTCGCCACCACGGGCGTTCTGGCCAAGTACGCCCGCCTGGTGGGCAGCGCCTCCACCGGCGCCGTCACGGGCGCGGGCTCCGCGGCAGCCGCGCCGCCCTCGCGGCGGGCGCGCCGGGTTGAACGTCGTTAAGACCGATAGCGTGATGCAGTTGTCAGTGCGCGGAGCAGCGGTTAGAGTTCGCCCTCGCATCCACCGATGCAGGCGGCGCGCGCCTTCGGCTACAGGCCATCGAGGCGCCGCGATATTGAATTACTCAGGGGGATTGAGCCATATGCGCGCGTCAGCCCGGGGAGGGGCGCACGCGCGAAACCCAGGTATGCACGAGCCGGCGGACCGCTCCGCCGGTGCGATCGGGTCCGGATGGGACCGCTTGCGGGCAGGTAGAAAGACGGTTACTTTGCACCGCTTACGTTTCGATCCGACAATTGCGGACTTGCAACAGCGACGCCTCGCCAGTCACTCATGAGCGCTTACGTACAAGACACACAGATCCTCACACGCCGCACGGTCGTCCTCGGCGCCATCATCGCTCTGCACATCGCCATCATTTACGTGCTGGCGAGCGGACTCGCGACCAGAGCGATCCAGCTGGTGGCACCGCCGATCCAGACGGAGATCGTGCAACAGACCAAGCAGCAGGTGAAACCGCCGCCGCCGCCGCCGCCCCAGCTGCAGCAGCAGCAGGTGCAGGTGCCGCCGCCGGTGATTCAGATCAACGTGCCGCAGGCGGCGCAGACGCATGCCATTACTGTCGTCAAGAAAGTGGTGCGTGCGGCGCCGGCCCCGGCTCCGGCGCGCATCACGCCGCTGCGAGAGAACCAGCGGGATTTCCCGTCGACCGATGAGTACTATCCGGACGCATCCCGCCGCCTCGGCGAGCAGGGCACCGCGCTCGTGAAGGTGTGCATCGGCGCCGGCGGCCGCGTGATGGGCGAGCCCTCCATCATGCGCAGTTCCGGCAGCTCGCGCCTCGACCAGGCCGCCATCCGGTACGCCAAGGCCACCTCCGGCCACTTCGAGCCGGAGACCCGCAACGGCGTGCCGGTGGAGGTCTGCACGGCGCTTCCGATCAAGTTCCAGCTCACTGACTCTTTCTAGCGGTCCCTGTCTCTCTCCATTATGAATATGCCTTTCGATGCCGCAACGTCCACCGCGGCCCTTTCGTGATTCGAGGAATTTATGGGTAATCAAATTACTTCCGTCAACAACCCGTACGGCCTGGCCGGTATGTGGAACTCGGGCGATATTGTCTCCCGAGGCGTCATCGTCCTGCTGCTCATCATGTCGCTGATGTCGTGGTACATCATCCTGACGAAGCTGTGGGATCAGCGTCGCCTGAAGCAGTCCGCGCGCGCCGCGGAGAAGCAGTTCTGGTCTGCTCCTTCGCTCAAGGATGGTGTCGAGCGCCTGAAGAAGGGCGATAACTTCCGTGCCATCGCCGAGGACGGGCTGCGCTCCGTGTCGCACCACGAGGGCCGGCTCACCGACCGGATCGACATGCACGAGTGGGTCACCATGTCGCTGCAGCGCTCGGTCGATCAGGTCAACAGCAACATGCAGAAGGGCCTGGGCTTCCTCGCCACCGTGGGCTCATCCGCCCCGTTCGTCGGCCTCTTCGGCACGGTCTGGGGCGTCATGACCACCCTCATCACGATCGGCCTCTCCGGCCAGCCCAGCATCGACAAGGTGGCGGGCCCGATCGGCGGCGCGCTCATCATGACCGCGCTCGGCCTCTTCGTCGCGGTGCCTGCGGTGTGGGGCTACAACTGGCTGCTCGGCCGCAACAAGATCCTGCAGGACGCGCTGCGTAACTTCGCGGGCGACCTGCACGCCTACCTCGTCAGTGGCGCCCGCGTCAGTGCTGGTCCCGAGATCGGCGGTGCGCGTCCGGCGGCCGCTCCCGCCGCCGCGGTCCGTAAGTGACAGACAGGTCGAAATCACGAGAGTGCCGCAAGGGCGGCTCCGCACCCGGTGCGGAGCCGCCCTCCGGGGCCGGCTTGATTGATTCGGCTGAGACGTGGGTGATTCTATGTCGATGAATATACAGAGCTCCGACGAGGAGCCGGGCGTGATGGCAAGCATCAATACGACGCCGCTCGTCGACGTCATGCTGGTGCTGCTCATCATCTTTCTCATCACGATTCCGGTGATCACGCATACGGTGCCGGTCACGCTGCCGCATGCCACGAACATTCCGACGCAGACCAAGCCAGAGGACATCGTCATCGCGGTGAATGCGGCGGGCCAGATTTTCTGGAACAACAAGATGGTCACCGACGACAACCAGCTGCTGACCATGATCGAGCAGCAGGCGATCAAGGTGCCGCAGCCGAAAGTCCAGATCCGCGGCGATCGGGCCGCCGCCTACAAGTCCATCGGACACGTACTCTACGAGCTGATGCGCGGCGGGATGGTCAAGGTGGCCTTCATCACCGAGCCGAACCAGAACGCGCTCGGCGTGCATTGAGGAGTTCTGAAAGATGTCAATGAATGTCGGGGGCTCGAGCACGGGCCCCATGTGCGACATCAACACGACGCCGCTGATCGACGTCCTGCTGGTGTTGCTCGTGACTCTCATCATCACCCTGCCGATCCAGACGCACGCGGTGAAGCTCGATCTGCCGCAGAACAATCAGCCGCCGCCGCAGAACGTGCAGCCCGAGGTGATCGAGCTCGAGATCGACTTCGACGGGACGATCGTCTGGAATGGCACGCCGGTGACTCTGCAGCAGCTCGACGGCTATTTCGCCAGCGAGTCGACCAAGGATCCGCAGCCGGAAATCCACCTGCGGCCGGACGGCATGGCCAAGTACGACATCGTGGCCAAAGTACTCGCGTCGGCGCAGCGCAACCGGATGCAGAAGATCGGCTTCGTCAACACTTCGCAGTTCTCCGAATAGCGGCTCGAGAGCAATGAATTACTCCATGAGAGACGATGTCATGAAGGTCAAACGTAACGTGGTGGCGGCGATCGCGGTCGGTGCCGCGGTGGTCTGCGTCGCGAGCTTCGCCGGAGTCACCCCGGCCTTTGCCGCCAAGGAAGGGCAGACGGTCAGCGCCGCGGTCGGCAAGCCGCTCAAGGCGGCGTCGGAGGCTCTGAACAAGCACGATTTCACCACGGCGATCACGAAGCTGAACGAAGCCGACGCGATGCCGAAGAAGAGCCCGTACGAGCAATACCTCATCGACGAGATGAAGGGCTACGCGTACGTGCACACGAAGCAGTACCCCGATGCGGCCAAGGCGATGGAGGCACAGCTCGGGAGCAAATTCACCACCCCGGATCAGACGCGCACGCTCACGGTCGCGCTGGCGCAGCTCAGCTATCAGATCAAGAACTACGACAAGGCGATCCAGTACGGCACCGAGGCGATCGACAAAGGTTGGTCGGATGCGCAGATGCCGACGCTGGTCGGACAGGCGTATTACCTGAAGTCCGACTGGAAGGGCACGGTGCGCTTCGAGAAGACGCAGGTCGCCGCCGACGAGAAGAAGGGCGTCGCCCCGAGCAACGAGTCGCTGCAGCTGCTGCTGAGCGCCTGCCTCAAGATGGACCCGTCCGGGGATGACGCCTGTGCGAACGATGCGCTGCAGGAGCTGGTCGTCTATCACCCGAAGCCGGCGTACTGGCAGCAGCTCCTCTATGGCATGTTCAAGACGGTCAAGAGCGACAGCAACCTGCTGCAGACCTACCGTCTCGCGGACGAAGTGGATGTGCTGAAGCGCCCCGAGGACTATACCGACTTCGCGCAGCTCGCCATCGAGGCGGGCTCGCCGGGCGAAGCGGAGCAGATCATCGAGAAGGGCATGCAAGCCAATATCTTCCCCGATGCGCGCACCAAGGGTAAGGCGCAGCGCCTCCTGGTCGACGCCAAGAAGGCCTCCGCGCGCGACAAGGCGACCTTGGACAGGACCGCTGAGGAAGCCGCGCGGTCGAGCAGCGGCAACCAGGATGTGGGCCTCGGGCTTGCTTACTATGGCTATCAGCAGTACGACAAGGCGATCCAGGCCCTCAAGCAGGGCATCGCCAAGGGCGGCCTGAAGAGCCGGCCGGAGGCGGAGCTGCTGCTCGGCATCGCTCAGTTGAAGTCGGGCGACAAGGCCGCGGCCTTGAGCTCGTTCAAGTCGGTCAAGGGCAATCCGACGCTGCAGCGGTTGGCGACCCTGTGGAGCCTGCGCGCCCGTTCAGCCTGATTCCGGAAAGGAGAGCACGATGGCGATCAAGGTGGGTGACCGCATGCCTTCGGGCACGCTCAAGGTGATGACCGGCGACGGACCGAAGGACGTCACGACGGACGACTTATTCAAGGGTAAGAAGGTCGTGCTGTTCTCCGTACCCGGAGCATTCACGCCGACCTGCAACGCCAAGCACCTGCCGGGATTCGTGCAGCTCGCCGATCAGATCCGGGCGAAGGGCGTCGACACCATCGCCTGCATGGCCGTCAACGACGTGTTCGTGATGAACGCCTGGGGCAAGGCCGCGAGCGTCGGCGACAAGATTGTGATGCTGGCCGACGGCAACGGCGAGTACGCCAAGGCGCTGGGCCTGGAGCTCGATGCGCGCAAGTTCGGGATGGGCACGCGCGGCCAGCGGTTCGCGCTGATCGTCGACAATGGCGTGCTGAAAGGCGTGAACGTGGAAGAGGCGGGGCAGTTCAAAGTGTCCGCCGCCGAGCACGTCCTCGGCCAGCTATAGGAGCTTCTCGAGCTCCGGAACGATCTGGAAGAGGTCGCCGACCAGACCGATGTCGGCGACCTCGAAGATCGGCGCCTCGGAATCCTTGTTGATGGCGACGATGGTGCGGGCGTCCTTGATGCCCGTCAGGTGTTGGATCGCGCCCGAGATTCCAATGGCGATGTAGAGCTCCGGCGCGATGATCTTGCCCGTCTGTCCGACCTGCATCTCATTGGGCGCATAGCCCGCGTCCACCGCGGCGCGCGAGGCGCCCACGGCCGCCCCCAGCCTGTCAGCCAATCCGTAGAGCGTCTGGCGAAAGGCCTCGGCGCTGCCGAGCGCGCGTCCTCCCGAGACCACCCGCGAGGCGGTCTGCAGGTCGGGGCGGTCCGTCTTGCCCGCTGAGACCGACACGAAGCGGGTGTGGGAGGGGATCTGTGCGCTGGCCGGGGTCTTCTCGATCGGCGCCGAGCCGCCTGTGCCGGCGGCCTGGAACGATGCGGTGCGTACGGTGCCCACGACCTTGGCGCCCGGCTCCGCCTCGACCGTCACGATCGCATTGCCGGCATAGATCGGGCGCCGAAAGCGGGTCGCGCTCTCGATCGCCATGATGTCGCTGATCTGGGCGGTATCGAGCAGCGCGGCGACGCGCGGCATGAGGTCCTTGCCGAAAGTCGTCGAGGGTCCCAACACGAGGCTGAACGGGCCCGCGAGCGCCGCGATCTGGGGGGCGAGCACCGCGGCCAAAAGGTGCGCGTTGGCGGGATTGTCCACCGCGAGAACGCGCGCGACACCTTTCAGCGCCGCGGTTTGCGAGGCGACCGCGCTGGCATCGGCGGCACAGACCGCAACGGTGATTTCGGCGTCGGGCACGGCGGCCGCGCAGCTGACGCACTTCGCCGTGCTGGGATTGAGCCGTGCGCCATCGTGCTCGGCGACGATCAGAATGCGATGACTCATGACAGGAGGCCCTTACTCTTCAGCGCGGCGACCAGCTCCGCGGCGTCTTTTACCTTGATGCCCTTTTGCCGTTGCGGCGGCGGCTCGAAGCGCGTGAGTTTCAGGCGCTGCTTCTGCTCCACTCCGAGCGAGGCGAGGGCCAGTGTCTCGAGCGGTTTCTTCTTGGCCTTCATGATGTCGGGCAGCTTCACGTAGCGCGGCTCGTTCAGGCGCAGGTCCGTCGTCACGACGGCAGGCAGATCGACTTCCAGCGTCTCGAGGCCGGCATCGACCTCGCGCGTCACGCGCGCCAGGCGGGGTTGGCCCCCCGACGTCTCGCCATCGAGCTCCACCTTGGAGGCGAAGGTCGCCTGCGGTCGTTCCCAGAGCGCCGCGAGCATCTGTCCGGTCTGGCTGTTGTCGTCGTCGATCGCCTGCTTGCCCAGGATGACCAGGAACGGCTGCTCGCGCTTGACGAGCTCGAGCAGCGTGCGCGCCGCCACCAGAGGCTCGACGACGCCGTCCGCCTGCACGTGCAGCGCCCGATCCGCGCCCATGGCGAGGCAGGTCCGCAGCTGCTGCTGGCAGTCGGCAGGCCCGATGCTCGCGACCACGACCTCTTCGGCCGCGCCGCGCTCCTTGATCCGCAGGGCCTCTTCGAGCGCAATCTCGTCGAAGGGATTGACGCTCATCTTTACGCCTTCGGTGACCACCCCGCTGGCGTCCGGTTTGACCCGGATGCGCACGTTGTAGTCCACCACTCGCTTGATGCAGACCAGGATCCGTCTCATACCGCGAACCGACTCAGGTTGGTGCTATATTGCATAAACTATATCAGACGGGGTGCGCAGCAACGATGCTCGGGTACGCGGTCCGCCGCATAGCTGGAACCGTCCCCGTTTTGCTGATTCTCGTCACCCTGTCCTTTTTCGTGACCCGTCTGGCGCCTGGCGGCCCCTTCGACGAGGAGCGCGCCCTGACGCCGCAGGTGCGGGCCAATCTCGATCATCTCTACGGCCTCGACCGGCCGCTCGGCGTGCAGTATCTGCATTATCTCGACGGCCTCGCTCACGGTGATCTCGGGGTTTCCTACAAGCTGCGCGACGAGAGTGTCGCCGGGCTGATCGCGCAGGGGCTGCCCGTCAGCGCGGCGGTCGGCTTCGCGGCGCTCGGACTCGCGACGCTGTGCGGCATCCCGCTTGGGCTTTGGGCCGCATTGCGGCGCGGCGGCGCCGTCGATTACGCCGTCACGGCGCTTGCGACGCTCGCCATCGCTCTGCCGGCTTTCGTCACCGGGCCGCTGCTCGCGTTGCTCTTCGGACTGGCACTGCGCTGGCTGCCGGTGGCCGGCTGGCAGCCGGGAGATCCGCTGTATCTCATCCTGCCCGCCGTGACTCTCGCGCTGCCCGTGGGCGCCGCCATTGCGCGCATGATGCGCGGCAGCCTCCTCGAGACGCTGAGCGCGAGCTTCGTGCGTACTGCGCGGGCGCGGGGCCTGGGACCCTGGCGCGTGCTGTTGCGACACGCCCTGCGGCCCGCTCTGCTGCCGGTCGTGAGTTATCTCGGCCCCGCGGCGACCTATGTCTTCACGGGCTCGCTGGTGGTCGAGACGGTCTTCGCGCTGCCAGGCACCGGGCGTTATATGGTGGAGGGTGCGCTCGACCGCGATTACACGCTCGTCATGGGCATGATCATTCTCTACGGCGCGTTGACGCTTCTTCTCAACCTCGCGGCCGACCTCGTCTACGGGTGGCTCGATCCGCGGGTGCGGCATGAGTGAGGCGCAGGCGCTCGCCCCGACCCCGGTGAGGGCGCGATCCGGTGGACGCCGCCGCCTGCGCCAGAATCGCGCCGCATTGGGCGCGGCGGTGGTGCTCGCCGCGCTGGTGTTGCTCGCGATCCTCGGGCCCTGGCTGAGTCCGTACGCGTACGATGCGCTCGACTGGCAGCACCTCGCGGCGCCCCCGGGGCTCACCGCCTCGCACTGGCTCGGCACCGACCCGCTTGGGCGCGATCTTTACGTGCGCACTCTCTACGGGCTGCGCCTTTCGCTCGTCATCGGCGTGCTCGCGACCGCGGTGAGCGTCGGGATCGGAGTGGCGTGGGGCACCGTTGCAGGCTATTTCGGCGGCCGAACCGATTCGTGGATGATGAGGACGGTGGATGTGTTGTATGCGCTGCCGTACCTCTTCGTCGTGATCATCCTGGCGACGGTGTTCGGGCGCGGCAACATCGCGATGCTGCTGCTCGCGATCGGCGCCGTAGGCTGGCTCACCATGGCGCGCGTCGTGCGCGGCCAGACGCTGTCGCTGAAGCGGCGGGAATTCATCGAGGCGGCGCGCGCGACCGGGCTCGGCACGCCCGCCATTCTGTTGAGGCACGTCATACCCAACCTCGCCGGCACGGTGGCGGTGTACGCCACGCTCACCATCCCGGAGCTGATCACGTACGAGAGCTTCCTCAGCTTCCTCGGCCTGGGCGTGCAGGAGCCGCACGCGAGTCTCGGCAGCCTGGTCAACGACGGCGCACGGCAGATGCTGACGGCACCCTGGATGCTGCTCGTGCCGGCGGGAGTGCTGGTCGCACTGCTTCTCTGTTTCAACCTTCTCGGTGACGGTCTGCGCGATGCGCTCGATCCCACCGCACGCTGAGGAGGAGGCGGCGGAAGCGGTGCTGCGCGTCGCCGAGCTCAGCGTCACCTTCACTACGCCGCAGGGCGAAGTCCGAGCCGTCCGCGAGGTGTCGCTCGCCGTCGAGCGCGGCGAGTGCCTGGGCGTAGTCGGCGAGTCCGGCGCGGGCAAGACCCAGCTCTTCCTCGCCATCCTGGGGCTTCTATCGCCCACCGCCCGCGTGACCGGCAGCGCGTCGCTCGGCCGCGAGCCGCTCATCGGCCGCTCGCAGCGGGAGCTCGACCGCTTGCGCGGCGCCCGGGTTGGCGTGGTTTTCCAGGATCCGATGACTTCGCTCACGCCGCACCTGCGGGTCGGCGAGCAGATCGCCGAGCCGATCGTGCGGCACTGCGGCACGAGCTGGAGCCAGGCACGGCGCAAGGCGCTTGCGCTGCTCGATCGGGTGCACGTGCCGGATGCCGCGCAGCGGCTGCGGCAGTATCCGCACGAGCTCTCGGGCGGCCTGCGCCAGAGGGTGATGATCGCGATCGCGCTGGCGTGCGAGCCGCAGTTGCTGATCGCGGATGAGCCGACGACTGCGCTGGATGTGACCCTGCAGGCGCAGGTTCTCGCGCTCTTCGCCGAGCTCAAGCGCGCGAGCGCCCTGGCGATGGTGTTGGTCACGCACGACTTCGGCGCCGTGGCGGGCGTCGCCGACCGGGTGGCCGTGATGCAGTCCGGACGCATCGTCGAGATGGATACGGCGGCCGCGGTGCTCAAGGCGCCGCGCCACGAATACACGCGGGCGCTTCTCGGCCGCGCGCTCACGCTCGATTCAGCCGCGCTGCGCAGAGCCGCCGTGCCGCCAACGGCCGCGGCGCCGGAACGGCCCGCCGAGACTCCGGGACCGGCCGCGACTCGCGGGCTCTGCGCCGCGCCGGGGATTGCGCTCGGCGTCGCTTCCCTCTCCGTGCGATACCCGGACCGCGCGTCGTGGAGGGGCGACGCCTCTCGCGCCCGCCATGCGCTGCACGAAGTCAGTCTGGAGGTGCGAGCCGGCGAGGCGGTAGGCGTGGTGGGGGAATCCGGTTCCGGCAAGTCGACGCTGGTACGGGCAGCGCTGCAGCTCATTCCGCCGGGGACGGGGCGCATCACCTGGTTGGGCCGGGCGCTCGCGGGGCTGCCGGCGGGGGAGCTCAAGCGCCTGCGCCGCGATCTGCAGATCGTTTTCCAGGACCCGCTCGCGAGCCTCGACCCCCGCATGACCATCGGTGCGATCGTCGCCGAGCCGCTCGAGGTTCATGAGCCGCGCCTCGCCGCCGCGGCGCGGCGGCAGCGGGTGAGCGGGATGCTGACTCGGGTCGGCCTCGAGCCGCAGATGGCCCGCCGCTATCCGCACGAGCTCTCGGGCGGTCAATGCCAGCGTGTCGGCATCGCGCGGGCGATGATCATCGGCCCGCGGCTCCTCGCCTGCGATGAGCCGGTGAGCGCGCTCGATGCTTCCGTGCAGGCGCAGGTGCTCGATCTGCTCGCGAGCCTGAAGAGCGAGCACGGCATGTCGATCCTGCTCGTGAGTCACAACCTCGCGGTCGTGCGGCGGCTCTGCGACCGGATCCTCGTCCTCTACCGCGGGCGCATGATGGAGCTTGCCGACTCGCGGACGCTCTTCGCCGGGCCGCTTCATCCCTACACCCGCGAGCTGCTGAACGCCGTGCCCGTGGCGGACCCGGACGTGCAGCCTGGAAGGCTGGCGCGGCTCGGGGTTTCAGCGCGGGATCACCGGAAGATCCCGGACGCTCTCGGGGAGAATGCGCTCTCCGGCGGCTGCCCATTCCGGGACCGCTGCCCGTACGCCATCGCGGTATGCGCCGCGCAGGCGCCCGCCTGGGAGGCGGCGCCCGGCGGAGGCCGGGTGGCGTGTCACCGCTTCCGGGAGTTCGCGGATGGTATCCTTGAGTGATATGAAGCCCGAAGCCAGCATCCGCCCGAGCGAGAGTCTGCGCAACGTCCGTTACGAGATCCGCGGCCGCCTCGCGCGCCGCGCCCACGAGCTCGAGCGGCAGGGCTATGAGATCGTCTCCCTCAACATCGGCAACCCGAAGGCGTTCGGGTTCCGGACACCGGAGACCATGCGCCTGGCGATGATCGAGAACCTCTCCGAGGCCGAGGGCTATTGCCATCAGAAGGGCATCTTCCCGGCGCGGGAAGCGGTGGTCATGCAGCAGCAGGCGCGGGGCGTCACCGGCGTCACGGCCGAGGAGGTCTTCATCGGCAACGGGGTGAGCGAGCTCATCGACCTCGTGCTGCGCGCGCTGCTCAACACCGGCGATGAGGTGCTGGTGCCGAGCCCGGACTATCCGCTCTGGACGGCCGCCGTGACGCTGAACGGCGGGCGTGCGGTGCACTACCCGTGCCGGCCGGAAAACGGCTTCGTGCCCGATCCCGAGGAGCTCGCGCGCCTCATCACCCCGCGCACGCGCGCCATCGTCATCATCAATCCCAACAATCCGACCGGCGCCGTCTACCCCCGGCCGGTGCTCGAGGCGCTGGCGCGGCTCGCGGAGCGCTCCGGGCTCATCGTCTTCAGCGACGAGATCTATGACCAGATGGTCTACGACGATGCCGAGTTCGTCCCGATGGCGACCCTCGTGCGCGACACGCTCTGCGCGACGCTCTCCGGCCTCTCGAAGGTCTACAGGGCCTGCGGGTATCGGGTGGGCTGGGCGGTGTTCTCCGGCCGCACCCGCGCCGCGGCGGAGTATCTGAGTGCGCTCGAGCTCCTGAGCTCGCTGCGCCTCTGCAGCAACGTCCTCTCGCAGTGGGCGGTGCAGACGGCACTCGGCGGTTATCAGAGCGTGAAGGACCTCGTCAGCCCGGGCGGCCGGCTGTATGAGTCGCGGCGCACCATCGTGAACGCGGTCGAGAGCAGTCGTTTTCTCGAGCTGTCGCCCCCCAAAGGAGCCATGTATGCCTTCGTGGGTGTCGACACCCGCGAGCTGCCCGCGTTCGACGATCAGAAGTTCGCGCTGGACCTTCTCGAGCAGAAGCACGTGCTCGTGGCTCCCGGCGTGAGTTTCAACGTCTCGTACCGCAATCACTTCCGGGTGACGACTCTCCCGGATGCGGCGATGCTGCGCGAGGTGTTTGCGCGCATCGAGGCACTGCTGCAGGGCTATGCCGAGGCGGCGGCGGCCGGCGGGGCGCAGTCGACAAAATCGCCTGGAGCGATTTTGGACGGCGCGCAGCGCCGGGCTCGAAGGGCCGAGGCCCAGGATGGGCCGAGCAACGACGGCAACAACGTGGTCGAGGCGACCTCTAGGTTCAAGTGAAAGCGCAAGAGTCTGCGCTAAGCACATGTATTGCTGAAGATTCCGAGCTATCTTAGCGTCGTCCTGGAGCGCGGGGGCACGGTGGTCGTACCCTCGCGCCAGCGCGCGCACGCGTTGGGATTGGCATACGCCGCGGCGCAGCTCGCGCGCGGCAGGCGAGCCTGGGCGAGCCCCGACGCGCTGCCGCTCGAGGGCTGGCTGAGCCGCGAGATCGAGCGTTACGCCGCCGCCGGCGCCGGCGGCCCGAGAGTGCCGCGACTCCTCTCCCGGGCCGAGGAGTGGCTCCTCTGGCGCCAATGCACGGCCGACGCCACGGGCGGCCTGGATCTGGTCAATCGCGCCTCGCTGGCGGAATCCCTGCGCCATGCGAGCGCTCTTGCCGCGGAGCTCGGCATCGAGCCGCGGGCGATCCGCGCGGACGCCGGGACCGAAGCGGCCCTGTTGGCAACCGTGCAGCGTGCCGTGCTGCAGCGGTGCAAGGAGCTGGATGCGGTGCCGTTGTCGGCTGCCGTCTCGAGCCTGCCGTGTATCGGGGACGAGCGTCCGATCGTGCTTGCGGGGTTCATTCCGCCATCACGACGCTTGCAATCGATCATCCGCGCGCGGCTGCAGCGCGGTTACGAGACCTCCCTTCCCCCCGCGGAGGGCGCCGCCGCGAGGCGGCGGCCGCAGGTGGTGAGACCTGCGGACGAGCGGGAGGAGCTCGACCGCATTGCCGAATGGTGTCGGGAGCGCCTGGCCGCGCAGGCAGACGCCCGTCTTCTCATCCTGTTGCCGGGATCCGCCGGCAGGCGCGAGCGGCTGGCGGCGCTGATCCGCCAGGCTGTCGACCCTCGCGCGGAGAGCGCCTCCCTCTTCGGGATCGAAGGCGGTCAGCCGCTGGCCCGCATCCCCATGGTCGCGCATGCGCTCGACAGTCTGACGCTGCTCGCGGGCGAGGCGTTGGGAATCGAGAGCGTGTTCGAGTGGCTGCGAGCCCCCTGGTGGGCCGAGCCCGGCCCGCCGGAGCGCGCGCGGCTCGATCTGTGGCTGCGCGAGCGCGGCCGGCTGCGGCTCGATCTGCTCTCCCTGCTGAGCGCGTTGCGGCGGGCGCCGGCCGCGGTGGCAGTCCCGGCCCGGGTGCTCGCGGCAGGGCTAGAGCGGGCGGTCGGGCTGGTGCGCGGCGCGGGCCCGGGCACACCCCGGGAATGGTCGGAGCGATTCAGGGCGGCACTGTTGGAGGGGTTGGGCTGGCCGGGCGCACGGGCGCGCGGCAGCTCCGAGCAACAGACGCTGGCGCGCTTTCATGAGCTGCTCGAGGAGTTGGGTCAGCTCTCGACGGCCGCCCGTACGATCACGGCAGGTGTTGCCGTGCAGTGGCTCCTCGAGATCGCGTCCCGGACACCGTATCGACCTTCGGACGACGATGCCGCGGTGACCCTCTCTCCCACATACGCGGATCCGGTGGTGCAGTACGACGGTGTTTGGGTTGCGGGGCTCACGGCCGAGGGCTTTCCGCAGCCGGTCGCGCCCGACCCGTTTCTGCCGCTCGAAGCGCAGGTCGCGGCGGGCTGGGCCGCCGCCACGGCCGCGGGCCGGTCGGAGGAAGCGCGGGCCCTCATCGCCGGCTGGCGGTCGGCGGCCGATGAGTTGGTGCTCAGCGCCCCCGCGCGCGCCGAAGACATCGAGCTGTTGCCGAGCCCGCTGCTCGAGGAGTGGCGGACCACCGCCAAGCCCCCGAAGCGACGGGCGCCGATCTGGCTTCCCGCCCGGCTTCACCGCTCCGGCCTGCTGGCCGAATGGCGGGATGAGGCCGGCATCGCCTGGAGCCCGCAGCTCCCGCTGCCCTCCGGCACGCGCAGTCTCGAGCTGCAGAATCAGTGTCCCTTCCGGGCGTACGCGCAGCTGCGCCTCGGGAGCGGCGAGCTCGGTGCGCCGGAGCCGGGCATCGCGCCCGATGTACGCGGACAGCTGCTGCACGCGGCCCTGCAGCGGTTCTGGGAGCAGGTCGGCGATTCACGCGGCTTGCTCGCGCTCTCCGCGCAAGACTGCGCGGAGTGGGTCGCCACGTGCGTGGAAGGTGCCGCGGATGCGCTCGATGCCGGGGGCGAGGAGGCGCTGCCGCGCCCGGCGCTGGCGCGGGAATGCCGGCGCACGGTGCGGCTGATCGCCAAGTTGCTCGACATCGAGCGCGACCGCGCTCCGTTTCGGGTGCGGCACACGGAATACGCATCGCGGCTTCGCCTGGCGGGTCAGGAGCTTCGCCTGCGGATCGACCGGCTCGATGCGCTCGCGAGCGGCGGCACCGCCATTCTCGACTACAAGAGCGGCCGGCGGATCGGTGGCGATTGGTACGGCGATCGGCCGTCGCATCCGCAGCTCCTCGCGTATCTCGCGGCTGTTGGCGAGGGCGTCGTCGCCATGGCGACGGTCAACGTTACGGCGAGAGAAGTCAGATTCGACGGCATTGCCGCGAGCGAGGGTTTGCTCCCCAAGGTGGCGGGAGTCAGGGCGTCCGAGGGACAGCCGCAGGATGCGTGGCCGGCGCACGTGCGGGAATGGCGCGCGCTCGTGGAGCGGCTGGCCTCCGCTTTCGCCGCCGGACAGGCAGTGGTCGATCCCAAGCCCGGCGCGTGCGACTTCTGCCCCGTGTCCAGCGTGTGCCGCGTCGGCGACACCATCACCGAGGTCGAAGATGACGCCTTCGAGGATGGGACAAGGAGGATCGACGATGAGTAGCGCATCCGGCCTGGACGTCGTCGATGCGGCTCAGGCAGATGATCTCGCGCGCGAGCGCGCAATCGATCCCGGCCTGTCGGTGATCCTGCAGGCGCCGGCCGGCTCGGGGAAGACGACCGTCCTCACGCAGCGGTTGTTGCGGCTCCTGGCCGTGGTCGATGAGCCCGAAGAGATCCTCGCGATCACCTTCACTCGGCGCGCGGCGGCGCAGATGCGCTCCCGGGTGCTGCAGGCGCTTCGCGGCGAGCTCGGTGAGGAAGCCCGGAGCGAGCGCATGCGCGAGCTCGCGGCCGCGGCGCTCGCGCGCTCGCAGGCGCGCGGCTGGCGCCTGGCCCAGGACCCCGGGCGGCTGCGCATCCAGACCATCGATTCCTTCAACTTCAGGCTCGCGAGTCAGCTCCCCGTCACGGCCCGCGCCGGGAGCGAGCTGTCGGTCAGCGCGCGCTCGACCGAGCTCTACCTGGCGGCCGCGCGCGAGACGCTGCTCGCAGCCGAAGAGGACGCGGCGCTTTCCGCGGACCTGGAGCTCCTCTTCGAGCGACTCGACAACCGGTGGCGTCAGGTCGAGATGCTCCTGGCGGACATGCTCCGCGAGCGGGCGCATTGGCTGCCGCACGTGCTGGGTCAGGAGCCTGATGCCCTCTGCAGCCGGGTCGCCGCGAGCCTGACGCGGATAGTGGAGGAGCGCCTGCGCGCGGCCCGCCGGTCGCTGGGCGCGGATCTCTGCGCGGAAGCGGCGTACCTGCCCGGCGTGGGGTCGCTCGAGCCACAGTCGGCCTGCCTTCCGGCGTGGAAGATGCTAGCGCGGCTCGCGCTCACCAACGATGGCGACTGGCGCCGCAGGATCGACCGAAAGCTCGGGGCGGGGTTCGAGAATGGCGTCGGCAAGGAGGCGCTGCGCGCCTGCATCGAGCGGTTGAGCCGGGTGCCCTCGGCGCAGGAGACGTTGCTCGAGGCGGCATCGCTTCCGAGTCCGGATCTCGGACGGGACGACGCCGCGGCGCTCACCGCGCTCTCGAGAGTGCTGCGCGCAGCCGCCGCGCACCTGCAGGCGATGTTCGCGCTCGATGGCCGTGTGGACCATACCTACATCGCCGGCTCCGCGCGGGCGGCGCTCGCGGAAGCCGGGCTGCCCACCGACCTCGCCCTGCGCACCGGCCTTTCGCTGCGGCACATCCTGGTCGATGAGTTCCAGGACACCTCGGTCGCGCAGCTCGAGCTGCTGCAGGCGCTGACCGCCGGCTGGGAGGCGGGCGATGGCCGCACGCTCTTCGTCGTCGGCGATCCGATGCAGTCGATCTATCAGTTTCGCGAGGCGGAGGTCGGTTGTTTCCTGCGTGCGCGCGATCTCGGCATCGGCAACGTGCGGCTGACGCCGCTTCGGCTGCTGCGCAATTTCCGGTCGGTGCCGGCGCTCATCGAGTGGAGCAACGAGATCTTCGGCCGGCTTTTCCCGCCGGCGGACGATCTGCGCGCGAGCGCCGTGGCGTTCACGCCGAGTCTCGCCGGCCAGAGAGACGCGACGGACGCGACGGACGAGCCGCAGGGCGAGGCGCATCCGGTCGAGTTGCGCCTGCTCGCCTCAGCCGACCGTACGGCCGAGACGGATGCGGTCGTCGCCCGGGTCGCGGATCTCAAGGCGCGCGACCCGAAAGCGAGCATCGCGATCCTGGTGGCCGCGCGCGCGCATGCGCAGGCCATCGTCGCGGCGCTGGCCGAAGCCGGGCTCGACGCGATCGGCGTGGAGCTGGTGCCGCTCGCCGAGGTGCCGGTCGTGCGGGACCTGGTGGCGCTCACGCGTGCGCTCTGCCACCTGGGGGACCGCACGGCGTGGCTCGCGGTGCTCCGCGCGCCGTGGTGCGGGGTGTCGTTGGCGACGCTGACCCGGCTTTCGGGCCGCGGCGATCCGCAGCTCATCTGCGAGGCCTTGCGCGACCCGCAGCGGCTGGAGGATGCGCCGGCCGATGAGCGTGCGCGGCTCGAGCGCGTGGCGCGGGTGTTGGAGGAGGGCTCGTCGCAGCGCGACCAGGCGCCGCTCGCCGATTGGCTGGAAGGGGTCTGGATGGCTCTCGGGGCCCAGGATGCGTACCCGATGCAGGAATTGCGGCACGCGCGCGCCTTCTTCGATGCACTGAGCGAGCGCACGGCTGCGGGCGAGTGGCAGGGGATCGTCACGCTCGACTCCGTTCTGGCCAACCTCTATGCCCAGCCGCAGGCGCGTACCGCCGCGCCGGTGCAGGTAATGACGATCCACGGCGCCAAAGGGCTCGAGTTCGATCACGTGTTGGTGCCGGGCCTCGACCGCGAGCGCAATCGCGGACGCGAGCCGCTCTTGCGGTGGCTCGATCTGCCGCGGACGGAAGGCCCTCGCGGCCTCGAGACAGACCATCGCGATGGGCCGGTGTCCTGGGAAACCGATCTGGTCATGGCGCCGGCGCCGGTCATCGGCGATGAGCCGCCGGGCGATGTCAGCGCCTTTCTCAAGGGCCTCACCTTGGCTCGCGCCGCCAACGAGCAGGTGAGACTGCTTTACGTCGCGGCGACGCGCGCACGGCGGTCTCTCCATCTTTATGCCGCGCCCGCACCGCGGGCGAACGGGCGGGTGGCCCCTCGGGCGAGAACACTGCTGGCTTCTCTATGGCCGGCGCTCCAGGGGGCCTTTCAGGCACCTCCGCCGATGGAGACCGCTTCCGTCGCCTCGGCCGATGAGCAGCTCGAGCTCTTCTCCGGCAGGCGGCCGCGCGCCCCCCTGCGCCGGCTGACCTCGGACTGGGCGCCACCGGAGCTGTCGCCGACACCACCGCTCGAGCGGCTGCCGCTCGCGCAGCGATCGCAGGAGACACTCGAGTTCAGTTGGGTCGGCGAGACGCGGCGTCACATCGGCACCGTGGTGCATGCGGCGCTGCAAGCCTTCGGCGCTGCCCCCGAGCTGCCTGCGCGCGGTTGGGTCCAATCCCAGGTGCAGCACTACCGCGAACAGCTCCGGCGCCATGGAGTGCCGGAGCGCGACGTCGATGGTGCGGCAGCCGACGTGGTCGAAGCGTTGGTCCGGACCCTCGCGGACGACAAAGGCCGCTGGATTCTCTCCCGTAAGCACGTCCAGGCGGCGAGTGAGCTGGCGCTGACGGGAATGGCGGGCGGGAGGCTGGCGAGCGTGGTCATCGATCGCTCCTTCGTCGACGAGCAGGGGACGCGCTGGATCGTCGACTTCAAGACGAGCCCGCACGAGGGCGGTGGCCTCGAGGAGTTCATCGGCCGGCAGCTCGAGCGCTATCGGGGGCAGCTCGAGACCTATGCGGCGCTCGCTCGCGGCCTGGGACCGGAGCCGGTGCGGACCGCGCTCTACTTCCCGCTGCTCGGGATCTTTCGCGAGTGTCAGTAAGTTCCTGACAGGGCGAACTGCCGCCGTCCCTGCGCGTCCGGCGTGCCGAGAAACGCGAGTGCGTTGACCAGGGCGGGTACCGCGTTCGCCCGCGGCGTCACGTAACCTGACAGGTCGTACCCGGGCTGGGGCGTGAGAACGAGCTGCCCGTCGACCGCGAGCGGGCCGCCGAGGTCCTGGACGTGACCGGTCGGCGGCGAGGCCCCGCCGGGAAAGGTCACGGCGAAATTCCCGAGCGGGGTGACGTATCCGCTGCTGTCGACGATGTCGTGCGCCTCGATGCGGCCCTGGAGCTTCTCGACGATACCCTTGCGGGTGACTCTGGCGAGCGCGAGGTCGAGGTTGAGGGAGCCGGTGATCGTGGGCGGTATGCCCGGAAGCAGTTTGGGGTCGAGAGGGAGCGAGGCGGTCAGGTTGCGCGCGACGACGGTGCCGCCGAATCCCACCTCGACATCGCCCTGGGCGGAGGTCGTGGGCGGATGCTCGAGGTCGACGTGCGCCGCGAGCTTGCCCAACAGCAACCGCGACGGCCGCAGCCGCCAGGTGAGATCGCCCATCGCCGCGCCGCTCACCTGAAGGTCGGCGCAGTAGCCGCTCCAGAGGGTGCCGGCGACGTTCGCACAGGTGAAATTCGCGCCGGAGGTCGGCAACACCCAACTCGCGGGCAGGCGCGCGAGGACGATCGCGACAAAAGCCACGACGCCGAGGACGATGACGATCACGGTCCGCTTCATATGTGGTTTTTGCCCGGGGCTCCGCCACCTGCGGCGGCGGGGCACTTCCGTATGCCTGCCACTCGGTCGTGCCGCTTCATGATTCGGGTGAGCGTCAGGGGCTCTTCAGGACCAGCGAGGCATTGACCGTGCCGGGCGCGCCGGCGCTGTCGATGGTGGCGCTCTCGACCTGCACGCCGTTCTGCTGGCTGAGGCGCGCAAGCCAGGCCACCAGGGTATCGAACGGCGCCTTCTCCAACTGGACGCTGAGGCTGCCGCGGCCGCTCGGCTGGCTGCCGGCGAGCGAGCCGCCGAGGCCCGCCTCGTGCGCCGACTGATCGACGATGACGATCAGCGACTCGCCGGCGGTGCTGCGCACCGGCCCGGCGGCGGCGATCTCGGGCGCGGCGTTGCGCATCCAGACCAGGTCCGTGCGCTTCTGCGCAACCTGATCGTGCAGGCGCGAGACGCTGTGGTCGAGCGGCAGGACGATCGCCAGCACGATGAGGATCGCGGCGGCGATGATGCCGACGAGCAGGGCGCGGCGGTCGCGAGAGGGGAGGGAGCGCAGCCAGGATTCGAGCGACAGCGCCACCTCAGGTCCTCGGGCTCATCTGGATGCGGCCCTCGTAGGCGGAGCCGTGTGGATTGTCGGCCACCAGGCGCGCCTGCCATCCCTGCTGCTGGAGCTTGCGGCTCAGGAGATCCAGCGACTCGACGCTCGGGGCCGAGGCTTTGAGCTCGAGCGCGCCATCGCGGAAGGTGAGTCCTTCGAGCACGGCCTCGGGAGCGGCGCGATGCGCCTGCACGAGCGCCTGCAGCGCCGGCAGGAGCCCGCCGGAAGACTGACCCGCGTGCACCGCGGCGAGGCGCTGCTCCATCAAACGGCGCGCCTCGTAGGTGTCGGGCTGGCCCGGCATGGCGGTGCGGAAGACCTGCTCGATCGCGGCGTCGAGGCGGTGGTCGGCATGGTGCAGGACGCTGAGCTCCGCGGCCTTGCCGGCAATGTGAAGCGCAATGAAGCCCGCCAGCAGGATGGCTGCTATCCGCCAGGCGCTCCAGCCGACCGGGTGCGGCGGGGCCGCGGCGTACGGACCCTGCAGGAGGTTGGTGGCCGTGGCGGCGGGAAGCTGCTGTGCGAAGAGGGCGAGCGGCCCGCCGGTGAGGAGCTGAATCTGGATGCCTTCGAAGCGCTCCCGCGCCGCCTCCACCGTTGCGGCATGACGGTGCCACTCCGCGGCGCCGGTGTAGAGGATGAGACCCCGGCCTCCCGGCGTGCCGGGCTCGATGCCGGCGAGGGCGATCTCGAGCGCCTCGCCCAGGGCATCCGCCGGCAGTGTCACCACGGTCCCCGAAGGGGGACGGACGACGACCGCGTCCCCGTCCAGGAGCACTATGGCCTGGCCCGGGTTCTGCGGCAGCAGCTCGCTGTCGGCGTACAGGGCTTCGGGCTCGAGCCCGCTCGACTTCAGGAGGGTGGTCCACTCGTCCATGAGCTTGCGCGCCACGACCGCGACGGGTACGCGCGTCGACTCGCCCTGCCGGCGGCCGATGGCGAAATGCAGCTCCTCGATATCCTCGGCGAGCTGTTCCTCGAGCGCATAGGGCACGAGCTGCTGCAGCCTGGCGCCCGCCTTCGCCGGGGGCAGCTCCGGTTGCGCCAACAGCACCTCCGTCCCGGGCACCAGCACGACCACGTGCCGGCCGGGCGCGCGGGGCGCGGCGAGCGAGAGGGGTCCGCCCTGGGGCGTGCCGGCGGCGGCGCCGCGCGCATCGACCACGAGCCAGGTGGCCTGCTCTTGCGGGGTACGCGGAAGCTTGAGGAGGAGCCAGTCAGCCATGGGGTCCCATACTAGCAGCGGCAGGCTCAGTCCGGCGTGAAGCTGCGCATCACGGGGCGGAGCTTGTGGGTGAGGGGGTCCACGTATAGCGTCGTATACACGGCGAATTCGGTCGAACCCTCGCCGACGAAGCTCGTCAGGCGAAACCAAACCGATGTCTGCGTGACGAGACTCTCGACCTGCGGCCGCAGATTGGCGGGAATGGCCTGCAGGAAGTTTGTCGGGAAACACGTGCCGGCTGCCTGGCGGTCCTGCTCGAACCCCGCCGGATTGAGGCTGTACTGCTCGATTCCGCTCAGCGCATCGAGCAACTGGGGAGAGGCCGAGCACAGATTGATCAGCGTCTTGGGGGGCAGGGCGACGATGTAGGGCGCCAGCTTGTTGAAGTCGGCGCGAGTGAAGCCCGGCAGCGCGAGGAGGGCGCTGGTGCTGGAGATCGGCATGTTGGGCGTGCGGAAGGGCGGATCCAATTCCATGTACACGCTATCTTCCGCACCGTCCGGCCGCGGAGTCGTGTTCTCGTCGATCCAGTCGACGAGCAGATCGGCGAATTTGGGATCGAGTCCGAGCTTGGTGAGCAGCCGCTGGAATGCCTCGATCGCACCCGGGTTTGGCGTGTTGCCATCGGGCATCACCAACTCGTTGACGTTGAAACGTCCCTGCAGGTCTTCCAGCGAGGCCTGCAGCATGATGCCGGGGAGCACTTCCTCGGGACCCAGCGTCCGGCTCCACCCCTGCGCCGGATACACCAGTTGCTTGGGGTTGTTCTGAACGACGGTCTGCTGCAGGCCGTAGGCCGCGAACGCTTCCGCTCCCTCGGCAACGAGCAATGCCTGATCGAAGTCGAAGCTCGCGCCCGCGCGGCGCGCGGTCATTGCGTTGTCGTAGGCCATCCCCGCCGCGATGATGGTGCCCAACGCCACGAGGAGAATCGCGACGATGAGCGCGACACCGCGCTGACGTTGGCGCGGGGGACAGCCGCGGCCTCGGTGAGGGCGCCGGGCCGGGACGGCGCGGGTCTGCTGCGCAGCCAGGGGCGGCTCCATGGTTTCGCGGCTCACTGGGGAATCTCGAAGATGCGCGTGAGCTTGCCCCATTGCTTGGTATCGAGAGTCACCTCCACGGCCATCGGGCGCATTTGATAGTAGAGGCTCTCGGGGCCCCCGCCGATGGGCGCTCCGGAGGGTGGCCAGACACCCACCCAGCCGTGTGAGGTAGGCTGCATGTAGCGAATGGAGACGCTGCTCAGATGCTCGAGGAGGTTGCGCTTGAAGGGAACGCTGGAGAGCGTGGCGTCGAGCACGTTCCAGTGCTCACGCACCAGGGTGCCGTTGTCGAGAACGTAGGCGACTCGCTCGAGCTCCGTGCGCTCGACCCCGGTAGGATTGCTCCAGCCGCTGCGCGTCAGAATGACCAGCGGGGCGGGGCCACCGGAGGTGTCGGATGCAGCGGCCGTGTCGGAGCTGTTCGAGCTGTCCGAGGTGTCCGAGCTGTCCGAGGCATCCGAGGTGTCGGAGCTCTGCGATACGGGGTTGCCCTGCAGGCAGGGCAGATAGCCGTTGCCATCCGGCGAGCGTACCGGCCGCGGCGCGAGCTGCACGAAGTCCTGCTCCATGATGTTCATGGCGGCCTGAAGCTGCAGGAGGTCCCGCTGATCGCGGCGGATGTTACCGCGGCTCTGCAGCGCCTGATTTATGGCGCCGTAGCCGATGGCGAACATGATGGCCGCGATGAAGAGCGCGACCAGCAGCTCGATCAGCGTGAAACCTCTGAGTTGCTTCGCAGTCATGGCGGGGGGACGTTGGTGGGGCTCCACGACCAGGTGGGTCCTTGCGTCGTTCCTGGTGAGACATCGCGGCTCATGAAGCCCGCCACACTCGCATACCAGCCGCGGTTGTCGCCCGCCTTGCTGTCGGCGGGCCGCACGTTGACCTCGATCTTCACCATGCCCTGCACTTGAGTGTTGGAGACTTTCTCCTGCCACTCCCAGTTGCGCCCGGCGTACTCGATGGTGTCGTTGCTGGTGCCCGTCGTCGGCGGGGCGCCGGTGAGGCGCACGGTCTCCATGCGGTTGAGCGCCACCCACTCGGCGAAGGTCTTCTCCTGCAGGTAGATGGCCGTGTTGGCGGAGGAGGTGAGCGTCTCCATGACGGCGGCCATGCCGATCGTGACGATGGCGAGCGCCACCAGCACCTCGATCAGGGTGAAGCCCCGGCTTCTCAAGAGCCGCCCTCGACCATGCGCCGCTCGACGATGTCGCCGTCCCTGTTCTCATCGAGCGTGATACTGCGACCGACGCCCGGGCGCTCGAGCGTAATCTTGAAGGAGGACAGCTCGCCGCTCGAGAAGATCATCACCTGCGGCGCGAACGAGGTCGAATTCGAGTCGGAGTCGGAGTCCGAGCTGGAATCCGAATCCGAGCTGGAATCCGCATTGGAATCCGAGTGGGAACCGGCCCCCGTGGGCGGCGTCGGGCTCGCGCTCCTCGTCGACCCGGCCCCGGAATCGGACGCGGGCGCCGTCGGCAATTCGATGCTGTCGTTCAATACGATCGGCCGCGCATCCACCGTGAGCTTGAAATCGAGCCCGTTGGGGAGCGTGCGCTCGCGTAGGGCGTCGTCCTCGAAAACCTGCCGCCAGGCGCCCGTGCGCACGCCGTAGACGACGAACGCGTAGCCATGCTGGCTGAACACGATTCCGTAGTTGCGCGTCTGCAGCTGCGCCTGATCGCGCGCGTATTTCATCAGGGTGAACAGGCGGTCGCTCTCGGTCTGGAGCTGCGTATCCTTGCCGGTGAAATTCATGGTCATCAGCATGCCCGCGGTCAGCATCGCGATGATGAGGACGACGACCAGGATCTCGAGCAGCGTGAAGCCCGCGGCCCGGGGCGCCGGACCGGCACGAGGACGTGCCCGCCGCCCGGGGCGCCTCGGGCGGCGCTCCACCCTACTGGGTGAGGTTCCAGTTGCCGATGTCTTTGTCACCCGGCTGTCCGTCCGGACCCAGCGTGAAGAGGTCGTAAGGCAGGCCGTGCGTGCCGGGATACTCATACTGGTAAGGACGTCCCCAGGGATCTTTGGAGAGCTGCTCCACGTAAGGGCCGTGCCAGTTCGTGACCGTCGGGTCGTTCGGCTGCTTGACGAGTGCGTCCAGGCCTTCGTCGTTGGTGGGATAGGTCGCGTTGTCGAGGCGGTACTCGGTCAGGGCGGTCTCCAGGCTCTGGATGTCCGACTTCGCCTTGGCGACCCGCGCCTCGTCGACCTTGTTGATCACTGTCGGCACGATGATCGCTGCCAGCAGGCCGATGATGACCACGACGACCATGATCTCGATCAAGGTGAAGCCGCGGGCCTGGCGGCGCGCGGAGTGAGGGCTGCGGAGAAAGGCTCGATGCATCATGATGGGTGGGTGAGTTCCTGCTGCGGCTGCGCTTGCGGGATGCGAACGCGGAATCATAACCGCGGACGCGGGCGCTTGGGTTTGCGCGGTTCGACAGTCCCCGGAAAAGCCGGTTCCGGGACGGCATGGCTATAATCGCCGGAATTTTTGCACGACGCGAGGACGTGATGACGTTTGGCTGCGTATTTCCCGGGCAGGGCTCGCAATCGGTCGGCATGCTGGGGGCGCTGGCGCCGGCGGCGGGGGCCGATTCGCTGATCCGCGACACCTTCGCCGAGGCCTCGGCGGCGCTCGGATACGACCTGCGGCAACTCGTGGCCGAAGGGCCGGCGGAGCGCCTGAACAGCACCGAGTGCACGCAGCCCGCCATGCTCGCCGCCGCGATCGCCACCTGGCGGGTCTGGCGCGCAAACGGGGGCGGGGAGCCGGCAGTGGTGTGCGGCCATAGCCTGGGTGAGTTTTCGGCCCTGGTGGCGGCGGGCGCGCTCGATTTCGCCGCGGCCATCGACCTCGTGCGCTTTCGGGGCCGGGTCATGCAGGAGGCCGTCCCGGAGGGCACCGGGGCGATGGCGGCCATCCTCGGGCTCGATGATGCGCAAGTGAGCGAGGCCTGCCGCGAGGCGGCACAGGGCGAGGTCGTCGAGGCGGTCAATTTCAACGCCCCGGGGCAGGTCGTCATCGCTGGCGCACGCCCCGCGGTCGAGCGGGCCATCGAGGCGGCCAAGGGCCGGGGCGCCAAGCGCGCCGTGGCTCTTCCGGTCAGCGTTCCCGCGCACAGCAGCCTCATGGGGCCGGCGGCCCGGCGTCTGGGAGAGCGGCTGAGCGCGATCGATTTCCGGCCCCCGCGCATTCGCTTCCTGAGCGCCGTCGATGCTCAGCCGCACTGCGATCCCGCGGACCTGCGGCAGCTCCTGGTGCGCCAGCTGTCGAGCCCGGTCCGCTGGTCGGAGACCGTCCGCGCGCTCGCGGCAGGCGGCGCCCGCGCGCTCATCGAGTGCGGCCCGGGCAAGGTGCTGACGGCGCTCAACCGCCGCATCGATCGGGGGCTCGAGGCCCTGGCGCTCGAGGACGCGGATTCGCTGCAGGCCGCCCGCGCGGCCGTAAAAGATGAGGGTTGAAGCAGATATGCTCGAGAATGATGTCGCGCTCGTGACGGGCGCTTCCCGCGGAATCGGGCGGGAGATCGCGCTCTCCCTGGCCAGGGCCGGCGCCAGGGTGATCGGCACGGCGACGTCCGCGGAAGGTGCCGCCGCCTTTACGGCGGTGCTGTCGTCGCATGGATACAACGGCCGGGGCGCCACGCTGGACGTCTCCGACGCCACCTCGATCGATGCGCTCATGAGCGAGCTCGACGGTGCCGGGCAGATGCCGACCATCCTGGTGAACAACGCCGCCATCACGCGCGACACGCTCCTCCTGCGCATGAAGCCGGAGGATTGGGACCGGGTGATCACGACCAATCTGACCTCGGTGTTCCGGCTTTCGAAAGCCTGCCTGCGCCGCATGATGAAGGAGCGGCGCGGCCGGATCGTCAACCTGACCTCGGTGGTGGGCCTCACCGGCAACCCCGGGCAGACCAACTACGCCGCCGCGAAAGCAGGGATTCTCGGCTTCACGAAGTCTCTGGCGCGCGAAGTCGCCTCGCGCGGCATCACCGTCAACGCGGTCGCGCCCGGGTTCATCGACACCGACATGACCCGCTCGCTGACGCAGGAGCAGCGCGCGGGCCTGCTCACCCAGATTCCGGCCGGACGGCTCGGCGAGGCCGCGGACGTGGCGGCCGCCGTGCTCTTCCTGGCCTCGCCACAGGCGGGCTACATCACGGGCGAGACGCTGCACGTCAACGGCGGCATGTATATGCCCTGACGGATTCCCCGGGGCGTCTCGGTGGCTGGACCGTCACGGCGGGAAGGGCCGTTGGACGGGCGCAACACCGGGGCCGGCGCGAGGGCCGCCACCGCCCCCTTTGCGCCGAGGCCCGGCGAGGTTTCGCGAGGAAAAACAACCACTCAGGGCGACCTCACGGCGACTGGCAGCCCCTGGGGTGTTCCCCTACAATACCGCGCCCGCGCCGCCGGCCTCGGCCATGGCGGCGAGGGAACGCTTTTCCGTATTCCATTTCTAAAACATAAGGACCATCCCCTAATGAGCACAGTTGAGCAGCAGGTCAAAGCCATCGTGGCCGAGCAGCTTGGCGTCAAGCAGGAGCAGGTGACCAATGACGCCTCGTTCGTGGACGATCTGGGAGCCGACTCGCTCGACACGGTCGAGCTCGTGATGGCTCTCGAGGAGGAGTTCGAGATCGAGATTCCGGATGAGGATGCCGAGAAGATCACCACGGTCCATCAGGCGATCGAGTACATCAACGAGCGCCGCAACAAGGCCTGAGCGCCGAGTTCCGCCGCGGCCCCGAGCAGAAGGAAAAGGGGCGAGGCACAGGAGGCGCCGAGTAACGGGCGAGCCCGGGACGGGCCGAGTAACCGCGCCGGAAGATTCCCTCCAGGACAACTCTCAAGAGACGGGTAGCGTGTGAGCAAGCGTCGTGTGGTCGTGACGGGCTTGGGATTGATCTCGCCCATGGGCAGCGTGGTGGAGACGGCGTGGAAGGCCATTCTCGCCGGCGAGAGCGGCATCGGACCGATCACGCGGTTCGATGTCTCCCACTTTCCCGTGCGCTTCGGCGGGCAGGTGAAGGGTTTCGAGCCCAGCCGCTACTTCAACACCAAGGAGTTGCGGCGCATGGA
>DATNEU010000042.1:0-61871 GCA_035552895.1 Steroidobacteraceae bacterium
GAGGAGCTCGAGATGAAATGGGAAACTCCGCAGGCGATTGACCTTCGCTTCGGCATGGAAATCACGATGTACATCGCTCATCGCTGACCGGGAAGCGAGCGGCGCATGTGCCGCTTGCGGCGCATGCGCCGCCCGCGCGGCCCTCTTTGAATCGCGGCTCCCTCCGCATGAAGATTCGTGTCCTCGGGTCTGCCGCGGGAGGTGGCTTTCCGCAGTGGAACTGCAACTGCCCCAACTGCGCGGGCCTGCGCGGCGGAACGCTGAGGGGCCGCGCCAGAACGCAGTCATCGATCGCCGTTCGCGCCGGCGGCACAGAGGGTGGTCTCGCCGGCCGTGACGACACCTCCTCCTGGGTACTGGTCAACGCGTCCCCCGATATCCTCGCACAGTTGCGCGCCCATCCGGACTTTCAGCCGGCGCGCTCGCCACGCGATACGGCAATTCGCGCGATTGTGCTCGTGGACGGGCAGGTCGATCACACGACCGGTCTTTACATGCTGCGCGAGGCGACGCGGCCCTGGGCGCTCTGGTGCACCGATGCGGTGTACGCGGATCTGACACGGGGCAACCCGATCATCGAGGTACTGTCCCACTATTGCCGCATCGAGCGGGGGCGTATGGGCTTCGACGCCGCCGGATTTGCCATCGAGGGAATACCCGGCGTCCGTTGGCGCGCCCTCCCCATCTCCGGGAAGCCGGCGCCCTATTCCCCCAACCGGGAGTCGCCCGTGGCGGGGGATAACGTCGCGCTCCTCCTCACGGATGACCGCTCGCGGAAGTCCCTCTTCTACGCCCCCGGCCTGGCCGATATCGACGAGGCGACGTGGCAGGCCATGCAGTCGGCGGCGTGCGTACTGGTGGATGGCACGTTCTGGAGTGACGACGAGATGCTCCGGCTCGGCCTCTCGCGCAAGCGGGCGCGGGACATCGGCCACCTCGCGCAAAGCGGTCCGGGCGGCATGCTCGAATGGCTGGCGCGCCTGCCCGACACCACGCGCCGGATCCTGATCCACATCAACAACACGAACCCGATCCTCGACGAAGACTCCCCGCAGCGAGCCGAGCTCGACCGTCGCGGGATCGAAGTCGCCTGGGACGGCATGGAGGTCGATTTGTGAGCGCCACGCCCGGGGATCTCTCGCAGCCTTGGAGCCTCTCGGAGTTCGAGGCTCGGCTGCGCGCCAAGGAGCAGAGTTATCACATCCATCATCCCTTCAACGGGATGCTGAACTCCGGCCGGGCGCGGCCGGAGCAGATCCGCGGCTGGGTGGCCAACCGCTTCTACTACCAGATCAACATTCCGATCAAGGATGCCGCGATCATGGCGAACTGCGATGACCGGAAGGTGCGGTGCCACTGGGTGCAGCGCATCCTCGATCACGACGGCTACGGCGATGATCCCGGAGGGATAGAGTCATGGCTGCGACTTGCCGAGGCGGTAGGTCTCGAGCGCTCGCGCGTCGAGAGCCTGACTGACGTGTTGCCGGGCGTGCGCTTCGCCGTCGATGCATACGTCAACTTTGCCCGTCGCGCGCCCTGGTACGAGGCGGCGTGTGCCGCACTGACCGAGCTCTTCGCGCCCCAGATCCACAAGCAACGACTCGCCGGCTGGCCCGAGCACTACCCCTGGATCGACCGTGCCGGGCTGCACTATTTCCAGAGCCGCGTGAGCCTCGCCAATCGCGATGCCGACTTCGCGCTCGCGGCGACCCTCGAGCGCTTTCGCATGCGGGCGGAGCAGGAGCGCGCGCTCGAGATCCTGCAGTTCAAGCTCGATGTGCTCTGGCAGATGAATGACGCCATGGCCCAGAAGTACGGTGTCCAATGAGCGCCGGCCCCTCCGCCTTGGGCCCCCAGGACACCGCCGCGCGCCCGACCATCGGCGGCGGTTTCCGCCTCCAGTGGGAGCCCGCGCAGCAAGCACACGTGCTGCTCTATCCCGAGGGAATGGTGAAGCTCAACCAGAGCGCCGCCGCGATCCTGACGCGGTGCGACGGCGTACGGACGGTTGCCGACATCGTGGCGGATCTCGAGCAGACATATGGCGCCGCCGGACTGACGGCGGACGTCTGCGCGTTCATCACCCTGGCGGTTGAGCGCACTTGGCTGGAGCTGCGCCCGTGAGCGATCCGGGGTCCGCTGAAACCGCCATGCAAGCTCCTGACGCCCCGCAGCAGCCGCTCGCACCCGGCGGTCCCGGCCCACCGCTGTGGCTCCTACTCGAGCTGACCTACCGCTGCCCGCTGCACTGCGTCTTCTGCTACAACCCGACGGACTTCAGCACTGTCGGCCGCGAGCTCGAGACCGCGGAATGGCTGCGGGTCCTTCAGGAGGCCCGCGCGCTCGGATCGGTGCAGCTCGGGCTCTCGGGGGGCGAGCCGCTGGTGCGCGAGGATCTCGAGGTCATCGTCGCCGCCGCACACCGGCTGGGCTTCTATATCAACCTCATCACCTCGGGAGTGGGTCTCACCGAGGCGCGCCTGGGGGCTCTCAAGGAAGGCGGCCTCGATCACATCCAGCTCTCGTTCCAGGACAGCACGCGGCAGATGAACGATTTCCTGAGCAGCACGCGCACCTTCGAGCTCAAGTCGCGCGCGGCGGCGCTCATCAAGCAGTACCGCTACCCGATGGTGCTCAATGTGGTGCTGCATCGCCTCAACATCGATCACGTGGAGGAGATCCTCGGCATGGCGGAGCAGCTGGGCGCCGAGTACGTCGAGCTCGCCAACACGCAGTACTACGGCTGGGCGTGGCGCAACCGCGCGCAGCTCCTGCCGAGCCGCGCGCAAGTGCAGCGCGCCGAGGCGGCCACCGCGCGCTTTCGCGCGCGGGTCGGCACGCGCATGCGGATATTCTTCGTCGTCCCCGACTATTTCGAGACGCGGCCGAAGCCCTGCATGAGCGGCCTCGGGCGGGTGTTCCTCGGCATTGCACCGGACGGAGTGGCGCTGCCGTGCCAGTCGGCGCGGATGCTGCCCGGACTCGACTTCCCCAACGTGCGCGCGGCGAGCATCGGCTCGATCTGGTACGACTCACCCGCCTTCAACCGCTACCGCGGCGAGGGCTGGATGAAGGAGCCCTGCCGCAGCTGTCCGGAGCGCGGGCGGGACTTCGGCGGCTGCCGCTGCCAGGCTTACCTCCTGACCGGCGATGCGGCCAATGCCGATCCGGTCTGCGCGCTCTCGCCGCACCATCATCTCATCACCGAAGCGGTGGCGAGCAGCGAGCAGGAGGCGGGAGCGCCCGCTTTCGCCACCCCTCTCGTCTTCCGCGACCATCGCTGAGGGAGGCGGGAATAGCGGTTGCTCGGCTTGCCTCGTGCGCAAACGCGATCCGCAGCCGACATCGCCGCTCGAGGCTGAGCGCAGGGAGCCGGGCCGAGGCCGCGCTGCGCGTACCCCGAGCGAGATTCCGCGCGCAGGGTGGCGCGACATCCTCCTGCGCGTCTTCCACCGGATCAGCGAGGACAACCTGTCGCTGATCTCCGCCGGAGTGGCCCTCAATACGCTGCTCGCCGTTTTCCCCGCCATGGCGGTCCTGGCGTCGGTCTACGGGATGTTCGCCTCGCCGGCGGAAGTGGCCAAGGAGATCTCCCCCTTCTACGGCATCCTGCCGCACGATGCCGCGAGCATCATTCAAACGCAGCTCGAGGCGCTGGCCCGCCCGCGGAACGGGACGCTCGGCATAGGCGCGATCGTGAGCTTCGTCGTCTCGATCTACTACGCCAGCCAGGGAGTCTCGGCGCTCATGTCGGCGACGAACATCGCCTACACCGAGCGCGAGCGGCGCGGGTTCCTCAAGCTGATCCTGGTGGCGCTCATGTTCGCCGCCGGCGCGGTCGTCGGCTTCGTGCTGATGCTGCTGCTCACCGTCGCGGTACCGCTGGGGCTGCAGCACCTGCCGCTGCCGCGCTTCATCGCCATGGCGGCGCTCGTCATCCGCTGGATCCTGCTCTGGGCATTCGCGGTGTTGGGCCTGGCGATCGTGTACCGTTACGCGCCGTCCCGCGACAACCCCCAATGGCGCTGGGTGAGCTGGGGCTCGGTGATCGCGGCCACGCTCTGGCTGGCCTCGAGCTTTCTCTTCTCCCTCTATGTCCGCAACTTCGGCAGCTACGGCAGGACCTACGGCGCCCTGGGAGGCGTGATCGTCCTCATCATGTGGTTCTATCTGCAGAGCTTCTCCATCGTGCTCGGCGCGGAATTCAACGCCGAGGCGGAGCATCAGACTGCGGTGGACACCACGCGCGGGCCGCCCGCCCCCATGGGCGAGCGCGGCGCCTACGTCGCCGACACGCTGGGGCCGCGGCCGAAGTGATACATTGCCGGCCATGGCCGTGCGACCGGTTCTCAAGATGGGCGAGCCGTTGCTCAGGCAGGTGGCCGCCCCCGTACGCGATTTCGACGCCGGGCTCACCGCGCTCGTCGTAGACATGACCGACACCATGCGTGCGCTGAGCGGCGCCGGCCTCGCGGCGCCGCAGATCGGCGTCAGCCTGCGCGTGGTCATCTTCGAGATCACCGCCAATCCGCGCTATCCCGACGTCGCGCCCATCCCTTTCACCGTACTGGTCAATCCCGAGCTGACGCCGATCGGCGAGGAGCAGGAGGAAGGCTGGGAGGGGTGCCTGTCGGTTCCCGGGCTGCGGGGGCTGGTACCCCGATTCTGCCGGCTGCGCTACCGGGGCCGCGACATCGAAGGCGCGCCGATCGATCGGACGGTGGAAGGATTCCACGCGCGGGTAGTGCAGCACGAGGTCGATCACCTCGATGGCATTCTGTATCCCCAGCGTATGCGTGACCTGCGGAACTTCGGCTTCGAGGACGTGCTCAGAGGCCAGGTAAGGCCGACGCCCGACTGACCGGGAGACGAGCGCGAGTCCGTTCCCGCATGCCTAGCCCATCCAACCTCCGCCGCCAGCTGCCGCTATGGGCTTTCGGCGTCACGCTCGCCGTGCTCATCGGCGGCGCGTTGATGGGTTACCTGAATGCGCAACGGCTGGTCGCGAACGAACGGCTGGTCGCGCACGCCGACAATGCGATCGTCGATCTCACGCGCCTCTACTCCGCGGTGCGCGAAGCCGAGCGGAGCCAGCGGGGTTATCTTCTCACCGATCGCGGAACGGACCTGGGACGCTACCGGGATGCCACGCAGAGCATCCAGAGTGAGCTCGCGGCGCTGACCCGCGAGGTCGGTGGGGCGCCCGACCAGCAGGCACGCCTCAGGATCCTGCACGGTGATATCGCCGCGAAGATCGCGCAGCTCGGGCGAACGATCTCGCTCGAGCAGGCCGGCAATCATGCCGCGGCATTGGCCGTCGTCCGCGCCGGCACCGGCAAGCCGCTCCTGGATCGCATCGGGGCCCAGGCGGACGCGATGCGCGCGGCGGAGTACGCGCTCCTGGCACGCCGGGCGGTCGACTCACAGCGCCGGTCGCGCGTGATTCTCGCCGCGATGGCGGCGCCTGCCCTGATCGCCGCCGCGCTCCTCGGGCTGATGTTTTATCTCGGCAACCGCCGGATCGTCGAGCTCAACGAAGCCGATCGGCACAAGGACGACTTCCTGGCACTGCTCGCCCATGAGTTGCGCGGACCGCTGGCGCCGCTGCGCAACGGGCTCGAGCTCATCAAGCGCGGCGACGGCTCCGAGGAGTTGCGCCGCCGGGCGTGCGGACTGATGGAGCGGCAGCTCGAGCAGCTCATCCGCCTGGTGAACGATCTGCTCGATGCCAGCCGCATCGCCCGCGGCAAGATCGAGCTGCGCACGGCAGCCGTCGAGCTCGGCGCAGTGCTGCGCGAGGCCGTCGACGTCGAGCGCCCCCTGGTCCAGGCGGCAGGTCTCGCGCTCGAGGCGAACATACCGCCCGAGCCGCTCGTCGTGGACGGCGACGCGCTGCGCCTGTCGCAGGTCTTTCGCAACCTGTTGCAGAATGCCCGCAAATACACCGAGCCGGGAGGGCGCATCGAGGTCAGCCTGGCCGCGGAGCGCGGCGAAGCGCTCGTGCGCGTCCGGGACACCGGGCTCGGTATTCCGGCGGCCAAGCTCGAGGCGATCTTCGAGATGTTCGCGCAGATCGAGGCCGGCCTGCCGCGCTCGCAGGGGGGCCTCGGAATCGGGCTCGCGCTCGCTCGGCGCCTGCTCGGCCTGCATGGAGGCTCCGTCAGGGCTTTCAGCGCCGGTCCTGGCCGCGGCAGTGAATTCGTGGTGCGGCTGCCGCTCGCCACCCGGGGCGGGGAGCGCGATACGGCCTCGCCGCAGGAGGAGGTGAACGTCCCTGCGCGCCGCATCCTCGTGGTCGACGACAACACCGATACGGCCACTTCGCTGGCGGCGCTGCTCAGGCTGGCCCGGCACGAGACCTACACGGCACACGACGGCCTCGAAGCGTTGAAAGCCGCCGAGCATCTGCAGCCGGACGTGGTCCTGCTCGACGTGCAGTTGCCGGAGCTCGATGGCTACGAGGTCTGCCGCCGCATACGACAACATCCCTGGGGGCAGAATATCACGCTGGTCGCCGTGACCGGCCTGGGTCAGCCGGAAGACCGGCGCAAATCCCGCGAGGCGGGCTTCGACGCGCACCTCATCAAGCCGCCCGATTACGCGGAGATCACGCGGCTTCTCGCTTCACGGCCCGCGTTGCAGGCGCGCGGGGAAGCCTCGATCGGCGCCACCGGCAGCGCAACGCCCTAGCCCAGGCCTACCCCGGGGCCGGCGCGACCGTGTTGGCGCCGGGGTCGTAGCGCATCGGCTTGGTGACACCCATGCGCGAGAGTTCCTTCAGCAGCGCCTCCGCCAGCTCCTGATGCGCGGCCCGGTCGAAGAGCGGCGCCGCCTCCCAGTCGTAGGCCCAGGGATGAGCCGTGCGCAGCTTCTCCGGCTCGTCGGCGTAACGGGGAATGACATGGGCGTGCAGCGCCGGCTCCAGGTTGCCGAGGATGGCATAGTTGATGCGCTCCGCTCCCGTCACCTTGAGCACCGCATCGCCCAGCCGGGCGAGGTCCTGGAGGAACAGCGCCCGCTCGTGCGCGCCGAGGGCATTGAGGCTGGGCACTACCGGGTCGGGAAGCAGGAGCGCGTAACCGCGCAGGAACTGCCGCTCGCCGAACACCGCCCAACCCGAGAAGAGCCGCGCGATGACCCGCGGCTCGCGGCCTGCCCTGGCGGCGGCCACGTGGCGGTGAATGGCGGTCTCCGGCGGGGGTTTGGCTTCGCTCTTCATACTCAACACGCGACGCCGAGCCCGCGAAGCGCCCCGACGGTGGTGTCGTAGCCGGTATGCACGATCCCATGCCAGCCACGGCGGCGCGAAGCGTCGATGTTTTCCGACCGATCGTCTATGAACACGGTCTCGGCCGGTGTCAGCGAGAAGCGGCGCTCCGCCTCGACGTAGATACCCTCGTGCGGCTTCATGACGCCCGCCACGAACGAGGGCAGCGCGCCGTGGCCGATGCGGTGCAGCTGATATTCACGCGAGAGATGCGTCCAATGCAGGTCGCCGATGTTGGAAAGCAGGTAGACGCGGTAACGCTCGCTCAGCCGCTGCGCGAGCTCCACCATTTTCGGCTGCAGGTCGAACATGTCCACCCAGCTCGCGTGCGCCGCCTCACGGCTCATCGGCCGCGGCGCGAGCGCGGCGCACCGCTCCAGGAGTCCGCGACCGTCCATGCGGCCGCACTCGTGGTCCTCGAGCGCGATGCGCGCGAGCACGGAGGCGAGGTCGGGCGCGTGCGCGCCGTGAGCGGACAGGAAGTCGAGGAACGGCTGATGGTTCAGGTGCACGAACACCCAGCCGATGTCGAAAACGACGTTGCGGATCAAGGATCGAGCCGCCTCCGCGGATCTGCCAGCGCCCGGTCCATTGTACGGTGCCGGCTCATGCTACAGCGGGAAGGGCATCACGGTACCCGCGTCGCCCGGTGTACCGTTCACTGCGACCACGGTCGCCTTGGGGAAGAAGTTGAACTCCGACGCGCTGGCCCAGGTGTAGGCGCCCATGGCCCTGCCCACGATGAGATCGCCCGCCTCGAGCTTCGGCAGCAGCAGATTCTCCGCGATGACATCGATGCTGTCGCAGGTGGGTCCCGCCAGCACCGCGGGCAAGCGCTCCTCGCTGTCGCGCAACGGCTCGACCGGATAGCGCGCGTGATCGAAGAGCTGCCCGCTGTAGGAGCCGTAAAGCCCATCGTCCAGGTAGTACCACCAATGACCCTCGCGCAGCGCCCGGCCCATGACGGAAGCGACAGCGATCACCGCGGGCCCGACGATGTAACGGCCCGGCTCGGCGATCACCCGCACCCTCTTGGGAAGCCTGCCCAGCGCCTCGCGCAGCGGCTCGCAGAACCTCCCGATGTCCTGCACCGGCTGCGCATAGTCGATCGGAAAGCCGCCGCCGATGTCCAGAGTGTCGAGCGGCCCCAGCTTCGCCTTGCGGCCCGCGGCCATGAGCTTCGCGCACGCCACGATGGCCTCGACGTGCTTCGCCGAGTCGGCCGCCTGCGAGCCGACGTGAAAGGACAGCCCGCGCACGCTGATGCCGAGCTCCGCGGCGAGCCGCGCGAGGCCGAGCGCATCCTCCGGATCGCAGCCGAACTTGCGCGACAGATCGCATACCGCTCCGGGGCTGCGGAAAGATACCCGCAGCAGCAGCTCGACCCGGTCGGCGAGCCGCTCGAACTTGCGCACCTCATCGGCATTGTCGACCACGAAGGTGCGGACGCCGAAATCGAGCGCGTTGCGGATGTCCTGCGGCCGCTTGATGGGATGAGTGTGAATGCAGCGATCGGCGGCGACCCCCAGACGGCGCACGAGGTGCACTTCACCGGTCGTCGCCAGGTCGAGGAAGCCGCCCTCCCCCAACACCGTGCGCACCACTGCCGCGTGCGGCATGGGCTTCAGCGCGTAGTGCAGGTCGACCCCCGGGAGGGCAGCGCGCAGTTTCCGGTACTGCACCCGCACGCGCTCGCAGTCGAGGATGATGAGCGGCGAGCCGAACTGGCGGACCAGCCGCCGGACCTCCGCCGGCTGGAACGGATCCATGAAACGAGGACGTCGGGTCACGGAGGGCTTAAGGCAGAACGGCCATCGTACCGCTGTCGTCGATGTCGCTGACGCTGACGCTGGCCGCGGCGCGCACCAGGCGGTCGCGGATCGCGATCCAGCGCTCGCCCTCCGGGACATCCTGGACCAGGATGCGCTGACAGCCTGCCTTGTCCAGCGTGCGCAGATTGGTGTAGAGGTCGTGACCGTACTGCTCCGGCCTGCGTCCCGCATTGATCCAGGTGACGTACTTGTGGGCCTTGAGCGGCAGTCGCTGTGCAAGCACCGCCAGGCGGCGGCCACCCTGGGAGAGCGCTTCCGCCCGTGCATCGATCTCGCCGGAAGGCACGATGGTCATTGGTGTCGTCGGGGCGTAATGCGAGGCAGTGCCGCCCGGAACCCGTGGTGATTCGACGTCGGCGCCGATCAGAAGCTCTCCGATGATCTGCCGGATCTGGGCCGCCGTGATCGCACCGGGGCGCAGCAGCCGCACACTCTGCCCCTGGAACGCGATGATGGTCGATTCCAGCCCGATCTGACATTCGCCGCCGTCCAGTACCACCTTGACCTGCTCGCCGAGCTCCTCGCGCACATGCTCCGCCCGGGTCGGCGAAAGCCTGCCGAAGCGGTTGGCTGAAGGTGCGGCGATGCCGCCGCCGAAAGCGGTCAGAAGCTGCTGCGCCATCGGGTGGGAGGGCACGCGGATGGCGACGGTGTCCTGCCCTCCGGTCACGACGTCATGCACATTGGTGGCGCGCGGCATCACCATGGTGAGCGGCCCGGGCCAGAAGCGCTCGGCGAGGCTCATCGCGGTCTGGGGTACCTCGCGCACCCAGCGATGCAGATAGCGCGGGCTGTCGAGGTGGACGATCACCGGATGATGGCTGGGCCTGCCCTTGGCCTCGAAGATCTTGCGGACCGCGGCGGGATTCTGCGCATTGGCGCCCAGGCCGTAGACCGTCTCGGTCGGAAAGGCCACGAGCTCGCCGTCGCGCAGCGCCTGCACTGCGACCTCGATCTCGACCTGGGTAGCTCTGACCACTCGAACCATGGGGAGATTCTATCAAGGCCCGGCGGTCGATCCTGCGATCACGCCGGTCGTTGCATTTTCACGACACTTGCGCTCAGTTCAGGGATCGGCGCGTCCAGCCGTCGGGCGCCCGCAGAAGCTCATAGGCGGGCCAGTAGTGCTCGTCGAGCTTCAAGGTGATCACATCGGGCGCATTGTTCCAGGTGATCGTCGTGAGCCTCACCGAGGAGCGATCAGGCCGTCCCGCGACCGCCGCGAGGAAGGCGTCGAGATTCGGAGTCGGCACCCCATCCACCTGCACGATGCGGCGCCCCGGAAAGAGTCCATAGCGCGCCGCGGGTGAGCCGTAGGCGAAGTAGTCGACATAAACACCTACCGGAGGAATGCCTCGCTGCGCGCGCATCGCTTGGAAGGGCGCCTGCAACGTGGCACCGGCCCATTGCACCACTCTCTGCAGTCCCGCCCCGGAGAGCGCCACCGTGGGCACGGTGAGCGTGTGCTCGCCGGCTCTCCAGATCGTCACCTGCACCTGGGAGCGATCCGCGGTCGCACCCTCGACCTCGCGGAAATCGGTGACCACCTTGCCGTCGATCGCCAGCAGGATATCGCCCGGCATCAGGAGGGCGAAAGCCGGCGAGCCGCCGACGGTGCGCACGACCGTGAGCACCTGCCGCTCCGTCGGGCTGTGCGCGGCCAGCTTTGCCGTCCATTGCGGCGACAGGCCCAGCAGGCGCGCGCTCGCCAGCGGCTGCGGGAAGAGCTCGGCATCCAGGGAATGCAGGGCGCTGCCGCTGCGCACGCGATCGACCATATCGGCCACCAGACCGATCGGCACGCCGCGCAGGGCCTGCGCGATGCCATTCGAGCTGTCATAGGCAAAGCTCGACCACATCCCGAGTACGTCCCCCGCGGCGTCGGTGAGCACACCGTCGAAATCGCTGGGCGGATTGACGAGCCCGATGGTCTCGACGTTGGTATCGCGGAAGCGCATGGTGTGCGAGAGGGGCAGCGACAGCGGATCGATGCTGGCGATCTCCGTGGCGCGCGAGTGCATCTGGCTGTCCTCGCCCAGCCCCACGACCCAGATGGGCTGACCCGCGGCAAGCTCCTCCGGCTTCAGCCTCGCGGACCTGACCGGCGTCGTGCCGATGAGCTTCGGATCGTAGGCGACGACGGCCAGGTTGTGCAGAGGATTGATGTAAACGACGCGCCCGGGCACCTGCACGGTGCCCGCGAAAGTCACCGTCACGTCCCCGAGGGAGACGGGCACGGTATCGCGATCCACGACGACGAGTCCGCGCTGGGCGTCCACGATGAGCCCGGTCCCGTGATAGAAATGCTCGGTCACGCCCGAGACCGAGTACGGCATGCTGAAGGATACCGTAGCCAACGAGGGCGCGAGCGCGGTGAGTCGCGGATCCCGATACTTGGGGAAGCGCGTCGAGCTCACCGGATCGGGGCTGGGAGCCGGGCCGGCCGCGAGCGGCGTGCACGGCCAGGTGCCGAGAGCGTCGTCGCGCACGCAGTAGTCCGCCGGGTACCAAAGACGATCCATGCGGAAGACGCCGAGCTGGCTGCTGTTGGGATCATCCACGGTCGCGAATCGGACGTTGGCGTAACTGCCGCCGGCGAGATGACTCAGCGCCCGGCGAAAATCCGCGAGATCGTCCACGGCCACGGAGTCGACGCTGCTGATCACCGCGCCGCGCGGAATGCCCGCGGCACCGAACACATAGCCGGCATTGGCGACGAACACGCCGCGCGGCGGCACGTTGAGCTGGCGTGCCTCCTGGTAGGAGAGCGTGTTGACCACCGCGTCGCCGAACTGCACGTAACTGCTCGGCGTGATGGCGTTCAGGTCGCCGACGGGCAGGGTGACCGAAACCGGCTTGCCACCGCGCTCGAGGTCCAACCTGATCTGCCGCCCGACCGCGGAGTCGAGCGTCTGCTCGAGCGGATCGAAGGTGGTGACATAACGATCGTTGACCCGCAGCAGGATATCGCCCGGCTGCAGGGCGAGCGCACTCGGGGTCCCCGGCAACACGCCCGAGACCACCAGCATGCCGGTACGCTGCGGGAACTGCTTGCGCACGGCCGCCTCGATCCCCGGCTCCAGGCCCAGCCGCTCGAGCTCGTCATAGGGCGTGTAGCTGAAGACCGTGTACAGCGTGCCGCGGGTGACCGGCTTGCCCTCCTGGATGAGCTTCAGCGCGCGCTGCACGCGATCGAGCGGCAGGTAGAAGCTCGATGCGGAGTTGTCGGCGCCGCCGGCATTGAGGGCGACGACGCGACCCCGAATGTCGATGACCGGCGAGCCGGAAGATCCGCCGGAGGTCCCGGAGGCGGCCTGCAGATAGAAGGTGTTGAAGTCGTTGTACTTGCCGAAGCCGTAGTCTGGCGCCTCCCGATCGAGGCGGGCGAGCGTTCCGGCGAGGATGGAGAGCTGCTCGCCGGCATTGTTGCCGACCACCCGGATCTCGCGGCCGACCTCCGCGCCCTGCGGATACAGATCGAGCGCCTTCGGCTGGATATAGCGCAGCTTCTTCGGGTCGTATCGATAGAAGCCGAAATCGTGCACCGGATCGCGGTAGATGGGCTCGAGCTGCACCACCTCCCGATCGAGGAACACCGCCTCGGCGGTGACCGGCCCCGGCGTCACGACGTGACGGTTGGTCAGGATGATGCCGCGCTTCGCATCCACGACGAAGCCGGTCGCCTGCGCGGTCTCGTTCCAATCGGTGTCGAAGGCGCGAACCTCATCGACGTTGATGGAGACCACGCTGCTCGCGATGCGCTCGAGAGTGGCCGCCCAGGTGGGATTGGCCTCCCCGGCCACGGCCTGCCGGGCGAGGTGCGCCGCCTGGGGCGTCCCCCCGGGGAGCCGCCCTCGCCGGTGAGGCGGTAGCGGCACTCGCGGCGGCCGCTCCCGCGCCGGCTTCGCCGGGCCCGGCGGCGGCAGCGGCACGGCGCCAGGCGGTGCCGACTGGGCGACGGTGGCGGGTGAGGCGGCCTGTTGGCCGGCGGCGAGGCTGAGGGGCGCACAGGCGCCGAGCAGGCAGAGGCTAAGAAGTCGCGGGAGTCGCATGGGCTGCGGTCGGCTTCCAGGTGAGGTCCAGGTGCTTGGCCGCCCGAACGTCATCCAGGCGCCGTACCGGCATGGTATGCGGAGCGCCGGTGACGCGCTCGGGTTCTTTGGCGGCTTCCGCCAGGATCTCCGTCATGGCGGCGACGAAGGCATCCAGCGCCGCCTTGCTCTCCGTCTCGGTCGGCTCGATGAGGAAGCACTCCGGTACCAGGAGCGGGAAATAGGTGGTCGGCGCGTGCATGCCGTGATCGAGCAGCCGCTTGGCGAAATCCATCGCCGTGACGCCGAGCTCCTTCGCCTGGCGCCTCAAGGTGATGATGAACTCGTGACTGGCCCGGCGCCCTGGATAAGCCGCATCGAAACCCGCGCTGCGCAACCGCGCGAGAAGATAGTTGGCGTTGAGGGTGGCGTGCTCGCTCACCTTCGCCATCCCCTCGCGGCCGAGCATGCGCATGTAGATGTAGGCGCGCAGCAGGACCCCGGCATTGCCCATGTAACCCGATAGCCGGCCGATCGACTGCGGCAGGTCGCGCTCGGTCAGCAGGCAGTACCGCTCGCCGCGCCGCCCGACCACCGGCACCGGCAGGAAGGGCGCGAGCCGCGCGCTGACGCCGACCGGACCTGCGCCGGGGCCGCCGCCGCCGTGAGGCGTGGAAAAGGTCTTGTGCAGGTTGACGTGGATGACGTCGAACCCCATGTCGCCCGGGCGCACCTTGCCGAGGATCGCATTGAGGTTGGCGCCGTCGTAGTAGAGGAGGCCCCCGGCGGCGTGCACCGTGCGGGCCACCTCCTCTATGCGCCGCTCGAACACGCCGAGGGTGGATGGGTTGGTGAGCATGATGCCGGCGGTCTTGGGGCCGACGGCGGCCTTCAGCGCGTGCGTGTCGACGTCGCCGTCGGCGTTGACCGGCACCTCACGCACGACACAGCCGCACATCGTCGCCGTCGCGGGATTGGTGCCGTGGGCCGCCTCCGGCACGATGATCTCGTTGCGCTCGAGGTCCCCCCGCGCGCGGTGATAGGCGCGGATCATGGCAACGCCGGCGAATTCGCCCTGGGCGCCGGCCATGGGGCTCAACGCCACGGCCTGCATCCCGGTCACCGCCTTGAGCATCTCCTGCAGCTCGTGCATGCAGGCGAGAAAGCCCTGGCCCACGCTCTCCGGCGCGAGCGGATGACGCGCCAGGAACTCCGGCAGCATCGCCAGGCTGTTACAGGCCTTCGGGTTGTACTTCATCGTGCACGACCCGAGCGGGTAGAAGTGCGTGTCGATGGAGAAGTTGAGCTGCGAGAGACGGGTGAAGTGCCGCACGGCCTCGAGCTCGCCGACCTCGGGCAGGAGCGGCCGGCCGCGGCGGCGCAACGCCGCCGGCAGGTCGTCGGTGGCGGCCGGGCCGGGATCGCGCGGCCACTGATCCTCGGCGCCGCGGCCGGGGACGGAATGCTCGAAGATGGGTTTCTCGAGTCGGGTGGTCATGATGGAGCCTCAGGCGGCGCGCGCTTCGCGCAGGCACTCGGCGAGCGCGCTCGCATAGCGCTCGATGTCGGCGGATGTCTTGGTCTCGGTGGCGCAGACGAGGAGCGCGCAGCCGAGCTCGGGATGATGCTCGGCGAGGTCGAGTCCGCCGAGGATGCCGCGCGCGGCCAGCTTCTCCAGCACCGGCGCGACCGGGCGGTCGAGGGCGATCGCCTCCTCGTGGAAAACCGGACCGCGGAAGAGACGCCGCACGCCCGGCAGGCGGGTGAGCGCGGCCACGAGCTCGCGCGTGCGCGCATGCGATGCGGCGGCGACCCGCTCGAGGCCCGCGGGCCCCATGAGCGAGAGGTAGATCGTCGCCGCCGTCACCAGCAGTCCCTGGTTGGTGCAGATGTTGGAAGTCGCCTTGGCGCGGCGGATGTGCTGCTCCCGCGCCTGCAGCGTCAGCGTGAAGCCGGCGCGGCCGGCCGCATCCATGGTGCGCCCGACGATCCGGCCCGGCATCTGGCGCACGTGCTCCATGCGCGCGGTCATGAAGCCGAAGTACGGCCCGCCCGAGGAGAGCGGCACCCCGAGCGGCTGGCCCTCCCCGACCGCGATGTCCGCGCCGCGCGCGCCCCACTGGCCCGGCGGCTTCAACAGCGCGAGCGAGGTCGGGTTGACGACGGCGACCACCAGGATGTTGCGCGCGTGCGCCCAGTCACAAAGCGCATCGACGTCCTCCAGCCGCCCGAAGAAGTTGGGCTGCTGGATGACGAGCGCGGTGATGTCCTGCCCGTCGTAGCGATCGAGCGCCCCGGCGGGAATACAACCCTCCTCCGTGCAATAGGGCACGTCCTCGAAGACGAGCCCCTGGTTGCCGGCGACCGCCCTGGCGGTCGCCCGGTAATGCGGATGCACGGTCGTGGGCACGAGAATGCGCTGGGAGCGCGACTTGCGGTTGGCGCGCACCGCCATCAGGCACGCTTCTCCCATCGCGCTGGCGCCGTCGTAGAGCGAAGCGTTCGAGACCTCCAGACCGGTCAGGCTCGCCATCATGGTCTGGTATTCGTAGAGGAGCTGCAGCGTGCCCTGGCTCGCTTCCGCCTGATAAGGCGTGTAGGCGCTGTAGAACTCGCCGCGCGTGGCGACGGCCCACACGGCCGCGGGGATGTGGTGCTCGTAGGCGCCCGCGCCGATGAAGCAGAGCGGGCGGCCGTCGAGCCGCGCCCGCTCGGCCATGAGGCGCCCGATCTCCATCTCGGTCGCGGCTTCCGGCACGCCGGCGAGGCTCGGCAAGCGCAGGTTGGCGGGGATCTCATCGAAGAGCCGCTCGATGCCGTCGACACCGATGGCCGCGAGCATCGCCTGGACGTCCTCGCGGGTGTGCGGGATGAAGGCCATCAGCCGCCCTCCGCCGCGATCAGCTTCTCGTACTCCGCGGCGGTGAGGAATGGAGTGGACGGGGCTCCGGCGGCCGGCCGCAGTCGCATCAGCCAGCCCTTGCCGTAGGCGTCGGAGTTGATGGCCTCCGGCTCGGAGGCGAGCGCGGGGTTGCCGGCGGTCACCTCGCCCGCGATCGGGGAGTAGACGTCGGAGGCCGCCTTGACCGACTCCACGACGGCGAAAGGCTCGCCGGCGGCGAGCTTGCGGCCGCTCTCCGGCACTTCGGCGAAGACGAGATCCCCGAGCGCGTGCTGAGCATGATCGGTGATGCCGACTTCCACCGTGCCGTCGGGCAGGGTCCGCAGCCACTCGTGGGTTCTGGTGTACTTCAGATCGGAAGGAACGTTGCTCATGCGGCGCTCCGGAATGCGGTCAACTGACCAATGCCTTGCCGTGACGGACGAACGGCGGCCGCACGATGCGCGCTTCGTGCAGCTTGCCGCGAATGTCCACGTGTACGCTGGCGCTCGCCACGGCCGGCACTCGGGCCAGCGCGATCGAGCGCTCCAGGGTGGGGGAAAAGGTACCGCTCGTGATCTCGCCCTCGCCGTGCCCGCCGCCGCCTGCGGGGAGGAGCACCTTCTGGTGCGAGCGCAGGACGCCGCGCCCTTCGAGCAGCAGACCCACGAGCTTGCGCTGCGGCCCGCGCGCGCGAATCGCTTCGAGCGCATTGCGGCCGATGAAGTCGCGCTCGCGCGGCTCGAGCGCCACGGTCCAGCCGAGCCCTGACTCGAAGGGATGGGTGCTCTCGTCCATGTCGCTGCCGTAGAGGTTCATGCCGGCTTCGAGGCGCAGCGTATCGCGGGCGCCGAGACCGCAGGAAGTCACCCCGGCGGAATTCAACGCGTTCCACACGCGCTGCGCTTCGGTGCCAGGCAACATGATCTCGAAGCCGTCTTCGCCGGTGTAGCCGGTGCGCGCGATGAACCAGCCGTCGATCTCGCGTCCGAAGAACGCCTCGAGAGCGAGTGCGGCCGTCGAGCCCGCGGGCGAGAGCAAGGCCGCCGCCTTGCGGCGGGCCTCAGGCCCCTGGACCGCGAGCATGGCGAGGTCGGTGCGCTCGATGACTTCGACGCCGAACTGGGCCGCATGTTGGCGGATCCACGCGAGATCCTTGTCGCGCGTGCCGGCGTTGACGACCGCGCGGAACCAGGACTCGGCAAGAAAGTAGACGATGAGGTCATCGATGACGCCGCCCGTCTCATTGAGCATGCAGCCGTAGAGCGCCTTGCCGGGCGTCTTCAGCTTGCCGACGTCGTTGGCGAGGAGCCGCTGGAGGAAAGATCTCGTGCGTGCGCCCTCGAGGTCGACGACGCACATGTGGGAGACATCGAAGACACCGGCGCCGCGGCGCACGGCATGGTGCTCCGCAATCTGCGAGCCGTACTGCAGCGGCATGTCCCAACCGCCGAAGTCGACCATCCTGGCGCCGAGCTTTCGGTGCAGGTCGTGTAGCGGAGTTTCGCGGGTCACAGGTACTCCGGAATCCAATGACGAACGGCAGGCGCAGAACGCCCTTGCCGCCCTCTGTCCGGTAACCTGAGAGATCGGGCGCCGACGGCGCCGCTCCCCTTCGGTGGGTGGCCGCCAGGCGTCCACCTCTCTCCAGAGACCCCGCGATCTGCCGTTCGTGTGCCTGAGCGTTTCCGGGCGGAGCTTGCGCCTTCGGCGTTCCGGCGGTAGCCGGACCCTCTCCGGACAGACCGATTATGGGGTGCGTGGATCATACCATGTAAAATGTCCGGTCCCAGGAACCATTGAGCAGCCCATGTCCTCCATTCAGCGTCGCAAATCCGTACAGGTGTCCATCGGTCCCGTCCGCGTGGGCGGGACGGCGCCGATCGTCGTGCAATCGATGACGAACACCGATACGGCGGATATCGAAGGCACGACGCAGCAGGTGAGGTCGCTGGCCCGTGCGGGCTCGGAGTTGGTCCGCATTACGGTAAACACGGCGGAAGCCGCGGAGGCCGTGCCGCACATCCGCAACCGGCTGGACCAGCTCGGGGTGGCGGTGCCGCTGATCGGCGACTTTCACTTCAACGGCCACAAGCTCTTGCGGGAGCACCCGGGCTGCGCCGAGGCGCTGGCCAAGTACCGCATCAATCCCGGCAACGTGGGGCGCGGCAGCAAGCGCGATCCGCAGTTCGCGGAGATGATCGAGACGGCCTGCCGCTACGGCAAGCCGGTGCGCATCGGCGTCAACTGGGGCAGCCTGGACCAGGACCTGCTCACGCGGCTCATGGACGAGAATTCCTCGCAGGCGGAGCCGTTGAGCGCCCAGCAGATCATGCGCAACGCGGTGGTGCTCTCGGCGCTGGAAAGCGCGCGGCGGGCCGAGGCGCTGGGGATGGCTCACGACCGCATCATTCTCTCGGCCAAGGTGAGCGGGGTGCAGGACCTGATTGCGATCTACGCCGATCTGGGTGCCCGCTGCGACTATCCGTTGCACCTGGGCCTGACGGAGGCGGGTATGGGCTCGAAGGGCATCGTCGCCTCGACCGCCGGCATGGCGGTGCTGTTGCAGCAGGGGATCGGCGACACGATCCGCGTTTCCCTCACGCCTGAGCCGGGCGGAGATCGGACGCAGGAGGTCATCGTCGCGCAGGAGATCCTGCAGACCATGGGACTGCGCTCATTCCTGCCGCTGGTGACGGCATGCCCGGGTTGCGGGCGCACGACCAGCACCGTGTTCCAGGAGCTCGCTCAAAGCATCCAGACGCACATCCGGCATCGGATGCCGCAGTGGCGGCGGGAATACGACGGCGTCGAGGATATGACGGTGGCGGTGATGGGCTGCGTCGTCAATGGGCCGGGGGAAAGCAAGCACGCCAACATCGGGATCAGCCTGCCGGGGACTGGCGAGCGGCCGGTGGCGCCTGTCTACGAGGATGGGGAAAAGACGGTCACGCTGAAAGGAGACCGGATCGCCGAGGAGTTTCAGGAATTGCTGGAGCGGTATGTGGCCAGGAGGTTCAACAGGAAGAATGTTGCTTCCGGCGCTGCTGTGGCTTGAGGAGACATCAATGAGCGAGCTCTCGGACAAGAAATGCAAGCCTTGTGAAGGTGGCGTAGCGCCCTATTCGCGCGAGCAGGCCGAGAAGCTCATGAAGCAGCTCTCCGGTCAATGGGTGCTCTCGAAGGAGGGGCCGTATTTGCGGCGGGAGTTCAAGTTCAAGGACTTCTATCGGACCATGAGCTTCGTCAACGCGCTCGCGCACGTCGCCAACATCGAGGACCATCATCCGGACCTCGAGGTGGGATACAACTACTGCCGCGTGCAGTACACGACCCACGCGATCAAGGGACTGTCGGAGAACGACTTCATCTGCGCGGCGAAGATCGATGCGATTGCGCTGAGCTGAGCCGGGGAGGAGCAGGGGCAGGGCGAGCCTCACGGCTCGCGCGATGCGGCATAGGCGGGCGAGCGCCCGGCTATGGCGGCATGAGCCGCCGGCTCACATCACGCGGATGACTCCCATCATACCGTGATCCTCGTGATAGAGCATGTGGCAATGGAACACGAAGGTGCCGCGTGGCACGTGCCGGAAGTCGAGGATCACCCTGGTGATGCTCGGTTTGATCAGTGGAAAGTTCGGGTCGTGAGGATTCGGCAGCACCTTGCCGATGGGCAGAAAGACGGTGTCCACGGTAACCGGTATCCCGGTGTGGTTGCGCTCCTGCACGAACGCCATCTGGTGGATGTGGAAAGCGTGCGTCTCGAGCGTGGTGTTGATCAGATACCACACCTCGATGGTCCCCTGCTTGACCACGATGTCCGGATTCGACGGGACCGTCGCTCCGCGACGATATACCGGCCAGAACGAATGCTCGTGGAAGTGCGGACGGGTGGTATCGGTGATGTAAAAGCCTTCGTGCCGCGGAATATCGCCGCGCTTGGGGAAGACATACTCGGTGAAGGTGATCGCTCGCCGGTGCACGCGCGAGGGCTGAGCGCGGACGTAGGCGAGGAGCCGCGCCGCAGGCGTATCGCTGACGGCGATCGGCGTGGAGTGCAGCCTCTGCACCGGGTCGGCGGTGCTGCTGACGGCAATGATCTGCAGCAGATCATGATGCATCTCGAGAAAGGTCCCGTTGCAGTAGGGCTCGCTGGAGAGGATGAGCGTGGCGCCCGAAGGTGCACGCACGAGGATGCCGGCTCGCGACATCGGCGAGAGCATCAACTCCTTCATCGATAGGTAATGAGCGAGCGGATGCTGCATGTCGCCCGACACGGGCACTCCGTCGCGCTCCACGACCCGGAACGGCAGCCCGCGGCCGTGCGCGTCACGGATACGCAGGAGCTTGGAGCTGTCGGATGTGGCGTTGATGATGCGCAGCAATTGCGTGCGGCCGCCCGGGATGCGCAGCGCCGCCGGCGTGTCCGTGCCATCGACGCTCAGCAGCGATTCCGGGATGGGGCCGTTGCACCCCGAGGAGTCCATTGCGATGCCGCCGGTGCTCATCGGCCAGGTTTCCGGCCACGGAAGCGGATTGAATGGATCGTAGTGGACGGGTGGCGCAGGCCTCAAAGCCGCTTCATGCGCGGTCGCCGCCGCAAAGTAAGCGTGCACGTCGGTGTCGAAGTGGGCGGGATAGGGTCTGTCGGGGGGTTGCGATAGGCGGTAACTCAACACCAGCACGTGCTGGTCGGCACGTGCAACCTGCGGCGTCCCCGGATCAACCACCCATACGCCGATCAGCCCATCGCCCAGCTCTTCGTCCGAGGATCCGTGCGAATGAGGATGGTAGAGATACGTACCCGGCGGTTGTGTGCGCGGAATCGTGAGGCGATATTCGCAGGCGTGCATCGGCGTGCTCAAGGTCGAGAGGAAGACATTCTCCTCGGACGCCGGGCCCTCGAAACCGTGCAGGTGCAGATTGGTGTCCATCGCCGGAACGTGGAAATAGCGGTCCTCGATGACGTGATTGAGATAACCCAGCCAGTGCTGTGCGGGCGCCGCCCCCATGCGCATCGGCTTGCAGGCAGGGATTGCGGTGGAGGGGACGTTTTCTCCCGGGCTCTGACCGGCGATGTCGTTCACTACCCGGATTGCGAGGCGCTCGCCGCGCCGCACGTGAATCACCGGGGCGACGGTATGCACGACGCCATGCCAGCGGTAGCGATAGCAGAAGCGATCGCCGTCGCGGTGCACGGCGAGGATGAGCTCGTGGTCGCCCGAGGCATCGAGCGGCGCCTCCCGCATATCTACGTCCTGTGGAGGAACGAGCACGTTGTGCGGGCTCGCGATGGGCCCGCACGCGCCGGTAACGACCGGCGCAGCGGCGGCCAGGGCGACGGGCGGCAGCAGGCCGGCCGCAAGGAGGTTCGAGAGCGCCAGCGTCCCCGAAGCAAGCAAGCGCTGAGCGCCCTTGCGTTGCGATTTAGGCCCGACGGGAGCCCTGCGCCGGCAACGCGCGGCGCGGCGCAAAACGGTCGACATTTGCAACGGCTAGCCTCGTCAGATCGGAGCGGAAGGCCCGCAGCATACGCAGGCGGGCAATCGTCGCTTTGCCGCCCGTCTCAACGGAGCCGACGGGACGGCAGCGACGGCGCCGAAGCAATCAACCGATCAGGACTTTGACGGGTGCCGGTGGGTGAGAGACTCAACCCAACTCAGGCCGGGTCGGAAGTCAATTCGGGCATCCTGGTGCGGCGAGACCGCGAAGCGAAGGCGTACGCCGGAACACACGCGGAAGGAAAAAGAAGAGCGGTAACGCCCGAGCGCCAATCCTCGACGATGGCCGCCACGAGAAAGCTCATCGTGCCGGCGAGCACGACCAGAGTCGAGAAGTGATAGCCCAACGCGGACGCGCGACGGTCACCTATGAGGCCGCATGTGGCCTGGACTCGTTCCCGATTGTCACCCCTGGCAGGGTGCGGTCGGAGATTGTGGCGACACGCCCGCCGCAGACTTTGCCGTTCGTCTCAGCGGGAGTACACTCGCAGCCGCGCGGTGTCGCATCCGCCGCGCCGCGGAGAAGAAGATCAAAACCTTGCGCGCCGTCGGGTCACGGCAGGCCGCCACCGTCGCAGTGCGTCTGAAGAAGGCCTCGTGGGAGGTGCAGGGGTCGCTGCGCCGCGCGGAGCTCGATTCCATGAAGCGCCTCGTCGAGCGGCACCTCGACTCCCCCCAGCTCTCGGTTGATTTCATCTGCGCGCGCTCCGGCTGGTCGCGCGCGACGGTCTACCGGCTCTTCGAAACCGAAGGCGGCCTCGCCCGCTACATCCGGCGGCGGCACCTGCTGACGGCCCTGCGAGAGCTCTTGTCCGGGCAGCACGCTCACCGGCGTATCCTCGATCTTGCAGTCTCGCACCAATTCTCGAGCGAGGCGGCCTTCAATCGCGCCTTCCGCCGCACCTTCGGCCTCCCGCCGGGCAAGGTCCGTGACCTGGCGGCACGCTCGCGCTCGGCAGCGTCCTGAAAGCTCTTGGCAGATAGGTCCCGTGCTCGGCACGCTCAGGGCATCAGGAAAGGGCCCCGCCGTGCCGAGCGACTTTGGGCAGCTCGCCGTCCAGGCCCAGCGCGCGGGTGATGAAGAAGCGCTTGGCCTCATCGCTCCGGTTGACCAGGGCGAGGCCGTGCTGCGCGATGCGTGATAGCGGGCCGAGGCCGTGCGCGAGGTAGCGGTTGAAGCCGTCGATGGCGAGGGCGATGGGCTCGATCTCGCTTTTCCGCCAGCGCTCGTAGCGGCGCAGGACAGTCTGGGCGCCGGGTTCTTCGCGCATACGGGAAGCAGCGCAGATCAGCTCGCAGAGTGCCGCGGCATCCAATAGGCCCAGGTTGACACCCTGCCCTGCCAACGGGTGCACGACATGTGCGGCGTCACCGATCAATGCACAGCGGTGCGCGGTGAAACGATGCGCAGTCAGCTTGCGAAGCGGAAAAGACTGGCGGTCCGTCCGTAATTTTACGGCGCCCAACACAGCGTCCGATTGGCGCAGCAGCTCTTGCTCGAAGGCAGTGACCGACATGCCCAAGAGCGGTGCCGCTGCGGAGTCATCCGCCGACCAGACGATGGAACTGCACCCGTCGGCGAGCGGCAGGAATGCGAGCGTCCCGGTACGAAGGAAGCGCTGCCATGCGGTGCGCTCGTGGGGCAGCTCCGTGCGGACATTCGCGACGATCGCGGTCTGATGGTAGCTGGACGTTTCCGCGGAAAGGCCGATCGCCTCGCGCACCGAAGAGCGCGCGCCGTCGGCGCCCACTACGAGCTTGCACGCGAAGGTGCCGGCGCTGGTCTCGAGGTCCACGTGATGATCGTGGACGCGCAACCGCGAGAGCTCACCCGCGATCACTTTGCCGCCTGCGGTTTCGAAGGCCGTCAGCGCCGCCGTCTGCACTAAACGATTCTCGATGATGTAACCGAGGTTCGGCTCACCCGCGTATGCGGCGTCGAATTCCAACACGTCGCGGCTTCGCGGTTTGACACTCTCGTGCCAAACGCGCATGCGCTCGTACGGCTGCATGCGCGAGGCAGGGATCAGAGACCAGGCGCCGATCGCCGTCAGGATGCGCTCGCTCGCCCGCGAGAGCGCGGAGACGCGGGAATCGAGCGGAGCGTCGGACGGCAAAGCGGCGGGTCTATTCGATTCGAGGACGGCGACGCGAAGAGGATGACGGGCATCCTTCGTAGACACCTGCAGCAACGCTGCCGCACTGGCCCCGACGGGGCCGCCGCCGACGATGAGCACATCGAGGGACTCACTCGCCGCTGTCGGGGGCGTTCCATTTGCCGCAGAGGTCATCGGAGCGGTCATTGCAACGGGAGTCCGCGCGCCAGGCGCGGCGTCGGTCCGCCGAATCCCAGGCTGACTCTGGCGAGCGCGCGCTTGGCGGGCGGCGCGAGATCGAATGCCACCAGGCCGAGATTGCGCAGCAGCCCGAGGCCGGGCGTCCGGCTGCCGAAGAGCCTCACCAGGCCGTCGGTGAAGCGCACGACGCCGCCGCGGTCGGCCGCGCGCCAGTCGGAGAACTTCTTCAGCAGCTCCGCCGACCCCACATCGCCGGCGGCGCCGGCGACGACCTCGGCGAGCAGAGCCGCATCGCGCAGACCCAGGTTGAATCCTTGGCCCGCGATCGGGTGCAGCGCCTGGGCGGCGTTACCGATGAGGACGGTACGGCGCGCAACCGTGGTCGCCGCGCGAGTCAGCTTCAGGGGGTACGATGCGCGGCGGCCGATGCGCCGGAATCGGCCGGCGCGCCAGCCGAAACGGCTCTGCAACTGATCCAGGTAGGCGTCATCCGCAAGCGCCAATAGCTCCGTCGCACGCTGCGGAGTGCACGACCAGATCGTCCCATAGCCGCCGCCGTGAAGCGGCAGCACGGCCACGGGACCCGACGGCGTGAAGCGCTCGTAGGCGGTGCCATCGTGAGCACGATCGCCCGCGACGGCGGCCGTGATCGCGATCTGGTCGTAATCTTCGACGCCGGCCGGAATGCCTGCCGCCGCACGTACGACGGAATGTGCGCCATCGGCTGCGACCAGGAGCGCGGCCGATGCCACCTCACGCGCCCCTGCGGCAGCGACCACCGTGAAGTAGGCCCGCTCCGTCGTAATGTCGACGTCCTCGACGGTGGCGGGTACGCGGACTTCGATGCCCTTTGCATCGGAGAGGCGGCGCCACAGCGCCGCGCCCATCACTCTGTTGGGGACGACGTAACCGAGCGCATCGATCCCCTGCTCGGCCGCCTGCAACCGCGCGAATCCGAAGCGGCCGGCATCGGAAATGTGAATGGCGCGAATCGCCGCCGCTTCCCGCGACACGTCGTCCCAGACGCCGAGGCCCTGGAAGATGCGCCGGCTGGCGTTGCCGAGAGCGGTGGTGCGCTCATCGAAACTCGGCTGCGCCGCGGAGTCGGGTGCAACGCCTTCGATGAGCAGCACCCGCACGCCCGTACCGGCGAGGCCGAGCGCCAGGCTCGCGCCCACCAGGCCCCCGCCCACGATGGCGACGTCGACTTCCCGCAACGCCGCGCGCGAGGAAGGGGCCGCCGGACGCTCCGACTCAGGCATGCACCGCACTCGACATCAATTTCTCGATAGCATGGACGTCCTTGGGAGCTCCGTCCGTCAGGACCTCGACACCGGTCTTGGTGACCATCACGTCATCTTCGATGCGCACTCCGATGCGCTGAAACCGTTTCGGTACGCCGCGAGCCCTTGCAGGGATGTAGATACCCGGCTCGATGGTGAGCGCCATGCCCGGCTCGAGCACCCGCCACTCGTCGCCGATCTTGTAGTCACCGACATCGTGCACGTCCATGCCGAGCCAATGCCCGGTACGATGCATGAAGAAACGCCGGTAGGCGCCATCCCGTTCCAGCTTTGCGGGCCGGCCTTTCAGCAGTCCGAGCCTCACCAGGCCGTGCGTGACGGCGCGGACCGCCGCCTCGTGCGGCTCGTTCCAGTGGTTGCCCGGGCGCACCTTGGCGATGGCCGCGCGATTCGCCTCGAGCACGATCTCATACACGGCACGCTGTTCCGGGGTGAAGCGCCCGCTCACCGGGAAAGTGCGCGTGATATCGGAGGCATACGACTCGTACTCGCAGCCGGCATCGACCAGGAGCATGTCGCCTGCCTTCAGCGGCTGATCGTTTTCGCGGTAATGCAGGATGCAGCTGTTGTCGCCGCCGCCGACGATGGGGTGGTATGAGGTATCCGCGTTGTGCAGGCGGAACTCGTGGATGATCTCGGCCATCACCTCGTATTCCTTGAGCCCCGGGCGGCAGAACCGCATCGCGCGCACGTGCGCGGCGGCGGCGATCCGCGCGGCTTCGCGCATCAGCCCGATCTCGACGCGGGATTTGTAGAGGCGCATGTCGTGCAGGAAGTGATCGAGCGCGACGATTTCGTGCGGCGGATGGCGGCCGTTCCGTGCCTGCGTACGCAGGCCGTTCACCCAACCGACGACCCGCTGGTCGAACTCCGGATACATGCCCATGGAATAGAACACCTTGGTGCGGTTCTCCATGAGTCCGGGGAGGATCTCGTCGATGTCCGCGATCGGGAACGCATCGTCCGCGCCGAAGGTGCGCCGCGCTCCCGCGGGACCGGCTCGTCGCCCGTCCCAGATCTCGCGCGCGGGATCGCGCTCGCGCACGAACAGGATGTATTCGGCGTGATCGCGGCCCGGAACCAGGACCGCCACCGACTCCGGCTCGTCGAAGCCGGTGAGATAATGGAAATCGCTGTCCTGCCGGTAAGCGTACTCGACGTCATTGTTGCGGTGGCGCACCGGCGCGGAGGGCAGGATGGCGATGGAATCCCGGCCCATGAGCTTGACGAGCGCGCGTCTGCGGCGCGCGAACTCGTTGCGCAGGTCCTGGCGGACCGTGCTCGAGGAGCGGGAGACGTGGCGGGGTGCCGCGCCTCGGGCGGCGGTTCTAGGGCGGATCAATGAAGAGATGCTCCGGGTGAGGAGGGCTGAGCCCGCAGGGGCTCGAGCTCCTCGAAGACTACCTGCACGCTCACGCGCACGAACTCCACGAGCTCCGCATAAGCGTTCTCGTTCGACTCCTCCGTCTGGGCGATATCAACGCCGACACGGCTGATTTCCGTGAGATCGCGGACGATCTCTCCGACGTCACCCGGGAGGCTAGCGGCATCCTGCACCGCACCAGAGCCGAGCCCGTAGAGGAACCCCTGACACCATTGGGCGAGCGCCGAGGCACGGGCATCGATCGACTGCGCTTCCTCCGGTAACAGAAGATCGAACTCCATGTCGGGCGCCCGCAAGGACCCGGCGGTCTCGGAATAGACCTCCCGCAAGGTCGCGGCGGCGAGCGGCTGCGCCCGCCCCTCCGGCAGGATCTCGAGCAGCCAGTCCTCGAAGCGATAACCGCCGGCGCACAGGGAGCCGGCAAGCGTGCCGTGCGCCTCCGCGGCATCGGCCAATGCGCGCTCGTCCGTGAGGACGCGCTGAATGTCCGTGTAGTTCGCTTGGATCATGGACATCGACATTATATGCCTCGGCAATCCCGGCGGCCCGCCAACTCAGATTGACCCCGTCGAGATCGCGGCTCTATAGTCGCAGGCACCATGAGCGACACCGTCAAATCACAGCTCGATCTCGAGCTGGCGCGCCTCGCGCGACGTATCGAAGAGCTGGTGACCACCGTGGATCATCTGCGGGAGGAGAACCGGGCGCTGCGTCAGCGGCACGAGTCGCTGGCGACGGAGCGCGCTGCGCTCCTCTCGAAGAACGAGCAGGTCCGGACCCGCGTCGAGGCCATGATCGGCAGGCTGAAAACCCTGGAGCATGGCGCATGAGCAGTCAGGATCAGGCGCGCGTCAGCGTGCGCATCATGGAGAAAGAGTACGTCATCTCCTGCCCCTATGACGAGCGCTCGGCGCTCCTCGATGCGGCGGAGTACCTGAACGGCCGCATGCGTGAGATCCGCGACAGCGGCAAGGTCGTCGGGCTCGATCGCATCGCGGTCATGGTGGCGCTCAACATGGCGCATGAGCTGCTGCAGATGCGGGGACGGGACGCCAAGCTCGAGAGCGAGGCCGGCGGCAAGGTCCGGACGCTGCGCGAGCGGGTCGAGACAGCGCTCGAGCGCGCGCAGCAACTCGAGCTGTGACGCCATCGATCGCCACAACCGCGCGGCCTTGGTGTAGAGTGGTTCCCGGCGTCGCCTGCGGTGTTCGACAAGCGGGCCGGGTTACCTCGGACCCTAATTGAAACACCCAAGGGGCAGGGCTCGTCGGCAGCACTGTGCAAGTCCGCCATGAGCGGAAAGCCTTACCTGTCACAGCTCGTCCCACCTGTTGCTCTGGTTCGAGAGCAACGGTCCGCACCGGCACAGGCGGGTGGCGCTTCCTGATTCCAGCTTGGGCCGCGACCGCAGATCCCTGCGGGCGTCCCTCAGGGCGAAGCGCCGCGCCGTTTCCGCCGCGGAGCGGGCACGCGCCGCGAGACTCGTCGCTCGCCATGCCGATCACACCCTGAATCTTCGCTTTGGCCGGCGCATCGGCATCTACGCCGCCACCGCCGAGGAGCTCGATACTTCCTTTCTCATCGCCCTCGCGCTGCGCCGTGGATGCCTCGTCTATCTGCCGCGCATCGACGCGCGGCCGCGGGTGCGCGCCATGCGCTTCGCGCAGCTCACCGAGCGGCGGAACGTGAATCGTTTCGGCATCAGCGAGCCCGCAGGAGCGCAGCTCGCGAGCGCCAGCCTGCTCGATGTCGTGTTCCTGCCGCTCGTCGGCTTCGATCGTCGCGGCACTCGGCTCGGTATGGGAGGCGGCTACTACGATCGCGCGTTCGCGTTCCTGCGGCGGCGCCGCGCATGGCGCGCGCCGCTGCTCGTCGGAATCGGTTATGCATCGCAGGAGCTCGATCGCATCGCGCCGGCGGCGCACGACGTGCCGCTCGACCTCGTGATCACGGAGCGCGGCGTCATCCGCTGCACGTGTGCGGGCTAGCACATCTCTACCACCCTTGCTTGTATTTTTTGTTTCACTGTATATACTCCGACCTCGGACTAACCCGACAACTGGAGAGCCAACATGGCGAAGGCGAAAAAGAAGGCCAAGAAGAAAGCTTCGAAGAAGAAGTAAGGCCTTTGCTCGGCGGCCGCTTCGGCGGCCGCCGAGTAAGACGAAGTTCGCGATTCTCGTGCCCGCTCCGGCGGGCACGTTCGTTTCCGGAGGGCGGCATCGATGACCGCATCACAGGCCGATGCGAACAAGCGGCGCGCCGCCGAGGCCGCTCTCGAGCACATTCCCGCCGGTTCCGTGCTCGGCGTCGGCACCGGTTCCACGGTGCGTTTCCTCATCGAAGCGCTGGCGGCGCATCCCGGAAAGGCGTGCGCCGCGGTATCGAGCTCCAACGCCACCACGGCGCTCCTCGATGCCGCCGGCATTCCCGCGCTCGACCTCAATGAGATCACCGATCTGCCGCTCTACATCGATGGCGCAGATGAGGCGACACGCGCGCGGCATCTCATCAAGGGCGGCGGCGGCGCGCTCACGCGCGAGAAGATCATCGCCGCCGCGGCGGCGCGCTTCATCTGCATCGTCGATGAGAGCAAGCTCGTCGGCGCGCTCGGCGCCTTCCCGCTGCCGATTGAGGTGATCCCGATGGCGCGCGCCCTCATCGCCCGACGGCTGCAGGCGCGTGGCGCACGACCGGTATGGCGCCAGGGATTCGTCACCGACAACGGCAATCACATCCTCGATGTGCACGGCCTCGCCATTGCTGACCCGCCAGCGCTCGAGAGCGAGCTGGCGTGCCTCGCGGGCGTGGTGACGGTCGGACTCTTCGCCCGCCGGCCGGCGGACCTGCTCCTGGTCGGAACCGACCAGGGCGCGGTGGCGATCTAGCCGCGCTTGCCGGCCGCCAGCGTCAGCGGCGGCTCTTCGACGAGATCGCGCAGCGTCAGCTCGCCGCAGCGGCTGCGGCGGGCCTCATCGATGCTCGCGATCAGCCGATCCACTGCGGGAATGAAGACGGTGCGCGGACTGAAGTGACCGCTGCGTTGGTTGCGGGCGATCTCGAGGATCTCGCTGACCTGGATGTGGCCGATGTCGCGCGCCGGCAGCAGCTCATCGTCCTCGGTGACCACCAGCAGTCCCGCGCGCTCCAGTGTCGCCACCATCTGCGCGACCGCGATGCCCGGCAGACCGAGCTCGAGCGAGAGGCCATTGAGGCTCCAGCGCTTGCCGCCCGTGACGTAAGTGCGGGCGACGAAGTACATCAGGCGCAGCGCGAGCTGCTCGACCTCGATGCTGGAGAGCTTGAGCTCCTGCAATCCCAGCCGCAGGTAGGTCGGATTCTGGATATAGAACGACAGGTTCGCGCCGGCGAGCAGGATCAGCCAGCCGAGATACGTCCACAGCAAAGCGGCGACGACCACGGCGAATCCGGCGTAGACGATCGTCAGGCGCGTGGAGTGCACGACCATTGCCGTAAACCCGCGGCCGACGGCCGCCCACAGCACGCCCGCGACCAGGGCGCCGATGAGGGCGGGCCGCCAACGCACACGGGTGTTCGGGACGAAGAGGTAGAGAGCGGTAAAGAATGCGCTCACCATCACATAGGGCGCGAGCTTCACTCCCGTCGCCGTGAGCATATCCATCAGCGGCAGCTGGCCGAGTACGCGGATCGGCGCGCTCTCCAGGGCGCGACGCGACATGCCGATGAAAACGACGAGAATGACCGGGCCGACGACGATCAGGGTCATGTACTCGCTCACCCGGCGGGCGAAGCTGCGCGCCTGCTGTACGCGCCAGAGAAAATTGAAGCTGTCCTCGACCTTCTTGATCGTGCCGACCAGCGTCCATGCGAGGAGCGCGAATCCCACCGAGCCGATTACTCCTCCGCTGACGCTGTTGGCGAAGTCCATGACGCGGGCAGTCAGCTCGCTCGCGCCGGCCGGTCCCAGGGCGCTGAAGAGCTGGTACACCACGGGCTGCAGGTCGCCTCGGGCACCGAAGATCTTCAGGATCGCAAAGCTGAAGGCGGCAAGCGGGATGAGCGAGAGCAGGGTCGTGTAGACGAGCCCCATCGCGCGCAGGTTGATGTCGCCCCGTGAGAGGTCACGCGCCACCGCGTAGGGGTAGCGCATCCCGCGGATGAGCCGCGCCCTGTTCCCGGCCCCCTGGGAGGCGGGACCGAAGAAGCACCAGTCGAGAAAGGTCCAGAATCTCGCCCACATCACCGACAAGGTTATCATTGTTGAAGCGCTGCATCCGGGCTCGTGCCCGGCCCGGCGCGCCTCGGTCAAAAAGCGGGGTTTTTGCCCGAGGCTCCGCCACCTGCGGCGGCGGGGCACATCCCTGTCCCTGGTAGCATAGGCAGTCATGTCCTCTGGATTTCCGCAACGGATCGTGTGCCTCACCGAGGAGACGACCGAGACTCTCTACCTGCTCGGAGAGGAGCACCGCATCGTCGGGATCTCCGGCTTCACGGTGCGTCCGCCGCGAGCGAGGAAGGAGAAGCCGCGCGTCTCGGCGTTCACCAGCGCCAAGATCGACCGCATCCTGGAGTTGCAGCCCGACCTCGTGCTCGGATTCTCCGATCTGCAGGCGGACATCGCCGCGCAGCTCGTGCGCGCGGGATTGGACGTGCATCTGTTCAACCAACGCAGCGTCGCGGAGATCTTGCGCATGATCCGCATGCTGGGCGGGATGATCGGCTGCGAGGCGCGAACGGCCGAGCTGGTCTCACAGCTCGAAGCCGGCCTCGCGGCGGCGCGCGCGCGAGCTGTCGCGCTAGCGCGCCGGCCGCGCGTGTACTTCGAGGAGTGGGACGAGCCGCTGATCTGCGGCATCCGCTGGGTGTCGGAGCTGATCGGCATCGCCGGCGGCGAGGACTGCTTCCCCGAGCTCGCGGCGCAGCCGCTCGGCCGTCAGCGCATCATTGCCGACCCGCGGGAGGTGCCGCGGCGTGCGCCCGACATCATTCTCGGCTCCTGGTGCGGCAAGAAGTTCCGGCCGGAGGAGGTTGCGGCCCGCTCGGGCTGGAGCGACGTCCCGGCAGTGCGCAGCGGCTTCGTGCGTGAGATCAAATCCGCCCTCATCCTGCAGCCCGGTCCTGCCGCCCTCACCGATGGCCTGCGCGCGATGCGGGAGGTCATCGAGGAATGGGCTAGATCCCCCGCCGCTCCCGAATGAGCTCGTACGCCTCGATGATCTGCTGCGTCCGTTGCTTGGCATGCTCGATCATCGATTCCGGCAGCCCGTTGGCCTTCAGCTTGTCGGGGTGATGGCGGCTCAGCTGGCGGCGATAGGCTTTGACGACGTCCTGGTCGCTGTCGCCCGGCGCGGCCTCGAGGACCTTGTAGGCCTCCTCGAGCTTCTGTGACTCGGTGACGCGCGGCTCGGTGCCCGCGGTCGAGTAACGGAATGTGCCTCCGCGGATGCGCAGCACCGCTTCGATCTGCGCCAGCTCGAATGCGGAAACGCCGAGCCGCCCCGCAACGCGGTGCAGCAGCGGCCGCACCGGACCATCGAGATTGTTGCCGCTGACCGCGGCGCGCACCTGGATCTCGATGAAGACGCGCACGAGCTCGGGCCGGCCGCCGCAGGCGCGCCCGAGCTCGGCGAGCTCCGCGGCGAGATCGAAGCCGGGCCGCTTGCCCGCGGTGAAACATTCGATCGCCTGCTGCACCCGCGCCGGATCGAGCCGCAGCTCCGTCATGACGGCGCGCGCGGCGGAGATCTCCTGCTCCGAGACGCGGCCGTCGGCCTTGGCGAGGTAGCCCATCACCCTGAAGGTGGCGCGGAAGAAGCGCTCGCCGATGGCCGCGAGCTCCTCCGGGCCGGGCGGCGGCGCTTGCTCGCGATCGAGCTGCTCGTCGACCTGGTGTCCGAGCAGCACGCCCGCCAGCGCCCCGAGGGGCCCCAGGAACATGCCGATCAAGCCCCCCACGACCTTGCCGGTGTACCGCATACGCGCTGCTATAGTAGCAAGCATGGATACGCAGACGGTTTTCCGCACCGCGCTTCGCGGCCTGGAGAAGCTCCACGAGGGCAAGGTGCGCGATATCTACTCGGCCGGCACCGACGCGCTGCTCATCGTGACGACCGACCGGCTGTCGGCCTTCGACGTGGTATTGCCGGACCCGATCCCCGGGAAGGGCCGCGTGCTCAACGAGATTTCCAACTTCTGGTTCGCGCGCACGCACCATATCGTGCCGAACCATCTGACGGGGCGCGCGGTCTCTGACCTGGTCAGCGATCCCGCGGATCGCGCCGCGCTGGAAGGCCGCTCGGTCATCGTGCGGCGTATGAAGGCGCTGCCGCTCGAGGCCGTCGTGCGCGGTTACCTCATCGGCTCCGGGTGGAAGGATTACCGGAAGACCGGGAGTGTTTGCGGCGTCGCGCTGCCCGCCGATCTGCCGCTCGCATCACGGCTGCCGGCGCCCATCTTCACGCCGGCGACCAAGGCGGGGGCCGGCGAGCACGATGAGAACATCTCCTTCGCGCAGGTGGAGAAGCTCATCGGCGCGCCGCTCGCGGCCCGCGTGCGCGACACCGCCATTGCGCTCTATCAATTCGCCGCCGCGCATGCGTTGAGCCGCGGCATCATCATCGCCGACACCAAGTTCGAGTTCGGCGTCGACGAGAGCGGCACCCTCACCCTGATCGATGAGGCGATCACGCCCGACTCCTCGCGCTTCTGGCCCGCCGACACCTACCGCCCCGGCACCAGCCCGCCGAGTTTCGACAAGCAGTTCGTGCGCGACTATCTCGAGACGCTCGACTGGAACAAGAAGGCGCCGGGCCCGAAGCTGCCGGCGGAAATCCTGGCGAAGACGAGCGAGAAGTATCGCGAGGCGCTGGTGCGATTGACGGCGTGAGTTCCGCTGTCGAATTCCGGCCGCCGGATCCGGCCAGGGAGTGAGGGCCGGGCAACCGCTCGGGCCACAACGAAAGTGATCGCTCGAGAGGCGGTTTTATGAAAGTCATGGTTCTCGTCAAAGCGACCGCGGACAGCGAAGCCGGCGTGATGCCACCCGCGGAACTGTTCGCGGAAATGGACCGGTTCAATCAATCACTGGTCGAGGCCGGTGTGTTCCTGACCGCGGCGGGATTGAGGCCGAGCCGCGACGGTAAGCGGGTTCGCTTTTCCGGCAAGAAACGCATGGTCACCGACGGGCCGTTCGCCGAGACCAAGGAGCTGGTGGCTGGGTTCTGGCTCTGGGAGGTGAAGTCGATGGAGGAAGCGCTGGAGTGGGTGAAGCGCTGCCCGAATCCCATGCTGGTGGATTCGGATATCGAGATCCGGCCGCTGTTCACGGAAGAAGAGTGCGGCGGCTGAAACCAAGAGGCCCGCCAGTTGGCGGGCCTCTTCGTAGTGGCTGGGGGACTAGGATTACTTCGCGCCCGGGGCGCTGCGCCCCTCCGGGGCCGGTCCTCGCGGACCGTTATCCTAGTCCCTGCGCCAAAAAGACGAGGCCCGCCAGTTGGCGGGCCTCTGCTTTTTTGGCTGGGGGACTAGGATTCGAACCTAGGTAAACGGAGTCAGAGTCCGTTGTCCTACCACTAGACGATCCCCCAAGAGTCGGCGGGATTCTCAGTCCGAACCCGCGCCGGCTGCAAGAGCATCGGCTAGCGCTTCGAGTACTGTCCGCTGCGGCGGGCCTTGCGGCGGCCGACCTTCTTGCGCTCGACCTCGCGGGCATCGCGGGTGACGAAGCCGGCGTCACGCAACTGCTTGCGCAGCGTGTCGTCGTACTCGAGCAGGGCGCGGGTGAGGCCGAGGCGGATCGCGCCGGCCTGACCGGTGATACCGCCGCCGTCCACGGTCACGCTGATGTCGAAACGGCTGCCGAGCTGCAGCGCCTCGAGCGGCTGGCGCACGATCATGCGCCCGGTCTCGCGGCCGAAGAACTCATCGAGCGGCCGATCATTGACCGTGATGTTGCCGGAGCCCGGCCGCAGATACACACGGGCGGTCGCGGTCTTGCGCCGGCCGGTGCCGTAATTCGTTTGCTGGGTTGCCATCGGTGCGCTGTCCTCAAATCTCGAGTGGCTGCGGCTGCTGCGCCTGGTGCGGATGCGCGCCGCCCGCGAATACGTGCAGTTTCCGGAACATGCGCCGCCCGAGCGGATTCTTGGGCAGCATGCCTTTGACGGCGAACTCGATCGCACGCTCCGGATGCTCGTCGAGGAGCTTCTCCAGGGCGATCGACTTGATGCCGCCGATGTAGCCGGTATGGTGGTAGTAGATCTTGTCGCTCAGCTTGCGGCCGGTGACCCGGATCTTGCCGGCGTTGAGCACCACGATGTGATCGCCCATGTCGACATGGGGGCTGTAATCGGCCTTGTGCTTGCCCTTGAGCCGATGCGCGATCTGGGAGGCGAGGCGCCCGAGCGTCTTGTCGGTCGCGTCGACCACGTACCAGTCGCCCCGGACCGTGCCGGAATTGGCGAAAACCGTCTTCATATGAGCCTCAGCGGGACCGTATCTCACGGCCCCAGGAATACCCAGGGAAATGCCGCAATGGACCCTCGTCCAAAGGGCCGGCAAGTCTACTGAAGCTGCCTCCGTATTGCAAAACCGCCCTGCCGCGCCCCGCCGCCCCGCCCCCGCGATAGCGGTCTCAATAGCCCGACACCCTGCTTATAATGGCTCCCATGGAAGCTGAGCACCCGCTGGATGCTTGGATCGGCGCCGCCGACCGCGCGCTGCGGGCCCTTTTCGCCCCCGCGCACGCCTCCCGGCCGGTGCCGCAGCTTCCGCCCACGCCCGCGGAAGGGAGCCCGGCGGAACTGTCCCCGAACGAGCGGCGCCGGGCGGCGGGCCTGATGCGCGTCAACCATGCCGGGGAGATCGCGGCCCAGGCCCTCTACCACGGCCAGGCCATCGCGGCGCGCTCCGACGCCACGCGCAGGCTCCTGCTCGAAGCCGCGCGTGAGGAGACCGATCACCTCGCCTGGTGCGAAAGCCGCCTGCGGGAGCTCGAGTCCCGGCCCAGCCTGCTCAATCCGCTGTGGTACGCCGGCTCCTTCCTGATCGGTGCGCTCGCCGCGTTCGCGGGCGACCGGGCCAGCCTCGGCTTCGTGGTCGAGACGGAACGGCAGGTGGAGGGGCACCTCGATGAGCATCTCGGCCGTCTGCCGGCAACCGACCTGCGCAGCCGCGCCATCGTGCAGCAGATGCGCACCGACGAGGCGGCGCACGGCGCCAACGCCAGAGCCGCGGGCGCCATGGAGCTGCCGGGGCCGGTTCGCGCGCTCATGCGCCGGACGGCCCGGATCATGACCGGCACCGCGTACTGGGTTTGATCGCGACGCGCGCATGCCGGCCGCGATACGACCCAAACAACGCGCTGCTCTGGTTTTCGCTGCACCGCGTGCGGTACGCTTGCGTTGACGGGGGGTCAACGTATAAACACTCTCTCACTCTCATCATGACCACACAAATTCGGGGAGCGGGTATGGAAGAGAACGTCAAGCCGCTGAGCGACATTCCTGCGATCAACCGATTCTTGAGCTATTGCCGCATCCGCACGGTACCGTCGAAGACGGTCGTCATCCACGCGGGCGACCTGCCGGATGTCCTCTACTACATCATCAGCGGCTCCGTCGAGGTGATGATCGAGGATGAGGAAGGCAACGAGATGGTGCTCGCCTACCTCAACCGGGGGCAGTTCTTCGGCGAGATGGGGCTCTTCTTCAGCGACCAGCCGACGCGCAGCGCCTGGGTGCGGACCCGTAACCAGTGCGAGCTGGCGGAAATGACCTACCCGCGCTTCCGGCAGATCGCCGCCGAGAGCCCCGGGCTCATTTTCGAGCTCGCCACCCAGCTGGCCACGCGCCTCGACCGCACCAACCGCAAGCTCGGCGACCTCGCCTTCGTGGATGTCACCGGCCGGGTGGCTCACGCCATCAATAACCTCTGCGAGGAGCCGGATGCGATGACGCATCCCGAGGGCATGCAGATCAAGGTGAGCCGGCAGGAGCTCTCCCGCCTGGTGGGCTGCTCGCGTGAGATGGCGGGACGGGTACTGAAGGTGCTGGAGGACCAGGGCCTGTTGCGCGCCACCGGCAAGACCATCGTCGTCTTCAACGCGCGGCCCAAGATGAAGACGCGCCCGGTCATCGTGCCCGCCAAACCGGTCGGGAAACCTCCGATGCCGCCGGAGATCGACGACGAGGATGACGAGGACGACGACGAGGAGTGAGTAATCCGCCCGGAACGGGCGCAGCGACGAGCGCCGCGGGCGATCCGCCAGCGCTCCCGCCCGGTCAGCCTCCCGCGATCTGCCTGCGCATCGCCTCGATGGTCGCGGCGTAATCCGCGCTGCCGAAGATCGCCGACCCCGCCACGAAGGTATCCGCGCCCGCGCGCGCGATCTCCCTGATGTTGTCCACCTTGACGCCGCCGTCGATCTCGAGCCGTATCTCACGGCCGCTCGCCTCGATCAGACGGCGCGCCTGGGCCAGCTTGCGCAGCGCCGTCGGAATGAACTTCTGGCCGCCGAAGCCGGGATTGACCGACATGATGAGGACGAGATCCAGCTTCTCGAGCGTGTAGTCCAGGTAATCGAGCGGCGTCGCCGGGTTGAAAACCAGCCCCGGACGGCAGCCCTGCTCCCGGATGTGCTCGATCGTGCGGTCGATGTGCTCGGTCGCTTCCGGATGGAAGGAGATGTAGCTGGCGCCGGCCGCCGCGAAATCCGGAATGATGCGATCGACCGGACTGATCATCAGATGCACGTCGATCGGAGCGGTCACTCCATGCCTGCGCAGCGCCTCACAGACCAGCGGGCCGATCGTGAGGTTCGGCACGTAGTGGTTGTCCATCACATCGAAGTGAACGATGTCGGCGCCTGCAGCCAGCACCGCGTCGACTTCCTCACCGAGGCGGGCGAAATCGGCGGAGAGAATGGACGGCGCGATCCAGGGGGCAGCCATGCGATTCAGTGTACCCGGCGTCCCGCGGCGCGACCACCTGACCTCGCCCCGGAGGGACACCCGTTGGCGCGGTTGCGCCGCATCCTGCGCGCACGCTGCGCCAGGAATGGACCGCAGCCGCCGCCCGCGGCGCGCGGCGATGTCCTGCCGAGGCTCAGCCCTACTCCCCTGCGATCGTCATCTGCCCGATGAGAACCGATCCGCAGCGGATCCCGCCTCGTGCATCGACATCGCTCCCGGCCGCGACGATATCGCGGTAGATGTCCCGCAGGTTGCCCGCGATCGTGATCTCGTGGACCGGGAATGCGATGGTCCCACCCTCGATCCAGAAGCCGCTGGCGCCGCGCGAGTAGTCTCCGGTCACGCCGTTGACTCCCTGCCCCATCAGCTCCGTCACGAGCAATCCCGAGCCCATGCGCCGCAGCAGCGCCTCATGTCCGGGAGAATCCCCGGACGCCTCCACGATCAGGTTGTGGATGCCGCCGGCGTTGCCCGTGGTCGTGAGCCCGAGGCGCCGCGCGGAATAGCTGCCCAACACGTAGCCCTGGAGGATTCCGTTCTGCACGAGCTCGCGATCGCGGGTGGCGGCCCCCTCGTCGTCGAAGGGGGCGCTCGCGAGCGCCTTGCGCAGGTGCGGCCGCTCGTGCATCTGCAGGAAGGCCGGAAAGATCTGCTCGCCGGCGGCACCGAGCAGGAAGGAAGCCTTGCGATACTGACTCGGGCCGCGGATCGCGCCGATGAAGTGCCGATAGAGGCCCCGCGCCATGTCGGGTGAGAAAAGAACCGGCGCCTTGCGTGTCGCGAGCTTGCGCGCACCGAGTCTCGCCAGCGCGCGCCGGCCGGCCGTGGCGCCCACCGACTCCGCTGCCTCGAGGTCCGCCGGATCGCGCGCCGTGGTGAACCAGTAGTCCCGCTGCATCTGCTCCGCCTCCTGCGCGATCAGCGAGCAGCTCATCGAGTGGCTGGTGCCGGAGAAGCCCGCCAGGAATCCGAGCGAGTTGCCGTAGACACCCGTGTGGCGCTGGCTGCTCACCGAGCCGCCTTCGGAGTTGGCGATGAGCGGACTCACCGCGCGGCCCGCCTGCTCGCAGCGCCGCGCAAGCGCAATGGCGTCCTCGGCAACGAGTCCCCACGGGTGATCGAGATCGAGATCGGGTATGTCGCGCGCCAGGTATTCGGGCTCGACCAGGCCGGCATACGGGTCTTCGGCCGTGTAGCGGGCGATGGCACAGGCCTTCTCGACCGTGGCGCGCACCGCCTCGCGCCCGACGTCGGCGGTGCTCGCCGACCCTTTGCGCTTGCCGAAATACACCGTGACCGCGAGCCCGCGGTCGCGCTGGTACTCGATGGTGTCGACCTCGCCCAGGCGCACGGTCGTACCGAGCCCCTGGCTCAAACTGGCATCGACCTCGTACTGAGAGGCGCCCTGACGGCGGGCCTCCTCCAGCGCGAAGGTGACGACATCCTGGAGCAATGCAGAAGAATCCGACGCCGCGACCGCCTGTGGCATAACGTGTTTCGCTCGATCCGCGAGAAATGGGGCAGAATTTCGATTCTAGCAGCCGCAAGACCCGAGCCGTTCGAGACCCCGTGACCGAGCCACCCCCAGAAGATCTCCCCGAGGACGCCGGGCCGCAGCGGCCGAGCAAGAGCGAGCGCAAGCGCGCCGCCCACGCGGCGCAGGACCTGGGCGAGGCGCTCATCGCGCTGCGCGATGCCGAGCTCGAGGCACTCGCCTTGCCGGAGCGCCTGACCGAGGCCATCCGCGAGGCCCGCCGCATCAATAGCCGTGCCGCCGGGGCGCGGCAGCGGCAATACATCGGCAAGCTCATGCGCGATATCGATGTCGAGCCCATCCGGACGGCGCTCGCCGCCCGCAGCGAGCGGGATGCGCTCGAGACCCAGCTCTTCAAGCGCGCCGAAGGCTGGCGGGAGCGCCTGATCGCCGAGGGCGAGGATGCCCTCGCGCAGCTCGCGGGCCTGCGGCCCGACCTCGACCGGGCGCAGTGGAGCCGCCGGGTGGCGGCGGCCCGGCAGGAGCGCAGCGCCGGCCTTCGGACCGGAACCGTCGGGCCCGCCGGCCGGGAGCTGTTCAGGGCGCTGCGTGCGCTGCTCGGGTAAGATGTTTAGATGAAAGCGCTGGTCGGCATCATCATGGGCTCCTCCTCCGACTGGGAGACCCTGCGCGGCGCCGCCGAGACCCTGGAGAAGCTGCGCATTGCGCACGAGGTGCGGGTGGTGTCCGCCCACCGCACGCCCGACCTCCTCTTCGAATACGCCTCGGGCGCGCGCTCCCGCGGGTTGGAGGTCCTCATCGCCGGTGCCGGCGGCGCGGCGCATCTGCCCGGCATGACCGCCGCCAAGACGAGTCTGCCGGTCCTCGGCGTTCCGGTGCAGTCGAAAGCGCTGAACGGCCTCGATTCCCTGCTCTCGATCGTGCAGATGCCGGCGGGGGTGCCGGTCGCCACCTTCGCGATCGGCAGCGCGGGCGCTGCCAACGCCGCGCTCTTCGCCGCGGCCATCCTGGCCGGCAGACATCCCGAGATCGCGGCGGCCCTCGAGGCCTTCCGCGAGAGCCAGACGGCCGGGGTGCTCGCCAATCCGGATCCGCGCGCCGCGCCGCACTCATGACCGTCGGCATCGTGGGAGCCGGCCAGCTCGGCCGGATGCTCGCATTGGCCGGCTATCCGCTCGGCCTCGATTTCCTGTTCCTCGATCCGGCGCGCGAGGCGCCGGCGGGCCGCATCGCCCCGGTGCTGCACGGCTCCTTCACCGACCCGAAGCTGCTCTCGCGGCTGGCGCGTGAGTGCGAGGTCCTGACCTTCGACTGGGAGAACGTCTCCGTCGAGGCGCTGCGCGCCCACGCCGCGGCGGCGCACGGCGCGCGCATCTGCCCGCCGATCCGGGCGCTGGCCACCGGGCAGGACCGCGTGGCGGAGAAGCGGCTGTTCGAGCGACTCGGCATTCCGACGACACGCTGGCGGGCGGTCGCATCCCGCTCCCAACTCGAGCGGGCGCTGCGCGACGTCGGCGTTCCCGGCCTACTGAAGACGCGGCGGTTGGGGTACGACGGCAAGGGACAGGTCAGAGTGAAGACGCCCGAGGACGCGCACCGCGGCTGGGAAGAGCTGGGCGAGGCGCCCCTCATCTACGAGGAGTGGGTGCCGCTCGACTGCGAGGTCTCCATCATCGGCGCGCGCAGCGCGAGCGGCGCGACCGCCATCTACCCTCTGAACGGCAACGTGCATTCACACGGTATTCTGCGCCTCACCCGCGCGCCGTACGGGCCAGCCCGCTGGCAGCGCCTCGCGGCCGGCTATCTCGGGCGCTGCCTGGCACACTTCCGTTATGTTGGCGTGCTCGCCATCGAATTCTTCGTCCGCGACGGCCGCCTCATCGCCAACGAGATGGCGCCTCGTGTACATAACTCCGGACACTGGACCATCGAGGGTTGCGTCACCAGCCAGTTCGAGAATCACCTGCGCGCCATACTCGGCCTGCCCCTCGGGTCCACCCGCCCCGTGGGATTCAGCGCCATGGTGAATCTGATCGGCGAGATCCCGCCCCGCGAGGGGTTGCTCGCCCGCGAAGGGCTGCATCTGCATGATTATGGCAAGCAGCCGCGGCCGGGACGCAAGGTGGGGCATTGCACGTTCGTGGCGCCGGCCGCGGCCGGCCGTGACCGGTGGGCACGAGGGTTGCTTGCCGAGCTGGCTCCCGGCGTGCGCATCCCGTAAGATAAAAGGCGGAACGAGCCCGGCCAGAGCGGGTCGAACAGCGCGCTGCTCTGTCGCCAACAGCGGACATTCCATGTACCTCGATCCGTTCAAACTCAAAGAGCTGCCGTTCCGGCTGAGTCCCGACCCTCAGTTCCTCTATCTCTCCAAGCAGCACGCCCGCGCCAAGGCGTACATGGAGTCGACGATCTGGTTCACCGACGGCTTCGTGGTGATCACCGGGGAGATCGGCGCCGGCAAGACCACCCTGATCGAGTCCTTCCTGAAGGAGATCCAGTCGGACGTGGTGGTCGCGCAGATCAACCAGACGCAGGTGTCCGCGGTCGATTTCCTCCAGGCCATCCTGGTGCAGTTCGGCTTCTCCCCCTTCAAGATGAAGAAGGGCGAGATCATCGCGACCCTCAACAACTTCCTCATCGAGCAGTACGCCGCCGGCCGCAAGGTGCTGCTCATCGTCGATGAGGCGCAGAACCTGTCGCAGCGCGTGCTGGAGGAGATCCGTCTCCTCTCGGGCGTGGAGACGACCAAGGAGAAGGTGCTGCGCATCATCCTGGCCGGCCAGCCGGAGCTCAATGCGAAGCTCGACGCGCCCGAGCTGGTGCAGCTCACGCAGCGCGTGCGCCTGCGCTTCCACCTCACCGCGCTCTCGCAGACCGAGACTCAGGGCTACATCCAGCACCGCCTGGAGGTCGCCGGGGCGAGCGATCGGGAGATCTTCGCCCCGGACACTTTCCCGGAGGTCTTCCGCTTCACGGGCGGCGTTCCACGTCTCATCAACACGCTGTGTGATACCGCGATGATGGCGGCCTACGCCGCAGACCGGGGAACGGTCACCCTGGCGGATATCGACAGCGCCGTCGGCGAGCTGCAATGGGTGGAGTTCTCTGCCCGCACCCAACAGCAGATCAAGGCCGCCACGGAGCTCGCGCTGCCGCGCATGCGCGGCGCCGATCCGGCGCTGCCGCCCATGGGCAGGCTCCTGGTCGCGACCGACGGCCGCACCGTGCAGGAGATCACGCTCACCCAGGGCAGGATCATCGTCGGCCGCACGCCCGACAACGACCTGCAGATCGACAGCCGCTTCGTCAGCCGCCATCACTGTCAGATCACGACCTCCGCCAATTCGTGCGTCATCGAGGACCTGAACAGCACGAACGGCATCTACGTCAAGTCGAGACGGGTCCGCCGGCACTACCTCAACGATGGCGACGTCGTGCTCATCGGCAAACACGAGCTGATCTACGTGGACGAGCGCCTGGCGCGCACGCGCGGCAGCATCAATGACACCGTGCCCGGGCTGCCGGTGCTGCAGCGCGCCGAGCCGGTTGAGGCGAGGGAGGAAGACGAGGCGGTGGAGACCGCAGTTGGCCTGGAGGGGACGCGGGATCAGCCCTGATCCCGGCGATCGGTCAGGTCCGGCTGGCGGTACTGAGAGCGCAGCTCACGGTAGTCGCGGCGCCTGAGGATCACCACCACACCGCCGAGCAGGGCGGCGAGACCCGCCAGCCCGACGAGCAGGCCCGCGGTGTGGCTGTCGCCGACCCAATAACTGACGACCAGGGCGGCGAGGCCGCCGCCGATGTACAGCCACGGCAGGCCCTCGTACATGGGTCGGGAGAGGTGCATGGGCGTACACGATACTACGGCAGCGCCACCGGGGCACCTCGCGCGGATTATGTCACCTATCCGGTGCCGCCCACCGTCAGATTCTCGATCTTGAGAGTCGGCTGACCGACGCCGACCGGCACGCTCTGTCCATCCTTGCCGCAGGTTCCGACACCGTCATCGAGCTTCAGGTCGTTGCCGACCATGGTGACTCGGGTCAACACGTCCGGACCGTTGCCGATCAGCGTGGCGCCCTTCAGGGGCCGGCCGAGCCGGCCGTTCTCGATGGCGTAGGCTTCGCTCGCGGAGAAGACGAATTTTCCCGAGGTGATGTCCACCTGGCCGCCGCCGAAATTGACCGCGTAGATGCCGTTTGGAACGGAGCGGATGATCTCCTCGGGATCGTGCGGGCCCGGGCGCATGTAGGTGTTGGTCATGCGCGGCAGCGTCATGTGCGCAAACGACTCCCGCCGCCCGTTGCCGGTGGGGCGCACCCCCATGAGCCGGGCATTGAGCCTGTCCTGCATGTAACCCCGGAGCACGCCGTTCTCGATCAGCGTCGTACACTGTGTCGGGGTGCCCTCGTCATCGATGTTGAGTGAGCCACGGCGTTGCGAGAGGGTTCCATCGTCGACCACCGTGCACTCCGGCGCCGCGACGCGCTCGCCGATGCGGTTGGCGAATGCGGAGGTGCCCTTGCGGTTGAAATCACCCTCGAGGCCGTGGCCGATCGCCTCGTGCAGCAGGATGCCCGGCCAGCCCGCCCCGAGCACGACCGTCATGGGTCCGGCCGGGGCCGGTACCGCCTCGAGATTGACCAACGCCTGCCGCGCCGCCTCCCGGCCGAGCGCGAGCGGCCGCTCGCCGGCCACAAGCTCCGCCAGTGAGTAGCGCCCACCGGCGCCGCAATAGCCCTGCTCGCGCCGTCCGTTCTGCTCGACCAGCACCGAAACGTTGAAGCGCACCAGCGGCCGGACATCCGCGGCCAGCTCGCCATCGCTCGTGGCGATCAGGACGACTTCGTGCACTGCGGTCACACTGGCGGTGACATGAACGATGCGTGGATCGATCTTGCGGGTCTCCCGATCGACACGCTCGAGCCACGCGACTTTGTCCTGATCCGCCAGCGTGGCGACGGGATCCGCCGGCAGGTACAGCCGATGACCCGCCTGCGGCCGCCAGGCGCTGACGCGCCGGTCGCCTCCCTGGACGGCGATGGCGCGCGCGGCGCGGGAGGCTTCCTCCAGCGCGGGCAGGACGATCTCGTCGGAGTAGGCGAAGCCGGTCTTCTCGCCGGCCAGCGCCCGCACACCGACACCCTGCTCGATGCTCGCGCTGCCGTCCTTCACGATGCCGTCCTCGAGCGACCACGACTCCTGACGCGCGAGCTGGAAATAAAGGTCGGCGAAGTCGACGGAGTGGGTGAGCACTTCGCCGAAGACGCGATCGAGCCGGCCGTCATCGAGGCCGCTCGGCCTCAGGATGAGATCGCGGGCGAGCGACAGGGGGTCGGAAGCGGAAGGGGTCGGTTGGGTCACGATTGAGCTCTCGCGGGTGTCCATGATGGCAGGTCAGTTGAATACTCGGTGTGTCAGCGACGGGAAGCTGCCGCGGTCGCGCCTCTGCCGCTGCAGGTCGATCTCGGCAGTGATGCAGCCACGGCCGCGCGGCAGGCGCTCGAGCACCCGGCCCCAATGATCGATGATCATGCTGTCGCCGTAGGTCTCGCGCCCATTCGGATGGAATCCCGATTGCGCGGGTGCGAGCACGCAGCAGAGATTCTCGATCGCCCGCGCCCGCAGCAAGGGCTCCCAATGGGCCCTTCCCGTCGGCTCCGTAAAGGCGGACGGCACCGCGAGGAGCTCCGCGCCGAATGCGCTCAGCTTGCGAAAGAGCTCGGGAAACCGAACGTCGTAGCAGACGGATAGGCCGAGTCGCCCCACCGGCGTGTCGACGACCACCGGCGTCGAGCCCGGTGCCACATGGGCTGACTCGCGGTAGCTCTCCGCGCGCTCGGGTACCTGGATGTCGAACAGGTGGATCTTGTCGTAGCGGGCGCGCCGCTCGCCGCCGGCGTCATAGACGAGCGATGCGGCGGCCACGCGGCCGTCGGTCGCGCCGCGCAGGGGCACGGTGCCGCCCACGATCCACATTTGCAGCCGTCCCGAGGTCTGCGCCAGGAAGTCCTGCACGGGACCGCAGCCGTCATCTTCGGCTACGCGGCGCTTGTCGCCGTCGGAGAGGCCCATGAAGGCGAAGTTCTCCGGCAGGGCCGCCAGCTGCGCCCCGCGGCCGGCCGCCTCCTGTAGAAGCGCACGCGCATCCTGCAGATTGGCCGACACGTCCGGGCCGGACGTCATCTGTATCGCAGCGACGAGGGGCATGCAGGCTACTATGGGGTCGCAGGGGCTCGCCCGCAATATTGTTCATGCGCCACCTGCGGGCGGCGGGGCCCGTCGCGGTGCCCGGGACCTCAGGTCCGCACGAGGTCGAACTGGTCGACCCCGTAGAGCCCCTCGACCTGGAGCCGGATCGGAGCGCCGGCCTCGGCCCTCAGCTCGGCGAGAGTGGTCGCTTCGGACTCGAGGAGGCGCTCGACCACCTCCGCGTGCGCGAGGATCAGCAGCTCCCGGCCGGGGGCGTGCGAGCCCTGCCGCAGGATCTCGCGGAAGATCTCGTTGCAGACGGTCTCCGGCGTCTTCACGAAACCGCGTCCTTCGCACGAGCGGCAAGGCTCGCAGAGCAGATGCTCGAGGCTCTCGCGCGTGCGCTTGCGCGTCATCTCCACCAGCCCGAGCGGCGAGAGGCTGACGATGCGCGCCTGCGCGCGATCGCCGGCGAGCGAATGCTCGAGCGCCGCCAGCACCTGGCGGCGATGCGACTCCTCGTGCATGTCGATGAAATCGATGATGATGATCCCGCCGAGGTTGCGCAGCCGCAGCTGCCGGCCGATGGCGGCCGCCGCCTCGAGGTTGGTGCGGAAGGTCGTTTCCTCCAGATTGCGGTGCCCGACGTAACCTCCGGTGTTGACATCGATCGTGGTCATCGCCTCGCGCTGGTCGACGACCAGGTGACCGCCGGACTTGAGCGGCACCTGGCGCTCCAGCGCCTTCGCGATCTCCTCTTCGATGCCGTGCAGATCGAAGATCGGCCGGGGCCCGCCGTGCGGCTCGATGCGCACCGCCGTCGCCGGCATGAACTCCGCGGCGAACGCGGCCATGCGGGCATGCTCCGCCGCGGAGTCGACCAACACACGGACCACGCCGCGCGACAGCTCATCCCGCAGGATGCGCAGCGGCAACGGCAGGTCCTCGTGCACCAGCGAGCCGGCCGAGGCCTGGATCGCGCGGCCACGCACGTGACGCCAGAGCTTGCGCAGGTACTCCAGGTCTTCCCGCAGACTCTCGACCGGTACGCCCTGCGCGGCCGTGCGCAGGATGTAACCACCCTCCGCCTCGGAACCGCACAGTTGCGCGACCGCTTCCTTCAGCCGCTGGCGCTCCGCCTCATCCTCGATCCGCGCCGATACGCCGATGCCATCACCCCGGGGCAGGTATACGAGAAAGCGCGCGGGCAGTGTGATGTAGGTCGTGAGCCGCGCTCCCTTGGTGCCGATGGGATCCTTGATGACCTGCACCAGAATATCGTCGCCGGGGCTGAGGAGCCGGCGCACGTCCTCGACCGGCGGCGCGCCGAGTGGCGCCAACCCGACTACCGTCTCCTCGGGCGGCGGGCTCGCCACGTCGGCGACGTGCAGGAATGCGGTACGCTCGAGACCGATATCGATGAAGGCCGCCTGCATCCCCGGCAACACGCGGGTCACGCGGCCCTGGTACAGATTGCCGACCAGGCCCCGTCGGCTGCGACGCTCGACGTGGAGCTCCTGCACCACGCCTTCTTCCACCAGCGCGGCGCGCGTCTCGGCGGTCGCCACGTTGATGAGGATCTCCACGCTCATGGCGTCGCCCCGATCCAGCAGCGGATGCCGGCGTCGCGCAAAAGCTCCGCCGTCTCGAACAGCGGCAGTCCCATCACGCCGGAATAGCTGCCGCTCAGCGCCGCGACGAAGATCGCGCCATATCCCTGGATGGCGTAGCCGCCGGCCTTGTCGCGTGGCTCCCCGGTCTCCCAGTAGGCCTCCAGCTCCGCCCGCCCGATGTCGCGAAAGCGGACCGAGCTGCGGTTGACGCGCAGCGCCAGGCCCCGACCGGTCGCGAGCGCCACGGCCGTCAGGACCTCATGCGTCCTGCCGGCAAGGGCCGCCAGCATGGCGAGCCCATCGGCACGGCCGGCCGGCTTGCCGAAGACCGCTCCCTCGAGGACGACGGTCGTGTCGGCAGCCAGCACCGGCAGAGGCTCTCCCTGCTGGCGTATGGTCAGGGCTTTCAGCTGCGCGAGGCGCGCAACATAGTCCGCCGGCGATTCATCCGGCAGCAGACTCTCGTCGACGTGCGCCGCGACCACGGTGTGCGGCACCCCGATCTGCGCCAACAGCTCCCGCCGCCGCGGCGACATGGACGCCAGGCAGATGAGCGGGTCTGGGGCGGCGGGACGAGTCATGACTCAGTCCCGATGATACGGGTGATGGCTCAGTATGCTCATCGCGCGATAGAGCTGCTCCGCCAACACGACACGCACCAGCGCGTGCGGCAGCGTGAGCCGCGACAACGATAGGGAGACGTTGCTTCGCGCCCGCACTTCCGCTCCGAGGCCGTCGGGACCGCCGATCAGGAACGCGAGATCGCGCCCCTCGCGCATCCGGCCGTCGAGCCAGTCCGCCAGCTCGCGCGTGCTCATCTGCGTGCCGCGCTCATCGAGCGCCACCACCCATTCCTCGGCGTGCAGCGCCGCCAGGAGCTTGCGCGCTTCCGTATCGATCGCCTTCTGCGGACTCTGCCCGGCGCTGCGCGGGCCGGGCTCGATCTCGACCAGCGTGAGCTTCAGGCGCGCGCCGAGGCGGCGGGTGTAGTCGGCGCAGGCTTCGCGAACCCACCCGGGTGGGCGCGTGCCCACGGCTATGACCCGCGTCCGCACCGATCCTACGAGTGTCGCGCCGCGTGCGCGAGGCTACTCGTGCTTTCGTGCAGGGCGGTGCCCGGATCCCATAGCCGCTCCAAGCCGTAGAACTCGCGCACGCGGGGCAGCATCACGTGCACGACCACATCCTGCAGGTCGACCAGCGCCCACTCCCCTTCGTGCTCGCCCTCGGTACCGAGCGGCCGGAATCCATTGCGCTTGGCCTGCTCGATCACGTGCTCCGCAATGGAGCGCACGTGGCGGTCGGAGGTGCCGGAGGCGACGATCAGGGTGTCGGCGATGTCGGTCAGTCCGCGCACGTCGAGCACCTTGACGTTCAAGGCTTTCATGTCTTCGAGGGCGGAGGTGATGGCCTGGAGCAGGGTTGGCGCGCTGCAGGGCGGGGATGCCGGACTGCGGGGCTGGGATGCGGGTCGTGCGGACTTGGAAGCCTGCGCGGAAGCGCCGCGGCGCCGGGTTGTACGGGTGGTCATGTGAGGAAGGGATCTCTCCTGTGTCTGCAATCACTCGCGAGCATAGCACCGACTCTCGCGCAGGATGTGTCGCACTTCATCCGGCACGAGGTACCTCGGGTCCCGGCCCGAGACGATGAGCTGTCGCAGGTCCGTCGAGGAGATCTCGAGCTGCGTCACGGCGTGCACGTAAATCCGGCCCGCGGTCTTCTCGTGCAGCTCCCGGACGGAGCCGGTGCCGTGGTCCACCATGACCTCCCCGAGCGGCCCCATGGTCGGCGCCTTCCAACCCGGCCGGTGGGCCACCACGATGTGCGCGAGCCCGAGGAGGTCGCGCCAGCGGTGCCAGTTGGGCAGACCGAGGAACGCGTCCATGCCCAGAAGCAGGCAGAGGGACCGGTCCGGATACTCCGCTCGCAGCTCCGTCAGGGTGTCGACCGAGTAGGAGACGCCCGTACGGCGGATCTCGCGATCGTCGACCACGAACGCCTTCTGATTAGCGACGGCGGCCTGCACCATGCGCAGGCGCAGCTCCGCGTTTGCCAGCGGCTGGTCGCGATGCGGCGGGCTGCCGGTGGGCAGGAAGCGGACTTCCGCGAGCCGCAGCTCCTGCCACAGCTCGAAAGCGGTGCGCAGGTGCCCGTAATGAATGGGATCGAAAGTGCCGCCGAAGAGACCAATGGGTTGCATCGATGCTGCCCGCGTTGTGCGCGCCTATTTGAACATGGACTGCGGCGCCGGGACCGTCGGACGGCCGCAAATGTCGGCCGCGAGCAGCGCCATCTCGTCCCAGGCATCGCCCTGCAGCCGCCCCTTGATCATCCGGTCCGCGCGCGCGGCGCGCAACGTGAGCGAGCGGAACGAGAGGCGCGGCGCACGGCGCACGGCCTTGTCCAGCGCGGCCGTCTGGCGCTGCCAGCCCGGACGCGGCCCGCGCCCGCCGGAGGCCGAGACCGCGCCCCATAGATCGCGCAGCGCTTTGGTCAGTGCCCAGAGCACCAGCGTCTGCTCCGTGCCCTCCGAGCGCAGTCCGGCGAGCACTCGCAGGGCGCGACCCGCCTCGCCCTCGAGGACGGCTTCCGAAAGCCGGAAGACATCGAAGCGGGCGCTGTCGGCTACGCTCGCGAGCACCGTGTCGGCGCCGATGGCCCCTGGCGGCGCCAGCAGGCGCAGCTTTTCCAACTCCTGATGGGCGGCGAGCAGATTGCCCTCCGTGCGCTCGGCGAGCAGGGCCAGCGCGCCCTCGTCGATCTCCAGCCGCAGCCGCCGGCACCGTCCGCGCAGCCAACCGACGAGCTTGTCAGCCTCCACGGGCCAGACCGGCACCCAGCCGCCGCGAGATTCCAACGCCCGAAACCACTGTGTCCCCTGCGCCTCGCGATCGAGGCGCGGCATGATGATGAGGAGCAGCGTGTCCGGATCGTCCCGCTCCAGCATCGCCAGCAGGGCGTTGCCGCCGGCCGCGCCGGGGCGCGCCGTCGGCAGACGCAGCTCCAGCAGTCGGCGTGATCCAAACAGCGACAGGTTGTTGGCCGAGGCGCGCACGTCGTCCCAGTCGGAGCCGCGCTCGAGGAAGTGTACTTCGCGCTCGGTGAAGCCCGCGGCGCGCGCCCGGGCGCGAACCGCATCGGCCGCCTCGCCGGTGAGCAGCGGCTCATCACCCGAAATCAGGTAGGCCGGCAGCAGGCGCTGCTCCAGGTGCGGGATGAGGGAGTCGCTGGTGAGCTTCAAGCGGGGCGTTTTCAGCAGGTCCTGGCCGGCATTATAGAATGGCTGCGCCCCATCGCGCGCGAGTGTCAGCGGGACGCACCGTCATGGGGCAAGGAGCCTGAATTCGGCGCGCCGCTCTGATAGCCTCGCCTCCATGGAGAACCCTCAAACCGTGGCGCCGCGCGCGAGGCTTGGTTTGTATCCCGCCATCAAGCCGTATCGCACCGGCTTCCTGCGCGTGTCGGAGCTGCACGAGATCTACTTCGAGGAGTGCGGCAACCCCAACGGCAAGCCCACTGTCTTCCTGCACGGGGGTCCGGGCGGCGGCCTGGACCCCAAGATGCGGCGCTTCTTCGATCCGGCCCGCTACCGGATCGTGCTGTTCGATCAGCGCGGCTGCGGCAAGAGCCGCCCCCACGCCAGTCTCGTGGACAACACTACGTGGCATCTCGTCGATGACATCGAGCGGTTACGCGCGCATCTCGAAATCGAGCGCTGGCTGGTCTTCGGCGGGTCGTGGGGATCCACATTGGCGCTGGCGTATGCCGAGACGCATCCGCAGCGCGTGACCGAGCTGGTGCTGCGCGGCATCTTCATGTTGCGGCGCTGGGAGCTCGAGTGGTTCTACCAGAATTCCGGCGGCGCCGGCGCTCTGTATCCCGACCTGTGGGAGTCCTACGTCGCGCCGATTCCCGCGGCGGAGCGCGGCGACATGATGCGGGCCTACTACACCCGATTGACGAGCGAGGACGCCGAGGTCCGCAGGCGCGCGGCCCAGTCCTGGTCCACCTGGGAGGGCGCCACGAGCCATCTGCGCACCGCGCCCGATTACATCGCCAAGCTGCAACAGGACCGCGTCGCGGAGGCGTTCGCGCGCATCGAGTGTCACTATTTCGTCAACCGCGGCTTCTTGCGCAGCGATACGCAGCTGCTCGAAGACGTACACCGCATCCGCCACATCCCGGCCGTCATCGTGCAGGGCCGGTATGATGTCGTCTGCCCCATGAAGAGCGCCTGGGACCTGCACCGTGCGTGGCCCGAAGCGGACCTGCGCATCGTGCCGGATGCCGGCCATTCCGCCTTCGAGCGCGGCAACACCCACGAGCTCGTCATGGCCACCGATCGGTTTGCGGCCGGCCAGACCCGATGAGGATCGCGGCCGGAGCCAGCGCGAGCAGCGGCACACCGATCAGGACCAGAATGGCGGACATGCCGAATAGCAGCGGGCGGTCGGCAACGCCATCGTAGGCCTGGACCAGCATGACCGCGGTATGAGCGAAGCTCGACCACGCGGCGAACAGGATCAGGCTGCGATGCTGTGATGGGTTGCGCGCCGCGACGAGCAGGAACACACCGAGCGTGACGTAAAGGCTGAGGAACATCGGCACGATATCGTCGGTCCCGTGCCAGTACCACAGAGATGCCGCCAGCGGATAGATGCCGGCCAAACACAGCAAGCCGGCCACGATCATCACGGATTTCAGCGCTCGCTCCCGCAACATGGTGTCCTCCGGGAAGCTCTGTCATACGATATCCGCTCGTCGTCCCCTAAGCGGCGACTATCTCGATTGCGCCGGACGCACGCGGCAATCCCTTGACCACCAGCCAGAATCCGAGGATCAATTCGAACGTCCCGATCGGGATGAAACACGTTGGCTCCACGATTCCCGCCAGGGCAGGAGACAGCGTGTAGACGAAAGTGCTCGCCGCCGCCAAGCCGGAGCCGAGCACGCCCCAGGCCGCCAGCGCTCGTGGAACATAGCGTGACCGATACCAGGCTAGGCAAAATGCTCCGGATCCCAAGCCGAAGAAAAGAAACCCGACGTTGTACCCCGCGTTGTGGGTGTCGATCGCCAAGCGGACCATTGCGCGCAGCTGATCCACCGGAAAGGCCCGCAGGTAATCCGAACCGCTCACCAGGGCGAGCATGTTGAAAGTGTCGATGGCCATGACCGCGACGGCGGCCGTCTCGACCAGTCGCCATGCGAGTCCAAAGATCGCCAGAGCCCGACTCACGGGCCTGAGAATCAGGTACGAGCCTACGATGATGACTACGTCGAGCGCGAACGTGAGCAGGTCTGCGGCGAGACCCAGGCGGAACAGGCCCTCGGAAGAGGTGATGTTCGCAGTCGTGATCGCCGCGCTGTGGTAATCGAACAGCGTGGCCCGCACGTGGAACTCGGCGAAATATGCCAGGGCGCTCGTGACGAGGTAAGCGAGTCCCACGGCTCTGGCCGCATTGCGCTGGGTCTGGTCGATGCTGTGAGGCATCGCGAGTCTCTCCATCTTCGGGTCAGATCGGGCCCTGCCGCCGGCGCAGCCACACGGCCCCGGCGAGGAATGCCGCGAACACCGCCAACCCGATCCACAGGCCGGGACTGACCAGGAACGCGCCCAGGTTGGCAAGCGTCGGCACCTGCATGGTCATCGCTCCCCCGGGCCGGTAAGGCACGGCCGCCTCACCGCCGTTGAGCTGCGACAGCAGCAGGCGGGCGAATACCGATGTGTTGAAGATCAGCTTCTCGAGGATGAGGACGGCGGCCACCGGCAAGACGGCCCAGAGAAAGGCCGCGCGCCGGGCCCAGGCGGAGACGAGCAGCAGCCAGCCGTAGATCGGCGCCCAATAGAGCGCGTGCACGGTCACCAGGTGGTAGAGGAGCGCCACCCACATGGGCGGCAACGGGATCTGCGCCCAGAGCGCGCCCACGTGCACCCCTCTGGCGAGCAGCACCGCGCTGCCGAGCATCAACATGACTCCATGGGTGAGCACCGTGATCACGAACGTGATCAGGGGCAGAAGGACGACGGGAAAAAGCGCCTTCGCGACCACGGTCGTCGTGTCGGAGACCGGCAGCGATTTCCAGAAGAGAATGCTGCGATCCGACCGCTCCGAGTGCAGCGCCGAGAGACAGTAGATGACGGCGACGACCAGATAGGTGAACATCAGCGTGAGCGAGGCACCATCAAAGGGAGCCTCGAGCAGACGCGCGCCCACGACCTTGACGTGCGGCATCGCGCCGGTGCGCAGAAAGTCCTGCAGCAACGGCAGTGGAAAGCGCGCGGCGCCGATCGCGAATCCGACCAGGTACACCGCGGCGACGATGAGCGGCACGATGTAGCACCAGCGGTGCTCCCACAGCTCGCGCAGCACCGACCAGTACACGAGCCGGCCCCATGGCAACGCTGCCGGTCGGGAAGCCGGGGAGCCCTCCGCGTGCGCTCCGGGGATCGGCCCGGGAGAATCGGGCATTGCGGTCGACTCTGTGCCGCTCATGATCGGCTACTCCCCGCCTGCCCGTCGTCTGTTGCATTGCCGAGCACGGCCACGAAGACATCGGCGATACCCGGTGTGCGCACGTTGCCGAACTGCTCCAACTGCCCACGTTCCGCTCCGTCAAAGAGCAGCGTGCTGCGGCCGAAAACCTGACGCTCGTGGATCGGCCTGAGCTGACGCGCGGCCGCCAGGTGCTCCGCAGGCACGGTCACTTCCGCATAGCGCGTCTCGAACTCCTCCATGCTGCAGGAGAGCGCGATCCGGCCGTGATGGATGAACATGAAGTCCGTGAGCACGTTCTGGATCTCTTCGACCTGATGAGTGGTGACGAGGATGGTGCGGTCGCGATCGAAGTAATCGGTCAGGAGCGCATCGTAGAACTGCTTGCGGTACAGGATATCGAGCCCGAGCGTCGGCTCGTCCAGCACCAGCAATCGCGCATCGATCGCCATGATGAGAGCGAGGTGCAGCTGAGTCACCATGCCCTTCGACAGCTCCCTGATCCGGCTGCCGCGCCGGATGGCGGTCCTGGCCAGCAGGCGCTCGGCTTTGGCGCGATCGAACCGGGGATGCACGCCCGCCACGTAATCGAGCGCCTGCGAGACCCGCAACCAGCGAGGCAACACCGCGACGTCGGCGATGAACGAGACCTCGCGCATGAGCTGATCCCGTGAGCGCCAGGGATCGAGTCCGAGCACCTCGAGCTTCCCTTCGTACGGAATGAGACCGAGGATCGAGCTCAGGGCGGTGCTCTTGCCCGCGCCGTTCGGCCCGATCAATCCGAGAATGCGTCCGGGCTCGATCTTCAGGTCGATCCCGTCCAGTGCGACGGTTTTCCCGTATGCCTTGCGCAGTGCGCGCGCTTCGATGACCGCCATGACTCAACGCCTCCCCTTCGCAGGCGGCTTCTCCTGCGACCTGTCGCCGCCGCCGGCGCCGTCGAGAAGCTCCTCCGGTGTCAGACCGAGCCGCCGGATGGTGGCCAATATCCCCGGCCAGTCCTCGCTCAGGAATCTTTTCCGCCGGTCGCGCAGCAACTGCTCGCGTACGCCTGCCCTGATGAACATGCCGATACCCCGCCGCTTCTCGACGATCTGCTCGTCGGCCAACTGCTGATAGGCTTTCAAAACGGTGAGCGGATTGACGCGGTAATCGGCCGCCACCGTACGGACCGATGGCAGCGGATCGCCTTCACGGACCTCACCGTCGAGAATCATGGCCACGACTCGATCCCGCAGCTGGCGGTAGATCGGCTGGCTGTCATTCCACTCCTCGCTCATGCGTAGCCGAGCCTCCCGGCCTGCCGCGCCCAGCGTTCGCTGTTCAGACCCGGGACGAGGAGCCACAGGGTGAGCAGCCCCTCGCCGAGGACGCCCGGGATCAGGATATAGGGAAAGGTGTCGTGCACGAGCCAGGGATGAGCGAAATTGACGTAGGTGAGCCCGGCTACGGCCATCAACAGCCCGAGGAACCGCGGCAGGAATTTCGATCTGTAGATGAGGTAGCCGATGAGCAGACAATGAACGCCGAATGGCACGAGGGAAAGACGGTCGACCGTGTCGAAGAGCTGCGCGGCGTGCGTGCCCCGAAACAGGTCGAGCACGCCGAAGTAGTCCAGCGAATCGAGGGTCACGATCGCGACGAAAATGAGCCGGAAAATGAGCGCGAGCATCGCCACGTCGCGGTTCACGGGCCTGAACAGCACATAGAAAATGAAAGCCAGGCCCGTGTCGCACACCATCGTCACCGCGATGTTGAGCGGCGTGGCCGTCGACGCGCCATGCGGGCATACGATGAAGATGACCAGATAAAGGACGCCGGCAATCCTGGCGAGCTGACGCGGTGAAGCTACTCTGTAACGCTGCTTCATGACTGCTGCACTCCACGGGACCGTCATCTCTCATCTCGGCATTGCGATCTGGTGATATAGCTAACTATATCACTATATCTGCTGATGTCAAGCCATGCGCGCAGCGGCGCTCCTGGGCGCTATCGAGCCGGCTCCGCCCTGCGCCCCCGCAGCAGTGCGTCCGGGTGGCGGTCGAGGTAATCGGCCAGCTCCCGCACCGAGCGCGCGGCCTGATTGAGCTCGCTCATCAGCTGCGGCAGGTCGGTGTTGGAAGGTGCGCTGCCGCCCGCCCTCTGCTGGATGAGAGCGATCGTGCGTTGCGCGGCTTCGGAAGTGGCGCGCAGTGACTTCAGGAGCTCGTTGAGATTCGGCTGTGTCTCGACGGTCAGGCGATCGAGGTGAGTGAGGAGGCGGTTGAGCGACAGCACGGCGCTGCGAAGTTGCGGTCCCGAGGTGGCCTGATTGAGATTTCGCAGCACCTGGTTCAGGTTCTTCAAAGTATCGGCCAGCATCGGCGGCGCGGCTGGGGCGCCCATCGCGGCCTGTTGGTTGTCATAGAGCTGGAATACGCTGCCCGCCGCGCTCGGCGCGGCCGCCAGCGCCGCCGGCGAGGTACCGAAAGCGACGCCGCCGGCGAGGAGCTGCTGCCACGAGTTCGCCCGCAGCTGCAGGCCTCGGGCTCCCAGGGTCATCGCCACGCCGCCGGCATTCCAGAACCGCGTGCCGGGATGCACCAGCCGGTCGTGCGGCGATCGGATGAAAGCGGTCACCTCCACATCATGTCCATTGCCGTTGAGCGCAAACGCGGTGACTACGCCGACCTCGACGCCGCGATAGGTCACGGGGGAGCCGCGCGTGAGGGAGCCGAGATCGGGCGTATGCAGGATGAACGAGCGGCCCGCCGTGCCGGGCGCGATGATCGGCGGACTGTCGAGCCCGACGAAGTGCCGCCGCGGCTTGCCGGGCTTGCCGGGATACATCTCGATGTAGGTGCCGGAGACGAGAGTCGAGAGGCCCGAGATCCCCTGCACTCCAAGATGCGGCGTAACGAGGTAGAACAGGGTGGAGTCGGTGAGGTACGGAGTCGCCTTGCGCATCATGCGGGCGTGAACGACCACCCGGCGCATGTCATCGCTCAGGCGCAGCGAGCTCACGGTCCCGAGCACCGCGTTCAGGTGTTGGATGGTCGCCTGGCCGGACTGCAAGCCTTGCGCCGCGCTGAACGTGATCGTGATCTGCGGGCCCCGCTCTGCCAGCGTCTGCCACGTGAGCCAGGCCACCACGCCCGCCGCGGCGATCGGGACGACCCAGACCCATGCGACCCAGCGGTGCGGCCGCACGTGGGCGTCTACAGGTCTTTCGGGACCGTTGGACTCGTCGTCAGGCTCATCAGGCATCGCTCATCGTCCTCCGCGCGACGCGTCCCACATGAGACGCGTGTCGAACGTCCGCGTAGCGATCATGGTGAGGATGACCACTGCCGCAAAAGCCGTGAGGCCGCTGCCCGCGCGGGCCTGAGCGATGGTGCCGAACTGCAGCAGGCCCACCAGGACCGAGGCCACGAACACATCGATGTTGGACCAGGAGCCGACGGTATCGATGAGCCGATAGAAACGCGTGCGCCCGATCAGCGCCCGCGGCGAGCCCTGGAGGGTCGCCAGCAGCATCCACGTCAGGCCGCAGAGCTTCAGCAGCGGCACCACGATGCTCGCCAGGAACACGATGAGCGCCAGCGGCCAGAGCCGGTTTTGCGCCAGCTCGAGCACGCCGGTGATGATGGTGTTGGACTGCCGGTTGCCGAAGCTGACCAGTGTCAATACCGGCAGCACGTTGGCGGGGACGTACAGCATGAAACCCGCCGCCACCAGCGCGGCCGTGACTCGGAACGCGTGGGGCTTGCGGTCGTGGAGCACCGCCCTGCAGCGCGGGCAGGCGCTCCCGCCCCGCGCTCCGGGCACCAGCAGCTCACATACCGTGCAGGCAATCGTGTGACCGCCGGCGTCCGGACGATGCGAGCCCAGCGGCAACGCCTCCCAAACCGTCCGCTCATCGAGTTGCGTCAACGAAAGCAGCAGCGCCGTCGTCGCGCCCATCAGGCACCAGCCCCCCGAGAGCACATGCACGCCGACCACCAGGTGCAGCCGGCTGTAAGCGACGAAGCAGCCGACGAGAAAGATCTCGAGCATCATCCAGGGGCGCAGCCGCAGCACCCATCGGAAGGTCGACCCTGTATACGCGCCCGGCCGCCGCCGCAGTGACGCGAGCACGCCGATCAGCGCCGCCAGATAGAGATAGGGAAAGGTGAGGCTGAAGGCCGCGACGATGGTCGCGAGCGGCTCGAAGCCTTCGCGCCACAGGCCGGCGATGCCGCTCCAGAGCCAGCAGGTCCGGGCGGCCCCATGGGAAGCCACGGTGAGCAGAGGCTCGACCGTCGCCGGGATCAGAAGCAGGAGGGCCGACAGGGCGAGCGTAAGCGGGGCGTCTACGCGCCCGGTCGCCGGCCCCGCGAGCAGCCGCGAGCACCTCCGGCACTCGGCGATGTGCCGCCGCGCCACGGTCGGCAGCCGCTGCACCAGCCCGCAGTCCGGGCATGCCACCCTCGCCTGACGCTCGGCAATAGCCATAGCTCGCCGAGCAGCAAAGCGGATGCCATACCGCCAAGGTCAGTTCCGGCAGACCCCCGTCAGCCGGTCGTCGCGGTCGGTCACGCCGTGTTGCCGCAGCCATTGGCGGGCATCCTCCGCATCGCCTTCGAACCAGGCGCGCGTACTTCCCAGCCGAAAGCTGTATCCCCAGGCGTCCATGTCCGTGAACACCCGGTCCCGGCCTACTGCGGACAGCTCACCCGCCAACAGCACCTGCAGGTAACACACCGCCGACTCCTCGAGGTCATCCCCGCCCGCGTCCCGGTCCAATCCCGCGCGCCGCTCCGGAGTCATGCAGATGTAATGGCTGGCCTCGTGCAGTACGGAATGCACGGGGGTATCGAGCCTGGCATAGAGGCGGTCGCCCTTCAGGCCCGCCTCACTGTCGCCCCAATAGGACCCCGGGATCACCTCCTCGGGAGCCACCAGCGCCAGGGACAGGCCGTAGCGATCGAGCAGCGTGGCCAGCCCCACGCGATCCACGGCGCCGATGAGCAACATGTCAGCCGCCGGACACCCTCGAGAGGCGCCGCATGACGATGCCGGCGAGATCCTGCCCCATCGCCTGCTGCAGGATCGCCTCCTCGTGCTCCTTGGCGAGCAACAGACTCTCATCGAAGCTGTAGGACCGCATGGCCGAGACCTGCTGCGGCGCGAGGAGTACCCGGCCCCCGGCGATCACCGAGAAGCGGATGGTGTAGGTCACCTGGTACTCGGTGGGACGGTTCTGCCCCGACACCGAGAGTACCCGAGGCGTCACGGCATCGCTCAGGATGTCGACGACGGCGGTGGCCTGCTCCGGCGAGTCGACGGGGTGCGCACCCGAGATCAGCATCTGGCGCCGCAGGCTCTGTACGAAGTCGCTCTGCTGATCCGGTGCCTGGATGTAAGGCCGTTGGATCGCCTCGGGCAGCGGCACCCGTCCCTCGAGATGAAAGCCGCAGCCGGCAAGGAGCAGTGCCGCGATGGGGATCGCGAGGCGGACGCTACCCATCCTGCTGGCCGCCCGCCGGCGCGCTCACCACCACGTTGGCGATCTGCCGCCCCGGAACCACGATCACCCGCTTCACGGCCGCACGGCCGCCGACGAACTTCATGACATGCTCGTCGGCCAGGGCCGCCTCGCGGATCGCCGCCTCGTCCGCCCCGGCGGGCACGCGGACGCGGCCGCGCAGCTTGCCGTTGACCTGCACCACGAACTCCACCGACTCCTGCGTCAGTGCCGACTCATCGACGACGGGCCACGACTCATCGACCACCGCTCCCGCATGCCCGAGCGCCCGCCACAGCTCGTGCGCAACGTGCGGCACGATCGGCGAGAGCATCAGGGTGATGATCTCCAGCGCCTCGTGGCGCGCCGCGCGGCCCTGCTCCGACCGGTCGTCGAAACGGCCGACGGTGTTGAGGAGCTCCATGCTGGCGGCGATCGCCGTGTTGAAATTTCGGCGCCGGCCGATGTCGTCCGTCGCCTTCGCGAGCGCCTGGTGCGCGGCGCGGCGCAACTCACGCTGCGCGTCGGTGAGCGCGCGGGCATCGAGGCGCGACGGCAGCCCGCGATTCACGTGCTCATGGACGGCATTCCAGAGCCGGCGGATGAACCGCGAGGCCCCCTGCACCCCTTCGTCGGACCACTCCAGCGTCTGTTCCGGCGGCGAGGCGAACATCGTGAAGAGCCGGGCCGTGTCCGCGCCGAAGCGCTTGACCAGCCCCTCCGGATCGACGCCGTTGTTCTCCGACTTCGACATCTTGCCGAGTCCCTGGTAGTCGATGCGCAGCGTCTCACCGCCCGGCAGCGTCGTCTCGAACACCTCCGCCCCCGCCTCATCGCGCCGCGAGCGCACGTCAGCCGGATTGAAATAGCGGCGGCGACCGTCCGGCCCGATGTGGGAGTAGACATGGTTGAGCACCATGCCCTGGGTCAGAAGATTCGTGAATGGCTCGTTGAGTCGCAGCAGGCCGAGATCCCGCATCACCTTCGTCCAGAAGCGCGAGTAGAGCAGGTGCAGGATCGCGTGCTCGATGCCGCCGACGTACTGATCGACGGGCAGCCAGTAGGCGGCTCGCTCGTCCACCATCGCGCGGTCCTGGTCAGGGCATGCGTAGCGCATGTAGTACCAGGAGGAATCGACGAACGTGTCCATCGTGTCGGTTTCCCGCCGCGCGGGCCGCCCGCAGCGCGGGCACGTGCACTGGTAGAAGGCCGGCGACCTGGCGAGCGGGTTGCCGCTGCCGTCCGGCACCAGATCCTCCGGCAAGACCACCGGAAGCTGCTCATCCGGAACCGGCACTTCGCCGCAGCGCTCGCAATGGATGAGCGGAATGGGACAGCCCCAGTACCGCTGCCGCGAGATCCCCCAGTCGCGCAGCCGATACTGCACCCGCTTGCGGCCGAGGCCGCGCTTCTCCAGGCTGGCGGCGATCGCATCGACCGCGGCCTGGAACTCCAGGCCGGAGAACTCTCCCGAGCTCACCGTGATCCCGTAATCGGAGTAATCCGCGATCCAGGGCGCGCGCACCTGCTCGTAAGCGCCGGTCCTCGAGCGCACGACCATCACGATGGGAAGCGAATTCTTCAGCGCGAACTCGAAATCGCGCTCATCGTGCCCCGGCACACCCATCACGGCACCCTCGCCGTAGCCCATGAGCACGTAGTTGGCGACCCAGACCTCGATGGGCTTGCCGGTGAAGGGATGCAGCACGTGCAATCCCGTGCGCATGCCCTTCTTCTCCTGCGTCGCGACATCCGCCTCCATGACGCTGCCGCGGCGGCACTCATCGACGAACGCGGCGAGTGCCGGGTTGGAAGCCGCAGCCGCAAGAGCGACCGGATGCTCCGCCGCAATCGCCATGAACGTGACACCGAACAACGTGTCGGCGCGGGTCGTGAATACTTTCAGCGCCCCCTCGGCCGCCATCGCGGCGCGCGTGTCCGGCGCGTAGGGGAAGGCGATCTCACACCCCTCGCTGCGGCCGATCCAGTTCGCCTGCATGAGGCGCACCCGCTCCGGCCAGCCCGGCAGCCGCTGCAGGTCCCCGAGCAGCTCCTCCGCGTAGCGCGTGATGTTGAGATAGTAGGTCGGGATCTCGCGCTTCTCGACCGGCGCGCCCGTGCGCCAGCCGCGGCCCTCGATCACCTGCTCGTTGGCGAGCACGGTCTGATCGATGGGATCCCAGTTCACCACTCCGGTCCTGCGGTACGCGATCCCCTTCTCCAGCATCCGCAGGAAGAGCCACTGATTCCACCGGTAGTAGCCCGGGTCGCAAGTGGCGACTTCCCGGCTCCAGTCGATGCCGAACCCCAACGACTTCAACTGCGCGCGCATGTGGTCGATGTTCTGCCGCGTCCAGCGCGCAGGCGGCACGCCATTGCTCATCGCCGCATTCTCGGCCGGCAACCCGAATGCGTCCCAACCCATCGGCTGCAACACATTCCTGCCCTGCATCCGCATGAAGCGCGCCAACACGTCCCCGATCGTGTAGTTGCGCACGTGCCCCATGTGCAGCCGCCCCGACGGATAAGGCAGCATCGACAGGCAGTAATACTTCTCCCGCCCCTTCTCCTCCTTCACCTCGAAGCTGCGGTTCTGCTCCCAATAGGCCTGCGCCGCCCTCTCGACAGCCGCCGGATCGTAGTGCTCTTCCATCTTTAAAAAAGCGCCTGAATGAGCTTCTGAAAGCTCCGCAATTTACACGAACGAGCGCCGGCCCGGCTGCAAAAGGGATTTTCCGGGGGCGTGCGGAGGCAGGGATGCCGCAGCCGAGCCTCCAGGGATCAGGCGACCGGGCGTGAGCCCGCGAGCCCGGATCAACGGCGTCCCCCGGAAAATCCCTTTTGCAGCCGAGCCGCCGCGGCCGAATGTTCTTTACGGAACAGGGATCGGCAAAAACAGCTGCTGTCCTTCCCTCTGAATCAGCAAGGCCATGCTCTTCTTCTGCGCCCTGCGGGTCGCCGCCTCCAGCTCCTCGACCGTGGAAATCCGCCTTCCATCCACGCCCAAAATGATGTCCCCCGGCTCCACTCCCGCCAACTCCGCAGCCCCCGACACCCCCTCGACCACCAGATTCCCCTGGGTCTGCACCTCAGCCTTCTCCTGCGGCCGCAGCGGCCGCACCGCGAGCCCCACCGCATTCGGC
>DATNEU010000043.1:0-2124 GCA_035552895.1 Steroidobacteraceae bacterium
AGACCGGTGAGCTCTCCGTCCGGGTGCAGAGCCTGCGCCTCCTCGTGAAGTCCCTGCGCCCGCTGCCGGACAAGTGGCACGGACTCGCGGACGTGGAGACGCGCTACCGCCAGCGCTACGTCGACCTGATCGTCAACGAAAGCAGCCGGAACGTCTTTCGTGCACGGGCGCGGATCGTCCGGTATCTGCGTGATTTCCTGGACGCGCTCGATTTCCTCGAAGTCGAGACGCCGATGATGCAACCGATCCCGGGCGGCGCGACTGCGCGCCCGTTCATGACGCATCACAACGCGCTCGCTCTCGACATGTATCTGCGTATCGCCCCGGAGCTCTACCTGAAGCGCCTGGTGGCGGGGGGATTCGAGCGGGTGTACGAGATCAACCGCAACTTCCGCAACGAGGGACTCTCGACCCAGCACAACCCGGAATTCACGATGCTGGAGCTCTACCTCGCCTACGCCGATTACCGCGACCTCATGGACTGGATCGAGAAGGCGATCCGCGGCCTCGCAGATACGCTCCATGGCTCGCAGCGGGTGACCTATCAGGGGCGGGAGTACGACCTCGCCCGGCCGTTCCGCCGGGTCACGATCGAGCAGGCGATCCTCGAGAAGAATCCCGACTTCGATCCGATGTCGCTGCGCGATGCAACCTACCTGCGCAAGTTCTGCGAGCGCTTGCGTGTCCCCGTGCAGCCGCACGACGGCCCCGGGAAGCTGCAGATCGAGATCTTCGAGAAGACGGCCGAGCACACCCTCATCGATCCTACCTTCGTGCACGCGTATCCCGCGGAGGTCTCGCCGCTCTCCCGTGCCAACGACGCCGACCCATTCCTGACGGACCGGTTCGAGTTCTTCCTCGCCGGCCGCGAGCTCGCCAACGGCTTCTCCGAGCTCAACGATCCGGAGGATCAGGCGGCGCGCTTTCGGGCACAGGTCGCGCGCAAGGACCGGGGCGATGAGGAAGCGATGTTTTATGACGCCGATTACGTCCGCGCGCTCGAGTACGGCATGCCGCCGACGGCCGGGCTCGGCGTCGGCATCGACCGGCTGGTGATGTTCTTTACCGACTCGCCCTCCATCCGCGACGTGATCCTCTTTCCGCACATGCGGCCTGAGTGACCGATGCTCGCCGACTCGCCCATCGGCGTTTTCGACTCGGGAGTCGGGGGGCTCACGGTGCTGAAAGCCCTCGCGGCGCAGTTGCCGCGGGAGCGTTTCGTATACCTCGGCGACACTGCGCGCCTGCCATACGGCACCAAGAGCCCGGAAACGGTGGCGCGCTACGCTCTGCAGGCGGCGGAGAGGCTCGCCGAATACGGCGTCAAATGTCTGGTCATCGCCTGCAACACGGCTTCCGCGGTGGGTTTGGCCGCCGTCAGCGAGCGTATCCGTGACGTGCCGGTGATCGGCGTGATCGAGCCCGGCGCGGAGGCTGCCTGCCAGGCCTCGCGCTCCGGTCACATCGCCGTCATCGCCACCGAAGGCACCGTGCGCGGCGGCGCCTATCAGGATGCGATCGTCAGGCGGCGCAGCGATGCCCGCGTCAGCGCCGTGCCGGCGCAGCTGTTCGTGGCGCTGGCGGAAGAGGGGCTCTGCACCGGACCCATCGCGCAGGGCATCGCGCGCCATTACCTCGAGCCGCTGTTCGATTCCCGCGCACGCGCGTCGCGCCCCGACACGTTGGTGTTGGGCTGCACGCACTTCCCGATGTTGGCTGAGACCATCCGCGCCGTCGCCGGCCCGGAAGTCGCCATCGTCGACTCCGCGGAGACGACGGCGCGCTACGTGCGGCGGACGCTCGAGGCGAAAAATCTCACCGCCGGGAGCGGAGAGGGAGGCCTGCGTCTGCTGGCCACGGATGCCGCCGAGCGGTTTGCGAGGATCGGCGGGCGCTTTCTCGAGCGCCCGATCCGTCCGCACGAGGTGGAGCTGGTGGACTTGTAAGGGCGCTGGATCCGTGCTCCTGCCCGGCCCAGCGCCTGCGGCGGGGCACATCCTTGTGCCTGAGGCCTACCGACTGTTCAATCGGGCAGGCTGTAGGGCAGCTCGAGCGGCTCGAGCTCGGGCGCCTCGCCGGAGCGGTTGGGCGGCAGTGTCGAGGCGCCGGCCCTGCGGGGCGCGC
>DATNEU010000044.1:0-70232 GCA_035552895.1 Steroidobacteraceae bacterium
GAAAAGCAGCGTGGAGCGCGGGCCGCATGGTTGCACGGGCTCGGCGGTTTCGTTCTCTTCCAGTTGGCACGGCCAGCCCGTGACGAAAGCAGATACTGACCTGGGTCAAGTGACGTTGTGGTGGGATACGGGCGCGCCGGCCACGATTCTCAGTCGGAGCTTTGTTCAGCGAGCGACTTCCGGTCGAGCCCCTGGCCCGGTCATGTCAAAACGGTTCGTCCTGGGCGGCACCGACTTTGGGCCGCAGCGGTTCGTAGTCTGGCCTATGTCGTTACCAACCGGATTCAGCGGCTTTATTGGGTATGACTTTTTTTCCCGCCATGTCGTGTGCTTCGATTTTCCCGACGGGGAGGTTTTGATTCGGTAACGCCGCTCGGGCCATCCTGCGCAAGGATTCGGCTGAGCGCGATTCATTGAAGCTCGTTTACACTGGCGTGCTGAAGGGCTCGATCATTCTAGCAATTGGCATACACAGAAGGTCGGTCCAGTCGACCACTGGACCGACTGGTTGAGTCGAGCAGATTTTGCCTCCCCTCAAGTAGTCCTCCAGCCGGAGGCGATGTGCTCAGGGCCAAAGCAGCTGTGTCGCTGGAATCACCATCGTACGCTCGTCAATGACACGCCTTTCCTCACCGTCGGTCACGAGCACGGCTTTACCTGCCCCGTACTTGCGCAAGAAACTGTGAGCGGCTGCGATTGCGACCCGCGACACATCGCCACGAATCGGGATTAGACCGACGATGCTGTCGGCCGTCCGCCATGCGAACGGCACAACGACTCCTGCCCGGGTGCGGTATTGGAACAAATCGGCATTCTCGCCAACTCGATATGAAATTTGCTCTCGAAGGTTGCGCAGAATGAGTCCCGTCCAGCGCTGATCCGCGCTCAGTCGGTCCTGGGAGAGAACAGCGACTTCGGCGTGGTCTTCGAAGTACAGCGCGCTACCGCGGAAATCCCCTTCTATGGGGACAGGCCGGACGATGAAGGTTGCCTCGAGAGCGAATAGGAGCTTCTTTTGAGTAATGGGCGTAATGCCGGTGGCGCGACGCAACTGCTGGTGCTGAGGGGCCGTTCCGTCACGAAGCGCCAGCTCCCGGAGCAGCCGCGTGAGTTCCGGCAGCGTAAGAGTGGTATCGTGAATCTGTCGGAGATCGCGATCCAGGATGGTTTCCAGCTGATCCAATATCTTCTGCGTCCTGAATCGATCATTGCGGATGAAGCATGCTCCGGGCAGTCCTCCGCAGGCGTCATAGTGCTCGATCAGGCGCATACGGCGGCGGTGTTCCTTACCCGGCAAGTGCTGCAGGTGGAGTTCGGCGAGGCTGCGTGCTCGCATCATGCGCGGGAGAAGATCGGGAAGATCGGCGCCGTCGAGCTCAGAGAGCGTCATTGGCAGAAGATCCGCCGTCATGATGCGGCCGGTAAGAGACTCGCGGATCAGCTTCTTGCTGGTAAATCGGACGGAGCCCGAGAGATAGAGCTGGCCCGGCCGCTTGTCCCTTCTAACCCGCTCCTTGAGAGCCGGAAAGAGCTTTTCTGCAAGCTGGCACTCGTCGATGGCAGTGCCAAGGGATCGCAGCGTCGAAACGAATGCCTTGGGATTCGAATTCGCGGACGCAAGGATATTCTCATCATCGAAGGTCACGTACTGCTTGCTGATCTGCTCCAGTAATGTGGTCTTGCCAACCTGGCGATGCCCGATGAGGCCGACGAGGGGAGACAAGGTGGCCAGGTGCTGCAGCACGGGGGTTAGATGGCGCTTTCGTTGATGTGGCATACCCTATTCAGTTTAGCATGGTATGCAAAAATGGATAGGGCGGATGTCCCCCCGACGCCATTTATGACAGCGGCTCGAAGGCGTTTTCTAGGTCGGTGCAAACGTCTGAGATGCCGTGGTGGGCTAATGGCTTTCTCGTGCAAAGAGATGGACGACGCAGGAGACGTCACTGCTCATTTCTTTCGCGCATTACCGCAGACGCTGCATCGTGTATTGTCGGCAGTGCCAGTCGGTCCAATTTCCGAGGCTGGGAGTCACGGGCATAAAATATGATAAATTCATGAACTTAGATAGGAAAATTAACGTTGCGCCGATGATGGACTGGACCGACCGCCACTGCCGGTTCTTCCTCCGCGGCTTCTCTTCGGATGCGCTCCTCTATACGGAGATGATCACCTCCGCGGCGATCGTGCGGGGCGATGCGCGCCGGCTGCTCGCGTTCGATGCGGAAGAGCATCCGGTGGCGCTGCAGCTCGGCGGCAGCGACCCGCGGGAGCTCGCCGCTGCGGCGAGGGCGGGCGAAGCGGCGGGCTACGATGAGGTGAATCTCAACTGCGGCTGTCCCAGCGACCGGGTCGCGAGCGGGGCGTTCGGCGCCTGCCTGATGCGGGAGCCGGCGCGGGTGGCGGATTGCGTGGCGGCGATGCGCGCGGCGGTCTCGATTCCGGTCACCGTCAAGATGCGCATCGGCGTCGTGAGTGGCACGCGTGCGCAGGTGCGCGGCGCGCTGGCCGGCTTCGATGAGTCGGATTACGAGGCGCTGCACGGGTTCGTGAGTCAGGTGCGCGAGGCGGGATGCGAGGTCGCGATCGTCCACGCGCGCAAGGCGGTGTTGGGAGGGTTGTCGCCCAAGGACAATCGGCAGGTGCCGCCGCTTCGCTACGACGTGGTGCGCAGATTGAAGCGCGACTTCGCGGATCTGCCGGTGATCGTCAACGGCGGATTGCGCACCGCGGCGGACGTCGTCGAAGCGCTCAGCTGGTGCGACGGGGTGATGCTGGGGCGGGAGGCTTATCACCGTCCTTTCGTGCTGAGCGAGCTGCGGCGGATGCTCGGCGGCACGGCCGCGAGCTGCGAGACTCCGAGCCGCGAGGCGCTGCTCGAGCGGATGGCGAGGTACGCCGAGCGGCAACTGGCGCAGGGCGATCGCCTGTCGGTGATCACGCGCCACCTGCTCGGGCTCTACGCCGGCGAGCCGGGCGCCCGGGATTACCGCCGGCTTCTCAGCGAAGGCGCGCGGGCCGCGGGCGCGGGTCCGGAGCTGCTGCGGGAGGCGGCCGCGGCAGCAAGCGCAGCGCGCGAGGCCTCGCGGGCGAGGGGCGCCGCGGACGGCAGCTGCGGCTAATCGGTAGCGGCCCGAGGCCGCTCTGGTATTATGCCCACCCTACGTCGTCGCCTTGCCGGGTCTTGCAAGGGTGGGCGGCTGGCTGCGCACTCTGACATGGGCAAGGATATCGAACTCGCCATATTGTTTGCCGACGTCGTCGGCTCGACCCGGCTTTATGAGCTGATGGGTGACCTGCGCGCGCGCGATATGGTATCGATCTGTATCGATGTCATGCGCAGCGCCACCGAACAGCGTCATGGGACGGTGATCAAGACCATGGGCGATGAGGTCATGGCGACGTTCCCGAGCGCGGACGAGGCGCTGAACGCCGCGGCGCAAATGCAGCAGCAGATCTCGACGCACGCCCAGCTCAAGGTCGACGGCCAGCCGGTGGCGATCCGCATCGGCTGCCATTTCGGCCCGGTGGTGCTGGAAAGCCGCGATGTCTTCGGCTCCACGGTGCACACCGCCAATCGCATGACGAGCCAGGCCAAGGCGGGCCAGATCATCACGACCGCCGCCACCGTCGAGCACCTTTCGCCGGAGTGGCGCGCCGCCTGCAGGCTGATCGATACGGCCCCCATCAAGGGGCAGGGCAATGAGGTGCCGCTCTACGAGGTGCTGTGGCAGACGGAAGACGTCACCAGCATGGTGCCGGCGATCGCTCTCAAGGGGCGGCAGGCGAGCGCCGCGCGGCTGCGCCTGCGCTGGCTGGATCACGAAGTCGTGGTCGACGAGCGGCGCCCGAGCGTCACCATCGGACGCGCCGAGGACAACGATCTGGTCGTGAAGGGGAACCTCATCTCCCGGTTGCACGCGCGCATCGAGCTCAGCCGCAACAAGCTGGTGCTGATCGATCAGAGCACCAACGGCACCTTCGTGCAGACCTCGGGCGGCGAGGAATCCTTCGTCCGCCGCGACAGCCTGCAGCTCAAAGGCGAGGGCATGATCGGCCTCGGCCGCCTGCCCGAGTCGGACTCGGCGCAGACCATCCGCTTCTCCTGCGAGAGTGCCTAGGCGCTAGAGCGCTCGTTCCGTCGTTTCGAGCTCCGCCAACAGCTCGCGCGGCAGCCGCGAGCCGTAGTTCTCGAGGTACGCGCGGATGTCGGCGACTTCCTTGCGCCAGAGCGCCGGATCGACGGCCAGCAGCGCGCGCAACGCCTCCTCGCCGATAGCGAGCCCGCGAGTGTCCAGGTCCTGCGTCCGCGGCAACAGGCCGATGGCCGACTCCGCCGCGCCGGCCCTGCCGCTGCAGCGATCGAGCATCCACGCGAGCACGCGCAGGTTGTCGCCGAATCCCGGCCAGAGGAATTTTCCCTGGGCGTCCCGCCGGAACCAGTTGACGTGGAAGATCTTCGGCGCCCGGGTGAGCTTCGCGCCGACCGTGAGCCAATGCCGCCAGTAGTCGGCGAAGTTGTAGCCGCAGAACGGCTGCATGGCCATCGGGTCACGGCGCACCACACCGACCTGGCCCACCGCCGCCGCGGTGGTCTCCGAAGCGACGGCAGCCCCCACCAGCACGCCGTGTTGCCAGTTGCGCGCCTCGTAGACGAGCGGCGCCACCTCGCGGCGCCGGCCGCCGAAGACGAGCGCCGAGATCGGCACTCCGCGCGGGTCCTCCGTGTGCGGCGAGTAGCCGGGATTGCGCCTGGCGCCGACCGTGAAGCGGGAGTTGGGATGCGCGGCGGGGCCCCTGGAGGGATCGAAGGGCCGTCCCCGCCAGTCGGTCACGGGCGTGCCGGAGGCAAGCCCTTCCCACCAGGGCTGGTTGTCCGCCGTCACCGCGACGTTGGTGAAGAGCGTGTCGCGGCGAATCATCTCGTAGGCGTTGCGGTTGGTCTGCGGGTTGGTTCCGGGCACGACGCCGAAGTAGCCGGCCTCGGGATTGATGGCCCAGAGCCGCCCGTCAGAGCCCGGATGGAGCCAGGCGATATCGTCGCCCACGGTGTAGACCTTCCAGCCCGGGAGCGAGGCCGGCGGGATGAGCATGGCGAGGTTGGTCTTGCCGCACGCGGAAGGGAAGGCGCACGCGACGTAATGCGTCTCGCCGCGCGGGCTCTCGAGCCCGACGATGAGCATGTGCTCGGCCAGCCAGCCTTCCGAGCGTGCCTGCCAGCTCGCGATGCGCAGCGCATGACACTTCTTGCCGAGGAGCGCGTTGCCGCCGTAGCCGGAGCCGAAGCTCTCGATGGCGAGCTCCTCCGGGAAATGCATGATGAAGCGCCGGTTCGGATCGAGCTCTCCGGTCGAATGCAGGCCGCGGACGAATTTGCCGTCGTGCGCGATGCGCTCCAGGGCCGCACGTCCCACGCGCGTCATCACCATCATGTTGATCGCGACGTAGGCGCTGTCAGTGATCTCGACGCCGCAGCGCGAGAGCGGCGAGTCGATGGGGCCCATGCAGTACGGGATGACATACAGGGTCCGTCCGCGCATGCAGCCGCTGAAGAGCTCCCGCATCTTCGCGTGCGCCTGCTTCGGGTCCATCCAGTGGTTGTTGGGCCCGGCATCGTCCCTGGAGGTGGTGCAGATGTAGGTCAGGTGCTCGACGCGGGCGACGTCGCTCGGGCTCGAGCGGTAGAGATGGCAGCCGGGGAAGTGCTCGGCGTTGAGCCTGATGAGCTCGCCCTCGCGGACCAGCTTGGAGGTGAGCTCGCCGTACTCGGCGTCGGTTCCCTCGCACCAGCGCACCCCCGCGGGCTGGGTGAGGGCTGTGACCGACTCCACCCAGTCGGTGACGGCGCGCGAGAGTTGGGACAGCGGAGTCAGCAGGGGTGCAGCAGTGGCCATCCTCGGTTCCTCGTGTCTCGTGCGGCCCGGCCTTCACCGAGGCCGTTCACCGCGAAGTGGGGGACCCTCGGCTCCTGCCGGGCCCCGAAGTGCATCCCAGTATAGCCGCGCCTCCCGCGACGCCTCATAAAGTACGATAAAACCTTCTCTTTTGTTCCATAATCGGACACTGCGGAAACCTTACGGGATATTCAGTCTCCGGGACGTGTTGCAGCGCGCACCCGCACTCATCGTCGTATGTTGGAGCTCGAGGACATCTTCGGGGAGGGAGGGCCTCTGCAGCGCGCGCTGCCGGGCTTCAACGTCCGCCGTCAACAGATCCACATGGCCGAGAGGGTCGCCGCCGCTCTGGCGCGGCGCGAGGTGCTGACGGTCGAGGCGGGCACCGGCACGGGCAAGACTTTCGCATATCTCGTGCCCGCGCTGCTCTCGGGCTCGCGAGTGCTCCTCTCCACGGGTACCCGGACGCTGCAGGACCAGCTCTACGCCAAGGATCTGCCGCTCATCGGCGCGGCTCTCGGGCGGCCGGCCACGGTCGCACTGCTCAAGGGCCGGACCAACTACCTCTGCCGCCAGCGCCTGGAGCAAACCGACGGCCAGGGGCGCGAGGAGATGCTGGAGCGCATCCGCAGTTGGTCGCGGATCACCCGCAGCGGCGATCTCGCGGAGGTCTCCGGCCTGGGGGACTCCCACCCGATATGGCCGAAGGTGACATCGACCCGCGACAACTGCCTCGGCGCGCGCTGCCCGCAGCTCGCGGGCTGTCATGTCGCGCTCGCGCGCCGCCAGGCCCTCGATGCCGACATCGTCATCGTCAACCATCACCTGTTGCTGGCGGATCTGGCGCTCAAGCAGGACGGCTTCGGCGATCTGCTGGGGGCGGCCGATGCGATCATCCTGGATGAGGCGCACCAGATTCCCGATCTCGCCGCCCAGTTCTTCGGCGCGCACGTGACCAGCCGGCGCATCGACAGCCTGTTGGATGATGTGCGGGCGGAGCTCGCCAGGCCGTGCGGTCTCGCGCCCGCGGCTCACGCGCATGCGCTGTCCGCGGTGCAGGATGTCCGCTCCTCCATCAGGCAGGTCGGTGCGGCGGCCGCCGGCGCAGCGGGCCGCATCGCGTGGACGGAGGCGGATTCGCCCATCGCCGCGGCCGTTGTCGATCTGACCGATGCCGTGGCGGCGCTCGCGGAAGCGCTGCGCGCCGCCGGCGAGGAGACCGCGCTCGGGGCGCTGGCGGACCGGGCAGGCGAGCTCGCGGCGAGCCTCGAGCGCATCGCGGCGCTCGGCGAGCTCGAGGGCGCGCGCTCGATCGAGATCGCCGCGCCGTCATCCGGCGAGCTGCCTCTCGCCGACGGCGGGCTGGGAGGGCGCTTCGCGTTGAGTCTCCTGCCGTTTGACATCGCCGCCCGCTTCCAGGCGCTCATCGAGGCGCATCCCTGCGCCTGGGTGTTCACCTCCGCCACGTTGTCGCTCGGGGAGGATTTCACGCCATTCACCGGCCGGCTGGGGCTCGACGGCAGCGCCACTCTCAAGATTGACAGCCCCTTCGATTACCCGCGGCAGAGTCTCCTTTATCTTCCCGAGGGGATGCCGTTGCCCGCATCGCCGCAATTCCTGCCGGCGGTGATGGAGGTGGCGATCGAGCTCGTCGCGGCTTGCGCGGGCGGCGCCTTCGTGCTCTTCACCAGTCATCGCGCGCTCGCCGCCGCGGCCGCCCTCTGGCGGCAGCAGGCTCGGCGGACCGCGGGCTATCGGCTGCTCGTGCAGGGGGAGGCACCGCGTGAGCGGCTGCTCAGGGAATTTCGCGAGGACGGGAACGCCGTGCTCCTCGGCACGACGAGCTTCTGGGAAGGCGTCGACGTCAAAGGCAACGCGCTGCGGCTGGTGATCATCGAGAAGCTGCCGTTCGCGTCCCCCGATGACCCGCTCGTGCGGGCCCGGGTCGAGCACCTCGAAGCGGCGGGCCGGAGCGCCTTTCGCGAGTACCAGCTTCCCGAGGCGGCCCTGGCGCTCAAGCAGGGTGTGGGACGCCTCATCCGCAGCGAGGAGGACTTCGGCGCGGTCGCGATCTGCGATCCGCGGCTCACGGGACGCAGCTACGGCAAGGTGTTCCTCGCGGCGCTGCCGCCGATGAGCGTGACGCGGGAGCGGCAGGCGGCGCTCGATTTTCTGCATCGCCATGCCCCGCCGGCCGCGGCGCGCCGCGCCGGTGCGGCAACATGAGGCTGCTCGCGCTCGATACCGCCACGGAGTCCTGCTCGGCGGCTTTGGCCCTGGAAGACCGGCTGCTCACGCGCGAGGCGGAGCTGGCGCGTGGCCATGCCGAGCGCATCCTGCCCATGATCGATGAGCTCCTCGCCGAGGCCGGCATCGGCCTGCAGGCGCTCGATGCCATTGCGTTCGGCCGCGGTCCGGGCTCCTTCACCGGCCTGCGGCTCGCCGCCGGCATCGCGCAGGGACTCGCTTTCGGCGCCGGTCTCGGCGTGGTGCCGGTCTCGGATCTGCGCGCACTCGCGCAGCGCGCCTTCGACGCACGGGGCGGTGTGACGCGGGCGCTCGTCTGCAACGATGCCCGCATGCAGGAGGTCTACTGGGGGTGCTTCGAGCGGGGCCCCGACGGCCTGGCGCGCGAGCACGGCCCGGAGCGGGTTGGCCCGCCGGCCGGCGTGCAATTGCCGCCGGCATGGTCCGATGCGGCCGGCCTCGGGCGTGGCTTCGCGGCCTACCCCGCGCTGCGGGTGCTCGCGGGCGTCACCGTGCCCGAGGGCTGGGACAGGCTCCTGCCGCGGGCCGCCGAAGTGGCCCGCCTGGCCGGCCCCGAGCTCGCCGCCGGCCGGCTGCTCGCGCCCGAAGCCGCCCTGCCGGTCTATCTTCGCGACGATGTGGCCCGGCCGCCGCCGTAACATAGAGGGGATGCCGTCATCCTTCTGCAACAATCTCCCGCTGTAATCGGCTCATGCACGGCAAACTCATTCTGCTGGTGGAGGACGAGCGGGCGATCCGCGACCTCATCGCCTTCGGCCTGAAGCGCGCCGGCTACGGCGTGCGCGAGGCGGAGGACTGCCGGACTGCGCGCGCGGCGTTGGCCGAGCGGCTTCCCGACCTGATGCTGGTGGACTGGATGCTGCCCGACATGAGCGGCCTCGAGCTCACCCGGGCGGTGAAGCGCGACCGCCTCACGCGGGAGCTTCCCATCATCCTGCTGACCGCCCGGGCCGAGGAGGATGACAAGATCACGGGCCTGGAGAACGGCGCCGACGATTATGTCACCAAGCCCTTCTCCCCCCGCGAGCTCCTGGCGCGCATCAGCGCCGTGCTGCGCCGGGCGGGCACGGTCGGCCTCGATCAGGTGCTCGAGTTCGAGCGCCTCAAGCTCGATCAGCAGGGCCAGCGGATCACGGTCGGCGACCAGGTGTTGCCGCTGGCGCGCACGGAGTTCCGCCTGCTGGAGCTCTTCATGAGCCGTCCGGAGCGCGTCTTCAGCCGCGAGCAGCTCATCGCGCGGCTCTGGGGCAGCGACAGCAGCGTCGAGGACCGCACGATCGATGTCTGCATCCGCCGGCTGCGGATGGCCCTCGAGCCGCACGGCATGGATCGGTACATCCAGACGGTGCGCAGCGCCGGCTACCGGCTTTCCAACAGGGCGCAATGAGGGCGCAGCGGCAACCGGCGACTCGCGCGTGGTGGCTCGCGGCAGGCCGGCTGCTCGGGACGATCGCCGCCGGACTGATCGTCGGCGCCTCGTTCGGCCGGGTCTGGACCGGGCTCGCGTGCGCGCTCGCCGTCCACCTGACATGGCAGCTCGTCGTGCTCTTCCGGGTGGAATGGTGGGTAAGACATCGCAGCTTCGCCGTGCCGCCGGAGATCGGCGGCGTCTGGGGGGAGATCATCGCGCAGATCGTGCGCCTGCATCGGCGCAAGCGCTTTCACAAGCAGCGCTTCGTGCGGCTCATGCGCCAGCTCCAGAGCTCGACGGCCGCGCTCCCCAACGGCGTGGTCATTCTCAATCCGCAGCGCGAGATCGTCTGGTTCAACCGCATGGCGGGCCGGCTCCTCGACCTGCGTCGCGCCGGGGACCTGGGCCTGCGCATCGAGAACCTGTTGCGCGAGCCGGAGTTCACCCGTTACCTGCGCCTCCAGGACTACACCAACCCCGTGGTCATCCGCCGCGCCAACCGCGACGACTGCTATCTCTCGCTGCAGATCGTGCCCTACGGCGACGGGCAGCAGCTCCTGCTCGCGGAAGACGTGTCGCGGCAGATGCGCCTCGAGGCCGTGCGCCGGGACTTCGTCGCCAACGCCTCGCACGAGCTGCGCTCGCCGCTCACCGTGATCTGCGGCTATCTCGAGACCCTGAGTCAGGACCCCGCGCTCGACCGGGACCTCGCGGGGCCGGTCGCCGAGATGCGCCGCCAGGCCGAGCGCATGACGGCGATCATTCACGATCTGCTCGAGCTCTCCCGCCTGGAGCGGACCGCCGAGCCGGCCGCGGGGGAGCCGATCGACGTTGCAGCGCTCCTCGCTCTGCTGCGCAAGGACGTGCTCGCCCGCCCCGCGCACCCGCGGGAAGTGCGGCTGCGAATCGATTCCGACGCCGCGCTCGTCGGCGAGGAGTCGGAGATCCACTCCGCCTTCTCCAACCTGGTCGACAACGCCGCCAAATACACCCCGGCGGAAGGTACCGTCGAGATGCGCTGGTGGGTGGATGAGGACGGTGGCCATTTCTCCGTAGCCGACACCGGCATCGGCATACCGTCCGAGCACATTCCGCGCCTCACGGAGCGCTTCTATCGCGTCGATCCGGGCCGCTCGCGCGCCACCGGCGGGTCCGGACTCGGGCTCGCCATCGTCAAGCACGTCCTGCAGCGGCACGGCGGCGAGCTCGAGGTGCAGAGCATCATCGGCAAGGGCAGCACCTTCACCTGCCATTTCCCCCCGCAACGGGTCCTCGTGCGTGCGGCAACCGCGGTGTAGATGCCGTATCATCCGCAGCCCCGGAGAACGATCCTGATGGAAACCGCCGACCTCAGCCACCACATCTCGCGACGCTTCAACGAGGATCTCGAGCGCGTGCGCAGCAAAGTGCTCGCCATGGGCGGGTTCGTGGAGCAGCAGCTGCAGAAGGCCATCACCGCACTCACCGAAGGCGACAGCACGCTCGGCGAGTCGGTGGCGCTCGGCGATCACCAGGTGAACAACATGGAGGTCTCGATCGACGAGGAGTGCAGCCGGATCCTCGCGACGCGTGCGCCCGCGGCTGGCGACCTGCGCGTCATCGTGGCCATCATCAAGACCATCACCGACCTCGAGCGCATCGGCGATGAGGGCGAGAAGATCGGCTACATCGCCTCGCGACTCGCCACGATGGAGCGGCCCGCGGACAAGTATCGGGAGATCAAACACCTCGGCCGCATCGTCTCCGAGATGGTCCATGATGCCCTCGATGCATTCGCTCGCATGGACGCGGAGTCGGCTCTGCGCGTCGCTCGCCAGGATCGTCTGGTCGATGAGGAGTACGAGGCCATCCAGCGCCAGAGCATCACCTTCATGATGGAGGATCCGCGGACCATCCGGCGTGCGCTCGATGTCATGTGGGTCGTCCGCGCTCTGGAGCGCATCGGTGACCATGCGAAGAACATCAGCGAATACGTCATCTACATGGTGTATGGCAAAGATGTCCGCCATACGTCGCTCGACGATGTCGAGCGGGAGCTGAGGGAAAGGTCGGCTCCCACCGGTGGGCCCGGCGCTGGGCCGAGGCTCGGGGAAACGCCATGAGCGGGACGCCGTTGACCGCGGGCAGCCGGCCGGCGCCCGGCGCATTCCCACGCCGCCGCATCAATTTCGCCGGTTTCCTCATCTGCGTGGGCCTGATCGCCTACGCGCTCTATGCTCAATTCCATCTGGGCCTCGATCCCTGTCCGCTCTGCATCTTCCAGCGCATCGGCATCGCCGCGCTCGGCGTCATCTTCCTGATCGCCGCGCTGCACAACCCGCATCGGTGGGGTGCGCGCGTGTACGCCGTCCTCCTCGCCATCCTCGCCCTGGTCACCGTGGGAGTGGCCGCCCGCCAGCTCTACCTCCAACACCTGCCGCCGGGGGCCATCCCTGCCTGCGGCGCACCGCTCTCGATGATGCTGAAGTGGATGCCGATCACCGCGGTGATCCGCAAGGTCCTCACCGGCAGCGGCGAGTGTGGCATCGTCAACTGGACGTTCCTGGGTCTCGCCATGCCGGCCTGGGTGCTCATCTGCGCCGCCTTGCTGGGCGGCGCGGGTGTGATCGCGAACTTCAGAGGCGCCGGAGCGCCGCGACCTGTCAGGCCAGAAGGTTTCTCAGCACGTTGAGATACATGTGGTGGAGCGCATCGATGTCCGTGACGCGCACGCATTCGTTCACTTTGTGAATTGACGCGTTCACGACGCCCAGCTCCACCACCTGCGTCCCCATCGGCGCGATGAAGCGGCCATCCGACGTGCCGCCTCCCGTTGACATCTTCGGTCGGTCACCCGTCACGTGCGCAATTGCAGCGCTGACCGCGTCCGAGAGCTTCCCCGGCGATGTGTAGAAGGGCTCGCCGGAAAGATACCATTCGAGCGTGTAGCGGACGCCGTGCTTGCGCAGGATCCCCTCGACCGTTTCCCTCAGCCCATCGAGGGTCTGCACCGGCGAGTAACGCAGGTTGAATCGAGCCTTGAGCTCTCCGGGGATGACGTTCGGCGCCCCCGTTCCGGCGTTGAGATTCGAGACCTGGAAGCTGGTCGGCTGGAAATGCTCCGTGCCCGCGTCCCACACGCGGCTCGTCAGCTCCGCGAGCGCCGGCGCGAGCTTGTGGACCGGATTTTCCGCCAGGTGCGGATAGGCGACGTGGCCCTGCACGCCGTGCACCGTCAGGCGGCCGCTGAAGGAGCCGCGCCGGCCGATCTTGATGGTATCGCCGACCGCCTCCTCGCTCGACGGCTCGCCCACCAGGCACCAGTCGATGCGCTCGGACCTGGCGGCCAGCGCCTCGACGACACGCTTGGTGCCATCGACCGAAGGGCCTTCCTCGTCGCTCGTGATGAGAAAGGCGATGCGTCCGCGGTGCGCGGGATGGTCGCCGATGAATGCCTCCGTGGCGGTGATCATGGCGGCGAGGCCGCTCTTCATGTCGGCCGCGCCCCTGCCGTAGAGAAGCCCATCGCGAACCGTCGGCACGAACGGATCGCTGCGCCACTCTTCCAGCGGTCCCGTCGGCACGACGTCGGTGTGGCCGGCGAAGCAGAACACCGGACCGTCATCGCGACCGTGCCGTGCCCAGAAATTCTCCACGCTGCCGAAGCGCAGCGGCTCGATTTCGAAGCCGAGCGCCTGCAGGCGCCGCATCATCACCTCCTGGCAGCCCTCGTCGGCGGGCGTCACGGAGCGGCGGGTCATGAGGTCGCGGGTAAGCTCGAGGGTGGCGGACATGTCTCCATCCGGGTGCGCCGGGCATTTGGCTGCGGCTGCGCGTTTATAAAGCGCGCGGCTCGGGGCAGCAAGGCCTTTCGCGCGCGGCCGGCGCTTGTCACGGTGGCGTCACATTTGTACCGTCTAATGCGCGCACCGGGCACGAGGAAGCGGAGACATCATGCGAAAATTGTCGCGAGCGCTCATAGGTGTGGCTGCGGCCGCGGTCGTGAGCACGAATGCGTTGGCGGCTGGAGCGATCACCGGCGCCGGCAGCACGTGGGTCTATCCTTTGGTGGCCAAATGGGCGGCCGCCTACCTGGCGAAGACCGGCACCCAGGTGAATTACCAGTCGATCGGCTCGGGCGGCGGCATCGCGCAGATCGAGGCGGGCACGGTGGCCTTTGGCGCCAGCGACAAGCCGCTGACTTCGCAGGTTCTGCGGCAGCATCATCTGATCCAGTTTCCGACCGCGATCGCCGGCGAGGACATCGTCTACAACCTCCCGGGCATCCAGGCCGGGCAGCTCATCGTCAGCGGTCCCCTGGTCGCCGATATCTTTCTGGGCAAGATCACCCGCTGGAACGATCCCGCCATCAAAACGCTCAATCCCGGGCTCGATTTGCCGGACATGCCGATCAGCGTCGTGCATCGCTCCGACGGCTCCGGTACCACCTTCACGTTCGCCAACTATCTTTCCAAGGTCAGCCCTGAGTGGAAGTCCCGGGTCGGCGCCGACACTTCCATCGCGTGGCCGACCGGCCTCGGCGGCAAGGGCAACGAGGGAGTCGCCTCGTATGTGCAGCGCATCCGCGGCGCCATCGGCTACGTGGAGTATGCGTTCATTCTCGAGAATCACATGCAGTACGCGCGAATGATCAACAGCGCCGGCAGGATCGTGAGTCCGAGCCTCGCGGGGTTCCAGTCCGCCGCCGCCAATGTCGATTTCACCAAGGCGCCCGATTTCTACGTGATTCTCACCGACCAACCCGGCGCCAACAGCTGGCCGATCTCCGGCTGCACCTGGCAGATCCTGCGGACCGACGCCTCGAAGTCGGCCAACCGGCAGGTGGTCAGCTTCTTCCTTTGGGGCTTCGAGCAGGGACAGCAGCTCGCCCGGTCGATCGCTTTCGGACCGCTGCCTCCGGGTACCGTCCGGGCGATCAAGGTATACTGGCAGCAGAGCCTCGGGATCTGAGCGGGACCGGCCTGCCGGGCCCGTCCGAGGCTACCCGAGCGGGACGAGCCGCGCGACGTGGCGGCCGGCCGCTCGCTCCCAAGACACCCGGCCCGGCACCGCGCGATTCCGCGGCCCCGGTCCGTGCTTACGAGACGGAGCGCGACGAGTGAGCCATCCATGCGGGCAGAGGCCGTGAGTCCTGCCGACGCCTTCGCGCGACAGCTCGCGGGCCAGCGACTGCGCGAAAGGCTCTTCCGCGGCTCGACGCTCGCGGCGGCCATGCTCCTGCTCCTGATCCTGGGCGGTGTGGTCATCTCGCTGCTGCACGCGGCGTGGCCAGCGTTCTCGCGTTTCCGACTGGCGTTCGTCACTCAGGATGTCTGGAATCCGGTGACCGATCACTACGGGGCGCTGTCGGCGATCTACGGGACGATCGTGACCTCGGTGTTGGCGATGATCTTCGCGCTGCCAGTGAGCTTCGGAATCGCGGTATTCCTCACCGAGCTCGCCCCAGGATGGCTCAAGCGGCCCGTGGGAGTGGCCATCGAGCTGCTCGCGGCCATTCCGAGCATCATCTTCGGAATTTGGGGGCTGTTCGTGCTCGCGCCGGTGCTGCAGGAGGCAGTCGAGCCGTGGATGGACAGCCACATGGGCAAGCTGCCGCTCGTCGGCTCGTTATTCCAGGGGGCGCCGTACGGCATCGGCTTTCTCACCGCGGGAATCGTGCTCGCGATAATGATCGTGCCGTTCATCTCCGCAGTGATGCGCGACGTGTTCGAGACGGTCCCCGACGTGCTCAAGGAATCGGGCTATGGCCTCGGGGCGACCACCTGGGAAGTCCTCTGGAGGGTGGTGGTCCCCTATTCGCGCAGCGGCATGATCGGCGGGATCATGCTCGGACTCGGCCGCGCTCTCGGGGAGACCATGGCGGTGACCTTCGTCATCGGCAACGCCCACCAGATCAGCGCCTCGCTGCTGGCGCCGGGCACCACCATCTCCGCCGCCATCGCCAACGAGTTCACCGAGGCGACGACACCGCTTTATACCTCTTCGCTGATCGCGCTCGGGGTGTTGTTGTTCGTCATTACGTTCGTGGTGATCGCGGCCGCACGTCTGATGTTGCTGCGGCTCGGCCGGCGGGCGCTCCCATCCGTATGACTCACCGCCTCATTCGCAAGCTCGTCAATCTCCTCGCGCTGGGGCTGTCGGCGCTGGCGACTGCCATCGGCCTCATCTTTCTGGGCGCCATCCTCTGGACGCTCGTCAAGGATGGCATCGCCGGCATGTCGGCCGCGGTCTTTACCCAGAGCACCCCGCCACCCGGAGGCGTCGGCGGCGGCCTGCTCAACGCCATCTACGGCAGCGCCATGATGACGGTGCTCGGCATCGCCATCGGCGCCCCGATCGGCGTGCTCGCCGGCACCTATCTCGCCGAGTACGGCCGCAAGTCGGCGCTCAGCTCGGTGATCCGCTTCATCAACGACGTGCTGCTCAGCGCGCCCTCGATCATCATCGGGCTCTTCGTTTACGAGCTCGTCGTAGTCCCCATGGGGAATTTCTCGGCGATCTCGGGCGCGATAGCGCTGGCGATCATCGCGATGCCGGTGATCGTGCGAACCACCGAAGACATGTTGAATCTCGTGCCGCAAGGCATGAAGGATGCCTCCACGGCCATGGGAGCCTACCCCTGGCGCACGATCACGAGCATTGCCTATCCGGCTGCCCGCAGCGGCATGGTCACCGGCCTCCTGCTCGCCGTGGCACGCATCAGCGGGGAGACGGCACCACTGCTCTTCACCGCGCTCAATAACCAATTCTGGAGCACCAACCTCAAGACGCCCATTGCCAACCTGCCGGTCGTGATCTTCCAATTCGCGCTGAGCCCCTACACGAACTGGCAGCGGCTCGCGTGGGCGGGTGCGCTGCTCATCACCTTCGCGATCCTGGTGTTGAGCATCATTGCGCGCGTGGCGGTCGCGAGGCTGGGCCCGGGAGCGGGCCGCAGATGAGTACCCCGCAGAGGCAGTTGCAGGGGGAGCGGCCCGAGGAGGGGACCGCGGCACCCAAGATCGAGGCGCGGCATCTCGACTTCTATTACGGTCGCGCGCATGCCCTGAAGGATGTCAGTCTCACGTTGCAGGATCGCAGCATCACGGCCTTCATCGGCCCATCCGGATGCGGGAAATCGACGCTGCTGCGGGTCTTCAACCGCATGTATGCGCTTTATCCGGGTCATCGCGCGACGGGGGAGGTCCTGCTCGACGGCCAGGACATTCTCGCGCCGTCGGTCGACGTCGCGAACCTGCGGCTGCGGGTCGGCATGGTATTCCAGAGGGCGACTCCCTTTCCCATGTCGATCTTCGAGAATGTCGCGTTCGGGTTGCGTCTCGCGCGCCGGATCGGCCGGGGGGAGCTGCGCGAGCGCGTGCACCAGGCGCTGCAGGATGCCGCCATGTGGGAGGAGGTCAAGGACAAGCTGTACGAGGACGGACGAAGCCTCTCCGGCGGCCAGCAGCAAAGGCTCTGCATCGCGCGTACCATAGCCCTCGAGCCTGAAGTGATCCTGTTCGATGAGCCGACCGCGGCGCTCGATCCGATCTCGACCCTGCGTGTCGAGGAGACCCTGCAGAGCTTGCGCGAGAACTACTGCATCGCCATCGTGACACACAACCTGCAGCAGGCGGCCAGGGTCTCCAACGTGACGGCGTTCATGTACTTGGGCGAGGTCGTGGAGATGGGACCCACCGGGCAGATCTTCACCGCGCCGAAGAACCGCCGGACCGACGATTACGTGACGGGCCGGTTCGGGTGAGCGCGTGGGCGGGGAAGACATGATTCACGAGCCCAGGCGAGCGGAATCCGGCGGCGCCGGCGGCTCCGATAGCCGGCATCTCCCGGGTGGCGGCGGCTTGAATCTCAAGCCGAGCGCCCGCGTGCACCTTCCCGAGCCCCTGAGCCCCTCGCCCGCGCGGCCCCTCGGAGAGGCCACGGTCGAGGATCCGGTCTTCTCCTGCCGGGACGTCAGCGTCGCCTACGGCGCCAAGCAGGCGCTGAAGAATGTCACGATCGATGTCGCCCGCCGCCAGGTGCTCGCGGCCATCGGACCGTCCGGCTGCGGCAAGTCGACCTTCCTGCGGTGTCTCAACCGCATGAACGACACCATTCCCGGCGCCAGCGTCACGGGGACCATCACGCTCGACGGCCAGGACATCTACTCGAAGCGCCAGGACGTGGCGCAGTTGCGGGCCCGCATCGGGATGGTCTTCCAGAAGCCGAATCCCTTTCCGAAGTCGATCTATGACAACGTGGCCTACGGGCCGCGCATCCACAAGCTCACCCGCAGCCGCGCCGATCTCGATGAGCTCGTCTTTACCAGCCTGCAGCGCGCGGGCCTGTGGGAAGAGGTCAAGGACCGCCTGAGCTCGCACGCGAGCGGCCTCTCCGGCGGGCAGCAGCAGCGCCTCTGCATCGCGCGCGCGCTCGCCGTGCAGCCGGAGGTCATCCTGATGGACGAGCCCTGCTCCGCGCTCGATCCCATCGCGACCGCCCACGTCGAGGATCTGATCGAGCAGCTGCGTGCGTCCTTTGCGATCGTGATCGTGACGCACTCGATGCAACAGGCGGCGCGGGTGTCGCAGCGCACGGCCTACTTCTACATGGGTCAGCTCATCGAGGTGGGCGATACCGACCGGGTGTTCACCAACCCGCAGCATCGGCTCACGGAAGACTACATCACCGGAAGATTTGGGTGAGCGCGGTGCCTTCATCGAGGACACTTAACGTGTCCTCGATCCGCGCGAGCGCCCGGCCACGGAGGGCCGGGCCGGAGGGTCAGCCGCCAGGACGGCCAGTGGCACTGCCCTGACCTCATGCGCATCCTGATCGTCGAGGACGAGCCCAAGAGTGCCGCCTTCCTGCGCGAGGGACTGGGCGAGGCGGGATTCAACGTCGATGTCGCCGAGGACGGCACGGACGGGCGTTTCAAGGCGCTGCACATGGAGTACGACCTCATCATCCTCGATGCGATGCTGCCGGGGCTCGACGGCTGGTCGCTCCTGCGCGACCTGCGCTCCGCCGGCAAGTTGGTTCCCGTGCTCTTCCTGACCGCGCGCGGTGAAGTCACCGACCGGGTGAAGGGGCTCGAGCTCGGCGCCGACGACTACCTGGTGAAGCCGTACGCCTTCAGCGAGTTGCTGGCGCGCGTGCGGGCGCTGATGCGCCGGCGCGGCGAGCGGCAGCCCGAGCTGCTGCAGATCGCGGACCTCAGCCTCGATCTGCTGGCGCGTCGGGCCTCGCGCGGCAGTGTGCGGCTCGATCTGGCACCGAAGGAGTTCGCGCTCCTCTCGCTCCTCGCCCGGCGGCAGGGCGAGGTGCTGTCGCGCCTCGTCATCGCCGAGCAGGTCTGGGACATGAATTTCGACAGCGACAGCAACGTCGTCGACGTGGCGGTGCGGCGCCTGCGCCGCAAGGTCGACGATCCGTTCCCCGTCAAACTCATCCACACCGTGCGCGGGATGGGCTATGTCCTGGAAGCGCGCTGAGCGCGCCGGCCGCCTGAGCTGGCGGCGCGGCGGGATCTGCGCCTGGCTCACCATCTACTACACCCTGGCCGCGCTGGTGCTGCTCGCGGGGGCTTCGACCCGCTTCTATTTCGGCCTCGAGCGCAGCATGCGGGAGACCCACTGGGACTATCTGCAGCAGAAGGTGCAGGTGATCCCGGCGCTGCTGCGCCGCGGCCCTCCCGACCGCGCCGGCATCAATCCGGCGGTGTTGGACGAGGCGGAGACCTCCGGAAGCTTCCCGACGAGGTTCTATCTGCGCGTGCTCGACAGCGGCGGCCGGGTGCTGGTCCACACGCCCGATATGAACCGTGACCTGCCGGCGGATGTGTTTCCTCAGCCGACCTCCGACGGCTCCTTGGCGAGCGCGCGCCGATGCTTGCGGGACCGATGCTTCCTTTTGACCTCGGAGACGGTCACGCGGACGAGTCCGGCAAAGTCGCAGTGGCGGGTTCAGGCCGCACTCGATGTCTCGTCCGAGGAGAAGTTGCTCGCCAGCTATCTCCATCAGACGGCCGGCGTGCTCGTCGCGGGGGTCTTGCTGGCTTCTCTCATCGGCGCGTGGATCGCCCGCCGCGCCCTGAGGCCGGTTGCCGACATCACGCGCGCGACCGAGCGCATCCATGTCGAGCGGCTGCACGAGCGGATCCAGACGGGCGAGTGGCCGCGCGAGCTGGTTGCGCTCGCCGACGCCTTCGACGGCATGCTCGAGCGGCTGCAGGAGTCCTTCGAGCGCCTGTCGCAATTCTCGGCCGACCTCGCGCACGAGCTGCGCACTCCGATCAACAACCTCATGGGACAGGCGCAGGTGGCACTGTCCCGCGGCCGCTCTGCGCGGGAGTATGTGGAGATCCTCGAATCTGCGCTGGAGGAGTACGAGCGCCTGGCGCGCATGATCGAGAGCATGCTCTTCATCGCCTCCGCCGATCACGCCCGCTCCGGATCCGTGAATATCGCCACACTGGATGCACGCGCGGAAATGGCGGCCGTCTGCGAGTTCTACCAGGCGCTCGCGGACGAGCGGGAGATCGAAATGCGCTGCGAGGGGCAGGGGATGATTCGCGCCGACTCCTCGCTCCTGCGCCGGGCGCTGAGCAACCTCGTCTCCAATGCGATCGAATACACGCCGAAGGGGGGGCGTGTCACGCTCGGCATCGGGAAAGGCGACGGAGCCCCGATCCTGAGCGTGGCCGATACGGGCATCGGCATCGCTTCCGAGCATCTCTCCAGGCTCGGTGACCGGTTCTACCGCGTCGATCCCGCCCGCTCGAGCGCCCACAGTGGCTCGGGACTGGGGCTCGCCATCGTGCGCTCGATCATGAGCCTGCACGGGGGGCATCTCGCGATCGAGAGCCGGCCCGGGCGAGGGACCACTGCGACTTTACATTTTCCGCGGGAGACCGCCGCGTAGCGGCGCACACGCCGGCAAGATGACCGATCGGTCATCTCGAGGTCATCTGCGGGTCATCGTCGCGCCGTTACGCTTCACTCCGAAGCCGGACCCGAAACAGGTCCCGGCGGTGCTCGGAGTTCCCACTGATGAGTCTGGTGCGGCTTGCGCTGCGACGGCCGTATACGGTCTTCGTGCTGGTGGTCGGTATCGTGGCGGGTGCGGTCCTCGCCCTGAGCAGGATGCCTGCCGATGTGTTTCCCCCGCTCGGGGTGCCGACGATCTACGTCGCCCAGCCCTATCCGGGCATGACCGCCGCCCAGATGGAGGGCTTCCTCACCTATTACTACGAATACAACTTCCTCTACATCGACGGCATCCAGTCGGTGCAAGCCCGCTCGATCCAGGGTGTCGCCCTCATCAAGCTGACCTTCCAGCCGGGCACGGACATGTCGCAGGCGATGGCCCAGACCGTGCAGTACGTCAATCGGGCACACGCCTACATGCCCCCCGGGGCCGTGCCGCCCTTCGTCGTCCGCTACGACGCCGGCAGCGTTCCGCTCGGCTATCTCGCCTTCTCGAGCCCGAGCCGCACCGTCGCCCAGATCGAGGATCTGGCGCTCAACACCGTGCGGCCGCTGTTCGCCACGCTGCCCGGGGTTTCCGCCGCGGCGCCTTTCGGCGGCAGCGCGCGGACCGTGGTGGTGTCGCTTGATCCCACGAGACTGCACGCCTATCGCATCACCCCGCAGGAGGTGGTCGAGGCGATCGCCAACACCGAGACCGTGAGCCCGTCGGGCAATATCGATCTCGGCAGCCGCTATCCGGTCGTCACGACCAATTCCATCGTGCGCGATGTGAGCGCCCTGGCGGCGGTGCCCATCCGCGCCGGCACCTTCCCCGCGGTATTCGTGCGCGACGTCGGTCGGGTTACCGACGGATCCGATATCACCACCAGCGAGGCGCTGGTGGATGGGAAGCCCACGATCTACGTCCCGGTCACGAAGAGCGCCGACGCCTCGACGCTGGCCGTCGTCAACGAGGTCAGGGCCAACCTGAGCCGATTTCAGGCGGTGCTGCCGCCCGACGTGCAGGTCCGCTACGTGATGGATCAGTCTCCGTTCGTCACCCGCGCCATCGGCAGCCTCACCCTGGAGGGCGCGCTCGGCGCGCTGCTCGCGGGGGCGATGGTGCTGCTCTTCCTGCGCGACTGGCGCAGCGCCTTCATCGTCGTCCTCAACATCCCGATATCGCTGCTCGCGGCCGTGCTGGCGCTGTGGCTCACGGGCCAGAGCATCAACCTGATGACCCTCGGCGGGCTGGTGCTGGCGGTGGGCATCCTGGTCGACCAATCGACCGTCGTCATCGAGAACATCCACACCCACCTCGTTCACAAGGAGACCGTCGAGCGCGCAGTGCTCGACGCCTCGCACGAAGTGGTCGTGCCGCTCCTCATCGCGATGTTGTGCGTGGTGGCGGTGTTCCTCCCGTCGTTCCAGATGGAGGGCGCGGCCCGGGCGCTCTTCGTGCCGCTGTCGCTGGCGGTCGGATTCTCGATGATCGCCTCCTATCTGCTCGCCAACTCGCTGGTGCCGGTGCTGTCGGTCTGGGCGTTCCGCAGGTGGCACCACGCGGGTGAGGCGTCGGACACCGAGTCCCGTCCCTTCCTGCGCCTGCAGGCGGCATTCAGGGGCGGCCTGGGGCGCCTGCGCGCCTACCGCTGGGCGCTGGTCGTCGGCTATCTGGCGGCCTGCGCGCTCGGCCTCGTCCTCCTTCTGCCGAGGATCGGCACGGATATCTTTCCGCGTACCGAGTCGGGGCGGGCCGAGCTCGAGATGCGGCTGCGGTTGCCGGCCGGCACGCGTCTGGATCTCACGGTGGCGGCGCTGCAGCGCGCCCTGAGCGTCATCCGACAACAGGCGGGGCCCGATTCCGTCTCGATCTCGCTCGGGCTCGCCGGCACGCACGGCTCGCCGTTCCCGGAGAACTTCATCTACCTGTGGAACAGCGGCCCGCAGGAAGGCGTGTTGACCGTGCAGTTCAGGCAGGCGGCGCATCTTGACCTGAGTGCGTTCCGTGACCGGCTGCGCAGCGCCATCGCCAAGGAAATGCCGCAGGTGGAAGTCTCGTTCCAGCCTGCTGACATCGTCAGCCGCGTCATGAGCTTCGGGGCCGAGACGCCGATCGAGGTCGATGTGGTGGGGCCGGATCTGCAGGCCGACCAGTCGTATGCGGTCCGCGTCCGCGCGGCCCTCGGCGCAACGCCCCGATTGCGCGATGTACAGCTCGGCCAGCAGATCGCCTATCCCTCGATCGACGTCGATGTGGATCGCGAGCGGGCGGGGCTGCTCGGCGTGACCCAGAACGATGTCATCCAGTCCCTGACTCCCTCCACCGCCTCGAGCCGTTACACCAAGCGTGTCTTCTGGGCCAGCCCGAACGGCATCGCGTACGGCGTGCAGGTGCAGGTACCCCAGCATGCCTTCAACTCCATCGAGGACGTGCGGGACGTGCAGGTGCTCGCCAAAGGCGGCGACCCGACCCTGCTGCGCAATCTCGGCACGATCGAGCGCGGCACCGTGGTCGGGGAATACGATGACTACGACAACCAGCACTTCGTGTCCGTCACCGCGAACCTCGAGCGCACGAGCCTCGGCGAGGCTTCGACCGCCGTCGCGCGGGCGTTGGGCTCGATCGGCCCGCCGCCGCGCGGCATGACGGTCGCCGTCCACGGAGAGGCGCAGACCATGGCGACCCTCCTCGGAGCGATGCGCGGCGGACTGCTGCTCGCGGTCTTCGTGATTGGATTGCTGCTGGTGGCTAACTTCCAGTCGTGGGAGCTGGCCCTGGTCACGATTGCCAGTGTACCCGCCGTGATCGTCGGCGTGGCCCTGATGTTGTGGCTGACCGGAACGACGCTCAACCTCGAATCCTTCATCGGCGCCATCATGGCGGTCGGCGTGGCCATCGCCAACGCGATCCTCTTCGTCACGTTCGCGGAGCGCGCGCGCCTCGCGGGAGAGGGGGCGCTCGAGGCCGGCATCACCGGGGCCGTCAGCCGCTTGCGCCCGATCGTGATGACCAGTCTGGCGATGCTCGCCGGAATGCTGCCGATGGCGGCCGGCTGGGGAGAGGGCGGTCAGCAGACCGCGCCGCTCGGCCGGGCTGTCATCGGCGGCATGTCGCTGGCGACGCTGGCGACGCTCTGGGTGCTGCCCTCGGTGTTCTCCCTCATCCGGGCGCGCGCGCCGCGCCGCTCACCCTCCCTCGATCCGGATGACCCATCACAGGTGCAGGAGACGTGATCATGTTTGCCAAGATTGACATCGGCCGATGGGGACGCCGCGCGCTCCTCGTGGCCGGGATGCTTTGCTCGGGCGCCGCACTGGCCGCCGGGTCGGGTGTGGAAGGGCCGGCCGGCTCCGCGGACGGCTCCGCGGGCATCGTCCTTCCCGCGCGCGTCGTGGCCTACCAGGCCGCTCTGATCACCGCCAAGGTGGCGGGCTACGTGCAACGGATCGCGGTCGACAAGGGCGATCGGGTGCGTGCCGGCGACCTGATCGCCCAGCTCGACGTGCCGGAGCTGCAGGCCGACCGCCTGCGGTATGCGGCCGTCGCCGATGTCGCGCAAAAGAACTACGCGCGCATGTTGCGCGCCGTCAAGGTGGCGCCCGATCTGGTGACCCCGGAGCAGGTGGAGGTTCAGCGGGGACAGGTCGAGGTCGCCGAGGCAGAGCTCGCGCGAGTGGATGCGTTGCTGCGCTATGCGCGCGTCACCGCCCCGTTCTCGGGCACCATCACCGCCCGGTATGTGGATCCGGGCGCGTTCGTCCCGGTGCCGACCGGCAGCGCGCAAGGCGGCGGCCGGATCGTGATGTTGATGAGCTTGAGCCGCGTGCGCATCCAGATTCCGGTGCCCGAGAGCGAGGCGCCGAGGATCCAGGCGGGATGCCGGGTGATCGTCAGTGCTCCGGACCTCAAGGGAGTGAGCTTTGCGACCACGGTGACGCGCGTGAGCGGCGCTCTCTCCTCCAGGAGCCAGACCATGCTGGCCGAGATCGACATGCCGAATCCCGAGCACCGCCTGCTGCCGGGCATGTACGTCTCTGCACACCTGATGCCCGGTGAGGGCGCGCGGCCAGTGCGTACCGCGATGGCCGGGGCGAGCGCACGGTGAGGAGAGCCGCTCTCATCGCGGCGAGCGCGCTGGCTCTGGCGAATGCGCTCGGCACGGGCGGTGCGCCGGCGCAGGGCCGGATGCCGGCGCCTGGGGCCGCGACCGCCGCCGCGGCGGACCCTGCCCGCAGTCAACCCATCGACCTCGCGACCGCGCTGCGCCTCGCCGGAGTCAACAACCTGGATCTCGCCGCGGTCCGCGCCGCGGAGCGCCAGGCGAAGGCGGCCAACGACGCCGCGACCCTGCGCTTCTTCCCCTATCTGACGATCGGCCAGACCTACGCCCGGCGAACGGGCCTCGACCAGGCGACCGCCGGAACCATGCAGGATGTCTACAAGCAGTTGTATCACCGCGGCGGGACGGTCGGAGTCGGTGTCGATCTGGGCGCGGCCGTCTTCGGCAAGCTGGCCGCCCGCCAGCTGCAAACGGCGGCCGAGCACGCGGTCGATGCGCAGCGCAATGACACGCTGCTCGCGGCGGCCGACGCGTACTTCGACCTGGTGAACGCGGCCGCCGCGGTGGGGATCGATGAGGAGGCGGTGCGAATCTCGCAGGACTACGAGGATCAGCTGCAGCGCGCCGTCGCGATAGGCCTCACCAACCGCAGCGAGGAATTGCGGGTGGCCGTGCAGACCCGCCAGGCCGAGGTGCGGCTGCGGGCGGCGCGGGGCGTGGAGCACGCCGATGCCGCGGCACTCGCCGCCGTGTTGCACCTCGATCCGACCATCGAGCTGACGCCGGCGGAGCGACTCGTCGTGCCGGCGACCCTGGTGCCGCTCGATCAATCCGTCGACCAGCTGGTTCGCAGAGCGTTGATGAGACGGCCGGAGCTGCAGGCGAGCGGAGCTGTGGTCTCGGCCGCAGAGCACGCGAGGACGGCCGCCAAATATGGTCCGCTCATCCCGTCGGTCGGCGCCGCCGCCACCTACGAGGGCACCCGGGGAGGCGCGAACGGAGCCCTTGATGCCTATCAGCCCACCCATGATTACGTCGTGGGGTTGAGTTGGCGCATCGGACCCGGCGGCCTGTTCGATTTCAGCCGGACCGAGGCGGCGGATGCGAGTCTCGATCGGCGCCGGATCGCCGACGAGAAGCTGCGGCAAGGCATCACCCAACAGGTGGTGGACGCCTTCGGGGCCGCGCAGACGGCCCGCGATCAGATGGCGCTGGCGCGCGAGGGTGTGCAGCTCGCGCAGAGGAGCCTCGACCTCAGCATGCAGCGCAAGGAGTTCGGGGTGTACAAGGTCATCGAGATCATCCAGGCCCAGCAGGACCTGACCCGTGCCCGCACCAGTTATGCGGACACCCTCGCGCTGTACGCGAAGGCGCAGTATGCGCTGGCCCAGGCGACCGGGACCGTCGGCGACCCGCGGGTCGACTGATCGCCGGGCAGTCCGGCCCGGCCGGGAAGATCCGTTCCCGGCCGGCTGAATTGCCCTGGATCAGCGCTGAAAGGGGTAGTAGCGGAACGAGGTCATGCCGACGAGCATGTTGGCGCTCGGTGCGCCACCCACGCCGGCGAAAGCGTCGCGTTGCAGGTACTCGCCCTGCATGCCGAACTGCAGGTTGCCGAGCCTGCCCTGGTAGAATTTCCACCAGAAGCCGGCGCTGACTTCCGACACGGAATTCGTGTTACCGAGGCAGGTGCCGCTGGTCGCGTAACAACCGGAGTTGTTGAACTGCGGCGCCCCGTAACCGTAGGTGGCTGTCCCGACGTTGTAGTAAGCGGCATCTTCCTTCTCGCGTCCCGCATAGCCATAGACGCTGAGCCGCGGCGTCGGGGAGTAGATGACTCCCAGCAGGACTTCGTACTCCCGGATCGGCGCCAGAGCGCCATTCGGCTTCATGGTCACATCGGGCAGTTGCGCCGATCCGTAACGGCCGATGCCCTTGCCGGCGAGGCCGCTCGCCTGGAACGAGAGCTTGCCCGGCAGCAGCGGCAGGATCATGCCGGCGCCGACTCCGCCGCCGGAGGTGGTCTCATCCTGGCCGGAGATGCTCGAGCGGAACATGCGGCCGAGACCATAGATCTCGTAATGGCCGAAGCCCGGGTCGAGCGCCGCCTTCACGATGACATCCGGAGCGATGTCCGTGCTGTAGCTGGTCGTCGAGTTGTTCAGGCCGGCGCCGTTGCCGCTATTTTGATAGTCGACGCCCGAGGGCGGGAAGCCGGTGCCCGGCGGCAGGCCGGTTGCATTGATGCCGTTGGACGTGACGGTCTGGGGGCTCTCGAGCGAAACGCCGAGGGAAAACTGCTTGCTGAAATGCTCGACCAAGCGCAACTGTGGGGTACGCGTCCAGTTGAAGCCGGCGATGTATTGGGCATCGATGCCGATCGGGGCGTTCTCGTCGCGAGGGACGAGGCCGTCCCTGTAGAGGGTCGCCAGACTCCAGCTCTGTCCGGCGAGCACGTCGAGTCCGTAGTCGGTCATGAAGCGGCCGTAGAAGACCCGCATGCGCAGCGTATAGCTGTTGCTCTCCCGCGAATTGGAGGTGACGCCGGCACTGAGGAAGTCCGTCTCCATGTACGCTTCCGCCTTCATGCCATCGAATTCCTCTCCCTGAGCGAGCAGCGAGAAGCGGCTCTGGCGCGCGCTCTCACGGAACTCGGAAACATGGCTGTTGGGATTGTTGGCGAACGGAATTCCGTTATTGAGATCCGAGCCGACGTCCGCGGACTGGTTGCGGTCGCGGTAGATGATGGCGAGCTCGGTGAAGCCGCCGAATGCCAGTGTCAGCGGTCCGGTCTGCAGCGCCGGCGCGCTCGCCGACTGTGCCATCGCGGCGGCCGGGACCGTGCCGAGGATGAGGGCGACTCGCGCGAGGGTACTCAACCGCTTGGGACTCATTTATCGGGCTCCTGTCTGGATCTCGGTGAGCGTGACTGAATGCTGCGCGCACTCTGCGCGCGCCCCGTGGCGGGCCCGTTACACCAGGATGACAGTTTTGTTACGGCGCGCCGGCGACGCGCCGGGCGGCTGCTAGTCCGCTCTCAGGAGCTCGTTGATCGAGGTCTTGGCGCGGGTCTGCGCATCGACCCGCTTGACGATGACCGCGCAGGACAGTCCATACCGGCCGTCGGCCGAGGGCATCGTCCCCGGCACGACCACCGATCCCGCCGGGATCCGGCCCTGCAGGACCTGCCCGCTGGTGCGGTCGTAAATGCGCGTGCTCTGGCCGATGAAGACGCCCATGGAAATGACCGAGCCCGCCTCGACGACGACGCCCTCGACGATCTCCGAGCGCGCGCCGATGAAGCAGTTGTCCTCGATGATGGTCGGGCTCGCCTGCAGCGGCTCGAGGACGCCGCCGATGCCGACGCCGCCCGACAGGTGCACATTGCGGCCAATCTGGGCGCAGGAGCCCACCGTCGCCCAGGTGTCCACCATCGTGCCGGAGCCGACGTATGCGCCGATATTGACGTAGCTCGGCATGAGCACCACGTTGGGGCCTATGTGGGCGCCTTTACGAACGATCGCGTGCGGAACGACTCGCGCACTCGAGGCCCGCAGCTCCGCATCGGTCGCTGCGGCATACTTCAACGGGACCTTGTCGTAGAAGCGCGTGTAGCCTGCATCCATCACGACATTGTCATGAGCGCGGAAGTAAAGCAGCACCGCCTTCTTCAGCCATTCGTTGACGACCCAGATGCCGTCCTTCGGCTCCGCGACGCGGACCGCGCCCGTGTCGAGAAGGGTCACGCATTCCTCCAGCACGGCCTCGAGCCCCGCGGGCATGTTCTTCGGCGTGATATCGGCGCGGAACTCGAAGGCGGCGTCGATGGTGGACTGCAGATTCTTGAGGTCGTTCATGAAGGGTTCCGTCGCAGGAAATCGCGGATTCGCCCGGCGGCCTCGACGCATCGCTCGACGGGCGGCACCAGTGAGATGCGCACCCGGCCGGCGCCGGGATTGCCGCCCGGGCCGGTCCGCGCCAGATAACTGCCGGGCAACACGCTGACGGCCTGGGTGGCGTAGAGCTCGCGCACGAAGCGCTCATCATTCCCGCGCACATCGGGCCAGAGGTAGAAGGCACCATCGGGCCGCCCGACCTCGAGGCAGGGCGCGAGGATGGGCAACACGCGCTCGAACTTCTCCTGATACAGGCGCCGGTTTCGGGCCGCATGATCATCGTCCGCCCAGGCGGCGGCGCTGGCAAGCTGAGTGGGGACCGGCATGGCGCAGCCGTGATAGGTCCGGTAGAGGAGGAAGCGCGCCACGATCGCCGGATCGCCGCAGACGAAGCCGGACCTCAGGCCCGGCACGCTCGAGCGCTTCGAGAGGCTGTGGAACACGATGCAGCGCTGAAAGCGGTCGTGGCCGGCCGCGCGGCAGGCCTCGAGCAGGCCGGAGGGAGGGGAGCGCTCATCGAGGTAGATCTCCGTGTAGCACTCGTCCGCGGCGACGATGAAGTCGTGGCGCTCGGCGAGCGCGAGCGCATGCCGCAGGAGCTCGAGCGGCAGGACGCGGCCGGTGGGGTTGCCGGGGCTGCAGAGGAACAACACCTGACACCGCCGCCAGGCGCTCTCGGGCACCGCATCGAGATCGGGCAGGTAGCCGTTGGCCGCAGTGGTGGCGAGGAAATGCGGCTCGGCGCCGGCGAGCAGGGCCGCTCCCTCGTAGATCTGATAGAAGGGGTTGGGCATCAGCACCAGGGGCGCGGCGCCGGCCGCATCGACCGCGGCCTGAGCGAAAGCGAAGAGCGCCTCGCGGGTGCCGTTGACCGGCAACACCATGGTGTCCGCGTCGACGATATCGTGGGGCAGCCGATAACGCCGTTCGAGCCAGCGCGCACAGGCGGCGCGCAGCTCCGGAAGGCCCGCGGTGGTGGGGTACGTGCCGAGTCGATGGAGATTGTCGCGTAATGTCGCGAGGACAATGGCCGGCGGCTCGTGTTGGGGCTCGCCGATCGACATCCTGATGGGAGCCAAATGCGCCGCGGGGCGTGCGCCCGCCAGGAGCTGTGCCAGGCGCTCGAACGGATACGGCTGCAGCCGCGTCAGCAGCGGATTCATCGGATCACCGGGACCCGGCTGGGTGATTTCGACTGGCGCGAATCATCGGCGTCAGGCCGCATCGCGGCGGTCGAGCGCCCGCGCGAGGCTTGCCCGCAGCCGCTCGGCCGCCGGCGCATCGAGCGAGCGGCCATCGAAGTCCGTGACGTAGAAGACGTCCTCGGCGCGCTCGCCGACGGTCATGATCTTCGCCGCCTGCAGCTCCACCCGCTCCTCCATCAGCACCTTGCCGACGTCGCAGAGCAGGCCCGGGCGATCGCCCGCGGTGAGCTCGAGCACCGAGCGGTGATTGCGCTCGTCCACGCTGAGCGCGATCAGGGTGACCGTATGGAACATACGAGCCTGGCGCGGCGCGCGGCGGTAGACCGCGAAGGGGGTGTCTTCCGGCCGCTGGAGCGATCGCCACAGCGCGTGCTCGATCTCTTCCTGGCGGTCGCGGTCGGTGATCGGCGCGCCGTCGTCCTCGAGCACGTGATAGAGATCGAGGCTGAAGCCGTCGCCCGTCGGCGTGATGCGCGCATCGACGATGTTGAGCCCGAGTTGATCGAGCACCGCGGTGGTGCGCGCGAAGCCGTGCCGCCGCGCACGGCTGTAGATGAGCACCGCGGTCGTGCCGCGCACGCTCTGCGGGTCGAGCGCGATCAGCGGCTCATCGGAGCGCGCATCGCGCTCGGCGAGCAGGCGCGAGTGCCAGGCGACCTCCTCCGGGGAGTACTGCAGGAAATACGTGGGGGAGAAGCGGGTCCAGGCGCGCTCGATGTCGGCGGCGGGGAGATTGCGCTCCTGCATCAGCCGGCGGGCGGCTTCCTGGGTCTCCCGCACGAGCTGCTCCTGGTCGATCGGCGCCTCGAGCCCGCGGCGCAGGGCCCGCCGCACGCGGTGATAGAAGTCATGGAAGAGCGAGGCCTTCCAGGAATTCCACAGCTTGGGGTTGGTGCCGCGCACGTCGGCGCAGGTCAACACGTAGAGGTAGTCGAGGTGCGCCTCATCGCCCACGGCGCGGGCGAAGGCATTGATGACCTGCGGGTCGCTGATGTCCTGCTTCTGCGCTGTGAGCGAGAAGGTGAGGTGGTTGCGCACGAGCCAGGCCACCATGCGCGCGTCGTAGGGCGAGAGCCCCTGCTCGAGGCAGAAGGCTTCCGCATCCACGGAGCCGAGCTCGGAGTGATCGCCGCCGCGGCCCTTGGCGATGTCGTGGAAGAGGGCGGCGAGGTAGGCGACTTCGGGCCGAGGCAGTTGCTGCGTGATGCGCGAGGCTTCGGGCAGCTCGTGATCGTACCGCGGGATCGCGAAGCGCCTGAGGTTGCTCACGACGAAGAGCGTGTGCGCATCCACGGTGTAGGCGTGGAAGAGGTCGTACTGCATCCGGCCGACGACGCGGCCGAATGCCGGGATGTAGCGCCCCAGCACGCCGTAGGCATTCATCCGCCGCAGCTCGTGGGTGACTCCGGCGGGGGCGCGCACGATCTCGAGGAAGAGACGGTGGTGGCGCGGGTTCTGCCGGAACTCCTCGTCGATGAGCCAGAGGCTGCGGGCGACCGCGCGCATGGTGGCGGCGCGCACGCCCTTGATGTCCGGGTTCTGCTGCAGCAGCACGAAGAGCTCGAGCAACGCCGACGGCGTGCGCGCGAACACGTCCTCGCTGACCGCCTCGAGCGAGCCGTTGCGCACCTGGAAGCGCGCATTGAGCGGGCGTGGCGGCTCGCTCTCGGTCTGCAGCGCCTCGCGAAAGAGCTGCCGCAGCAGCTCGTTCAGCAGGCTGACATCCTTCACGGTGCGGTAGTAGCGCTGCATGAACTGCTCTACCGCCAGGGTGTACGAGGCGTCCTCGTAGCCTAAGGTCTGCGCGAGCCTGAGCTGGTGGTCGAAGAGCAGCCGGTCCTCGCGCCGCCCGGTGAGCACGTGCAGGCCGAAGCGCACCTTCCACAGGAAGGACTGCGCCTGCTTCAGGCGCCGCAGCTCCGCGATCGAGAGGAAGCCGTGGGTGACGAGCCCATCGAGTGTGTCGGAGCCGAAACGGCGCTTGGCGACCCAGCCGATGGTCTGGATGTCGCGCAGGCCGCCGGGGCTCGTCTTGACGTTGGGCTCCAGATTGTAGGCGGTGTCGTTCGCCTTCAGATGACGCTCCGACTGCTCGCGTACCTTGGCCTCGAAGAACTCCCTCACCGGCCAGACCCGATCCGGCGCCAACGCGGCTTGCATGTCCGCGAGGAGGGCGGCGTTGCCGCAGAGGAGCCGCGCCTCGAGCAGCGTGGTCATGACACTGACATCGGCGAGGCTCTCCGCTGCGCATTCCTCCACCGTGCGCACGCTGTGGCCGACCTCCAGGCCGATGTCCCAAAGGAAGGCGAGCAGCCGCTCGATCGCGCCGCGCTCAGGAGCGTCCGGCGCGCGGGGCACGAGCAGCAGAATGTCGATGTCGGAGCAAAGGTGCAGCTCGCCGCGGCCATAGCCTCCCACGGCGACGAGTGCCCACGAGATCATGGAGGCGATCGAATGGTTGCGCCACGACTCCCGCAACACGACGTCGACGAGCGCCGCGCGCGCGTGCACCAGCGTCTCGACGGGCTCATCGGCCAGGAAGCGGGCTTTCAGCTCTTCGTGCGCCTGGCGCAGCAGGTCCCGCCAGGCCGTGGGGGATCCCTGCGCCCCGGCGAGGAGCGCCGGCAGGCGCTGCAGCCACGGCCAGCCGGGGTCGGCGGGCGAGGCAGGCAGCGTTTCGTCGAGCAGATCGACGTCGCCGGCGGCCACGGGGCGCCCTCAGTGCCGCCGGTCGGCGGACCCGAGCGTCAGCACCTCGTGTCCCTGATCGGTGACCAACACGGTGTGCTCCCACTGGGCCGAGAGCGAGTGATCCTTGGTGATCACCGTCCAGCCGTCGGGCAGCAGGCGCACGTGCCGCTTGCCGGCGTTCACCATCGGCTCCACGGTGAAGGTCATGCCGGCCTTGAGCTCGAGGCCGGTGCCGGGCTCGCCGTAATGCAGGACCTGCGGGTCCTCGTGATAGATGCGCCCGATACCATGGCCGCAGTACTCCCGCACCACGGAGTAATTGTTCTGCTCCACGAAGGTCTGGATGGCGTGGCCGATGTCGCCGAGCCGGGTGCCGGGGCGCACGGTCTCGATGCCGCGCCACATGGCCGCGAAGCAGGTCTCGGCAAGCCGCTGAGCATGCGGCGGCGGCTTGCCCACGAAGTACATCCGGCTGGTATCGCCATGAAAGCCCTCGCGGATCACGGTGACGTCTATGTTGACGATGTCACCCGCTTTGAGGCGCTTGTCGTTGGGAATGCCGTGGCAGACGACGTGATTGACCGAGGTGCAGATCGTCTTCGGGAACCCGCGGTAGTTCAGGTTCGCCGGCACCGATTTCTGCACGTCCACGATGTAGTCGTGGCAGATGCGGTCGAGCTCCTCGGTGGTGACCCCGGGTACCACGTACTCGGTGATCATGTCGAGCACATCGGCGGCCAGGCGGCCGGCGATGCGCATTTTCTCCTGCTCTTCGGGGGTTTTGATCGTGACGTGCATGGTGTCTCGAATCATGGTATAAAGCGCGGCCTTTTTTGGCAATCAACCCACACGCGCATCGGTAATCCCGTCGGCTGGGTGTCCTGGAAGCGAGCCTTCGAGCGCCGCTTCGGGGATGGCCGCGGGGATGCGCGGAGGCTCAACCCAAACAGGAGAATGCTCCATGCCCGGCGTGTCCATGCGACAGATGCTGGAAGCGGGGGTCCATTTTGGACATCAGACCCGCTTCTGGAACCCGAAGATGGCTCCCTTCATCTTCGGCGAGCGTAACAAGATCCACATCATCAATCTCGAGAAGACGCAGCCGCTCTACGCGGAGGCGGCCCAGTTCATCAGAGGCGTGGTCGCCGACGGCGGCGCGGTGCTCTTCGTCGGCACCAAGCGCTCCGCCCGCGAGGCGATGCAGAAGGAGGCCGAGCGCTTCGGCCAGCCCTTCGTCAACCAGCGCTGGCTGGGGGGCATGCTGACGAACTTCAAGACCATCCGCCAGTCGATCAAGCGGCTGGGCGAGATCACCGAGCTCGCCACCTCCGGCGCCCTCGAGAAGCGCGGCAAGAAGGAAGCGACGCAGCTTCGCCGCGAGATGGAGAAGCTGGAGAGGAGCCTGGGTGGCATCAAGCACATGGAGGCGCTGCCGGATGCGCTCTTCGTCGTCGACGTCGGGCACGAGAAGATCGCCGTCGACGAGGCGCGCAAGCTCGGCATTCCGGTGGTGGCAATCGTCGACACCAATTGCTCTCCCGACGGTATCGATTACGTGATCCCCGGCAACGACGATGCCATGCGGGCGATCCAGCTCTATGCCGCCGGCGTCGCCGATGCGGTGCTCGAGGGCAAGGAGTCCGTCCCGGCCGTGGCCGTGGGCGAGGACGAGTTCGTGGAGCTCGACGAGGCCGGCAACCCGCGCCGCAAGTCCGCCCGCGGCCGCCAGAAGCCCGCCGCCACCGTGCGCACCAAGAAGGCGCCGCCGCGCCGCCGGCCCGCGCCGGCCAAGGCCCCGGCGGGTGCCCCGGCGCCCGAGGAAGTCGGGACCGAGGACGAGGATCTGGAGGCTGAGGCAGTACCCGAGCTGGCCGCTTCCGGCGGTACCGGCGAGAAGGCTGGCGTCGCAGTCCGGCGGCCGGGCGGCGGCGCTGCCGGCCGGCGCACGCCGCGCGTCCCTCCGCGTTTGGGGCGCGGGACGGACTGACAGGAATCATCCATGAGCATCACAGCAGATACGGTCAAGCAGCTGCGCGAGCGCACCGGCGCCGGCATGATGGAGTGCAAGAGGGCCCTGGTGGAGACCGGCGGCGATCTCGATGCGGCGGCGGAGCTCATGCGCAAGCAGGGGCTCGCCAAGGCCGACAAGAAGGCGGCGCGCATCGCCGCCGAGGGCGTCATCTCGATCGAGCGCTCCGCCGACGGCCTAGCGGCTGCCATGGTGGAGGTCAACTGCGAGACCGACTTCGTGGCGCGCGAGCATGACTTCCGCGCTTTCTGCAAGGCGGTGGCCCACCGCGCCGTGGCGGACCGTCCGCAGACCGTCGATGCCCTGCTGCAGGCGAAGCTCGACGGGTCCGAGACGGTCGAGGAGCGCAGAAGGGTGCTGGTGGCGAAGATCGGTGAGAATATCGGCGTGCGCCGCTTTGCGCTGCTCGCCGCGCCGCAGCATCTGGGAGCCTATACCCACGGCACCCGGATCGGCGCGCTGGTGGCGCTCAAGGGCGGGGATGCGCAGCTCGCGCACGACCTCGCCATGCACGTCGCCGCGAGCAACCCGAAGTACCTCTCGCAGCGGGAGGTGCCGGCGGAAGTGATGGCCAAGGAGCGCGAGATCCTCGCCGAGCAGGCCCAGGGGGAGGGCAAGCCCCCGGAGATCGTCGCCAAGATGGTCGAAGGGCGCTTGCGCAAGTCCCTCGGGGAGATCACCCTTCTCGGCCAGCCGTTCGTCAAGGATCCGGATACGGCGGTGGAGAAGCTGCTGAAGGGCGCCGGCGCGCAGGTGATCGCGTTCGAGCGCTTCGAGGTCGGCGAGGGCATCGCGAAAAAACAGGAGGACTTCGTGGCGGAGGTGCTGGCCGAGGTGAAAAAGCACTGACGCGGCGACAGCCACTCACGAGAAAAACCCCGCCGGCGGCGGGGTTTTTTCCATCACCACGAGGCGTTTTGGGGCTATGACAGAAGGCAACAACAAGGCTCGCTACTCCCGCATTCTCGTGAAGCTCTCGGGCGAAGCCCTCATGGGCACCGGCGACTACGGCATCGATCCCGCCATCCTCAAGCGCATCGCCGGGGAGCTGCAGGAGATCGTGGGCCTCGGCGTGCAGCTCGCGGTCGTCATCGGCGGCGGCAACATCTTCCGCGGCGCGGGCCTCGCGCGGGCGGGCATGGACCGGGTGGCCGCCGACCACATGGGGATGCTCGCGACCGTCATGAACGCGCTTGCGATGCAGGATGCGCTGGAGAGCGTGGGACTCTACGCGCGCGTCATGTCCGCCATCCGCATCAACGAGGTCTGCGAGGATTACATCCGCCGCCGCGCCATCCGCCACCTGGAAAAGGGGCGGGTGGTCATCTGCGCAGCGGGAACGGGCAATCCCTTCTTCACGACGGACACGGCCGCGGCGCTGCGCGCGATCGAGATCGATGCCGAGGTACTGCTCAAGGCGACCAAAGTGAACGGCGTCTATTCCGACGATCCGGTGCGCAATCCGGCCGCGGTCCGCTATTCCCAGCTCACTTTCGATCGGGTGCTCACCGAGAAGCTCAACGTCATGGATGCGACCGCCATCGTGATGTGCCGCGACAACCACTTGCCTTTGCGGGTCTTCAATCTCAACAATCCCGGCGATCTGACGCGCATCGTACGCGGCGCTGACGTGGGTACGGTCGTCACCTGCGAGTAGACGGCGTACCGGAGACATGACACATGATCGAAGACATCAAGAAAGACGCGCGCGAGCGCATGGCCAAATGCGTCCAGACCTTCCAGGCCGACCTCAAGAAGCTGCGCACCGGGCGCGCGCATCCGAGTTTGATCGAGCACCTGAAGGTCGATTACTACGGCTCGGAAGTGCCGCTGCAGCAGGTGGCGAGCATTGCCATCGAGGACGGCCGCACGCTCGTCGTCTCCCCATGGGAAAAGACGGTCGTGCAGGCGATCGAGAAGGCCATCTTCAAATCCGACCTCGGCCTCACGCCGATGACGGCGGGCACCGTGATCCGCATCCCGATGCCGGCCCTCACCGAGGAGCGTCGCCGCGAGATCACCAAGGTGCTGCGGCACGATGCGGAGAACGCCCGCGTGGCGGTACGCAACGTGCGCCGCGACGTTATGAGTGACGTCAAGGACATGCTGAAGGAGAAGATGATCTCGCAGGATGACGAGCGGCGGGCGGAAGGGGAAATCCAGAAGCTCACGGACAAGCACGTGGCCGACATCGAGCAGCTTCTGGCGGCGAAGGAAAAGGAAGTGATGCAGGTGTGATGGACTCCGTGCCCCGGCACATCGCCATCACGATGGATGGCAACGGCCGGTGGGCCGCCGCGCGCGGCCTGCCCCGCTCGGCAGGCCACAAGGCCGGCCTGACACCGGTGCGCCTGTGTGTCGAGGAGTGCAGCCGGCTCGGCGTCGAGGCGCTGACCCTCTTCGCCTTCTCGAGCGAGAACTGGTCGCGGCCGGCGGAGGAGGTGGCGAGCCTCATGGGCCTGTTCTTCGAGGCCGTCGATCGCGAGATCGCGGAGCTGCACCGCCAGCGCGTGCGCGTGCGCTTCATCGGCAACCGGCAGCGCCTCTCGGTGCGGCTGCAGGCGCAGATCGGCGCCGCGGAGCAGCGCACGCGCGCCAATGCGGGCCTGAAGCTGCAGGTGGCCGTGAGCTACGGCGGACGCTGGGACATCGTGCAGGCCGCACGTCAGCTCGCCACCGAGTGCGCGAGCGGCGCCTTGCGCGCGGCGGACATCGACGAGGAGCGCTTCGCCGCCGCGCTCGAGCTCGGCGGGCTGCCGGATGCGGACCTGCTGATCCGCACCGGCGGCGAGCGGCGGATCAGCAACTTCCTCCTCTGGAACATCGCCTACGCGGAGCTCTATTTCAGTGATCGGCTCTGGCCCGACTTCGACCAGGCGGAGCTCTCGGCCGCGCTCGAGTTTTTCGCCGGCCGGGAGCGACGCTTCGGCCTCACGACCGGTCAACTGCCCCGGGCCGGACGCGAGGCCGCGCCGGCGGCCAAGCGATGAAAGCGCGAGGCCTGTGAGCGAGTCGCTCCGTAAACGAGTCCTCACCGCCGCCGTCCTGATCGCGCTGCTGCTCGTGGTGCTCTTCTGGCTGCCGGCGCTCGCAACGGTCGCGCTCCTGACGGTCGTCGTCCTGATGGGCGCCTGGGAATGGTCGGCGTTCCTCAAATGGACCGAGCCGCTGCTGCGGGTCGTCTTCGTGGCGCTCATCGCCGTCCTCCTGCCGCTCGCCTGGCTCGCCACCCGCACGCCGGCGGGCCTGGAGGTGCTCCTCGGTGTCACGCTTCTCTGGTGGCTGGCTGCCCTGGTGTGGATCGTGGCGGCGCCCCGACGGGTCGGCGCCTGGTCGGCGGCCCTCGCGGGGCTCCTCTCCCTGGTGCCGGCCTGGCTCGCGCTGACGCGCCTGAGGCTCCAGGCCGCGCACGGCGCCGAGTGGGTGCTCTTCGCGCTGGTGCTCGTCTGGATGGCCGACATCGGCGCTTATTTCTGCGGCCGGCGATTCGGTCGCCGGCGGCTCGCGCCTGCGGTATCGCCCGGCAAGACGTGGGAGGGTGCGGTCGGCGGCCTGACCGCGAGCGGCATCGTCGCCGTCATCGGCGCGGTCCGGTTCCGGCTGCCGCTCGGGCAATTCCTGGTGCTCTGCCTCGCGGCGGTGGCCTTCTCGATCGTCGGCGACCTCACCGAAAGTCTGCTGAAGCGCTTCGCGGGGATGAAGGACAGCGGTACGCTCTTCCCAGGGCACGGTGGCGTGATGGACCGGATCGACAGCGTGACGGGCGCCGTGCCCGTGCTGCTGCTCGGCCTCACCTTTCTAGGAGTCCTGCCATGATCGGCGTAGTCGTCTTGGGTTCGACGGGCTCGATCGGCGAGAGCACGCTCGATGTGCTCGCTCGTCATCCGGACCGGTTCCGCGTGGTGGCGCTCGGCGCCAACCGGAGCGTGCGCAAGCTGGCGGAGCAGGTCCGCCGATTCCGGCCTCCCTACGTGGCGATGGCCGATGAGCAGGCCGCGCGCGAGCTGGCGGGGGAGCTCGGCCCCGACGCGCGCTCGACGCGTGTGCTTGCCGGCGTCGGTGCGCTCACGGAAATTGCGACATTGCCCGAGGCGGACTGCGTCATGGCCGCCATAGTGGGCGCCGCGGGATTGCGCTCCACATTGGCCGCGGCTCGCGCCGGCAAGCGCCTGTTGCTCGCGAACAAGGAATCGCTCGTCATGTCAGGGCCGCTCCTCATGGACGCCGTGCGCGAGAGCGGCGCGACGCTCCTGCCCATCGACAGCGAGCACAATGCCATCTTCCAGTGCCTGCCCGCCGGCTCGCGCACCGGCGAGGCACCGAAGGGCGTGCGCCGGATCCTGCTCACCGCCTCCGGCGGTCCCTTTCGCGACTGGCCGGCGGAGGCCATCGCCGCAGCCACTCCCGAGGCCGCCTGCGCCCATCCCAACTGGGTGATGGGACGGAAGATCTCGGTCGACTCGGCCACCCTCATGAACAAGGGGCTCGAGGTGATCGAGGCCTGCTTCCTCTTCGCGCTGACGCCGGAGCGCGTCGACATCGTGGTGCACCCGCAGAGCATCATCCATTCGCTGGTCGAGTACCTCGACGGCTCGCTCCTCGCGCAGCTCGGCTCGCCGGACATGCGCACGCCCATCGCATGCGCGCTCTCCTGGCCCGAGCGAATGGCCTCCGGTGTAGAATTCCTCGATCTGGTGAAGACCTCGCGGCTCGACTTCCGCGCCCCGGACCCGCAGAGATTCCGCTGTCTCGCGCTCGCGCAGTCGGCGGCGCGGGCCGGCGGCCTGACTCCGGTCGCCCTGAACGCCGCCAACGAGGTTGCCGTCCATGCATTCCTGGAGCGCCGATTGAACTTTCCCGGCATAGCTGCAGTCATTGAGCAGGTGGTCACACGGTGTACCGCGGGGACGATCGGCGGGCTAGATGACGTGCTCGCGGCCGACGCGGAGGCCAGGCGGCTGGCGTCGGAGCAGATCGATGGCCGGCCGCGTGCGACCGGGGGGCGCTCGCTCGAGGGCGCGCGGGCATGAGTGTCGTCTGGTACACACTGTGGTTCGTCGTTGCGGTCGGGCTCCTGGTCACTGTGCACGAGTTCGGCCATTTCTGGGTGGCGCGCCGCCTCGGCTTCAAGGTCCTGCGGTTCTCGATCGGATTCGGGCGGCCGCTGCCGCCGCCCTTCTCCTGGCGGGTGGGCGCGGACCGGACCGAGATCGCCATCGCGCCCATTCCGCTCGGCGGCTATGTGAAGCTCCTCGACGAGCGCGAAGGCCCGGTCGCGCCCGAGGATCTGCCGCGCTCCTTCACCCGCAAGCCGCCTTTGCAGCGTGTGCTGGTGCTGCTCGCCGGCCCCGGCTTCAATTTCCTGTTCGCCATCATCGTGCTGGCGGGGATGATGTGGCTCAACGGCATCACGCAGATTCTGCCGGTCGTGGGCGATGTGACGCCCGGCTCCATTGCCGCCAAGGCGGGCCTCGCCTCCGGCGACCGGATCGTGGCGATCAACGGCTCTGCCGTCAGCGACCAGCGCGATGTGTTCTTCGATCTGCTCGATGTGATGAGCTCGCGCGGCGACGCGGATCTCACGGTACGCGGCGGCAACGGAGCCGCGCGCCAGGTCGATCTCGACGTGACCGATGCGACGCTGCGCCGCCATCTCACGGTGGATCCGCTCGCCGGGCTCGGGTTCGCATTCTGGGAGCCGGCCATTCCCGCCGTGCTCACTCAGGTGAAGTCGGACGGGCCGGCGGCACGTGCGGGACTGCGGCCGGGCGATCGGATCCTCGCCGTCGACGGACATGCAGTGAAGGATTGGCAGGCCCTGGTCGCTCAGGTCACGGCGCACCCCGGCGGGACGATCAGGCTGTCGTTCGAGCGCGGCGGGGGCACTCACACGGTGCAAGTGGAGCTCGAGAGCGAACGGGTCGACGGCAAGTATGTCGGGCGCCTCGAGGCGGGAACCTCGCCGGACGTACCGTATCCGCCCAGCATGAAGCACCACCTGCAGGTCTCGCCGCTGGTTGCCGTCGGGCGCGCCGGCCAGGAGGCCTGGGACATGACGGCGCTACAGGGAACGCTCTTCTGGCGCATGCTGCTCGGCCAGGTGTCGCTGCAGAACCTGAGCGGACCGGTGTCGATCGCCGAGTACGCGGGGCAGTCGGCCAGCGCCGGCGTGAGCTCGTTCCTGGATTTCCTGGTGCTGATCTCCCTCTCGCTCGGTTTCCTGAATCTGCTGCCCATTCCGCTCCTCGACGGCGGCCAGATCGTCTTCCAGCTGGTCGAGTGGGTGAAGGGCAGCCCGATGTCGGATCGGGCGCAGGCGTTCGGGCAGCAGGTGGGGATCGCGCTGCTGATCCTCCTCATGGGAGTAGCGCTCTTCAACGACATCGCGCGCCAGTTCAGCTGAGCATCAGTGAGCGAGCACCGGACCCCTAGAGGTCCGGGAGTCCTCGCCGCGGTCCTTCCCGCCGCGGTGAGCGGGGGTCGAATTACGTGATTGTGACAACGATAGGGGGCCCGGCGGGCCCGAAAGTGACAAAGTTGGGTATCAGAACATGAAGCCTCGCGTCGCGCTGCTGGCCTCGATCGGCCTCGCCGTTCATTCGGCGCTCGCGCTCGCGCAGGTGCAGACAGCTTCGCCGAGCGCGGTTTTCACCGTCGGCGACATCAAGGTGGAGGGCCTGCAGCGCATCTCCGAGGGCACGGTATTCAACTACCTGCCGGTGAACATCGGCGATCACCTGACGCCGCAGCGGGTGCGCGAGGCCATCCGCGCTCTCTACCAGACCGGGTTCTTTCGCGATGTGGAGCTGCGCCGCGAGGGCAACACCCTGGTGGTGGTGGTGCTCGAGCGGCCCTCGATCGAGAGCTTCACCATCTCCGGCAACAAGGACATCAAGACCAAGGACCTGCAGAAGTCGCTGCGCGACGTCGGCCTCGCGCCCGGCAAGATCTTCGACCGCTCCACGCTCGATGACGTCACGCAGTACCTCACCGACCAGTACTACAGCCGCGGCAAGTACGGCGTCGCCATCGACACCAAGGTCACGCCCGACACCGACAACCGGGTGAAGATCGCGATCAAGATCGACGAGGGCGAGCGGGCGGTGATCCGCGACATCAACCTCGTGGGCGACACGAAGTACAAGCAGAAGGCGATCCTCAAGACCTTCCACCTGAAGACGCCGAACTGGCTCTCCTGGTACAAGCAGGACGACCGCTACTCGCGCGAGTCGCTGCAGGGCGACCTCGAGCGGCTGCGCGACTACTACATGGACCGCGGCTACGCCAACTTCCAGATCAACTCCACCCAGGTGCAGATCACGCCCGAGAAGAGCGACATCTTCATCGATATCAACATCACCCAGGGCCAGGTCTACAAGATCTCCGAGGTGAAGCTCGCCGGCACGTTCGTGGTGCCGAAGGCCGAGCTCGAGCGGTTGATCGAGATCCATCCCGGGGAGACCTTCAATCGCAAGCTCATCACCAACACCGAGAAGCTGATCGAGGACCGCCTGGGCGAGGACGGCTACGCCTTCGCGAAGGTCGATCCGGTGCCGACGCCGGACGACAAGGATCATACGGTCTCACTCACCTTCTTCGTCGACCCGGGCAACCGCGTCTACGTGCGCAACATCACCTTCTCCGGCGAGACGGCGATCAACGATGTGGTGCTGCGCCGCGAGCTGCTGCAGCAGGAGGGCGGCTGGCTGTCGAACGTGTCACTCGAGCGCTCCAAGCAGCGCATCCAGAGGCTCCCCTACGTCAAGGACGTGAGCTACAGCAAGAATCGGGTGCCGGGGTCCCCCGACCAGGTGGACGTCGATTACAAGATCACGCAGGGGCCGGCCGCGCAGCTTTCGGGCGGCATCGGCTACTCCGCCACCTACAAGCTGATGCTGAATGCCAACTACGCCGACTCCGACTTCCTCGGCACCGGCGACCGCTTCGCCATCAACCTGGAGGGCGGGGCGTTCAACAAGGTCTACACGGTCGCGTACACCAATCCGTACATCACCATGAACGGCGTCAGTCAGACGCTGTCGGTGAGCTACAGCGACGTCACGCAGTTCGTGTCGTCTTCCTCCAACTTCTCCTCGAAGACCCTGAGCGTGGGTCCCACCTGGAGCTACCCGATCACGCTCTGGCAGTACCTCACCCTGGGCGCGGTGTTCGACAGCTCGAAGCTGCTCACCACCTCCTTGAGCAGCGCGCAGCAGGCGCAGGAATGGGTGCAGCAGAACGGCAATCCCTACAGTCGCCTGGTGCACGAGGACTACAGCAACAACGACTTCCAGCTCTACGGCACCGACTTCCACGACGTGCAGATCGTCGCCGGGTGGGGGCGCGATGACCGCAACCGCACGCTGTTCGCCGACCGCGGCAACCGCACCGCGCTCACCTTGCGCATCACCGCGCCGGGAAGCACGGTGAAGTATTGGGTCGGCAACTTCGCGTTCCAGCAGTACGTGCCGATCTGGCGGCACGACCTCACCCTCTCGCTGATGGACAACGTCTTCTACGGCGCGCCGCTCGGCAAGACCACGGCCATCCCGCCCTTCCAGCAGCAGTTCGGCGGCGGCCCGGACTCGGTCCGCGGTTTCCGCGAGGACTGGCTCGGGCCGCGCGACAACTACGGCAACCCGTACGGCGGCAATTTCAGCGTCGTCAGCCAGAACGAGCTGATCCTGCCCATGCCGGCGAAGTGGCGGGAGAACGCCCGGGTGAGCCTTTTCTTCGACATCGGCAACGTCTTCTATACCGGCAACAGGATCCAGTTCGTCGGGCCGGACGGGGTGACGCCGCAGACCTATCACCTGAACGGCTGGAGCGACCTCAAGCGCTCGACCGGCATCGCGGTGGAGTGGCTGGCGCCGCTCGGGCTCTTCCGGTTCAGCTTCGGCGTGCCGCTCAACGCCAGGCGCAGCGATCCGCTGGGGCACTACTGGGGAGATGAGACCGAGGGCTTCCAGTTCTCGATTGGCCAGGCGTTCTGAGCGCCGCCAGATGGTAATATGAGCAGCTTGGCCGCCGATCGCGGCCGTCATGATTATTCAGATGCAGAGGTGGGTTTCCGTGAAGCGCTTGATCCGGTTGAGCTCTGGGGTTTGCAGGATCGCCATGCCGGGAGGTCTCGCCGCCCTCGTGGCGCTGACGCTGGCTGGCGCGCTCGCGGCGGCGCCGGCCCGGGCGGCCGGGCTGAGAATCGCGGTGGTCAACTACGCCCAGCTGATTCAGGAGTCGCCCCAAGCCAAGGCGGCGGTCGCCTCGCTGCGCGCGGAATTCGCGCCCAAGCAGCGCTCGCTCCAGGCCGAGGCCAGTCAGCTGAAGGCCAAGGAGGACAACCTGAAGAAGAACGAGGCCACCATGACGCAGGACCAGAAGGACCAGGCGGAGCTCGACCTGCGCGAGCGCTATCAGGACCTCGCCCGCAAGCAGAGCGAGATCCAGGACGACGTCAACACGCGCCGCAACGAGCTGATGTCGCAGCTGCAGCGCACGCTGGTGCAGGTCGTGCAGAACTACGCCAAGCAGCAGAAGTATGACCTCGTGCTCGCCGACGGCGTCATCTATTCCGACTCCACGCTCGACATCACGCCGGCCATCCTGTCGGCGCTGAAATCCCAGCCTCTTCGTCGCGCCCCAGCCGGCAGGTAGCGGCTTCCCCATTGACTCATGTCGACCCGAATCATGAAGCGGCATGATCGTGCGGCCAGGCACAGGATGTGCACCGCCGCCGCAGGTGGCGGAGCTTTGGGCAAAAACCACGCTTTTTGCCCAAAGCCGCGCTGGGCCGGGCAGGAGCCCGGATCCAGCGCTTTATACTAGGCGCCATGGGCGTCTCACTCGGGGAGCTCGCGGTCCGTTTCGGCTGCGAGCTGCGCGGCGACCCCGAAGCGCAGGTAGATCACGTCGACACGCTGGCGCACGCGGATTCGCGGTCGCTGGCATTCGTCGCCAATCCACGCTATCGCCAGCAGCTCGCATCGACTAAAGCGGGCGCGGTGGTGCTCGATGAGGCGAGCGCCGCCGACTGCGCCACTGCCGTGCTCGTCTGCCTCAATCCACACGCCACTTACGCGCGGATAGCTGCCGTTCTGCATCCGTTCCCCGCGGCGCCGCCTGGCGTGCATCCGACAGCGGTGATTGCCGCGGGCTCACGCATCGATCCCAGCGCCCATGTTGGCGCGCTCAGCGTAATCGGGGAGGGCGTCGTCATCGGGGCGCGGACGTTCGTCGGCCCTCAGTGTCTGATCGAGGACCACACGACGCTTGCTGAAGACGTACGTCTCACGGCTCGCGTAACCATCTGTCGGAACGTGGAGATCGGCGCGCGCACCATCATTCAACCGGGGGCCGTCATCGGCGGCGACGGTTTCGGCTTCGCGCAGGAGGGGGGCCGTTGGGTCAAGGTTCCGCAGACGGGGACCGTGCGCATTGGACCCGACGTCGAGGTAGGTGCCAACACGACCATCGACCGTGGCGCGCTCGAGGACACCGTGATCGAGGAGGGCGTGAAGCTCGACAATCTGATCATGATCGCCCATAACGTCCGGGTCGGCGCCCACAGCGCCCTGGCGGCATGCGTGGGCATCTCGGGCAGCACGACCATCGGCCGACGCTGCATGATCGGCGGCCAGGTGGGCATCGGCGGTCACCTTGCGATCGGCGACGACGTGATCATCACCGGCTGCACCATGGTCAGCCATTCCATTGCCCGCCCCGGCGTATACTCCGGGGGCATTCCGCTCGAAGAGGCCCATGTCTGGCGCCGGCTGGTCGCGCGCTTCAAGCGCCTCGATTCGCTCGCCACGCGGCTGAAAGCGCTGGAGCGCCACGCTCCGGGCCACCCCGATCAGGAAGAGGATGATGACTGACTCGACGCAACTCGATATCCAGGGCATTCTGCGGTACCTGCCGCACCGCTATCCGTTCCTGCTGGTCGACCGCGTGCTCGAATGGCACAGCGGCAAGAACATCCGGGCGCTGAAGAACGTCACGTACAACGAGCCGTACTTCCCCGGCCATTTTCCCGGCCGCCCGGTCATGCCCGGCGTCATCATCATCGAAGCGCTGGCGCAGACAGCGGGCATTCTCACGTTCCTGAGCGCCAATGTGATCCCCGACGTGGAAACCCGTTTCTACTTTGTCGGCATCGACAAGGCGCGCTTCAGGAAGCCGGTGGAGCCCGGCGATCAACTCGTGCTCACCGCTCAGGTGGAGCGGTACCTGAAGGGCATCTGGCGCTTCTCGACGGTGGCCTTGATCGGCGACACCGAGGTGGCTCACGCGGAAATCATGGTGGCGCCGGAGACCGCGAAGTGATCGACAGCCATGCCATCGTCTCGCCGCGCGCGGAGCTGGCGGCGGACGTCGCCGTGGGTCCGTTCAGCGTGATAGGGCCGGAGGTGCGCATCGGCCCGGGGACCGTCGTCGGTCCGCACGTGGTCATCAACGGTCCGACCACGATCGGCGCGGGCAATCGGATCCATCAGTTCGCGTCCCTGGGCGATGCGCCGCAGGACAAGAAGTACGGCGGAGAGCCGACGCGGCTCGAGATCGGCGACCGCAACGTGTTCCGTGAGAGCTGCACCGTCAATCGTGGCACCACACACGACAAGGGCGTCACCCGCGTCGGCGACGACAATCTCTTCATGGCGTACTCCCACGTCGCGCACGACTGCGTGGTGGGAAGCAACACGGTGTTCGCCAATTGCGTCTCGCTGGGCGGCCACGTCGAGATCGGCGACTGGGTCATTCTCGGCGGTCTGTCGGCGGTGCACCAGTATTGCATGATCGGGGCGCACGCTTTTCTGGCGGGCGGTGCCATCGTCACCCGTGACGTGCCTCCATATGTCATGGTGGCCGGTAACCCCGGCGTCCCGCATGCGGTCAACTCCGAGGGTCTGAAGCGCAGGGGATTTACGGAGGATCAGATCCGCGCGATCCGCGAGGCCTACCGCCTGGTGTACCGGTGCGACCTGAAGCTCAGCGAGGCGCTGGAGCGGCTGGAGCTGCCAGCCGCGGAGCGGCCGGAGCTGCGCCTGTTCGTCGACTTCATCCGCAGCTCGACCCGCAGCATCGTCAGATGACGCGGGCGGCGCCCCTGCGCGTCGGTATCGTCGCGGGGGAATCTTCCGGAGATCAGCTTGGCGCCGCGCTCATTGCGGCGTTGCGGGAGCGTGTGCCGGAGTTGCAGTGCTTCGGGGTCGCAGGACCGAAGATGATCGCCGCCGGCTGTGAGGCCTGGGCCGGGGCGGAAGAGCTCGCGGTGATGGGGCTCACCGAGGTGGTGAGCCATCTGCCGCGCCTCTTGCGGTTGCGCGCGTCGTTGACGAAGCGGTTCCTGAAGGCCCGCCCGGACGTATTCGTGGGAATCGACGCGCCGGAGTTCAATCTGGGTCTGGCAAGGCGCCTCCACGCCGGAGGTCTCACGACCGTGCAGTACGTGAGCCCGCAGGTCTGGGCCTGGCGCCAGGGACGCGTGCGCAAGATCGGCCGCGCCGTCGACCTCGTCCTCTGCCTGCTGCCGTTCGAGACCGCTTTCTACGCGCGTCACAACGTCGCGGCGGTGTTTGTCGGCCATCCGCTCGCCGACCAGATTCCGCGAGAGGTCGACCGCGAGGCGGCCCGCGCCGCGCTGGGCCTGGAGCCTTCCGCAACCGTGATCGCGCTCCTGCCCGGCAGCCGCGTGGGTGAGGTCGAGCGGCTGGGCGCGGACTTCCTGCGGGGTGCGGCCTGGCTGCACGAGCGCCGGCCGGAGCTCAAATTCATCGCGCCCATGGCGACCTCGCGGGCTCGTGAGGCGTTCGCGAGGAAACAGGCTCAAGTCTCTGCCGCGACGCCTATTTTGCTGGTCGACGGTCGTGCCCAGCAGGCGCTCGCTGCGTGCGATGCGGCCATCGTGGCCTCGGGAACGGCTACACTCGAAACTCTGCTGTCGCGCCGTCCGATGGTCGTTGCCTATCGGTTCGGCGCGCTCACCGCGTTTCTGCTGCGAAGACTGCGACTCGTGAAGGTGCCGTACTTCTCGCAACCGAATCTTCTCGTCGGACGCCCGCTCGTGCCCGAGCTCTTGCAGGAGCAGGTGAGCGGCGCTGCGCTCGGCGAGGCGCTCCTCGCACGGCTGTTCGACCGCGAGTATCTGCGGGAGATCGACGAGGCCTTTCGCAGGGTGCACGAGAATCTGCGCGGGGGCGCGGCCGCCCGCGCCGCCGAAGCGATCCTGGCGCTGCTGCGGGAGCGGGGAGCGCAGGGGAGGCCGGCGTGAGCCCCGCCCCGCGGCGCAGCCGAAAAGTGGTGGCGGTCGTGGAGAAGTCCGCCAAGCGTCGGGTTTTGATGTCCCTCCGCCGGCGCATGGCGCCGCCCGTCGGGCGCGTGGCCGGCGTCGATGAGGCCGGGCGCGGACCGCTTGCGGGACCGGTCGTCGCCGCCGCGGTCATCCTCGACCCGGGCCGGCGCATCCGCGGTCTCGCCGACTCCAAGGCCCTCGCGCGTGAGGAGCGCGAGCGTCTCGCGCCGATCATCCGCGCCCGCGCCCTGGCGTGGGCCGTCGCCTGGGCGGACCGTGACGAGATCGATGCGCTCAACATCCTCGGCGCCACGTTCCTCGCCATGCGGCGCGCGCTCCTGCGCCTGCCGGTTTGTCCCAACCACGTGGCGGTGGACGGCAACCAACTTCCGCCGCTCGCCGACCTGCCGTTCGCCTGCACCGCGGAAGCCATCGTCGAGGGCGATGCGCGCGTCGCGGCCATCAGCGCCGCTTCCATTCTCGCGAAGACGTACCGTGACGCCATGATGGAGGCTCTCGATCCTTGTTATCCGGGTTTCGGGCTCGCGGCGCACAAAGGTTACGGGACCCCCGCTCACCTGGCGGCGCTGCAGATCCACGAGCCTTCGGCACAGCATCGCCGCTCCTTCAACCCCGTGAGGGTCGCTCTCGGGCTGCCCGAGCTGGCGGAGCTGCCCGAGGTCTCTGACCTGCAGGGCGAGCTTGCGCTGGCCGGCACCGGCACGGAGTCCTGAGGTGTCCGCCGGCTTCGTCCACCTGCGCCTGCACACCGAGTATTCGCTGATCGACAGCGTAGTGCGCGTGCCGGAGCTCATCGAGGCCGTCGCGGCCGCTGGCATGCCCGCGGTCGCCGCGACCGACCAGTGCAACCTCTTCGCGATGGTCAAGTTCTACCGCGAGGCGCTCGCCCGCGGCGTGAAGCCGATCATCGGCGTCGACCTCCTGGTCCGCGAGGCCGGTGAGCGGCAGCAGCCCTCGCGCATCACGCTCATCTGTCAGAACCAGACCGGCTATCTCAACGCTACGCGCCTCGTCAGTCGCGCCTATCTGGAAGGACAGCAGCGCGGGGTGCCGCTCATCGAGCGCGAGTGGCTGAGCGCCGAGACGCTCGATGGGCTGATCGCGCTCTCCTGCGCGACCGAGGGCGATGTCGGCCGCGCGCTGGTCAATGGCCGCGAGGAGGAAGCCGCACGCGCGCTCGATTACTGGCTGGCGCTCCTTCCCGACCGTTATTACATCGAGCTGCAGCGCCTCGGCCGCTCCGATGAGGAAAGCTACATCGCCGCCGCCGTCAATCTCGCCGGCCGCCGCGGCGTCCCCGTAGTCGCCAGCAACGATGTCCGCTTCCTCGAGCCGAGCGACTTCGAGTCCCACGAGGCCCGTGTCTGCATTCATGACGGCACGCTCCTCGCGGACGCCAACCGCGTGCGCCGCTACACTCCCCAACAGTACCTGCGCTCCCCGGAGGAGATGGCGCGACTCTTCGCCGACATCCCGGAGGCGCTGGCCAACTCCGTCGAGATCGCCCGCCGTGCCAGCCTCACCCTGAAGCTCGGCCAGCCGAGGTTGCCGCGCTACCCCGTTCCCGGCGACATGAGCACGGAGGAGTTCCTGAGCCGCGAGGCGGAGGCGGGACTCGAGAGGCGCCTCGCGGAGCTGGGCGCGGCGCCGGGGGCGGGTGGCGCCCTGGATCCCGGCCCGTACCACCAACGCCTGCGGGCGGAGATCGATGTCATCTGCAAGATGGGGTTCGCGGGCTACTTCCTCATCGTCGCCGATTTCATCCGCTGGGCGAAGGAGAACGGTGTGCCCGTCGGTCCCGGCCGTGGCTCCGGCGCCGGCTCCCTGGTGGCCTACAGCTTAGCGATCACCGATCTCGATCCGCTGCGCTACGACCTCCTCTTCGAGCGCTTCCTGAATCCCGAGCGCGTCTCCATGCCCGACTTCGACGTCGACTTCTGCATGGAGGGCCGCGACCGCGTGATCGACTACGTCGCCGGCCATTACGGCCGCGAGCGGGTCTCCCAGATCATCACCTACGGCACCATGGCCGCCAAGGCCGTGGTGCGCGACGTCGGCCGCGTGCTCGGCATGACCTATGGTTTCGTCGACAAGATCGCGAAGCTCATTCCGTTCGAGCTCGGCATCACCCTCGATGACGCGCTGCAGAAGGAGCCCGAGCTCAAGCGCCTCTACGATTCCGAGGAGGAGGTCCGCAACCTCATCGATCTCGCCCGCTCCCTCGAAGGACTGACGCGCAATGCCGGGATGCACGCCGGCGGTGTCGTCATCGCGCCCTCGGTGTTGACGGACTTTGCGCCGCTTTATTGCGACGAGTCGGGCGGCAGCCTCGTCACCCAGTTCGACAAGGACGACGTCGAGGCGGCGGGCCTGGTGAAGTTCGACTTCCTCGGCTTGCGCACGCTCACGGTCATCGACTGGACCGTCAAGGCGATCAACGCGCGGCGCGCCCGCGCCGGCGAGCCGGCGCTCGACATCAGCCGGATCCCGCTGGATGACGTCTTCACCTATGAGCGGGTGTTCAAGCGCGCGCAGACCGTGGCGGTGTTCCAGTTCGAGTCGGGCGGCATGCAGCGCATGCTCAAGGAAGCGAAGCCCGACCGCTTCGATGATCTCATCGCCCTCGGCGCGCTCTATCGTCCCGGCCCGATGGACCTGATCCCGGAATACATCGCCTGCAAGCACGGCAAGAAGCCCGAGTACCTGCACCCCGACATGGAGCAGGTGCTGGGCGTCACGTATGGCGTGTTCGTCTACCAGGAGCAGGTGATGCAGATGGCGCAGCGCCTCGCGGGCTACACGCTCGGCGGCGCCGATCTCCTGCGCCGGGCCATGGGCAAGAAGAAGCCCGAGGAGATGGCCAAGCAGCGCGCGATCTTCGTGGCGGGTGCGGCGGCGCGCGGCATCGAGGAGCGGATCGCCAACGCCATCTTCGACCAGATGGAGAAGTTCGCCGGCTACGGCTTCAACAAGAGCCATGCCGCGGCCTACGCGCTCGTCTCCTATCAGACCGCGTACCTCAAGGCGCACTTTCCCGCGGCGTTCATGGCGGCCATGCTGTCCGCCGACATGGATCACACCGACAAGGTGGTGACGCTGATCCACGAGTGCGAGGCCATGAAGCTGAAGGTCCGCCGGCCGGACATCAACACCTCGCTCTACGAGTTCGCGGTCGAGGGTGAGAGCACCATCCTCTACGGCCTGGGCGCGGTGCGCGGCGTCGGGCGGGGGGCGGTGGAGGCGATGATCGCGGAGCGCGAGAAACGCGGGCCCTTCACCAGCCTCGAGGATCTCTGCCGCCGCATCGATCTGCAGAAGATCAATCGCCGTGTGTTGGAGGCGCTGCTGCGCTCGGGCAGCCTCGATGCGCTCGGCCCCAACCGCGCGACGCTCATGCAGCGCCTGCCGGCGGCGATGCAGCTCGGGGACCAGAACTCCAAGGCCCACGAGGCCGGGCAGAACGATCTGTTCGGGCTCGGGCCCGCGCCCGCCGCGCCCTCGCCGGCCGCGGCGCCAACGGCGGCTCCGGTGCTCCAGGAGTGGACCGAGGCGGTACGCCTCGCGGGCGAGCGCGAGACCTTGGGGCTTTATCTGACGGGCCATCCCGCCAAGCCGTTCGCGCCGCTCTTGGCGCGGGTGGCCTCGCACTGGATCGGCGATCTGGTGAGCGAGCGGCCGGCGCCGAGTGCCGAGCCGGTGCGCTTTGGCGGCGGCAAGCTGGTGACGGTGGGAGGCCTGATCGATGAGGTCAAGAAGCGCGGGCCGCGTTTCATCCTGACACTGGACGACGGTACCGGGCGGCTCGAGGTGACTTTGTTCGAGGATGTGTACCTGAAGTATCGGGACATCGCCACGAAGGACACCCTGGTGCTCGTCGAGGGCATGCTGCGTTTCGATGACTTCAGCGATGGCTGGCGGGTCACCGCGCGCTCGATCACCGACCTCGGCAAGATGAGCGAGCAACAGGCGCGCAATATCCTCCTCACCTGGCCCGAGGATCGGCCCGACACGGCGGCGCTCCAGGGACGCCTGGCGGAGCTCCTCGCCGCCTACCGCCCCGGACCCTGCACCATCGTGATCGAGTACGCCGGCGCTGCCGCGCGCGGTGCGCTCAAGCTCGGGCCGGAGTGGGCGGTGCGCGCCACGAGCGAGCTGCGCGAAGCTCTCGAGGGGCTGCTCGGCCGCGGCTCCGTGGATATCCGGTACGCCCCGATCGGCGCCGCCGCCGGCTCGCCGGTCTCCGCGGATGGGCATTAGTTGAGGCACCTCCCTGTGCCCGTGCTCCACGCTTGCGCCCGAGGCTGCGGGCCCTTAACCTCGCGCGCAGCGTGAGAAAGTCGCGGTAACACTGCATGGCCGTTGCGTTCCTGGATTTTGAGCAGCCCATTGCCGAGCTCGAGGCGAAGATCGAGGAGCTGCGGCACGTCACTTCCGACTCCGAGGTCAACATCCAGGAGGAGATCTCGCGGCTGCAGGCCAAGAGCCGGCAGCTCACGACCAGTATCTTCGCGAGCCTCACGCCCTGGCAGATCACCCAGCTCGCGCGCCATCCCCGCCGTCCCTACACGCTGGATTATGTCACCGCCATCTGCACGGAATTCAGCGAGCTGCACGGCGATCGCATGTATGCCGACGACCAGGCGATCGTCGGCGGTCTCGCGCGCATCGACGGCCGTCCGATCATGGTGATCGGACACCAGAAAGGGCGCGATACGAAGGAGCGCGTGCGGCGCAACTACGGGATGCCGAAACCTGAAGGCTACCGCAAGGCGCTGCGGCTGATGCGGCTCGCGGAGCGCTTCGGGCTGCCGCTCATCACGCTCATCGACACTCCGGGCGCGCATCCGGGCGTCGGCGCCGAGGAGCGCGGCCAGAGCGAGGCGATCGCCCGCAACCTCTTCGAGATGTCGGTCCTCAGCGTACCGATCGTCACCCTGGTGACGGGCGAGGGTGGCTCCGGCGGGGCACTCGCGATCGGCGTTTGCGACCGCCTGCTCATGCTCCAGTACAGCACCTACTCCGTCATCTCGCCCGAGGGCTGCGCGTCGATCCTCTGGAAGAGTCAGGACAAGAAGGAGGCGGCGGCCGAGGCGATGAACATGACCGCGGACCGCCTGGCCAAGCTGGGACTGGTGGACGAGGTGCTCGAGGAGCCCCTCGGCGGCGCCCATCGCGACCCGGCCGCCACGTCGGCGGCCGTCAAGGCGGCGCTGCTCAAGCACCTCGATGAGCTGGAGTCGATCCCGCGCGATGAGCTGCGCGCCGCGCGCTCGCGCCGGATCGGCTCGTTCGGGGTCTACAGTGAGAGCCAAGAATGAATTGCCGGAGCAATTGCTCGCCGCCATCCCTGGGGCTCGGCCTGCGGCACGCCTGGCGGCGTCCAAAGCTGCTCCTGGCAGCTTTGTCATGACGACGCGCGCGAGCGCGTCGGCCCCCGCGACAGCGGGGGCGAGGCGCAGGGATGGCGCCGAGCAGTAAGGGCGAGTTCGGTCCCGACTGGCTCCGCGGGCGGCTGTCGCATCTACTGCCCGGATTCCCCGATGTCGAGATCTGCGTCGCCCTGAGCGGCGGCATCGATTCCACTGCGCTCCTCGCCGCACTCGCCGAGATGAGTACCGGCCGCACGCGTTTGCGCGCCGTGCACGTCAATCACGGGCTGCACCCCAACGCGAAGCGCTGGAGCGCCCATTGCCGCAAGCTCGCGCGCCAGCTCGAGGTTCCACTCGAGGTCGTCACGGTGCGAGTGCCGCGCGAGCGCGGCGCCTCGTTGGAAGAGGCCGCGCGAGTCGCGCGCTACCGCAGCCTCGGGGCACGGCTGCGGCGGGGCGAGATCCTGCTGACCGCGCACACCCGGGACGATCAGCTCGAGACCGTGCTGCTTCAGCTCTTCCGCGGCTGCGGCCTGCCGGGACTCGCCGCCATGCCGGCCGTGGCGCGGCTCGGCCCGGGCACCATCGCGCGGCCGCTCCTCGCCTGCTCGCGCGCGGAGCTCGAGTCCTGGGTCCGCGATCGCGGCCTTACGTGGATCGAGGACGACACGAATCAGGATGAGCGCTTCGATCGCAATTATCTGCGGCGGCGGGTGCTGCCGGCAGTGCGGGAGCGCTGGCCGGGGGTCGGGCCGGCCGTGGCGCGCTCCGCGCGCCATGCCGCGGAGGCGCAGGGGCTGCTCACGGCGCTGGCCCGGGCCGACCTCGAGCGCGCGAGCGATGGTCCGGCTTTGGCCGTGAAGGCGCTGCGAGGGCTGCCGCTCGAGCGGCGGCGCAATGTGCTGCGGCTTTGGATCGCGAGCGGCGGCCGTACGCTGCCGGATTCGCGGCGGCTGGATGAGATCGCCGGGCCGCTCATCGAGGCGCGGGCCGACGCGCATCCGCGGGTCGAGTGGGCGAGAGAGGCAAGCGCAGATGGCGACGCCGGCAAGCGCTGCATCGTGACGCGCGAAGCGGATCTGCTGTCGCTCGCCGAGCATGCGCCGGTGTTGGATCCGGAAGTATCGACGCTGCACCTCGGCTGGGACTGGCGGCTGTCGTCCTATACCGCGCTGCCGGACGGAAGTCTGCTGCAGCTGACGCCGGAGCGGCACGGGCCGATCGATCTCGACGCGCTGCCGCCGCGGCTCGTCATCTGCTGGCGGCGCGGCGGCGAGCGGTTGCGCGTGCGGCACGGTGGCCCGCGCCGCACGCTCAAGAGCTTGCTGCGGGAAGCTCGAGTGCCACTTGCGGAGCGCGCGCGCCTGCCCCTGATTTTCGGGGACGGTGCGCTGATCGCGGCCGCGGACCGCTGGCTGGATGAGTCGGTGCGGGCGCCGCCCGAGGCGCGCCATCGGGGTCGCATCGTCTGGGTTCAGCCCGCGCGCCTGCCTGATGCACCCGGCCCACCGCCGGCCCGTTTGTGCTAATCTGCCCTCCCGTCGTTCAGCTCTCATCCATCGGGCGCTGCAGGCAGCAATTCTTACGACGGGACATCCCTGATTTAACTATGGCGCGTTTCGTATTCGTCACCGGCGGCGTCGTGTCCTCGTTGGGCAAGGGCATCGCCTCCGCTTCCCTCGGGGCGATCCTCGAGGCCCGCGGCCTCAAGGTCGCCATGGTCAAGCTCGACCCCTATATCAACGTCGATCCGGGCACGATGAGCCCCTTCCAGCACGGGGAGGTGTTCGTCACCCACGACGGCACGGAGACCGACCTCGACCTCGGTCACTACGAGCGCTTCGTGCGCACGACCACGGGCCGCAACAGCAATTTCACCACCGGCCGCATCTACGAGCGGGTGATCGCCAAGGAGCGCCGCGGCGACTATCTCGGCGCCACCGTGCAGGTGATCCCGCACATCACCGACGAGATCAAGCGCAGCATCCAGCTCGGCTCCGAGGGCGCCGACGTCTGCATGGTGGAAATCGGCGGCACCGTGGGCGACATCGAGTCGCTCCCGTTCCTCGAGGCGATCCGCCAGCTCGGCGTCGAGCTCGGGCGCAGCAACTGCGTCTACATGCACCTCACGCTGGTGCCGGTCGTGGGCGGGTCCGGAGAGATCAAGACCAAGCCGACCCAACACTCCGTCAAGGAGCTGCGGGGCATCGGTATCCAGCCCGACGTCCTCCTCTGCCGCTGCAAGCATCCCCTGCCCGAGGAGCAGCGGCGCAAGATCGCGCTCTTCACCAACGTCGAGGAGCGGGCCGTCATCTCCGCGGTCGACGCGGAGGATATCTATCAGATCCCGATCCTGCTGCACGAGCAGTCGCTCGATGAGATCGTGATCGACAAGCTGCGGCTCGATGTGCCGCAGACCGACCTCGCGGAATGGCGGCAGGTGGTGAACGCCAAGGCGAACCCCGACGGCCAGGTCGACATCGCCATGGTCGGCAAGTACGTGCAGATCCGTGACTCCTACCTGTCGCTGCACGAGGCGCTGATGCACGGCGGCCTGAAGTCCCGTAGCCGCGTCAACATCCATTACATCGAGTCGACCGACATCGAGCAGCACGGCACCCACGCGCTCAAGGGGATGGACGCGATTCTGGTGCCGGGCGGATTCGGGGAGCGCGGCATCGAGGGCAAGATCCAGGCGGTGCGCTTCGCCCGGGAGAACGGCGTGCCGTACCTCGGCATCTGCCTGGGGATGCAGGTGGCCATCGTGGAGTTCGGCCGCCACGCGCTCGGTCTCACGGGTGCCAACAGCACGGAGTTCAACCGCGCGACCCCGTACCCGGTGATCGCCCTCATCAGCGAGTGGCAGGATCAGACTCACGGCATCCAGCAGCGCGACGAGGCCTCCGCCAAGGGCGGCACCATGCGCCTGGGCGCCCAGGAGATCCTGCTCGGGGCCGGCACCCGCGCGCGCGAGGTGTTCGGCAAGGACTCGATCTTCGAGCGCCATCGCCACCGCTACGAGTTCAACAACAACTTTCTCGACCGCTACCGGCAGGCCGGCATGCGCTTCTCCGGCTTCTCGCGCGACAACCTGGTGGAAGTCATCGAGATTCCCGGACATCCCTGGTTCGTGGCGACGCAGTTCCATCCGGAGTTCACCTCGACGCCGCGCGACGGTCACCCGCTCTTCACCGGCTTCATCCGCGCCGCGCGCGCCCAGCGGGCTTCGCTCCTGCCGCAGGCCGCAGGCGCATAGTATGAAGCGCTGGATCCGGGCATGAGGCTCGCGGGCCATGAGATCGGCATCGGCCGGCCGCTCTTTCTCATCGCCGGCCCCTGCGTCATCGAGAGCGCGGAGCTCACGCAGCAGGTCGCCGGGCGCCTGAAGGAGATCACCGGCCGCTTGGGCGTGCCGTTCGTATTCAAGTGCTCCTTCGACAAGGCGAACCGCTCCTCGCGGGCGAGCTACCGCGGCTTGGGGCTGGAGCAGGGCCTGAAGATCCTGGAAGGGGTGCGCCGCAGCATCGGCGTGCCCGTGCTCACCGACGTGCACGAGGACACGCCGCTCGATGAGGTCGCGGCAGTGGTCGACGTGCTGCAGACGCCGGCCTTCCTCTGCCGGCAGACCAACTTCATCGTCGGCGTCGCTTCGCGGGGCAAGCCCGTCAACATCAAGAAGGGCCAGTTTCTCTCGCCCTGGGAGATGGGCAACGTCGTCGACAAGGCGCGCTCGACCGGCAACGAGTCGATCCTCGTCTGCGAGCGGGGCTTCTCCTTCGGCTACAACAACCTCGTTTCCGACATGCGCTCGCTGTCGGTCATGCGCTCGACGGGCTGTCCGGTGGTCTTCGATGCGACCCATTCGGTGCAGCTCCCCGGCGGCCTCGGCGCCGCCTCCGGCGGGCAGCGCGAGTTCATCCCGGTCCTGGCCCGTGCCGCCGTCGCGGCGGGTATCTCCGGCCTCTTCATGGAGACACACCCCGATCCGGCGCGCGCGCTCTCCGACGGCCCCAATGCGTGGCCCCTCGACCGCATGGAGCCGCTGCTCGTCACCCTCAAGGCTCTCGATGATGCCGTGAAAGCCCGGCCGCTCGAGGAGTCGCTGCTTTTACCAGAAGGAGCATCAAGATGACCCGAATTGCCGACATCCGCGGCCGTGAGATCCTCGATTCCCGCGGCAATCCCACCGTCGAGGCCGACGTCATTCTCGACTCCGGCGTGATGGGCCGTGCGGCGGTTCCCTCGGGCGCATCGACGGGCACGCGCGAGGCGGTGGAGCTGCGCGACGGCGACAAGAAGCGGTATCTCGGCAAGGGCGTCCTGAAAGCCGTGGAGCACGTCAACACCGTGCTGAAGTCCGCGGTGCTGGGCGCGGATGCGCGCGACCAGGCGGGGATCGATCAGAAGATGGTCGAGCTCGACGGCACGGACAACAAGGGGCGCCTGGGCGCCAACGCCATCCTCGCCATCTCGCTGGCGACCGCCCATGCGGCGGCGCGCGATGCCGGGCTGCCGCTCTACCGCTACCTCGCCCAGACCCTCACGGGCGGCCGGGAGCCGGTGATGCCCGTGCCGATGATGAACATCATCAACGGCGGCGCGCATGCCAACAACAGCCTCGACATCCAGGAGTTCATGATCCTCCCCGTCGGCGCGCCGAGCTTCCGGGAGGCGCTGCGCTACGGCGCGGAGGTCTTCCATCACTTGAAGAAGATCCTCGGCGACCGCTCTTTGCCGACCACCGTCGGCGACGAGGGCGGCTTCGCGCCCAACCTGGGCTCCAACGAGGAAGCGCTCGGCATCATCCTGCAGGCCATCGACAAGGCGGGCTACAAGGCCGGCCGCGACATCTACCTCGGCCTCGACTGCGCGAGCTCGGAGTTCTTCCACGACGGCGGTTACGAGCTCAAGGCCGAGAAGCGCCGGTACTCGAGCGCAGAGTTCACCCGCTACCTGGCCGACCTCGCCGGCCGCTACCCCATCATCAGCATCGAGGACGGCATGGCCGAGGGGGACTGGGACGGCTGGGCACAGCTCACCCGCGCGCTCGGGGAGAAGCATCAGATCGTCGGTGACGATCTCTTCGTCACCAACACCAAGATCCTGAAGGAGGGCATCGAGAAGCACATCGCGAACGCCATCCTGATCAAGCCCAACCAGATCGGCACGCTCACGGAAACTCTCGGCGCCATCGAGCTCGCAGACGACTCGCACTACGCCGCCGTGATGTCCCACCGCTCCGGTGAGACCGAGGACAGCACCATCGCCGACCTCGCCGTCGCCACCGCCGCCACGCAGATCAAGACCGGCTCCCTCTCGCGCTCCGACCGCATCGCCAAGTACAACCAGCTCCTGCGCATCGAGGCGGAGCTCGGCAAGGTCCGCTACGCGGGCCGCGACGCCTTTCCGATCAGGGTATGATGAGACGGCATCTTCTTCAGCTATATGAGCGGGGTTCGCGACGGCGAACCCCGTTAAGACCTGCGCGCAGCGCATGAAAATACTTGCCGCCGCCCTGGCCGTCGTCCTGATCCTCCTCCAGTACCGGATCTGGATCTCCGACGACGGCCTCCGCGGTGTGGTGCGCCTGGAGCACGCCGTCGCCGCGCAGCAAGCCCAGAACGCCAAGCTCACCGAGCGCAACAGCCGCCTCGCCGCCCAGGTCCAGGACCTCAAATCCGGCACCGCCGCGATCGACGAGCTCGCCCGCAGCGACCTCGGGATGATCGGGGCGAATGAGACGTTCTATCAGGTCGTGGAGCCGCCGCCGGCGGTCGCCGTGTCCTCTGCAGCAACATCCAAGCATTTAAAGATAGATCAAGCCGGCAAGTGACGGCCGGAAGATCTTGGTCGCGCCGCGCACCCGAGGCGAACGCGAAGTTGCGCTATGCGTAAGCGCGAGATACACTCAACATAACTCAGGCTGAGCGCCGTTCAGAGGGCGCTTTTAGTTCGGTTCGGCCTTGTGGCGACTTCCAATGGCGTCGTATTGGGAGTCGTATTGCTGAGTTCTATATCCTAAGGGGCCGGCCCGCGTAGTAGCGGGTCGGCCCTTTGGTTTTGGGGGGTTGGCTATGAGGCGCTGGGACCGATTGGTGGAGGGGTATCTCGAGGAGTACCGGGCGCGAGGGATCTGTGAGGCGACGGTGGCGCACAGGGCCGCGCGTCTGGCGGATTGGGGATGCTGGTTGAAGAGTCGCCGTCCGCGTCCGCAGCTTGAGGCGATCGATGCGCAGCTACACGTGCGTTACATCGAGAGCCGTTCGGCGTTTCGGGGCGACGGTTTATGGGGCGCTGTCGGGGATGCGCGGGTTCGGCGATTACCTTGTGCACCAGGGGGTATGGACTCAGAACCCGCTGCGCTGGATGAAGGCGGATACTTTTCCCCTCGCGAGTATGAACTGCGAATCGCTCATAGGCCGACGCGTCGTCCTGACAGGCTTCTCCCGCATCCGCAGGAGACTGTATGGCGGTGAAGCCATGGAGACGAAGGAGCTCGATCAAGAGGAGGTGGTGCACAGGTCACGGTCATGCTCAGCTTACCTTTCCGTGGGGGACCTTGAGGAACCGTCCGCAACTCTCGGTGGAGCTGTTGAACCGGGCGGATCAATCGGGACATATAGCCGCGACGCTTTGGCGGTGCAGACTCTACCAGACAGGAAACCTGGGCGTCCGGCGTAGAATATTTGGATATCTGATGATGCCGTTGGCTCTTTGGCGTGCGCTTTGGGGATTTTGGAACGATCCATTTTCTAGCAAGACTCTGTTATTTCAAAGATGGATGACCAAGCCGGACGTATTGGGGGGAGCGATGATTGAGTCGATTAAGAGTAAACGAAGTATCGATCCACGGTTGGCCTTTGATCGGAAGGTCCTAGTGGTCGCTTACGTGATCTTTTCTCTTTGTGCCACCTTTACCTTCGTCGGCCACATAGACCTAAGCGCGGCGGCGTATCCCGGGTACACGTCGGGTATAGCCGTGTTAATGATCGCCATGCCCTCTCTGATTCCTTATGTGTTGTCGGGGTTAGCCGCGTGGCGACTAATGTCAAAGCAGTGGCATCTGATGCTGAAGCATCGACGCCTGAGGCTTTACCTGTTGCTTCTGTTGATCGCTATTGGAACGTTGTTCTCCAGCCTTCTGATGGTAGGTGCTTTTAATGTATCGCTGACTCGATTGAGGGTGGCGGGGTTGTTCATTGCTGAGACGGTGGGCTATTTAGGGGCTGCAGGATTTTTCTTATCCGAGGATGAGTGGCGCTCGACATAGCGCCCTGTGTCGAAGCCGCCCCTGCCGGAGAGTGTCCAAAATTTTGTGTGCGAGGCATGCCATGAGCACCTGGAGTACGTATGCCACGCAAGAAAAGGAACCTCGCTGCCGACGCCTCCCTGCCGACAGCGCCGCCGCATGAGGGGTGCCGGGGGCGTTTGCCGTGCTCCTCTATCGCTCGACCGTGGATCGTGCAAACTACCCGGCTCGATATCCGGCGACATGGTGACCACTGTGGGAGCGCAGTTTCAATGAGGTATTGGCTGGTAATGCCCGCCGCGGGGATAGGGCGCCGCTTCGGCACCGATCGTCCAAAGCAGTACGCGCCGCTCTGCGGACGGACAGTGATCGAATGGGCTCTGGCTCTCTTCCTGACCGATCCGCGCTGCGCCGGCGCGGTGGTGGCGCTTGCAGAGGATGATCCGTACTGGGCAGCCGTCGCTCCTGCTACGGTGCGCGTGGCGGCTGGCGGCCAGGAGCGAAGCCATTCGGTCCGCAATGGCCTGGCGGCGCTTGCGAAGGACGCTCACCGCGATGATTGGGTCCTGGTGCACGATGCCGCGAGACCTTGCCTCCCACGCGGTGACCTCGACCGGCTGCTGGCCGAGCTCGCCGCGCATCCGGTAGGGGGCCTGCTGGCTACCCCGGCGGCCGATACCCTGAAGCGCGCCGACGCGTCTCGGGATGTGCAGCAGACCATCGACCGCGCCGGTCTCTGGCGTGCCCTGACCCCGCAGATGTTTCGCTATGGACGTCTCTGCGAAGCGCTCGACCGGGCGCATGCTGCCGGGCGCATCCCCACCGATGAAGCGCAGGCGCTCGAGTGGCTGGGCGATCGCCCGAAGCTCGTGGAGGGCGCTGCGGCGAATCTCAAGATCACCAGTGCCGCCGATCTCGCGATCGCGGCCGCGCTCCTGAAGGAAAACCGCTGATGAGAATAGGCTCCGGCATCGACGTGCATTCTTTCGGCCCCGGCGATTTCGTGATGCTGGGCGGTGTGCGCGTGCCACACACGCATGGCGTCGTCGCGCACTCCGATGGCGACGTGGTATTGCACGCGCTCACGGATGCGCTGCTCGGGGCGGCCGGGCTGGGCGACATCGGCCAACATTTCAAGGACACCGATCCGCGCTGGAAGGGTGAGGACAGCAGGCGCTTCGTGCGCGCGGTGATGGAGATGCTGCGCGCCCGCAAGCTGCGGGTCGGCAACGCCGATATCACGGTGCTCGCGGAGCGGCCGAAGCTCTCGCCGGTGCGCGATGAGATCCGGCGCCAGGTGGCGGAGCTGCTGGAGGTCGGCGTCGAACAGGTCAACGTGAAGGCGACGACCACCGAGAAGCTCGGATTCCTCGGGCGGTCCGAAGGCATCGCCGCGCAGGCGGTGGTGCTCCTCATCGATGGCGAATGAATGGTGGACGCAGCGCTCGACCCGCCGCGCGCGCACGGAGCGCCGCTCTCTCCGGGAAGACTCCGCGCCGAGCCGGAGGACTTCCTCGTCGAGGAGCTGCTCGGATTCGAGGCCGCCGGCACCGGCCAACACGTACTGCTGAAGGTCCGCAAGCGTAACGCCAATACCCAGTGGATCGCCGGCGAGCTGGCGCGCGCCTGTGGCTGCCGGCCGGGTGATGTGGGCTATGCGGGCTTGAAGGACCGCCGCGCGGTGGCCACGCAGTGGTTCACCGTGCCGCAGTCGCGGCTCTCGCCGCAGGACTGGGCCGGCATCGGCAGCGGCGAATACCAGGTGCTGGAAGCGCATCGCCACTCCCGCAAGCTCCCGCGCGGAGCGCTCGCAGGCAACCGCTTCGTCATCAGAGTTCGCGGCACTGCGGTTGGCGACGAATCTCTCGCGAGCCGCCTCGCGACCATCGAGACGCGGGGCGTGCCCAATTATTTCGGGCCGCAGCGTTTCGGCAGGGGCGGTGCCAACCTGAAGCGCTTGGGCGATGACTTGCGCGGGGTCAGGCCATCGGAGCGTGGCTTCATTCTCTCGGCGGCGCGCAGCCTCGTCTTCAACGCCGTGCTGGCCGAGCGCGTCGGCGATGGCAGTTGGGACCGCCTGCAGCCGGGTGATCTCGCCAACCTCGACGGGCGTGCCAGCCATTTTCGAGTCGATGCGGTCGATGAGACGCTGGAGGGGAGACTCGCAAGACTCGACATCCATCCCACCGGACCCCTCTGGGGACGGGGTGAGCCGGCGAGCAGCGGCAGAGTGCTGGCGCTCGAGCAACGCGTTGCGGCGAGCCTGAGTGCTGCATGTGAGCTCGTCGCTCGAGCCGGCATGGACCAGGAAAGGCGGAGCCTCCGGCTCGCGGTCCGCGACCTCCGCTGGCGGCGTGAGACAAGCGCGACGCATGCGGCAGACGCGGCAGACGCAGCGGACGCAGCGGATGCAGCGGACGCAGCAAGCGCGGCGAGCACGGCGGACTTGGAGGGCGCGGCGGACGCCGTCACGCTCGAATTCCGCCTGACCCGCGGCGCCTATGCCACGACCGTGCTGCGGGAAATCTTCGCGCTGGACGCCGACTACGACGAGAGCAGTACGTAGACCGCGCCCGTCCCCCCGTCGACCTGCCGCGCGGACACGTATGCGACCACCGGGTCGAGTCGGCGCAGCATTGCGCCCACCATGCCCTTCAGCACCGGGCCACGGTGTCCGGAGCGAAGCCCCTTGCCGTGGATGATGCGTACGCAGCGCCACTGCCGCACCAGCGCCTGTGCCAGGAACTGCCGCAGGGCCTGCTTCGCCTCGGCGACGGTGAGGCCGTGCAGGTCGATTTCCCCCTGGACGCGGTAGTCGCCGCGGCGGAGCTTGCGAAGCAGGGCGGGTTGCGCGCCGCCGCGCTGGTAGACGAGCTCCTCGCCGCTGGCGAGCGCAGGGTCGAGGAAATCATCGCGCAGGCTCTCCTCGAGCACCGCCAGCCGGTCGGCGCGCGAGAAGCGAGCGGACGGTCGCGGGCGGCGAGGGCGCCGCGCGGGCTGATCCGCGGGCGCGGCTGGCCGGCCCAGCGGCTTCACGTCCCGGACCGCCTCGCGGAACAGGCTGGCGTCCTCAACGGTATCCGTTCCCGAGGCGCTTTTGGTCGATCTGGGACTCATGCTACCTCCGTGGAATTTGCTTCCAGTATAGTTACGCGCCGCGAAGGGGGCGTAGACCTTGCAATACCTCATCTCAGGACAGTGAAGATCCTCGTCAGCAACGATGACGGCTACCGCTCCCGCGGGATCCGCCTCTTGAGGGAGGCGCTCACCAGTCTCGCCGAGGTCACCGTCGTCGCGCCGGACCGCAATCGCAGCGGGGCGAGCAACTCTCTCACCCTCGATATGCCGCTGCGGCTCTTCGAGTTCGAGCCCGGCGTCTATTACGTCCAGGGCACGCCGACGGATTGCGTGCACCTGGCCATCACGGGCCTCTTCGACTACGAGCACGACATGGTGGTTTCCGGCGTCAATGACGGCGCGAACCTCGGCGATGACACGCTTTACTCCGGCACCGTGGCGGCCGCGATCGAGGGCCGCTTCCTCGGCCTGCCCGCGCTGGCGATCTCCCTGTGCACCGCACCCGACGAGGAGGCGCATTTCGAGACGGCGGCGCGGGTCGCGCGGCAGCTCGTCGCGCAGCTCATCGACCGTCCGCTCGAGCCGACCCTCATTCTCAACGTCAACGTGCCCAACGTGCCGTTCGCGGCGCTCGAGGGCTTCCGCAGCACGCGGCTCGGATTCCGCCATCGCTCGGAGCCGGTCGTGCGCGCGCGCGATCCTCGCGGACGTCCCGTGTATTGGGTGGGACCCGCGGGGCCGCAACAGGACGCCGGACCCGGCACCGACTTCGAAGCCATCTCCCAGGGTTATGTTTCCGTGACACCCTTGCAAATCGACCTCACCCGCCATTCCGCGCTGCCCGCGCTGCAGCATTGGCTGAAAGACCTCCATGGCTGATCTGCGGTTTTCCGGCATCGGCATGACCTCCGCGCGCACGCGCGACCGCCTGGTGCAGCGCCTGCGCGAGCAGGGCATCGCGAGCCTCGCGGTCCTCGATCGGATACGGAACGTGCCGCGCCATATCTTCGTCGACGAAGCGCTCGGCAGCCGTGCCTACGAGGACACCGCTCTGCCCATCGGCTTCGGCCAGACGATCTCGCAGCCCTACATCGTGGCGCGCATGACCGAGGCACTGCTAGAAGGCGGCCCGCTGAGTAAAGTGCTCGAGGTTGGCACCGGTTGCGGCTACCAGACCTCGGTGTTGGCGCCGCTGGTGGAGCGCATCTACACGATCGAGCGGATCGAGCCGCTGCTCGAGCGCGCCAAGGAACGGTTGAAGGAGCTCGGCGTGCGCAATGTCAGGTTTCGACACGGCGACGGCAGCGCGGGTTGGAAGACACAGGCGCCGTTCGACGGCATCCTCGTCGCCGCCGCGCCGCTCGTCGTCCCGGAGGCGCTGCTCAAGCAGTTGCAGGTGGGCGGACGCCTGCTGGTGCCGGTGGGCCCGGAAGGGGAGCAGCAGCTGGTGCGTTTCACCCGCCGCGAAGATCGAATCCTGCGCGAATCCCTGGGGCCAGTGGCCTTCGTTCCCCTCCTCGGCGGCATGGGCTGAATAGGAGATTTAAGGTTAAATTAATTCGATAACTTCATGAAATATAATATTTTTCAAATATACAGTTGCTAAGCCGAGTGTGACCTGTTTAACATGTGGCCCCCTGTCGCTTAGCGCCGACAGCCAGAGGGACCGCAGAGCTCCCGGAAGAGGGCACAGGGAGGAGGGGATGCCGAAAGAAAAGCAACAACAGCGACGCAGAAGAAGAAAAGCATGCCATCGTCCGAGTCTGTCAGCTCCGGGTGATGGGTCGGTTGGTTGATGCCCCTCCCCCTGTGTCTTCTTCCGGCGGCTCTGCCAGAGCCGCCGGGAACAGCCCCGCCACCGCGCGCCGTTCCTCCTGCACCAGGACGTTATAGGTTCTGCAGGCGGCACCCAGATCCATCACTTCGAGTCCGACTGCGCGAGTGGCGAACGCCGCGCGAATGTCCGCCGCCGGGAAGCGTTGCCGCTCACCCGTGCCGAGCAACACCACTTCGGGCTCGAGCGCGAAGATCGCTTCGAGATGCTCCGGCCGCAGCGCCTCGATGCTCGCGGGCGGCCAGTCGGTGATCAGCCGATCCGCCGAGACGATGCAGCTCGAGCGCACGTGCTCCTCGCCGATCCACAGCTCCGTCTGCGAATAGGCGCGCACGAGGTTCACTCGCGAGCTGCTTTCCAGTGTGAACTTCATGATGGCAGGTAGGATACGCCCGTGCGCGAGATCGTCATTGTCATTCGGGACCTGTACCTGACGCCGCAGCTCACCGCTGGGCCCGAGGTGTCGGATCGAGACGCGAGCCCGGGCGCGAGCGCACCGGCGCCCGGCCTCGAGCACCTCGCGCGCTTCGGCCAGCGGGGACCCCTGCCCGACGGCTGGCGGGCGTGGCTCGCGCACTGGCTCGGGCTGCCTCAGTATGCGAGCGAGCCGCCCGCCAGCATCGCCGCGGCGGCGCTCGTGGATGCGCCGGCAGACCGCGTGCTCTGGCTCGCAACGCCGGTCCACCTGATCGCGGGCCTGGCGAGCATTCATTTCGACAGGCGCAGTATCCTTCACCTGCCGGATGCGGAGCTCGAGGCGCTCGCGACCAGTTTCCGCGAGACCTTCCGCGGCTCGGGGTTCGATCTGCATCCGCTCGCCGGCGGCGAATTCCTGCTTTCGGGCCCGCCCGTCCCGGGGCCGGCGATAACCACGGAGCCCGCGCTGATCCCGCTGATCCCGGTCGCCGAGGCGCTGCCCGCGGGCGAGGGCGCTCCCGCGCTGCGCCGCCTGGGCGCCGAAATCGAGATGTGGCTGCACGGTCACCCCGTCAACGATGCGCGTGCGCGGCGGGGCGCTTTGCCCGTTGCAACACTCTGGATCTGGGGCGGCGGCGGGCCGGCTGTCTGCGCGGGCGCGGCTCCCCGCAAGATCGAGGATGCTGCGTACGCGTCCGATGCTTACGTTCGAGGTCTCTGGCGGCTTGCGGGAGGAGAAGCTCTGCCGATGCCGGTAGACTGGGCAGCAGTGATCGGTGAGCCACGCGCCCAGCGCGTGCTCGGCGTAGTGGAGGTTGCCGAATTGCTGCATGCCAATGCTTCCTGGTGTCTGGCGGACGCCGTGGCGGAGATCGATCGGACGCTGATATCGCCGGCGGTGACCGCGTTGCATCGCGGCGAGCTCGACCGGCTGGTGCTGCTGGCGAACGATCGGGCCCGCACGCTGCGCGCCGCGGACCGCTGGCGCCTGTGGCGGCGCGCGCGCAAGCTGCGCACGGGCCTGGAGGGCCTGACTTGAATCTGCGCGTCGTACGGCGCGCGGCCGCTTCCGCGGACGAGGTGTCGATACTGGCGGCGGCGGGACTGCATCCGGTGCTGCGCCGGATCTATCTCGCTCGGGGCGTGCGGACCGCCGAAGACCTCGATCTCTCGCTCGATCGCCTGTTGCCGGTGAGCACGCTCGAGAGCATTGCCGCCGCAGTCGAGCTGCTGCTGGCGCACCGCGCTGCCGGCAGAGTGCTGATCATCGGCGATTTCGACGCGGACGGCGCCACCAGCACGGCGCTCGTCGTCAGGGCATTGACCGCATGGGGCTTTGCCTCGGTCGACTTCCTGGTCCCCAATCGGTTCGAGTTCGGCTACGGCCTCACGCCGGAGATCGTGAGACTGGCCTCCGCACGCTCGCCGTCACTCATCATCACCGTCGACAATGGCGTTTCGAGCGCGCCGGGCGTGGCGGAAGCCCGCTCGCGCGGCATCGATGTGCTGATCACGGACCACCATCTGCCGGGCGCCGATCTTCCGGCCGCCAATGTCATCGTCAATCCCAACTTGACGGGCAGTCTCTTCAAGAGCCGGGCACTCGCCGGCGTGGGTGTCGCTTTCTACGTGATGGCGGCGTTGAAGCGGCGGCTCGACCAGGAGCGGCTGACGCCGGCCGGAGCGCCGGGCCCCGCGGAGTTCCTGGACCTCGTCGCGCTCGGTACCGTCGCCGATCTGGTGCCACTCGATGCCAACAACCGCGTGCTGGTCGCCCAGGGATTAAAGCGCATCCGCGCCGGACGCTGTGCCGCTGGCATTCGCGCTTTGCTCGAGATCGCCGGCCGGCCTCTCGAGAGTCTCATCGCCGCCGATCTGGCGTTCGGGGTCGCGCCACGGCTCAACGCCGCGGGCCGCATCGATGATATGACCGTGGGCATTCAGTGCCTGCTCGCCGATGAGATCGGCGCCGCCGCCGAGCTCGCCGCACGGCTCGATGAGCTCAATCACGAGCGGCGGGCGATCGAGGCGCGCATGCAGACGGAGGCGCTCGCCGCGGTGCGCCGGCTGCGCGATCCGGGCCCGCGAGCCCTGCAGCGCAGCGGTGTCTGCCTCTTCGATGAGAGTTGGCACCAGGGCGTCGTGGGGCTCGTGGCGAGCCGCGTCAAGGAGAAGGTCCGTCGGCCGGTGATCGCCTTTGCGGTCGCGGGCGAAGGGCTGCTGCGCGGCTCGGCGCGCTCGGTGCCGGGCATTCACATCCGTGATGTCCTCGCCAACCTCGAGGCGCGGCATCCGCAGCTCATCGGCAAGTTCGGCGGCCACGCCATGGCGGCCGGCCTGACGCTCGAGCGTTCCCGGCTCGATTTCTTTGCGCAGGCTTTCGATGGGGAGGTCGCGGCCTGGGCGGCGCAGTGCGGTCCGAGCGATGCCGTCGAAACGGACGGCGAGCTGACAGTCGAAGAGATCGCGCTCGAGACGGCGCACGCTTTGCGCGCTGGCGGTCCGTGGGGACAATCCTTCCCGGAGCCATGCTTCGACGGCGTCTTTTCCGTACGCACCGCCCGCGTCGTAGGCGACCGACACCTCAAGATGTGGGTGGAATTCCCGCGGACCGGCCGCTCCTTCGACGCGATCGCCTTCAACCATATCGAAGAAGAGTCGGCTTTCACCCTCCCCGAAGGCTCGCGACAGCTCGTGTACCGGCTGGATGTCAACGAGTATCAGGGGGAGCGCCGGTTGCAGCTCCTGGTCGATCACGTGCTGCCTGGCCCGAATCCCCGGCAGGCCGGCCAGGTCAAACCCTCGTAGACCCGCACGATCTCCTGAATGGAGACGGCCTGTGAGCGTCCCTGGAAATTCGCCGCCTGGGCGTTTAGCATGCCGGGCTCCTTACGGCACCGCTTCACCCCTCCCAGGCATACCCCATGGAAGTCAATCAGCTCAAGCGACACCTCAAAGACTTAGGCGAGCGCACAGCCTCGCTTCGGGGGTTTCTTTGAGTACGATCGCAAGAAAGAGCGCCTCGAGGAGGTAGGGCGGGAGCTCGAGGACCCGGGCGTCTGGTCGCAGCCGGAGCGCGCGCAGGAGCTCGGGAAAGAGCGTGCGCGCCTCACCACCGAGGTCGGGCAGATTGATCGCACCGCCAAGGGCATCGACGATGCGGCGGAGCTCCTGGAGCTCGCCGAGGGCGAGGGCGACGAGGCGGCCGCCCGCGACATCGAGAAGGACGCCCTGCGGCTGGATGCCGAGGTCCGCCGCCTCGAGCTCAAGCGCATGTTCCGCGGCGAGATGGACCCGCACAGCGCGTTCCTCGACATCCAGGCGGGCGCCGGGGGCACCGAGGCGCAGGACTGGGCGCAGATGCTCCTGCGGATGTACCTGCGCTGGGGCGCGGGGCACGGCTTCGCCTGCGAGGTGATCGACTCCAATCCCGGCGAGGTGGCGGGCGTGAAGAGCGCCACGGTCGAATTCATGGGCGAATATGCGTACGGGTGGCTGCGCACCGAGACCGGCGTCCATCGCCTGGTGCGCAAGTCGCCGTTCGATTCCGGCAACCGCCGCCATACCTCCTTCGCCTCCGTATTCGTCTCACCGGAGATCGACGACGCGATCGAGATCGAGATCAACCCGGCGGACCTCAAGACCGACGTCTACCGCTCCTCCGGCGCGGGCGGCCAGCACGTCAACAAGACCGAATCGGCCGTGCGCATCACCCACATGCCCACCGGCATCGTGGTCGCTTGCCAGAACGAGCGCAGCCAGCACAAGAACCGCTCCACGGCCATGAAGATGCTGAAGGCCAAGCTCTACGAGCTCGAAGTCAACAAACGCAATGCCGCCGCCCGCGTGCTCGAGGATTCGAAATCCGACGTGAGCTGGGGCAACCAGATCCGCTCCTACGTCCTCGACCAGTCCCGCATCAAGGACCTGAGGACCGGAGTGGAGGTGGGCAACACCACCGCGGTGCTCGACGGCGATCTCGATCAATTCATGGAGGCCTCGCTCAAGGCGGGGCTGTAACCAACATGACAGACAAGCAGCAAGACAACGGCTCGGGCGATGCGCCGGAGCACGGGGAGGAGAACAAGCTGATCGCGGAGCGCCGCGGGAAGCTCGCGGCCCTGCGCGCGCGCGGGCCGGCCTTCCCGAACGACTACCGCCGTACGGCGCTCGCCGGCCAGCTGCAGGACGCCTATGGCGAGCGCAATGGTGAATGGCTCGACGCGAACCCGACGCGCGTCAGCGTCGGCGGCCGGATGATGCTCAAACGGACCATGGGCAAGGTCAGCTTCGCCAACATCGCCGACCGGACCGGCCAGATCCAGCTCTTCCTGCAGAAGGATGCGGCCGGGACCGAGGCGTATGAGGACTTCAAGTCCTGGGACGTCGGTGACATCGTCGGCGCGACCGGGACGCTCTTCCGGACGAAGACCGGTGAGCTCTCCGTCCGGGTGCAGAGCCTGCGCCTCCTCGTGAAGTCCCTGCGCCCGCTGCCGGACAAGTGGCACGGACTCGCGGACGTGGAGACGCGCTACCGCCAGCGCTACGTCGACCTGATCGTCAACGAAA
>DATNEU010000045.1:0-33408 GCA_035552895.1 Steroidobacteraceae bacterium
GCATCCCCTCGCCGGCCGGCAGGTCGCGCACGAACATGAGTCCCTGCTCCTGGTGCGCCGGCGTGTTGGCGATCCAGATCTCGAAGTGATTGCGCCGCCCGTGCGAGACGATGTCGAGAGTCGTGCGCGGAAAGTGAGTCAGGCTCTCGATGGGCGGCGACTGCGCGAGGCAGGTCACCGCGAGGGCGCCCGCGAGCACGAGACCCATGACCCAGCGGATGGGCGCGGGATGGAGGAGACGGCGCTGACTGCTCACGGACGGCTACCCTCGCTTTGTCATGGAATGTTGGAATCGATGCGGCCGGCGAAATCGAAGGTCGTCACCAGGATTCGGCGCCGCCCGCTCAAGTCATTGGCGGGCGCGATGCAGAACCCGTGCGCCACCAACCGGTAAGCGCGGGGCTTCGTCGCCACACGCCGTGAAGGAGTCGGAGCGTGAACTTCGTTGACCGGCGCCTGCGTCAGCCGGTCCACCGTGCAGTTGCCGCCTCCCTGCGTCGCAAAGAGCAGCTTCCGGTCCTCGAAAAACACCGTCAGGTTGGTCGGCAGCTCCCGTCCCGGGCGACCCGCCTTCGCGCCATCGATCCCGAAGATCATCCGCACCTGCCCGGCATTCGCGACCCGCCCCTCGAAACCCATCCGGATGCCGCTTCCGTCCAACCGCGGTGCCCCTTCGCATTTCAGCTTCGATCCCCGCCAGTCGATGTCGAGCCGAACCGCTCCCCGAATCCGGGCCCGAAGATACGCGCGGCCGGACGGCAGGCAGGGACCGCCGAGTGATGCCGGCGGCAGTCCGCCGAGAAGTGAGGGCCGCGCCATCTGCTTCGGCGCCGGCATGGGTGTCACCGCTTGCGTTGCGGCCCTTGGCGGCACCGGCACAGCCGCCGCCACTGCCGTCGCGGCGATGAGCACCGCGAAGCCGCCCACCCGGACACTCCTGGTGCAAGCCTTCCACATGCGCCGTAGTCTAGCGGTCCCGCTTGCGACCCGCGCATGAACGCCCAGCGCGACTGCCGCGCCAGCCTGCGGCCAAGCCCCTGCTCGCAGCGCTGCGCACGATGCGTTTCACCGCTAGACTGCGCGGTCTCATTCGCCTCAGGAAGCCCGACACAGGACCGCAATGCGCAATACGCTGCTCGAGATCACTCCCGTCATTCCGGAGGCCCTGAACCGCCTGCCCGAGCTGGGCGGCAATCTCTTCTTTTCCTGGCATCGCCCCATTCGCGCGCTCTTCGAGGACCTGGATCCCGAGCTCTGGAAGCAGACCAGCGGCAACCCGCGCCTCCTCCTGCGCTGCATCGCGCAGTCGAGCCTGGACCGCGCCGCGCGCGATCCGCTGTACCTGGCGCGATATCACGCCGGGCTCGACGCTCTGGACACCTACGTGAACGCCCCGGCGCCCCGGAGCGATGAGCCGCTGGTCGCCTATTTCTGCGCCGAGTACGGCTTTCACGAGAGCTTCCCCATCTACTCCGGCGGCCTCGGCGTGCTGGCAGGCGACTACTGCAAGTCCGCGAGCGATGAGCGGGCGAACTTCGTCGCCGTGGGCCTGCTTTACGAGCAAGGCTACTTCACCCAGACGGTCGACAACGACGGCGTGCAACACGCGGAATACCGTGAGCATGACCCGCGCGATCTGCCCGTGGAGCCCGCCCGCGACGGCCAGGGAGAGTGGATCCGGGTCACCGTGCGCATCGCGGGCCGCGATGTCGTCGCCCGTCTCTGGAAGGCCCGGGTGGGCCGCGTACCGGTCTACCTGCTCGATACCAACACCCCGGAAAACGCGCCCAGCGACCGCGACATCACCCACCGCCTCTATGGCGGCGACGAGTCCACGCGAGTCAGGCAGGAGATGATCCTCGGGATAGGCGGGATACGCGCCCTGCGCGCGCTCGGTCTAAAGCCCGCGGTCTGGCACCTCAACGAGGGCCACGCCGCATTCCTCATCCTGGAGCTGCTGCGCGAGCATCTGGCGCTCGATCTTCCCTTCGAAGCGGCGCTCGAGGCAGTGGCCGCGGCCTGTGTCTTCACCACGCACACCCCCGTCGCCGCGGGCCACGATGCCTTCGGCCACGATCTCATCCTCGCGCACTTCAACGACTTCATCCGGGAGCTCGGCGTGCCCGTCGAGCGCTTCCTCGATCTGGCGCGCTCCCCCGCGGCGCCCGGCCTCTTCAACATGACGCGGCTCGCGCTGAACGGCGCGCGGCACGTCAACGGCGTCAGCCGGGTCCACGGCGTGGTCTCCTCGCGGCTCTGTGCCGACCAATGGCCGGAGATCCGGCCCGAGGAGAACCTGGTCGGTTTCGTGACCAACGGCGTCCACGTCCCGACCTTCCTGCACAAGACCTGGATGGATTTCTTCGACACCGAGGTCGGCCTCGGCTGGCGCGACCGCCTGAGCGACCTCGGCTTCTGGAACGCGCTCGAGGCCGTGCCGAATGAGCGCTTCTGGGCCGCGGCCCAATCCGTGAAGTCCCGCATGCTCGCCAGCGTCCGCGAGCGCCTGCAGCGCGAGTACGCGCGCAAGGGCATGAGTCCGGCCCAGCTGCGGCACGTCACACGGTTTTTGGATCCCCTGCGGCCCAATGTCCTGACGGTCGGCTTCGCCCGCCGCTTCGCGACCTATAAGCGCGCCACGCTGCTGCTGCGGGACCGTACGCGTCTGGCTCGCCTGGTCAACGACCCGGAGCGGCCGATGGTCCTGCTCTTCGCGGGCAAGGCGCACCCCGCGGACGAGCCGGGCAAGCAGGTGCTGCGGGAGATCCGCCAGCTCATGACTTCACCCGAATTCGTCGGCCGCATCATCTTTCTGGAGGACTACGACCTGCAGCTCGGGCGCTCCCTGGTCTCGGGCGTCGATGTCTGGTTGAACAACCCGATCGCCCCGCTCGAGGCGAGCGGCACCTCGGGCATCAAGGCGGCCATCAACGGGCGCCTCAACCTGAGCATCCTCGATGGCTGGTGGGCCGAAGGCTGGATGCAGGACAACGGCTGGGGTATCCCGCCGGCCAACGTACAGGACCCGGAGCGCCGCGATGCCCTCGAGGCGGAGCTCATCCTCGATGCCCTCGAAGAGGAGATCATCCCGCTCTACTACGCCGACGGCCGCAAGGCAGCGGGCGAGGCGGGCTGCTCGCCGGAGTGGGTGATGAGGGCCAAGCGCGCCATGATGACGGTCATTCCGCGCTTCAACATGCGACGCGTATTCGAGGACTACACGCGCGGGCTCTACCGGCCGGCCGCGCAACAGTACCGGCGTCTCGCCGCCGGCGGCTTCGCCGGGGCCCGCGGGCTCGGCGAATGGCAGCAGCGCATCCGCCAGGCCTGGAATCGGGTGAGCCTGCGCGCCGTCGCGGATGCGCCCGCAGACCTGCCGCGGGGCGAGCACTTGCGCATGCGGGTCGCCGTGAGCCTGAACGGTCTGCAGCCGTCCGACGTATGCGTTGAGCTCGTGGCGCGCCGCCTCCTGCCCGAGGGGGAGCAGGGGCCCCCGCCTCTCTGCTCCTTCGTGCCCCCGGAGCGCAACGGTCTCTGGCGAGTCCCTCTCACGCCCACGGGCGAGCAGGAAGCAGACGGCGCGGCCGTCTTCGCGCTCGATGCCGAGCCGCCGGAGTGCGGCCAGTTCGCCACCGAGGTGCGCGTCTACCCGCGGCACGATCTGCTGTCCCACGAGTACGCCATGGGCATGATGAAGTGGCTGTGATAAAGGCGCTGGAGCCGGGCTCCTGCCCGGCCCAGCGCTGCTTTGGGCACAAAATCGCTGGGAGCGATTTTGGACGACGCGCAGCGTCGGCCCCGCAGGGGCGAGGCCCAGGATGGGCAGAGCAACAAGCGTGGTTTTTGCCCAAAGCGCCGCCACCTCCGGCGGCGGGGCACTTCCCTGTGCCTGGCCGCGCGTGCGCGCGGTGATTCGAATAGACTCGCGCGAATTCCACCGAGCGATGCCGCTGCATGAACGAAGGGCCCGCCAGCGTACCCGAATGGCATCACGTCACCGGCGAGCAGTTCCGTGAGCGCATCTTCCCGGCGCATCGTCCCGCGATATTGCGCGGCGCGGTGAGCGCCTGGCCGGCCGTGATGGCCGGCTCGAGATCGCCGCAGGCGCTCGCCGAATACCTGCTGAGCCTGCCGCAGGGCGGTCCCGTATCCCTCATTGCCGCCGTACCTTCCCTCCAGGGCCGGTTCTTCTATCGGGACGACATGCGGGGGCCCAATTTCGAGCGCAAGCCGGCCCCTCTGGCGGCAGGGATTCGCGCCTTGCTGGCGCATCTGGAAGATCCGCAGCCGCCGGCCATCTACATGGATTCGGCGCCGCTCCCGGACTGTCTGCCGACCTTCACCGAGTCTCACGGGCTCGACCTGCTGAGGCCGTCGGTCGTGCCTCGAATCTGGATCGGCAACGCGGTCAAGGTGCAGACCCACTACGACTTCTCCAGCAACATCGCCTGCGTCGTCGCGGGCCGCCGCCGCTTCACCCTGTTTCCGCCGGAGCAACTGCCCAACCTGTACGTCGGCCCGATGGACAACACCCTGGCGGGCGTGCCGTGCAGCATGGTGAGGCTCGACGCGCCGGATCTCGAGCGCTATCCGCGCTTCCGGCTCGCGCTGCAGCACGTCCAGGTGGCGGAGCTCGGTCCCGGCGATGCGCTCTTCATCCCCTACGCATGGTGGCATCACGTCGAGTCGCTGGGCCCGTTCAACGTGCTGGTGAACTATTGGTGGAATGAGGTGGACTCACCCCTCAATGTGGCCGACAGTCTGCTGCACGCCCTGTTCGCGATCCGCGACCTGCCGCCGGAGCAGCGCGCCGTCTGGCGCAATCTCTTCGACTACTACGTGTTCCAGACGAGCGGTGAGCCCCTGGGGCACCTCGCGCCCGAGAGCCGCGGTCTGATGGGAGCGCGCGGCGAGGCGGCGTTGCGCGCGGTACGGATGCTTCTCCTGCGCTCGCTGAGCGGCTCCTGAGGGCGCCGTTCCCTCGGTCGGTCGCGGGAGGTCTCTATCAGGATTTGTTTTTGGTATGGACATATGCTAAAAGCAGAATGTTAGCGCTCCCATGACGTGACCGGACCGCGCCGGTCAAAGAACGAAGCGCCTGCGACGGCACCGGATATGGGAACGGGCCGCCGAATGAAGAGGGGGGGTCCAGCGATGAGTCGTAAGACGAAGCGCAATGCGGGCAGAAATGCCGCCAAGCGCGCACCCGGCAACTTGTTCTCACCCGGATTCAGGCCCGCATGCGGCCGCATCGGCCTGACGGGGCTGGCGCTCGGATCGCTCGCCTGCGCGAGCCCGCTCTTCGCCGCCGATGCTCCGCCCGATGCCAAACCGGTGAAACTGCAGGAGGTCGTGGTGACCGGCCTGCGACAGAGCCTGAAGAATGCGCAGGATCTCAAGATGGAATCCCCGGTCATTCAGGACTCCATCTCGGCCCAGGACATCGGCGCCCTGCCGGATCAGAGCGTCACCGAGACGTTGCAACGCATCCCGGGCGTCGCCATCGATCAGTTCGCGGCCGGCGTCGATCCCGATCACTTCTCGGTCGAGGGCAGCGGCATCGTGGTCCGCGGCCTGGAGTCCCTGACGCGCAGCGAGTTGAACGGCCGCGACACCTTCAGCGCCAACAATGGCCGCTCCATCAGCTTCGCGGACATTCCCCCCGAGATGCTGATCGGGGTCGATGTGATCAAGAGCCCGTCGGCCAACATGATCGAAGGCGGCATCGCCGGCACGGTGAACCTGCGGACCCGCGTGCCCTTCGACTCCCGCGGGCAGGTCGTGGCGTTCGATGCGGGCGAGAACTACGCCGACTTCGTCAAGAAGTGGCGCCCGAACTTTTCCGGGCTGTACAGCAACCGCTGGTCCACAGGCATCGGCGACGTCGGCTTCCTCGTCAACTTCGTCAATTCCAGGCTGGCCTCGCGCGCGGACGGCACGCAGGCCTCCAATTTCGGCTGCCGCACCAACCTCACGGACTCGAGCGGCAACCCGATCACCAGCCCCGCCGTCACCTGCCCCAACGGCCAGCAGGGCATCTTCTTCCCGCGCGGCGCGGCCTTCCGGAGCCAGGATTTCGAGCGCCAGCGCGAAGGGCAGGGCGGAGCCCTGCAGTGGAAGTCGCCCGATGACAGCATGCTCGCCACCCTGCAGTTCCTGCGCACCGATTCCACCGAGGCGTGGACCGAGCACGCCGAGGAGATCGCGACCGACAACGTCACCGCGAATCCGACCGACTCCTATCCGGTGCCAGGCACCACCTTCGGCGTCGCTCCCTCGGGCGTGTTCACCAACGGCCTCATCAGCACCACGCTCGGCTGGCGGTCGGACCAGATCTCGAGCCTCGACACCGCGCACCGCACGCCGATCAACGGCCTGCAGAGCAACGACATCGATCGCAGCATCTTCCAGAAGTACATCACCCAGGACGTATCGTTCGACTTCAAGTGGAACATCAACGACCGCTGGGGCGCGAAGCTCGATCTGCAGCACGTCGGCTCGACGGTCCACGACAACGACAACGGCATCTGGGGCTCGACCTTCCAGGACGCGAACATCCAGCTGCAGGGCAACAACCCGCCCATAGACACCTTCGTGCCGGTGTACAACGTCAATACGCCGGGAGCGCCCTGCACCATTCCGGCCACGAGCGGCAACTGCTCGAACTTCTTCGAGCCCGGCCACGCGAGCTACTCCGATCCCTACAACTCGTACTGGCGCTCGGCGATGGACCACATCGAGGCCAGCGACGGCTGGGAGCGGGCGGCGCAGCTCGATTTCGATTACAAGATCAACGACGGCTGGGCGCGCTCGCTGCAGTTCGGTCCGCGCTGGTCGGATCGCAACGAGACCACCCGCTTCTCGACCTACAACTGGGGCGTGATGAGCGAGATCTGGGGCAACAATGGCCCCATCTGGATGGACAGCACGCCCAACCAGGTGGCGCCGTACCCCTTCACGAATTTCTTCCAGGGCCAGGTGCCGAACCCGATCGGCAACCAGCCCCGGCCATACTACACGGGCAACACCTTGTCGCCCCAGTACCTCTCCTTCGCCGAGTCCGTGGTCAACGACTGGCTGGTCCAGGGCGGGGGCAAGCCCATCAGCGGCTGCGCCCCCTCCGGAGCATCCGGCTGGGTGCCGCTCGCCGACCGCTGCGGCGTCATCCCGGGAACGCCCTTCCTGCCGGGCGAGGTCAACCCGGTCGACGAGCGCAACAAGGCGGCCTACGTGATGCTCAACTTCGGGCACTCCATCGGCAGCCACACGCTCTCCGGCAACATCGGAGTCCGCTATACGGCGACCAGCCGCACCGCGGAGGGATTCCTCTCGTTCCCGAACGGGGGGCTCACGACCGCGGCGCAATGCGCCGCCGTGCCTCCAGGGCAGACGCCGCCGCTCTTCTGTCAGTACCCGGCCGCTTACCAGAACCAGGTGCGGGCGTGGGCGAACGGGGCGAATTACGCGCGCAACACGGTGGAGGACTACCGCTACTGGCTCCCCAGCCTGAACCTCATGTACGAGCTGCGCAGCGACCTGTTGCTGCGCTTCGCCCTGTCGAAGGACGTGACGCCGCCGGACATCGGCTACGTGCGCGGGGACTACACGCTCGGCTTCGGCCCCAACTTCATCCTGACGGACGCCAACGGCAAGCCGACGACGCTCGAAGGCTCCTCGACCATGGGCAATCCGAATCTGCGCCCGGAGCAGGCGGACAGCGCGGACCTCTCGCTCGAATGGTACTTCGCGCCCGTGGGAGATCTGACCGGAGCCTTGTTCTACAAGCGCCTGACGGATGTCGTCGTCAACAACACGACGCTGCAGAACTTCACCAACGCCGGACTCACCCTGCCGATCATCGTGACTCAGCCGGGCAATTCCCCCACCGTGGGCAAGGTCGAGGGCGCGGAGATCGGTTATCAGCAGGCCTACGACTTCCTGCCGAAGCCGTTCGACGGCCTCGGACTGTCGTTCAACTACACGTATCTGCACAGCAGCGGCGTCAAGCAGTCGACGCTGTCGGACACGGACCCGACCGTCGGCGCCGGCCTCGTCGCCAACATCGACACCAGCCTGCTGCCGCTGCAGGGCCTGTCCAAAGAGACCTATAACGTTACGCTGTTCTACAGCAAGTACGGAGTCGATGCCCGCGTGGCCTGGAACTGGCGCTCCGCCTTCCTGCTGACGACGCGGGACGTGATCGTGCCGTACGCGCCGATCATGAACGAGAACAGCGGGACCCTGGATGGCTCGATCTTTTACGACATCACGCCGCAGATCAAGGTCGGCATCCAGGGGGCGAACCTGCTCGATAACATCGTGCGGACCAGCCAGGTCCTGGACAACAATCTGCTGCGGACCGGCCGCTCGTGGTTCATCACCGATCGGCGCATCTCGCTCATCGTGAGGGCCATGTTCCAGTAGCCGGCCCTGCCGATGCCGGTGCGTGCTATTTTGGCGCCATGCGCGCGTCCCCGAGGCATGGTCCGATCGGCACGGTCGTAATCGTCGGCGGCGGCACCGCCGGATGGATGACCGCGGCGGCGCTCGCATGGGGCTTCCGCGGGCGCATGGCCGTGCGTCTCATCGAGTCGGAGCAGATCGGTACGGTGGGGGTGGGCGAGGCGACCATCCCCCACATCCGCGGCTTCAACGAGCGGCTCGGGCTCGATGAGCGGGATTTCGTGGCGCGCACCCGGGCGACCTTCAAGCTCGGCATCGAGTTTCGCGGCTGGGGAAGACCCGGCGACTCGTATGTTCATCCCTTCGGCGCCTACGGCTCGGCAATCGGCGGCATTGCCTTCCACCATCTTTGGCTGCGGCGCCGCCTCGCCGGCGACCCGACACCGATCGGCGATTACTCGCTGCCGATCGTCGCCGCATCGCTGAATCGGTTCAGCCCTCCGGTCTCGGATCGCAGATCGCTGCTGTCCACGTTCTCGTACGCCTACCAGTTCGACGCCGGTCTTTATGCGGCCTATCTGCGCGAGTACGCCGAGCGCCGCGGCGTCGTCCGCACCGAGGGCAAAATCGTGCACGTCGAAGCGTCGCCGGAGGGCGATGCGGTTCGAGCCGTCAAGCTGGCTGACGGGCAGGTCATCCGCGGCGACCTCTTCATCGACTGCTCGGGCTTTCGCGGCTTGCTGATCGAGCAGACCCTTGGCGCCGGATACGAGGACTGGAGCCACTGGTTGCCGTGCGATTCGGCGGTGGCCATTCCCTGCGAGACCGCGGGACCCTGGACCCCGTACACGCGGGCGACCGCGGATGCCTACGGCTGGCGGTGGCGCATCCCGCTGCAGCATCGGGTCGGCAACGGCTACGTGTTCTGCAGCCGCTTCCTGCAAGCGGACGCGGCCACCGACGTGCTGCTGCGAAATCTCGAAGGGCGGCCCGTCGGCGAGCCGCGCGTACTGCGCTTCGTGACGGGCAAACGCCGCAGGCAATGGATCGGCAACTGCGTCGCCATTGGCCTCGCGAGCGGGTTTCTCGAGCCGCTGGAATCGACCAGCATCCACCTCATCCAGTTGGCCATCACCCATCTGCTCGAGCTGTTCCCCGATGGGCGTTGGGATCCGCTCGATGCGGCGGAGTTCAACCGCGTGATGGACATCGAATACGAACGGGTGCGCGACTTCCTCATCCTGCACTACCACGCCACGGAGCGCGCCGACACGGCGTTCTGGGACCATTGCCGCACGATGCCGGTGCCGGACTCGCTCGCTTACTCGCTCGAGCTCTTTCGCGAGCGAGGTGCTCTCGCCGCCTATCGGGAGGGGTGCTTCCTCGAGCCGAGCTGGATCGCCGTCTACCTCGGACAGCGGATCGTTCCCCGGCGTCCTGATCCGCTCGCGGACGCGATTCCCACCGAGCATCTGACCGCGCACCTGCAGGCGCTGCGGCGAGGTGTCCAGGAGGCCGCGCGGTCGATGCCCGATCATCGAGCCTTCATCGAGCGCTACTGCCGCGCTCCCACGGCGGGCGCTGCAGCGGGGAGCGCCTCCGGTGCCTGACGGCCAGGTGCACAGCATCGCTGTCGTCGGCAGCGGGACGGAGGCCTGGATGGTCGCCGCGGCGCTCGCGGTGGCTTGTGGCGGCCGCAGCGCCATCCACATCGTCCTACCGCCCGCCGACACGGCAGTGTCGCCGAAGCGCTCCGACGCCGAATCCACGCTGCCGCCTCTGCGGGCATTCAACAAGCTCGTGGGTCTGGACGAAGATCGCCTGCTCCGCAGTTGCGCCGGGACCTTCAAGCTGGGGACGGAGTTCGTCGGTTGGCGCGAAGGTCGCAGCTACATTCAGCCGTGCGGGGAATTCGGCGCGACACTTGGAGGCATCGCGTTCCATCAGCATTTGACGCGATTGCACGCCGCCGCGGCCGCTGTCGACCCGGAGCTTTACTGCCTTGCCGCTGCCGCCGCTCGCGCGGAGCGCTTCGCCCGCCCCGGGATCGACCCGAGCTCCGTGGAGTCCACCATGAGCTACGCGCTGCATCTGGACGCGCGGGCATACTGCGGCGAGCTGCGGCAACTCGCGCAGCGGCACCGGGTCGTGGTGGCGCAGGGCGCGCTTCGCGATGTGGCGGTTGCGGGCGCAGCCATCGAGGCGCTCATCCTGGAGGACGGCGGACGAGTGACGGCGGATCTGTACGTGGATGCCTCCGGGAGCGAGGCGCGCCTGATCGGCCAGGCGCTCGGCGTGCCGTTCGAGGATTGGTCCGCCTGGCTGCCCTGCTCGCGCCAGGTAGCGGCTCGGTGCGAGCAGCCGCACCTCGGCGCACCGTTGACTCGCGCGCAGGCGGCGGATTTCGGTTGGATGGGGCACGTCCCGCTGCAGGGCAGCATCGCGTGCCACTATGCCTATGACCCGGCGATGCTCGACGATCGCGCCGCGGGGGAGGCGCTGCTCGCCTGGATCGACGCGCCGGCACCGACGGCTCTGACGTACAACTCCGCGCCGTCCGGGCGGCGTCGCGCGCCGTGGCAGGCCAACTGCGTGGCGCTCGGTTCCGCCGCCGGCTGGGTCGAGCCGCTCGAGTCGACGGCACTGCATCTCACGCAGAGCATGATCGTGCGCCTGCTCGGCCTCTTTCCCTCGGGCGACGGCCGCGTCGAGCGGCTCGAATACAATCGGCTCGTCGGCAACGAGCTCGAGCGCGCCCGCGACCTCGCCATTGCGCACTATGCGACCGCGCAGCGGCTCGGGGGTGAGTTCTGGCGACAGCGCGCCGCCGCGGGCGTTCCCGACACCCTGGCCTACAAGATGTCCCAATACCGCAGCCGTGGAACGCTCGTGATCTACGACGAAGAGCCGCTGCCCGAGGTGGCCTGGCTCGCGCTCTACCTGGGGCAGGGCATCTGGCCGCAGCGCTGCGCGGCGCTCGCCGAGGTGCCCGATATGGAGGCGGTGCGAGCGCAGTTGACGCGCATGCGCGCCACGATAGACGAGGCGGTTGCCAGGATGCCGGCCCACGCGGAATACGTCCGGCGACAGCGGCTGCAAGCGCGCCTCGATGGCTGAGAGGGACATTCGCGAGATCGTCATCGTCGGCGGCGGCACCGCCGGCTGGATGGCTGCGGCCGCACTCAGCCGATTGCGCGCGAACGGTGTCACCTCCGTCACGCTGGTGGAGTCGGAGGAGATCGGCATCGTGGGCGTCGGGGAAGCGACGATTCCCCCCATCTGCACGTTCAACGCCATGCTCGGGCTCGATGAGCGCGAGATCCTCCGCGCGACCCAGGCGACCTACAAGCTCGGGATCGAGTTCGTCGATTGGGGTCGCCCGGGCGAAGCCTATCTCCATCCCTTCGGCGCCTTCGGCGTCGACATGGAGGCGATCCGTTTCCACCAGTTCTGGCTGAAGTACCATCCGCTCGGCCTCGCGGCACCGCTCGCCGAATACAACGTCACGGCCGTCGCCGCGAAACTGAACCGCTTCACACACCCGAATCCGGATCCACGGACGGTGCTCGGAAGCCTGAAGTACGCCTTTCATTTCGATGCGGCGCTGTATGCGCGCCTGCTGCGGGAGTATGCGACGGCTCGCGGGGTGAAGAGGCGGGAAGGCAAGATCGTGGACGTGCGCCTGCGGGGCGAGGACGGCTTCATCGAGGCCGTCGTTCTCGAAGGCGGGACGCACATCCCGGGTGACCTCTTCATCGATTGCTCCGGATTTCGAGGTCTGCTCATCGAGGAGACGCTGCACGCCGGCTACGAGGACTGGTCGCACTGGTTGCCGTGCGACCGGGCGCTGGCGGTAGCGTCGGCGGGTGTCGAGCCGCTCACACCTTACACGCGGGCGACGGCCCGCGACGCCGGTTGGCAATGGCGCATTCCGCTGCAGCACCGCATGGGGAACGGATACGTCTATTGCAGCCGCTACGTGAGTGACGACGAGGCCGCCGCGACTCTGCTGGAGCACCTGGAGGGCGAGCCCCTGGCGCAGCCGCGGCCGCTGAAGTTCGTCACCGGCCGCCGCCGCAAGGTCTGGAGCCGCAACTGCGTGGCGCTCGGCCTGGCCGCGGGGTTCCTGGAGCCCCTCGAGTCGACCGGTATCCATCTCATCCAGAGCGGGATCGCGAGACTGCTGTCGCTGTTCCCGGATCGCGACTGCAACGAGGTGGAAATCGCCGAGTACAATCGGCTCACCGACCGGCAGATCGAGCACATCCGCGATTTTCTCATTCTGCACTACAAGCTCACCCAGCGGGCGGATGCGCCTTTCTGGCGCTGGTGCGCGGGCATGGAGGTGCCGGAAAGCCTGCGGCGCAGGACGGATCTGTTCCGCCGCTGCGGGCGCGTCGTCCGCTATGAGGATGAGCTCTTCGCGGAAGACAGTTGGATCGCGCTCATGCTCGGCCAGAACCTGACACCCGAGCGCTACGACCCCCTGGTCGATACCGTTCCGCGCGAGCGGGCCGTGACGGTGTTGAGCCGCATGCGCGAGCTCGTGCGCAAGACGGCCGAGAGCCTGCCGGCTCACGGCGATTTCGTCGCGCGGCATGGCGCTGCGCCGGGACCTTCATGACAGAGCGCAGAATCCGCCGCATCGTGATCGTCGGGGGTGGCACAGCCGGCTGGATGACGGCGGCGGCATTGAGCAAGATCCTCGGCCGCGACTATGCGGACATCACCCTGATCGAGTCCGACGCGATCGGCACGGTGGGCGTGGGCGAGGCCACCATCCCGCAGATCGCGACCTTCAACCGGATGCTCGGGCTCGATGAGAACGAATTCGTGCGCGCCACCCAGGGCACCTTCAAGCTGGGCATCGAGTTCGTGAACTGGGGCGAGATGGGGCATCGCTACTTCCACCCCTTTGGTCCCTTCGCCGTGGACATGGAGGGCGTCTCGTTTCACGCCTTCTGGCTCAAAGCCCGGGCGGCCGGCGCCCCGTACCCGATCACGGACTACTCCCTGCAGGCGGTCGCCGCGAAGGACCACAAATTCATGCGGCGGCAGAACGTGCCGCAGTCGCCGCTCGCCACGATTTCCTACGCCTTCCAGTTCGATGCGGCTCTGTACGCGCGCTTCCTGCGGCGTTACGCGGAGGAGCGCGGCGTGAGGCGGCAGGAGGGCAGGATCGTTCACGTGCCGCTGCGGGCCGAGGACGGCTTCATCGAAGCGGTGGTCATGGAGGACGGGCGCCGGATCGAGGGGCAGCTCTTCATCGACTGCTCGGGATTCCGCGGATTGCTGATCGAGCAGACGCTGCACAGCGGGTACGAGGACTGGTCGCACTGGCTGCCCTGTGATCGCGCCCTGGCGGTCCCCTGCGAGAGCGTCAGCCCGCTGACGCCGTATACGCGTTCCACGGCGCACGCGGCGGGCTGGCAATGGCGCATACCTCTGCAACATCGCATCGGCAACGGTCACGTGTACTGCAGCCGGTACATGAGCGACGACGAGGCGGCCTCGATCCTGCTCGCGAACCTGGACGGCAGGCCGCTCGGCGACCCGCGGCCGCTGCGATTCGTCGCCGGCCGCCGGCGCAAGTTCTGGAGCCGTAACTGCGTCGCGCTCGGGCTCGCGGCCGGCTTTCTCGAGCCGCTGGAGTCCACCACCATCCATCTCGTGCAGAGCGGCATCGCGCAGCTCCTGACGATGTTTCCGGACGAGGACTTCGAGCCGGCGGACATGCAGCGCTACAACCGTGTCGTGGCGGAGGAATACGAGCGGGTGCTGGAATTTCTGACATTGCACTACAAGGTCACCCGCCGGGAAGACTCGGAGTTCTGGCGCGCTTGCGCGAGCATGAGCGTTCCGGAGCGCCTGCAGGAGAAGATCGCCTTGTTCGAGAGCCGCGGCCGGGTGTTCCGCGAGAACCAGGAGCTCTTCAACGATACCAGCTGGTTTGCCGTGATGATCGGCCAGGGACTGGTCCCACGGGGCTTCGATCCGGTCGCGAATGTGATCTCCGACGAGGAGAACGGGGAGCGGCTCGCCCGCTTCCGCAGTGCCGTGCGGGCTTCGGCGGACTACATGCCCGGCCACGCCGCATTCATTCGCGAGCACTGCGCGAGCGGCGCATACCCCGCCCAGACGTGAGGCTCGGGCGGCGGCTCGCCCGCGCGGCCGCACCCCCCGGGTCAGGCCGCCGCTCGAGCACGAAGGGCGTGGCTTTAGCCCCCGCGCACGATAAGATTGGCCGATAACAAGCCGGTCCCCTACCTCATGTCCCGACAGCCAGCGCGCGCCTCTTCCGGACGCTACGTGAGCCGCCTGACAGGCGGCACCCTTGCGGTGATCATGGCCGGGGGCCGGGGCGAGCGCTTGAAGGACCTCACCGAGCATCGCTGCAAACCCGCGACGCCGTTCGGGGGCAAGTTCCGCATCGTCGATTTCGTGCTGTCGAACTGCGTCAATTCCGGCATCCGCCAGATCTCCATCCTCACCCAGTACAAGGCGCAGTCGCTGATCGCCCACGTACAGCGCGGCTGGAGCTACCTGCGCGGCGAGTTCGGCGAGTTCATCGAGACCATCCCCGCCCAGCAGCAGAAGGGCCCCGTGTGGTATCGGGGGACCTCCGATGCCGTCCACCAGAACATCGACCTCATCCTCTCCCATAGGCCGAAGCACGTGCTCGTGCTTGCAGGCGATCACATCTACAAGATGGACTATGGCCCGATGATCGCCTACCACGTAGAGAAGGGCGCCGACATCACGGTCGGCGTGGTCGAGGTGCCCGCCAGCGAGTCGCGGCATTTCGGCGTGCTCACCGCCACGGAATGGAACCGCGTGACCAAATTCTCCGAGAAGCCCGCCGTCCCGGATACCCTGCCTGGCCGGCCCGACACCATCCTCGCCTCGATGGGAATTTACGTCTTCAATACGCGCCTTTTGCAACGCCTGCTGGAGGAGGACGCGACCGACGACGCGTCCGCGCACGACTTCGGCAAGAACATCATCCCCAAGACCCTCAGCAGCACCCTCCAGGTGTTCGCCTACCCCTTCCAGGACGTCAAGACCCGCGCACAGAGCTACTGGCGCGACGTCGGCACGCTGGACGCCTACTACGAGGCGAACATCGAGCTGGTGCACGTCAGGCCGGAGCTCAACATCTACGATGAGGACTGGCCGATCTGGACGTACCAGATGCATCAGCCTCCGGCCAAGTTCATCCTCGACGAGGACGGGCGTCGAGGCATGGCCATCAACTCGATGGTCTCCGGCGGCTGCATCATCTCTGGCGCGCTGATACGCGAGTCGCTCCTCTTTTCCGACGTCCGGGTGGAAGAGCGCACGACGATCGAGCGCTCCGTCATCCTGCCGCATGCGCTCATCGGCAGCGGCTGCCAGATCCGCGGCGCCATCGTCGATGAAGGCTGCGAGATCCCCGATGGAATGCGTATCGGTGTCGATAGGGCGGAAGACGCCCGGCGGTTCGTCGTCACGGAAAAGGGCGTGGTCCTCGTGACGCCCGACATGCTTCGCCGGCTGTCCGCTTGAGCATCATGGGGTCCGATTCACGCCTTCCCGTGGTCCTCCTGTGGCATATGCATCAGCCACAGTATCGCGACGCTCTCACCGGACGCTACGTCCTGCCGTGGACCTATCTCCACGCGATCAAGGATTACACCGACATGGCTGCGCACATGGAGGCCAACCCTGCGGTGCGCGCCGTGGTCAACTTCACGCCGGTCCTGCTGGAGCAGCTCGAGGAGATCTCGCGCCGCGTGGCGGCGCACCTGCGCACGGGCAGCCCGCTGCCGGACCCCGTGCTCGGGCTCCTGGGTCCCGATCCGGTGCCGGCCGATCCCGCCGAGCGCCTGGAGCTGCTGCGGGCCTGCCTCAAGGCCCAGCGCAAGCAGATGATCGAGCGCTTCGGGCCGTACCTCGAGCTCGCCACCCTCGCCGAGACGCTCGCCACGCCGGAGCGCGTGAGCTACGCCTCCGATCAGCTCATCCACGACCTCGCGGTGTGGTACCACCTCGCCTGGCTCGGTGAGACGGTGCGCCGCTCCGATACGTTCGTGAGTGTTCTCACCCAGCAGGGCCGCGCGTTCACCACCACGCAGCGGCGGGACCTCCTCGCCCTGGTGGGCGAGCTCGTCGCCGCCATCGTGCCGCGCTATCGGAAGCTCTCCGAGCGCGGGCAGTGCGAGCTGTCGGTGACCCCCTACGGGCATCCGATCGTGCCATTGCTGCTCGATTTCCAGGCGGCGCGCGATGCCGTGCCCAACATGCCGCTGCCGCAGCATCCCTCGTATCCCGGAGGCGCGGAGCGCGCACACTGGCACGTGCGCGAGTCGCTTCGCGTCTTCAAACAGGTCTTCGGCACCGAGCCGGTCGGCTGCTGGCCGTCGGAAGGAGCGATCAGCCGCGGCACGCTGGAGCTGCTCGACCGGGCCGGCTTCAAATGGGCGGCCACCAGCGGCAACGTGCTGCAGGGGGCTCTCGCGCGTTTCGATCCCAAGGTCCCGCGCGATCCCAAGGCCTACAACCGGCCGTACCGGCTGCCAGGCGGCCGCATGGTTGAGTTCTTCCGCGACGACACGCTGTCCGATCTCATCGGCTTCACCTATGCGACCTGGCACGGCGATGACGCGGCGCACAACCTGGTCAACGAGCTCGCGCGCCTCGCGCGCCAGTATGCCGAGTCCGAGGGCGGTGCCCAGCACGCGGTCCTGATCGCCCTCGATGGCGAGAACGCCTGGGAGCACTACCCGTTCAACGGCTATTACTTCCTGCGCGCGCTCTATTCCCTGCTCGCAACGCATCCGCTGCTGGAGCTGACCACGCTCTCCGATTGCGTCGCGCGCGGCCTCGAGCCTCGCCCCCTGCAAAGCGTGGTGGCCGGCAGTTGGGTCCACGGCACCCTCGCCACCTGGATGGGCGATCCGGCCAAGAACCGCGGCTGGGATCTTCTCTGCGACGCCAAGCTCGCCTTCGACCGCGTCATGGCATCCGGCATTCTCGATGCGGCACAGCGGGCCACTGCCGAGCATCAGCTTGCGCTCTGCGAGAGCTCCGACTGGTTCTGGTGGTTCGGCGACTACAACCCCGCGGATGCCGTGAGCCAGTTCGACAGCCTCTATCGCCGCCAGCTCGTCGTCCTCTACCGCCTCCTCGGTCTGCCGCCGCCCGAGGCTCTGGCGCAGCCGATCTCCGTCGGCCGCGGCAGCCCCGAGCACGGCGGCGTCATGCGGCGCGCCTACGGCAGTTGAAACGCAGCGGGCACATCCTGTGCCTGGCCCGCAGGCTTAGCTACACGGAGTCCTTGCCATGCGCCTGCCAGTGCTCGATCGACGTCGCGCCGGAGTGCTGCTGCACCTCGGCTCGCTCGCAGCTCCCCTCGGCCGCGGCGGGCGCGATTTCATCGACTGGCTCGCGCAGGCGGGCTTTACCGTCTGGCAGATCCTGCCCGCGGGCCCTGTCGGGCCGGACGGCTCGCCGTATTGGGTGCGCTCCGACTTCGCCGGCAACGCCGCCCTGGTCGAGCCGGCCGAGATGCCGGCGGTCGAGCCCGCGGAGTACGCCGCGTTCCTCGATGAGAGCGAGGCGTGGCTGGAGGACTACGCTCTCTTCGAGGTCCTGAGCGCGGCGCATGCCGGCGCGCCCTGGTGGACCTGGCCCGCGGAGGTGCGTGACCGAAACCCATCGGCTCTGGCGCAGGTCGCCAGTGGCCGTGCGCCGCAGTTGCAGCGCATCCGGCAGGAGCAGTTCGCCTTCTTCGTCCAGTGGCGACGCTTGCGCGAGCACGCCCGCTCGCGGGGCGTGCGCATCCTCGGCGATCTGCCGTTCTATGTCGCGCCGCATTCCGTCGAGACCTGGGCGCATCGCTCGCAGTTCCAGCTCGAGCCCGACGGCCGGCCCGCAGCCGTCGCCGGCGTGCCGCCGGATTATTTCTCGTGCACCGGCCAGCTCTGGGGCAACCCCCTCTACGACTGGCAGGCGATGCGTCACAGCCACTTCAGCCACTGGCGCGCGCGCGTGCTCGCGCAACTCGAGCGTGTCGACCTGCTGCGCCTCGATCACTTCCGCGCTCTCGCGGCGCACTGGGCGGTTCCGGCCGGATCCCCCGATGCGCGCGGCGGAGAGTGGCACCTGACTCCGGGCGAGGATCTCCTGCGGCTGCTGATGGATGAGCTCGGCGATCTGCCGATCCTCGCCGAGGACCTCGGCGTCATCACCGACGACGTCGTCGCTCTGCGCAAGGGCTTTGGGCTCCCCGGGATGCGCGTCCTGCAGTTCGCTTTCAGCGGTGAGGGCGACAACCCACACCTCCCGCACATGCACGAGCCCGACAGCGTCGTGTATACGGGGACGCACGACAACGACACGACGCTCGGCTGGTACCGCAGCCTCGATGAGGAAACGCGCCGCCGTGTCGACTCCATGCTGCGGGTCGCGCCGGGATCCATGCCTGACGCCCTCATCCGTGAGGCACTGGGCTCGGTCGGTCAGCTCGCCATCCTGCCCGCCCAGGACCTGCTCGCCCTCGACTCCGACGCCCGGCTCAACACTCCCGGCACCGTGCTCGGCAATTGGAGCTGGCGGCTCCCGGACGGCGCCCTGACGCCCGAGCTGGCGCGGCGCTTCGCGCAACTCAACAGAATGTACGGGCGGGCGTGATGGACACCGCCCGACCTCCCGTCCGCGTCGCATCGCGGCGACGGCCGTCGACTCCGCCAACGGCCCCCCTGTACCATTCCGGCATGCGATCCCTTTCCCTGCTGCTCGTCGCCATTGTGCTCTGCGGCTGCAGCCTCCTCGTGCCGAAGCTGCAGACGCCCCAGCTCTCCATCGTCGATGTCGAGGTGCTCCGCGCCAACCTGCTCGAGCAGCAGCTTCGCGTCCGCATGCGCGTCGAGAACCCCAACGATCGCAGCCTGCCGGTCCAGGGCCTTTCCTACACCGTCTATATCGGCGGCCAGCAATTCGCGACGGGCGTCTCCGACGCCAGCTTCGTCGTGCCCGCGCTCGGCACCGCCGAATTCAACATGGATGTCACCGCCAACGCCGCCGGCGCGCTCTTCACCCTCCTCAACCAGCCGCACGACCGGGACATCGCCTACCGCATGAAGGGCAGGGTGGAGCTCACGCACGGCTGGCTGCGCTCGATCCCGTTCGAGGAGAGCGGCACCTTCACCCTGCGCTGACCGACTGAGAAGCGATGCCCCGCCAGCGTTGAGCCATCTAGCTCACCAGTCTGCGGTAGATCTGCACGTACTTCTCTCCCTGGATCTCCCACGAGAAATCCTTGGCCATCCCGTTGCGCACCATCCGCGCCCACTGCGCCGGCTCGGCATACAGATCGAGCGCCGTGTTGAGCGCCCACTCCAGCGCCTCGGAGTTGAAGTCGTTGAAGACGACCCCCGTGCCCTCGCCGCTCTGGGGATCGTAGTGCTGCACTGAGTCCGCGAGCCCGCCGGTGCGCCGCACGACCGGCACCGTGCCGTAGCGCAGGCTGTACATCTGGTTGAGGCCGCAGGGCTCGTACCGCGAGGGCATGAGGAACATGTCGCAAGCCGCCTCGATCCAGTGCGACAGCTCGTCGTCATAACCCTGCCGGAACACCACCCGCCCGGGGAAGCGCTCGGCGAGCCCGGCGAGGAAGCGCTCATACGGCGGATCGCCGCTGCCCAGCGCGACGAAGCCGAGTTCGCGCCACTCCAGCACCTGCGGCAGGGAGTCGAACATCAGCTCGATCCCCTTCTGCGCGGCCAACCGGCTCACCATTCCCGCGAGCGGCGTCGTCACCGGCAGTCTCAGCCCCAGCCGCTCGATGAAGGCGCGTTTCAGTCCGGCCTTGATGGCAAGGGTGTCCGGGTCGTATTGCGCCGGTAGATAGCGATCGTTGCGCGGGTCCCAAACGTGGTAGTCGACGCCGTTCAGGATGCCCGTGAGCGCGTCCCGTCGCATGCGCAGGGAGTCCTGAAGTCCCATCCCGTACTGGTCCGTGCAGATCTCCAGCGCGTGCGTGGGACTGACGGTGGTGATCGCGTCCGCGTACAGGATGCCGTGGCGCAGCGGGTTGATCCTGCCCGCGCGCAGATCGTCCTGGTGCAGCAGGTGGCTCTTGGGGCCGAGCTCCAGGTCCGCGACGGCGGCCGCGCTGAAGATTCCCTGGTAGCCGATGTTGTGGATCGTCAGCACCGAGCGGGTGCTCGCGAAGAGGGAATCCCCCGCGAGCAACGCTTTGACGAAAAGCGGTCCGAAAGCCGTATGCCAGTCATTGCAGTGCAGGATCTGGGGTGACCATCCGCTGCGCTGACACGTGGCCAGCACCGCGCGGGTGAAGGCCAGGAATCTCAAGTGCTCATCGGGATCGGTCGTATAGATCGCCGCGCGCCCGTAAAGCGCCGGGCAGTCGATCAGATAGAGAAGGGCGTCGGAGCCCGGCAGCCGGGTCGAGACGACGGAGAAAACATAATGATGGGGGCCGATCTGCAGCGGTACGTCGTGCAATCCGTCGACGGGCTGCATCGGAAATTTAGAGCGGTCTATCGACGCGTAAAGCGGCGTGAACAGGCGAACGTCATGACCGGCAGCCGCCAGGTGTTTCGCCAGGGCGCCGGCCACGTCGGCGAGCCCTCCGGTCTTGGATAGCGGCGCTACTTCGGCAGCGAGCAGGCAAACGCTCAAACTCATCCCCGCCTCCGGCCAGCTATCATGGCGCCCGCTCCGGCAAGCAGCGCTCCGCCACCCATGCAACGCTTTCTCATAGGACTCACGCTCGTGCTGCTGCTGATCGTCTCGATCGGTATCGGCATCGCCGTGGCCCGCTGGCCGGAATGGCGGCACCTCGTTTTCTAGCCAGACCCCCCATTCGGAGTGTCAATCGGCGGGGATAGAATCTAAGTTACTGATTATTAAGGGGTACCTTCCCCGAGCGCCCGGCCGCGGCGCCGCTCCCTGGTAGACTATGCTCATTCTCCCGCTCCCGGCCAGCCCCCTTCGGGCGTCGTTGCACTGAATCCGGGGCACCTTCAGGGCCGTTTTGGCCCGGCGCGGAGCGGGACGGGAAGAGATTCATGTCAGCCTCGCCATACAAGCAACTAGAGCAGGAGTTCAAGCGGCTCCATGCTTTTCGCGGAGCCTTGTCGCTCCTTCGCTGGGACGCAGCCGTAATGATGCCGCGCGGCAGCGCGGACGTGCGCGGAGAGCAGCTCGCCGCCCTGGAGACGGAGCACCATGCGCTGCTCACCGCGCCGCGCATCACCCGCCTGCTCGATCGCGCACAGGCCAGTACCCAGGGGCTGCAGGACTGGCAGGTGGCGAACCTGCACGAGATGCGGCGCCAGCGCGATCACGCCATTGCCACGCCGGTGTCTCTGATCTCGCGACTCGCGCGCGCGACCTCGCGGGCGGAAGTCCGCTGGCTGGAGGCCCGGCAGCAGGGAAAGTTCGAGCTCTTCGCGCCGCACCTGGAGGAGGTGGTCCACCTGGTTCGCGACAAGGCCGCGCTTCTGGGCCAGGCGTTGAACCTCGCGCCTTACGATGCGCTCGTGGACGAGTTCAGCCCGGGCATCACCACGGCCGACATCGACGCCATGTTCAAGGGCCTCTCACGGCGTCTGCCTTCGCTCATCCGCGAGGCCATCGCGGCCCAGGAGAGCCGGCCACCCGCGCCGCTCACCGGCAAATTTCCTGCCGGCAAGCAGCGCGCGCTCATCATCGAGGTGATGAAGCAGATTGGCTTCCCCTTCGACCGCGGTCGCCTCGACGAGAGCGAGCATCCGTTCACGGAGGGCGTGCCCGGCGACATCCGCGTCACCACCCGCCTCGACCCCAACGATCTCTTCTCGGGCCTGCTGGGCGCACTGCACGAGACCGGCCACGCGATGTACGACCTCGGTCTGCCGCAGGACTGGCGCGACCAGCCGGTGGGCCGCGACCGCGGCATGGCTCTGGAGGAGAGCCAGTCGCTGCTCACGGAGATGATGATCTGCCGCACCCGCCCGTTCGTGCGCTACGTGCAGCCGCTCATCGTGAAGCACTTTGGCGTCAGCGGACCGGAGTGGGGGATCGAGAACATCTACGACCACCTCACGCGCGTGCGCCGCGGCTTGATTCGCGTGGATGCCGATGAGCTCACCTATCCCCTCCACATCATGCTGCGCTACGAGCTCGAGAAGCAGCTCTTGAGCGGCTCGCTCGCGGTGCGCGACCTGCCGGACGCCTGGAACAAGGGAATGGAAGATCGACTCGGCATCCGTCCCGGCAACGACGCCGAAGGGTGCCTCCAGGACGTTCACTGGGCCGTCGGCTCGTTCGGGTACTTCCCTTCGTATGCCCTCGGCGCCGTCATCGCCGGGCAGCTTTACGAGAGCCTGCGCAGCGACGTGCCCGCGCTCGACGAGCAGCTCGCGCGCGGGGAATTCTCCGGCCTCCTCGGGTGGCTGCGAACCCACGTTCACGGTCTCGGCGCCAAGGTGCCGGTGCAGGATCTGTTGCGCAGCGCGACCGGCAAGCCCCTGTCCGCGACCGCCTTCATCCGTTACGTCGAGGCGAAGTACCTGGAAGCAGCGGCCAGCGAGGCCGCCGCCTAGATGCCGGACAGCGCGCACCGAATGCCGTCCCGCACCCTCGCGCGCCTGCAGGCCCGGTTACGCGGCCTGGCCGGCAAGGCGATCGAGGACTTCCGCATGATCGGCCCCGGCGACCGCGTGATGGTCTGTCTCTCGGGGGGCAAGGATTCCTACACCCTGCTCGATATCCTCCTGTCGCTCGAGCGCAGCGCGCCCGTGGACTTCGAGCTCATCGCCGTCAATCTGGATCAGAAGCAGCCGGGGTTCCCGGAGCACGTCCTCCCGGAGTACCTGACCTCTCTCGGCGTCCCGTTTCACATCATCGAGCAGGATACCTACAGCGTCGTCAAACGCGTCATTCCCGAGGGCCGGACCCTTTGTGGCCTTTGCTCTCGCCTGCGCCGCGGCGCGCTCTATCGCTTCGCCGCCGAGAACGGCATCACCCGGATCGCCCTGGGTCACCACCGCGACGACATCGTCGAGACACTCTTCCTGAATCTCTTCTTCGGCGGCCGCCTCAAGGCCATGGCCCCGAAGCTCCTCTCCGAGGACGGCCGTCACATCGTGATCCGTCCGCTCGCGTACGTCGCCGAGCGCGATATCGCGCGCTACGCCCGCGGCCGCGAGTTCCCCATCATCCCCTGCAAGCTCTGCGGCTCGCAGGACAACATGCAACGCGTCGCGGTGAAGAAAATGCTCGCCGATTGGGAGCGCGCCTACCCCGGGCGCACCGCGAGCATCTTCTCCGCGCTGCGGCACGTCGAGCTCGGGCACCTGGCCGATCCCCGCCACTTCGATTTCGCCGCCCTGGACATCGGGACGCCGCCGCACCCGGCGTCCGTGCCGCTCACCGCGATGACCCTGGATGAAGAGGACAGTCTGATCGAGGCCGTGGCGTCGACTCCATAATCGGCAATGGAAGTCGCTCGTCCTCTTCCCAACACCTACTGGGCGCTCCCCGGGCGGCTTCTCGCCGGCGAGCACCCCTCCGGCATGACCGCAGAAGCTACCCGCCAGCGCGTGCGGACGCTCCTCGCAGCCGGCATCGAATGCTTCCTCGATCTCACCCATCCCAGCGAGATCGAGCCCTACGACCAGGCGCTCCCGTTTCAGATCGAGTACCTCCGCAAGCCCATCCGCGATCACGGCCTGCCCGAGAAGCGGGAGCACATGATGGAGATCCTCGATTGTCTGCACGATGCGCTGCGCTCCGGCAGGCCCGTGTATGTGCATTGCCGCGCCGGGATCGGCCGCACCGGCATGGTGGTCGGCTGTCTGTTCGTGGAGCTCGGCCTGTCCGGCGAGCGGGCGCTCGATGAGCTCGCGACGCTGTGGCAGCAGTCGGAGCGCTCGAAGCTCTGGCCGAGCGTCCCCGAGACCGCGGCGCAGACCGACTACGTGCGCAATTGGGCTCCCCGCAACCTCCCTCTTCTCGCGGCACCGCCGCTCGCCGCGGATCCCGATCCGCTGTTGGAGCCCGGCACCCTGGCCGCGGCCCGCAGCCTGCGGGAGCGTTTTCTCGGCGCGCTGCTCGGTCTCGCTGCCGGGGACGCGGTTGCCGCCGCGACCCAGTACCGGCGCCCCGGCAGCTTCGCGCCCGTGGGCGATATGCTGGGCGGCGGCCCGTTCGCGCTACCGCGCGGCGGCTGGAGCGATGACACCGCGCTGGCGCTCTGTCTGGCCGACAGCCTGCTCGCGACCGATGGCTTCGACGCCCGGGACCAGGTGGAGCGCTATCGGCGCTGGCAGCGCGAGGGCTACCTTTCAGCCACGGGCCAGTGCCTCGGTATCACTGCGAGCACGGCACGCGCGCTGACGATGGCGCAGTGGCGGCGCCAGCTCTTCTCCGGCTCGCACGCCCCCGATCAGCTCGATCCGGAGCCGCTCTCCCGCATCGCCCCGGTCGTCATGTTCTTCTTCGCCTCGCAGGAGGAGGCCGTGCAGCTCGCCAGCGAAGCGGCCCGCACCACCTGCCAGGCCCCCGCCGTCCTCGCCGCCTGCCGCGATCTCGCGAGCGCGCTCTACCTCGCGCTCAGCGGCCAGTCCAAGGCCCGCGTTCTCGCCGCGGTAGCCCCCGGCGCCGGGGGCAAGCGGCACAACGGCTCGGTGACCGATGCGCTCGCCATCGCGCTCGAGGCTTTTGCCGCCACCGGCAATTTCCGCGATGCCGTCCTGCACGCGGCCAATCACGGGGGAAACTCCGACGTCGCGGCGGCGGCCTGCGGCCAACTGGCCGGCGCACTCTACGGGGTGAGCGCCATCCCAGCCTCCTGGCGCGAGTGCCTCCTGCAGCGTCCGCTCATCGAGACCTACGCCGACCGCCTTTTACAGCACGCGCTACTCAGGATGAGCTAGGCTTTGAGCCCGTGGCTCTGCAGCGCAATCGCACCTCCCGGCGACTTAGGAGAAGGCCGGCATGGACTCGTCTCTCCGACGAGGCTCTGTTGTCGCTGCGTTTCTGCGATCTGGGCCTCAAGCTCCAGGGCTCCCGGATCGAGCGGCGCGTCCGGCGGCTCTACTCGGAGCTGGAGGCGCGAGGCATCCGCTTCCACCCTCATGTGTGGCTGTCGGAAGAGTGGTTCTCCCCCGACGGCGTGCCCGGCATCGCTATTCCGTTCTATCTCGCGCACCCGCGCCTGGAGCGTCTGGAGCGGCGCATCATGCGGGAAGCGGAGGGCGGCAACACGCGCTGGTTCATGCGTATCCTGCGACACGAAGCAGGACACGCGCTCGATAACGCCTACAGGCTCCGTCGCCGTAAACGCTGGCGCGAAGTTTTCGGCCCGGCCTCCCTGCAATATCCCGCGCGCTACAAGGCGCGGCCGGGGAGTCGCCGGTACGTGCACCATCTGGGGGAGTGGTACGCGCAGTCGCATCCAACGGAGGACTTCGCTGAGACGTTCGCCGTCTGGCTGACGCCGCGATCCGGCTGGCGCAAGAGCTACGCCGACTGGCCGGCATTCCAGAAGCTGAGCGCCGTCGACGAGCTGCTCGCCGAGATGCGCGGGCGGCGGCCGCCCGTGCGCAACCGCATCCTCATCGAGCCTCTCGAGACGAATACCCGCACCCTCGCGCAGCACTATCGCCGCAAGCTGGCGCGCCAGCGCTCCTATCGCCGCGGCCTGGCCGACGAGTTCCTGCACAGGCTGTTCGCGCCCAGGCCGATGCGCCGCGGAGCCAGTCGTGCCGCAACCCTCCTGCGGAGCAACCAGAAGCTGCTGGTGGCGTCCGTGTCGCGCAAGCTGGGCCTGGAGCGTTATAGTGTGCAGCAGATCGCCCGCATGATGATCGAGCGCAGTGAGATCTTGAAGCTCTACGTCCGCGGCAACCGTCGCGACGCCGTCCGCAGTGCCCGATGGCTGCTCGAGCGGCTCGCCAGCCTCTACGCACAAGGCGAGACCCCCCACCTTCGTTTATGAGAAAACTGCGCACGCTCGTCGTCGTGCACGCGAGCCTGGTGCCACCGGAATCTCTCGAAGGCCGTAGCGACAAAGAAATCGAGGAGTGGCGGACCGAATACGACGTCACGAGCACTCTGCGCCAGAGCGGCCATGATGTGCGCTGTCTCGGCGTGCTGGATAGCCTCACGGAGATGCGCAGCAGCATCGCCGAGTGGAAGCCGGACATCGTCTTCAACCTGCTCGAAGAATTCAATGGCATCGTCACGTACGACCAACACGTCGTGGCCTTCCTCGAGCTGCTGCGTCAGCCCTACACCGGCTGCAACCCGCGCGGGCTGCTCTTGTCGCGCGACAAGCCTCTCTGCAAACAGCTTCTGGCCTTCCATCGCATCCCGACGCCGCAGTTTGCCGTCTTCCAGCGCGGCGCGCGCATTCACGTTCCACGCAAGCTCCGCTTCCCGCTGTTCGTGAAGTCGACCGTCGAGGATGCATCGCTCGGTATCGCGCAGGCATCGGTGGTGGAGGACGCGCCGCGGCTCAAGGAGCGGATCGAGTTCGTCCACGAGCAGATCGGCTCCGACGCTCTGGTCGAGGAGTACATCGAAGGCCGCGAGCTCTACGTCGGCGTGATGGGCAACGACCGGCTGACGCGGCTGCCCGTGTGGGAGATGGTCTTCGGCTCCATGCCCGACTCCCTGGCGGCCATCGCCACCCGCAAGGTGAAGTGGGACAAGCGCTATCAGACCAAGTACGGCATCACGACCCGCGCCGCCGAGGACCTGCCGCCCGCGGTGCTGACCCGCCTCGACAAGCTGTCCCGCCGCATCTACCGCGCGCTCGGGCTCTCCGGCTGCGCGCGGATGGATTTCAGAGCGACCGCGGACGGCCAGGTGTACGCGCTCGAAGCCAATGCCAATCCCAACCTGGAAGCGGCCGAGGACTTCGCCGAGTCCGCCCGCGCAGCCGGGATCGCCTATCCGGAGCTGCTCGAGCGGCTGATGTCGCTCGGGAGATCGTATCGGGCGGAGTGGCGCGCGACTTACAGCTAGCCGACCTCCGACCCCTCCAGCGTCCACGGCTCCACCTTGGCGGCGGCGAGCCACGACTGCAGGGTCGCATCCTCGAGCACCGTGGCCATGTACCAGCGCGCGGTCTGCGAGATCCGCGCGCCGTAGGTGTTGAACCGCAGTACCACCGGGGCAAACATCGCATCGGCGACGGAATATTCCCCGAAGAGCCACGGGCCCGCGGCTCCGAAGCGCCGCCGGCAGTCGTTCCAGATCTCATCGACCCGGTCGATGTCCGCTTCCAGTCCAGGCGTCAGGACCGTGCGGCGGTTGCGCGCGCGGGCGTTCATCGGCCACTCCATGCGCAGGTTGCCGAAGCCCGAATGCATCTCCGCGCACGCCGAGCGCGCCACCGCGCGGGCGCGGGCGTCCCGCGGCCAGCCGCGGCCGGCGAGCTCCGCCGCGTATTCGCAGATGGCCATGGAGTCCCACACGCAGAGCTCGCCGTCCAGCAGCACGGGCACGCGGCCGCTCGGGCCGTACTGCTCGATCTCATCCTTCGTGGTCGGCGTGTCGAGCCGGATCAGCACCTCGCGGAACTCGAGCCCGAGGCGCTTCAAGAGCAGCCACGGCCGCAGCGACCAGGAGGAGTAATTCCTGTTGCCGATCACCAGAGTCAGATCCGACATGGGGTGGTACCCTTCGCAGAATGACGATGGGAATCTCGAGCGCTGGCCCGACCGTATCGCGGGCGGCCGTGCCCCGCGACATCCGTGCGGTCGCCTTCGATCTCGATAATACACTGTGGGATGTTGGTCCGGTGATCGTTCGCGCGGAGCGGTCGCTGCACGAATGGCTGCGCGCGAATTGCCCGCGGATCGTCGAGCGGGTATCGATCGAGGAGATGCGCGCCGCGCGCGAGCGCCTTGCCCGCAGCGAGCCGCACAACGCCCACGACTTCACCTACCTGCGCGTCACGGCGCTCGCCGCTCACGCGCGCGAATGCGGCTACGGCGAAGAGGTGGCCGCGCGCGCCTTCGAGGTGTTCTTCGCGGCCCGCAACGAGCTGCAGCTCTACGCCGACGTTCAGCCCGCGCTCGAGCGCCTGCGCGGGCGATACGCGCTCGCCTCGCTCAGCAACGGCAATGCCGATCTCGGGCTCATCGGACTCGCGCCGCTTTTCAGCCTCTCGTTGAACGCCCGTCAGCTCGGCATCGCAAAGCCTCATCCCCACTGTTTCCAGCAGCTTGCCCGCGGCCTGGATCTCGAGCCGCGGAGCATCCTCTACGTCGGCGACGATCCTTTCCTCGATGTCGACGCCGCGCGCGCGGCGGGCCTGCGCACCGCCTGGATGAACCGTACTGGAGCGCTCTGGCCTTCCAGCCTCGGCCCCGCCGACATCGATGTGCCCGACTGCCTGCGCCTGGCGGAGCTGCTAGCACTCGATCCCCCCAGCTGCCAAAGCTGAACGGCCAATAAATACGCTGCCGCTGCGCTATAACCAAGCAGTGCGTCACGGAACTCGGCCATTATGTGAGGTGAACTTCCGGCCGGTACTGCCGTTGTATTCACTGGGAGATGTTGCTCAGGAGGTCATTGCCTGATGTCTGACACTCACGCATCCTGCCGGGTACAGCCGGTCGCCAATCTGAAGGAATATTTCAGGGACGCGCTGCATGGCGCTCTCGAGAGCCAGCGGCTCTCGGTCGAGGGCCAGACCGAGCACTACGTCGTCAACCTGCTGACGCTGTTCGCCCGCTCCGAGGCCCTGTTCGAGTGCACGCCGGAGGGGCCGCGCCTGAAGCCGCTGGTCGTCATGCTGTCGGAGGCGTTGGAGGCGCGCTCCGCCGACGATCGCAACCGCAACCTGCAACGCCTGGGCGACGTCTCGCTCTTCGTTGCCGGCTTCTTCGCGCAGAGCTTCGCGCGCAAGCTGATCGACATCGACTACCACATCGCGATGGGGGGGCGCGCCTACGGGACGCTCGCCGAAGTGCTGGCCCGAGGCAGGGGCAGGGTGCTCGGCAACGTCTTCGCCGAGCTGTCGGAGAAATTCCAACCCATGGTCGATGCGCTCAACGAGCTCGCGGAGACCGCGTACACGCATTCCGACAAGGACATCCTGCGCCTCTACGAGATCTGGCTGAAGACCGGCAGCCGGCGCAGCTACGCGCTCCTGAAGCGTCTCGGCGTCGATCCGACCGCGGCCGGCGGAACGCAGCTCGCCCACTGATCGTGATCCTGACGCAGCTGCAGCAGCTCATCGGCGGCATATACGACGTGAGTGTCGCTCACGACGTCTATGACTTCCTCGTCACCGACCGCAGCCGCCTGCCGGTGTCGGTCCGCGGCCGGGTGTCGGAGGAGGACCTCATCGTCGCGCAGCCCGCGGATGGCGGCGGCGAGGCGGCGATCTCGCTGTTCCTCGACCCTGGGCTGTTGGAGCGGCTGCGGCGCGAGGATCCCATGGTGCGCCTGCACGAGGGCAATGTCGGCGACTATTGGAAGGCGCTCGAAGGGGTGAGCCACTTCCTCTACCTGGCCTGGAACGCCGGCCACGACCGCCCGGTCTCGATCCTCGAGCTCGAGATGCAGGCGGAGGTGGACAAATACGTCGCCAGCTACTGGCTGCTGCGGCGCCAGTGGCCCGGGCGATTCCCCGCGGAGCTGCTGCGCATTCTATTCGAGCGCACGCGCATCGATCCGCGGCTCGCGCAAGGGCGGGAGGATCTTTACCGGGAAGCCAGCCGTTATGCGGAGAAATTCTGCCGTCGGCTGGAGCGATCGCTCCGCCGCGCCGGTGCCGGACCCGATGGCGAAGTGCTGGCGGAGCTGCGCCGGTTCTATCGCCTGAGCAACGCGCGCAAGGTCGCCCACATCGAGCGGAACACCTCACCCCCGGGGACTTGAGCGATCGGGGGCTATTCCTCGTCGGCGCCTTCGGTGCTGTCGCCGGCGCGCCTGCGCTCCTCGAGCTCGCGCATCATCTTGATCCACTCGGAGAGCTTGCGCAGATCCGTGCGGGTGGTGTTGCCGGTCTTGCGCGCGACGCCCGCGTCGTTCGAGTAGGGATTACGGGCTCCGCGGTCCCCGTCGAGCTGCAATTCCCCGCTCTCGCGCTGGATCTCGAGCTTGGGACGCTCCACCAGCTCCGCGGGGGCGTCGATCCATTCGACGTAGCCATTGCCGCGGTCATCGTGGCGGACACGGGACAAGCGCCGGCGCTCGCCCGTGTTGTCCGGCTTTCGGTCCCCCGTGCCCTCTATTTTGGTCGTACTGGCGCCCAAGGAATGCACCACAAAGCAAATCCGCGCGGCCCGCGGCTGCCTGCACCTTAGCAGCGCTTCTGTCGTCGTTCCGAGACATCGGTCACGGATCGATTCTACCGCCGTGACAGCGGACATAATGCGCGCGGATCAGCCCCAGGGCCGTCTTGCCGTCCCGAATCGCGCCGCTCTGCGCCCACTCGCGAGCCTGGCTGAACGGTATCCAGTGCACCTCGATGACCTCCGCCTGCTCGTGGGCCACCGTCGCCGGCTCCACGCCCGTCGCCAGGTAGAGATGCAACACCTCGGTGAAGATACCCGGAGAGCTGAGGTAGGCGCCGAGGCTGCGCCACTCGCGCGCGCTCACGCCGGCTTCCTCGACGAGCTCGCGCTGCGCGGTGACGAGCGGCGGCTCGCTCGGCTCCAGCTTCCCGGCCGGCAGCTCCCACAGCCACCCGTCCGCCACGTAACGGTACTGCCGCAGCAGGCAAACTCGCTCCTGCGCGTCGATGGCCACCGCCGCCGCGCCGCCGGGATGGTGGACGACTTCGAGCGAGGCCAGGTGGCCATTCGGCAGCCGCACCTCGTCGGTGCTGAGCGAGATGATCCGGCCCTGGAAGTGCAGGGTCCGCTTGTCCGGCTTCATGGCCACGGCAGCCTATCACACGCGTGACGCCAATCAGTGACAGCGGGTCGCCCGATTCCGTATAGTCCCCCGCCGTCATGTCAACGGCGTCCCATCTGGCGAAGCTCAATGGCCCCCAGCGCCGCGCCGTGACTCATGGCGAGCCGCTGCCGGACGGCGCCGGCCAACCCAAGGGTTACAAGTCCGGTCCGCTGCTGATCGTGGCCGGGGCCGGCACCGGCAAGACCGACACCCTGGCGCACCGCGTCGCGCATCTCGTCCTCCACGGCGTGGACCCCGCCCGCATCATGATGCTCACCTTCACCCGGCGGGCTGCGGTCGAGATGCGCCGGCGCGCCTTCGAGCTCGCCAAATCGGCGCTGAACGAGACCCTGGGCGGAGTCAGCCAGGGCATTCTGCAGCGCATGAGCTGGGCGGGCACCTTCCATTCCGTCGGCAACCGCCTGCTGCGCCACTACGCCCGCCACCTCAAGCTCGATCCGCAATTCAGCGTGCTCGACCGCGGCGACTGCGCCGACCTGCTCGACACCTTGCGCCAGGAGCTCGGGCTCGCGCAGAAGGAGCAGCGCTTTCCGCGCAAGGACACCTGCCTGCAGATCTACTCCCACCGCATCAACACCCAGCGCCCCCTGAAGGAAACGCTCGAAGCGCAGTTCCCCTGGTGCGCGCAGTGGGAATCGGACCTGACACGACTCTACCGCGCATACGTCGAGCGCAAGCAGCAGAACAGCCTGCTCGATTACGATGACCTGCTGCTCTACTGGCAGATCATGATGTCCCACCCGCGTCTGGCGGCGCACGTCGGCGGCCACTTCGATCACGTGCTCGTCGACGAGTATCAGGATACCAACAGGCTGCAGGCGGAGATCCTCCATGCGCTGAAGCCCGACGGCGCCGGCCTCGCGGTCGTCGGGGACGATGCGCAGGCGATCTACTCCTTCCGCGCCGCCGCGGTGGAGAACATCCTCGGCTTCCCCGACCGCTTCACGCCGCGGGCGGAGGTGGTCACACTGGCGCAGAACTACCGCTCCACCCAACAGGTGCTCGATGTCGCCAATGCCGTGATGGCGGAAGCGCCGCGCCAGCACCGCAAGCACCTGCTGTCGAGCCGCGGCGAGGGGCCCAGGCCGCGGCTGATCGCCGTGGAGGATCTGCAGGTGCAGGCCGAATGTGTCTGCGCCGAAATCCTGAAGCGCCGCGAAGCCAACGTGCCGTTGCGCAAGCAGGCGGTGCTCTTCCGCAGTGCCAGTCACAGCGATGTGCTCGAAGTGGAGCTCGGACGCCGTCAGATCCCCTTCGTGAAGTACGGCGGCCTCAAGTTCCTCGAGGCGAGCCACATCAAGGATCTGCTCGCCGTGCTGCGCTGGGCCGACAATCCGCGCAACGGTCTCGCGGCCTTCCGCACGTTGCAGCTGCTGCCCGGCATGGGTCCGGCCAACGCGCGCCGCGCGCTCGATCACCTGCAATCCAACGGCGGCGCGCTCGCCTCCCTGCAGACCTTCGCTCCGCCCCCGGGCGCCGAGAAGGACTGGCGCAAGCTCGTCGAGGTGCTGCTCGCGCTGGCCGATCCGCAGCGCCCCTGGACCGGCCAGGTGCACCTGGCGCGGGAATGGTACCGCCCGCACTTCGAGCGCCAATACGAGCACTTCCACACCCGCCTGGGCGATCTCGACCAGCTCGAGGTGCTGTCCGGCCAGTACCCTTCGCGCGAGCGCTTCCTGACCGAGCTCACCCTCGATCCACCCAACGCCACCAGCGATCTCGCCGGCCGCCCCACGCTCGATGAGGACTACCTCGTCCTTTCCACCATCCACTCCGCCAAGGGAATGGAGTGGGACACCGTCTACCTGCTCAATGTGGTCGACGGCAGCTTCCCCTCGGAGTTCTCGACCGGCAAACCCGAGCTCATCGAGGAGGAGCGGCGGCTGCTCTACGTCGCTCTCACCCGCGCCCAGAACGATCTCCTCCTGATGGCCCCCCTCAAATTCCACCTGACTGCCCAACACCGCCTGGGCGACGCGCACGTCTACGGCGGCCGCAGCCGCTTCCTCACCGACAAAGTCGTGAAAAACCTCGAGCCCGGCACCTTCCAAGGCTCCCGAATCGCCGCCGACA
>DATNEU010000046.1:0-6381 GCA_035552895.1 Steroidobacteraceae bacterium
GCCGGTCTCGAGCGCGAGGCTGACGCGCGTGCGCAGTCCCTCGCGAATCAGGTAATGATGCAGCGCGCTCACCGCGAGCAGCGCCGGCACGGCCGCGAACTCGCGGCTGACGCCGCGGTCGCTCAGGATCAGGATGTTGACCTCCTCGTCCTCGATCAGCCGCCGGGCCGCGAGACAGAGCTCCTCCACCGATTTGGTGAGTCCCTTCTCGCCGCGCGTCGCGCGGAAGAGGATGGAAAGCGTGCCCACCTTCAGGCCCGGAAGCGACAGCCGCCGCACCTTGGCGAACTCCTCGTTGGTGAGGATCGGGCCCTTGAGCTCGAGCCGCCGGCAGTCCGCGGGCTGCGGCCGCAGGAGGTTGCCCTCCGAGCCCAGCCAGACCTCGGAGGCGGTGATGAGCTCCTCGCGGATGCAGTCGATCGGCGGGTTGGTCACCTGCGCGAAGAGCTGCTTGAAGTAGTCGTAGAGCAGGCGCGGCTTGGCCGACAGCGCCGCGAGCGGCGTGTCGTTGCCCATGGAGCCCACCGCCTCGACGCCGCTCTTCGCCATCGGCGCGAGGAGGGTGCGCTCGTCCTCGAACGTGTAGCCGAACGCGATTTGCCGCGCGCGCAGCGCTTCCGGATCTGCTGGCGGCATTTCCGCGGCCGCCGGCAGGTCCTTGAGGTGCACCAGGTGCTCATCCAGCCACACCCGATAGGGATGCTCGGTCGCGACGGTGCGCTTGATCTCCTCGTCGCCGATGATGCGTCCCTGCTCGGTATCCACCAGGAACATGCGCCCCGGCTGCAGGCGGCCCTTGCGCACCACCTCCTGCGGCGGCACCTCGAGCACGCCGGCCTCCGAGGCCATGATGACCAGGTCGTCCTTCGTGACGTAGTAGCGCGATGGCCGCAAGCCGTTGCGGTCGAGCACCGCCCCGATGCTCTTGCCGTCGGTGAAGGCGATCGAGGCCGGGCCGTCCCACGGCTCCATCAGGCTGGAGTGATACTGGTAGAACGCCTTGAGGTCCGGATCCATGCTCTCGTGGTTCGACCAGGGCTCCGGGATCAGCATCATCATGGCGTGCGGCAGCGAGCGCCCCGCCAGCACCAGCAGCTCCAGCGTATTGTCGAGCATCGCCGAGTCGCTGCCGTTCGGGTTGACGACCGGCAGGATCTTCGGGGTGTCCTCGCCGAAGAGGTCCGAGGCGAAGAGCGCCTCGCGGGCCTTCATCCAGTTGTAGTTGCCCCGCAGCGTATTGATCTCGCCGTTGTGCGCCAGATAACGGTACGGATGCGCCCGGTCCCAGCTCGGGAAGGTGTTCGTGCTGAAGCGCGAGTGCACCAGCGCCAGGGCCGTCTCGATCGCCGGATGCTCGAGGTCGGTGAAGTACTTCGTGAGCTGCTCGGTGAGCAGCATCCCCTTGTAGACGAATGTCTTGTGCGAGAGGCTGCAGAGATACCAGTACTCGGCGCCATCGATGGTCGAGGTGCGGATCTCGCTGTAGGCGCGCTTGCGGATGATGTAGAGCTTGCGCTCGAATTCCGCCTCATCGCGCACCTTGGGGCCGCGGCCGATGAAGACCTGGCGGATGAAAGGCTCGCCGGCGCGCGCCGTCTCCCCCAGGGAGGCGTTGCTCACCGGCACCGTGCGCCAGCCGAGGACGGTCTGTCCCTCCGACTGGATGATGTGCTCGAAGACCTCGACGAGGCGCCGCCGTCGCGTCGGATTGCGGGGAAAGAAGACGAGACCGCTCGCATATTCCCCCGGCCCGGGGAGCGAGAACAGGCGATCCTTCCGGGTGACGTGCTGGAAATAGGCGTGCGGCATCTGGATGAGCACGCCCGCGCCGTCGCCCGTATTGGCCTCGCACCCGCAGGCGCCCCGGTGGTCCAGGTTGCGCAGCACCTGGATGGCCTGCTCGAGGATGCGATGCGATTTACGGCCCTTGACGTCGACGACGAAGCCCACGCCGCAGGCCTCGTGCTCGAACCACGGGTCGTAAAGCCCCTGCTTCCCAGGGGGAAGGTGTGGGGGACGGCGCCCCGGTCCCGGGGGGACCCGGGGGGTGCGCGCCGCGGCACTCCGGCGCTGATGTCGCATGACTGATCGGCCTCTCGTGGGTGGAAAAGCGCGCGCACGGTTCCTTACGCCGGTGCGAGCCCCTCGATCAGGGACGGATCTCGCCGGCGGCGCGCGCAAAATTGTCCAAAACTGGAGGGCGGATCGCGGCGCTGCACCCGGACGCTTGGATTCGGAGTCCGGGCAGCGCGTGCCCGTCTGAGCCGCCGATATGACCCGATAATATCCGCCTGGGGCACCGGGTCAATGGTGGTGCGCAGCTTTTTACGGACATTTATGAAAATTGCAACCTTCAATGTCAACGGCATCGGCGCCCGCCTGCCGGCGCTCCTCGAGTGGCTCGGGCGGGAATCGCCCGACGTCGCCTGCCTCCAGGAGCTCAAGGCTCCCGACGCCGCCTTTCCGCTGGCGGCGATCCGCCTGGCCGGCTACGAGGCCGTCTGGCACGGCCAGCGCTCCTTCAACGGCGTCGCCATCCTCGCCCGGGGCACCGCTCCGGTCGAGATCCGCCGGGGCTTGCCCGGCGATCCTGACGACACGCACAGCCGCTACATCGAGGCCGAGGTCGGCCAGATCGTGGTCGGCTGCCTTTATCTGCCGAACGGTAACCCGCAGCCCGGCCCCAAGTTCGACTACAAGCTGGCCTGGATGGAGCGGCTCACCCGGCATGCCGAAACGCTCCTCAGCCTCGCCAGGCCGGTCGTGCTGGCCGGCGATTACAACGTCGTGCCGACCGACTTCGACATCTACGATGCGAGGAATTGGCGCAAGGACGCGCTGTTGCAACCTGAAACCCGCGCCGCCTACCAGCGTCTGCTCGACCAGGGCTGGACGGACGCCGTGCGCGCCCGTCATCCCGGGGAAAGCATCTATACGTTCTGGGACTTCTTCCGCGATCACTTCAAGCGCAACGCGGGGCTGCGAATCGATCATCTGCTGCTGAGCCCCGATCTCGCTCCGCGCCTGCTCGATGCCAATGTCGATCGTTGGGTGCGCGGGGGTGAGAAGCCCAGCGATCATGCGCCTACCTGGGTCACGCTGACATAACACCTGACATTGGCGGCGCGGCCGCCGGGGCCTCGGCTCGAAAGGCAGCTCGCGGGCTGCCGCGAATACGTGCCGGGACCACGGAACTGTCCCGCTTCTTTTACATTTCCTCTCATATTTCATAGAGTAGGGCGGTGACCGCCATTCCGCACACTGACAGCGTGGCTCTATCAGGGATCGCTTTGTTTCTGGACGTCGACGGCACGCTGCTGGAGATCGCAGCGTCTCCGCAAGCCGTGTCAGTCCCGGATGACCTGCGGGAGCGGCTGCGCGCGCTCTTTCTGGCGAGCGGCGGGGCTGTCGCCCTCGTCAGCGGGCGCGCCATCGCGGATCTCGACAAGCTCTTTGTGCCGCTTACGCTGCCGTCTGCGGGCCTGCACGGTTTCGAGCATCGCAGCGCCTCCGGCGTCTACCGACGCAGGCCGCTTCCGTCTGCGGTCGTGCTCGAGGCCGCGCGCGGCGCGATGTTGGAATTGGCGGCGCGCCACGCGGGCCTGCTGGTGGAGGACAAGCGGTTCGCGCTTGCGCTGCATTACCGAGGCGCACCCCTGCTCGAAGACGCTGCCATTACGGCCATGCGCGACATCGCGGCCCGGGCGGGCGGCGAGCTCGAGGTGCAGCGCGGCAAGATGGTCGTGGAGCTGCGGCCCGCCGGCGCGACCAAAGGCGAAGCCGTGGCCGCGTTCCTCGGCGAGGCGCCGTTCGCCGGCCGGTTGCCCCTCTTCGTCGGCGATGATCTGACGGACGAGCCGGCGTTCGAGCTCGTGAACCGCTGCGGCGGCGTGTCGGTGCTCGTGGGCGCTCCCCGCCCGACGGCGGCACGCACGCGCCTCGCCGACGTCGCGGCCGTGCGCGACTGGCTCGCGCAGCTTCAGGCGGAGCCCGCGTCCGCGTTGCGGCGGCTGTCCGGGGCGCCGAGCGTGGTGGCGAGCTCGGAGGGCCCCTCACTAGCGGCGCGTTCCGTCCCGCGCCTGCGAGGCCGGGCCTGATGGGGCGGCTGATCAATGTCTCCAACCGCGTGCCGCTCGCCAAGACCGCGGCGCCCGGAGGGCTCGCCGTCGGCGTGCTCGCCGCGATGCGCGCCCGCGGCGGCCTCTGGTTCGGCTGGAATGGCGAGACCGCCAGCCAGGAAGCGGCGGACCCGGAGATCACCATCCGTGATGCGCTGACCTATGCCACGATCCCGCTGCCGCAGGCGCTCTACGAGCGTTACTACAGTGGCTTTGCCAACGGTACCCTCTGGCCGCTCTTTCATTACTTCCTCGCCGGCTTCCGCTACGACGACCAGGAGTACGCCGCGTACGAGCAGGCCAACGCGCTGTTTGCCTCGCGTCTCGCGCCGCTCCTGACTCCGGGCGATCTCATCTGGGTGCACGACTATCACCTCATTCCGCTCGGGGAGAAGCTGCGGGCGCAGGGAGCGCACCAGCCGATCGGCTTCTTCCTCCACGTTCCGTTCCCGCACTTCGAGGTGTTGCGCGCCTTGCCGACATTCGCGGAGATCCTGCGGGCGCTCCTCGCGTATGACCTGATCGGATTCCAGACGGAGGCGGACCGCGACAGCTTCCTGGATGCGGTGCGGGTCCTCTGGGGCGCGCAAAGCGTGGGGGAGGGCGGCACCGTCAGCAGCACCGGCCGCACGGTGCGCACCGGCGTCTACCCGATCGGCGTCGACGTGCAGGCGATCGCCCAGAGCGCCGCCAAGGCCGCCAGCTCCGCTCCGGTGCAGCGGATGATGCAGAGCCTCGTCGGCCGGCGGCTCATCGTCGGCGTGGACCGGCTCGATTACAGCAAGGGACTGCTGGAGCGCTTCCAGGCTTACCGCCAGTTCCTCGAGAGCTACCCGGAGCAGATCGGACAAGTCACTTTCCTGCAGATCGCGCCGCTCGGGCGGCAGAAGGTGCAGGCCTACGCCCAGATCCGCGACTCGCTGGAGCAGAGCTCCGGCCGCACCAATGGCCGCTTCGCCGACGCCGACTGGACACCCATCCGCTATCTCAACCGCAACTTCCCGCACGCGACGCTGATGGGATTCCTTCGCGCCGCTCAGGTTTGTCTCGTGACGGCGCTACGCGACGGCATGAATCTCGTCGCCAAGGAATTCATCGCCGCCCAGGATCCGGACGATCCGGGCGTGCTCGTGCTGTCGAATCGCGCTGGCGCGGCCTGCGAGCTGACCGAGGCGCTGCTGATCAATCCCTACGACATCAAGGGCATCGCCGGTGCCATCCAGCGCGCGCTCACCATGACGCTTGCGGAACGCCGCCTGCGTCATGCGACCTCGCTCGCCACCCTGCGGGAAAACGACATCCACCGCTGGCACACTCGCTTCGTCGATGATCTGCAGGCGACGCGCGGGCGCGCCGCGTCTTCCTCCCGCCGGGGCACCGGCCCCACCGAGTTGTCGGCCTTCAGACGCTGACCGGATCGCGAGCTCCTCATTGACAGCGCTGTCATTCCGGCATAGGCTGCGCCGGCTGAGGAAATCATCAAAAAGCGCACTGAGCGCACGGTCAATGGGGGCTTACGGGGCGATGCGTCTCCAGAATCGCAATCCTGGCGGTCAGTCCGGCCCGCAAGCCGGGTAGCTATGGCTGGGAGGGATGTGGAGCATCAAATCATGACAGCGCTGTCAAGACGCCATGTATCGAGAAGGCGCCGCAAGAGCCGTCGCTCTCGATCCTTCGTGGGCCTCGTCCTGCTCGGCTGCCTGCTCGGCTGTTTCGCTGCCGCAACATCGGCAGACGGGCTGCTGCGCGCCGCGGATCGGACCGTCTCACCGTCGGCTGCGCCAGTGCATCCCGAGCTCTGGCCCGTTGTCTGGCCGGGCGTGGCTTCAGATCCGAAGATCGAGAATCAGATTGATCGTCTCCTGGCCGGCATGACGCTCGAGCAGAAGGTCGGACAGCTCATCCAGGGTGACATCAGCGCCCTCACGCTGCGGGATCTGCTGCAGTATCCACTCGGCTCGGTGCTGAACGGGGGCAACTCCAAGCCCGCCGGCAACATGCTCGCGCCGCCATCCGCCTGGCTGACTCTCGCCAACCAGTTCTACCAGGCGTCGATGGCGGCCTCTCACGGCCCGCACCCGATCCCGGAGATCTGGGGGATCGATGCCGTGCATGGCAATGACGATGTTTACGGCGCGACGATTTTTCCGCAGAACGTGGGCCTCGGCGCCGCGCACGATGCGCCGCTGATGCGCCTCATCGGCGAGGCGACCGCCGAGGAAGTGCGCGCGGTGGGGCTCGACTGGACCTTCGGACCCACGCT
>DATNEU010000047.1:0-26207 GCA_035552895.1 Steroidobacteraceae bacterium
CTGGATTACGATTTCCGCTATGGCCTTGTAAGTAGTGAAACCGATCCGAATAAGCTCATCACCACTTGGGCCTATGGCGATGGCTTCGGCCGGGTAACGACAGAGACGGTCTTCGAGGGCACCTTAAATGCGAGGACCACCGCCTTTAGGTACAGTCTCTATTCCGGCTCCGACCCCAAACCACGTCTGCTCGTCACCGAGCAGCCAAAGGATACCTCGGGCAATGTGATCAGCACGATCACCCAGGAACTCGATATGGCGGATCGGCCCTACCTTACCCAGGGCCAGCTTATGGACGGTAGCACCGACACGCTGATGCAGAAGAGCTACGACTCCCTGGGGCGCATCGCCTCTCAGCAGGTGCCGTACGAGGGCAGCGAAGTCGGGGAGGAGACCTTCTCGTACGATGTCCTTAATCGCCTGACCCAGACACAGATCCCGATCAGCGCGAGCGCGAGCGCCACGACCAGCTATCAGTATGCCGGCCGCACGATGACGATCAGCGATGCGAACGGAAACGCAAGAACACTCGTGCACGGTGTGAACGGCTGGCTGCGAGAGACCAAGGACGCCACTGGCTATGCGATCACCCTGGGGTACGATGCTGCGGGCGGCCATACCCTGACGACCGACAATCAAGGCAACGGCCCGAGCGATCCGCTCTGGTCCGGCATGGTGCAGTACGGCATCGCCCCCTTCACGACCCAAGCGACCGATGCGGATCTTGGGGCTTGGCACTACACTTTCGATGCGCTCGGCGAACTCACCGGCTGGCAGGACGCCAAAGGGCAGAGCTTCTCAGCCCAATATGATGCGCTCTCTCGAATGACCGACCGGTATGAGCCCGACCTCTACAGCCACTGGACCTGGGGCTCGAGCGCAGCCCTCGACAATATTGGGCAGCTACAAAGTGTCTGCACTGGAATTAGCCCCGGTCCCCCCACCGCCTGCAATGCGAGCGGTTACGCCGAAAATGAGACCTACGACTCAGCAGGACGCCCCTCTCAGCGCTCCATCACCATTCCGGGCGATGCGGCCTATACGTATACCTCGACCTATAATGCCGAGGGGCTCCCAGATACCTTGACCTACCCGGTGAGTACGGCAGGCTACGCGCTCGCGCTCAAGTTCGGCTATGCCTATGGACTCCTTAAGTCAGTGACGGACACTTCGGACTCCCCGAACGTCTCGCTCTGGACCGCTGATACGATGGATGCGAGGGGTCAGTACACGCAAGAGACCTTAGGGAATGGCGTCGTGGTCAATCACGCTTTCGATGCCTACCGCGGTCTCCTGCAGGGCATCACCGCAGGCTTGGGTGGCGGGGCGGCGCTACAGAATAACTCGTACCTCTACGACCCTGTCGGCAACATGACTCTGCGCCAGGACAACAACGCAGGGACGAGCGAGAACGTCTACTACGATTCGCTCAATCGTTTGAGCTATACCGTCGGTGACACCAGTACCAATATGACCTATGACTCCATGGGTCGCATTGCGACCTGGCAGGCCTACGGCAATACGGCAAACGTTAACAACTACACAACCGCACAATCAGGCTGCACGTACTACGCGAACGCTCAGCCGCATGCGGTGCGCGAAAGTACGCAAGCGCCCAGGAGCTCCTCCTTTTGCTATGACGCCAACGGCAATATGACGAAGGTGATTAGTTCGAGCGGCTCGGCGCTACGAACCTTCACGTGGATGAGTTTCAATCAGCCGAGCGCGATCACCGCCGTAACGACTCCATCGAACTACAGCGATTTTTATTATGACGAGAATCATCAGCGCTACGAGCAGATCGCGAGCTACTCGGGCTCATCCGAGGTCACCGAGTACATCGGCGACCTCATGGAGAAGATGACGAACTCGACCGGCACGTCTTATCGCTATTACATCCCGGCGGGGAACAACTTCATCGTCTACAATCGCTGGCTGAGCGGGACCAATGCCATCGACTACGCCACCAAGGACAACATAAATTCGACCGCCGTCATCACCGACAGCAAGGGGGCGTTGGTGGTCGCAGAGAAATTTGCCGCGTTGGGGTGGAATGAGAATACCACGGCGCAGGAGGCTACCATGGCCGGCATCACCCGCCACGAGTTCACGGGGCAGGAGGGGCTCGACAACTATGGCATATGGACGGTGGACATGAACGGACGCCTTTATCAGTCGAGCGGGAGTTATTTCTACTCTCCTGATCCAAATATTCCTGATCCTGAGAATACTCTGGATTATGACCGCTACGCATATGTAGACGACAATCCGCTCACCTATGCTGATCCGAGTGGATTTGGCCCCTGTGATCCGGGTAATTCGAGTTTCGACAACGGCCTTGATGATGGTGGTGGCGGCAACGATAAGATTCCAGATACGGAAGACGCGAGTCAGATCCGTCCGCACCGCCGCGGTCAATGCGATGACACGCCGCTCGTCGACCCTTTTAATCCGCAGAATCCGTTCGATCCAACGCATGATCCCGGATGGGCGCCGCAGCTACAAACTGTAAACGTGACAGGCCAAAAAACTCCCTTGAGTCAGCCCGTACTTCCGCCGCTCACTTTGCAAGACATCGTATTCAACTCGGCTGCATGGAGTAGCTCCGAAGCGCAGAATACAGAAACAATGGAGCAATGCCTTTCGGGGGGTGGCGCTGGCTCTGCCGAGAGCTCTACCCAGCAAGGCGTGGAACATCTTTCGCAGGGAGTCACCGCACTTGAGGGTGCAAGTGAGTTGGCAGCGCATTCTAGTGCTCTTGCTCTTGGAAAGACGTTTGCAGGTGCAACGCTAATGACGGTGGGGGGCGACGAGGGGTACTCTGCGCTCGGTGAACAGTTGCAGGGCATTGCTGAATCCACAACCCCTTACTTAGCGGACGTGGGCCGTGGATTGGGTATCGTAGGTATTCCCCTGTCTGCTTTCAGTGGATACCAGACAGGCGGCGCGACCGGCGCGGCTTCCGGCGCGATGTTCGGGTCGACAGACTTCGCCGTTGATCTCGCCTTGACCGCGTTAGGGCCCGTCGGAGCGGTAGCAGCGATCACCTACAGCGCGGCGGGTGGTTCTAAGGGGATGGTCGCGGCCGCGGGCACGGCAGTGATGTGCAGTGCGAAACTTCACGTCCCGCCGCCTATGGTGTTCAGACAGATTCGATGAACTGTAACGAGAGGCAACTGGGCCGAGATCAGGTCGGATGGGCGGCCCGCTATTTCCTACGAAGCTATGCGTTAGCGCGAAGGAACCCAAAGAGTTCGGCGGCGGCCGCGTACTCAAGTGCACTCTCTGAGGTTATGACGGTCTTTTTCTTAGCCCCTTGCTTGTCAATTTTTGGGTGCGTGCTTATTACGAGTCTCAGATGGGCCCCTCACTTCGGACATGAGCATCCGAATTTCTCGCCAATAATAGCGGCCATAGCGGTTACTCTCCTCGCGGGAACTGCCGGGAGAGCTTGGTTTGGCCGACTCTTCCGTAAATACCGAACAAACCCGGACGCTGGCGCCATTTTTGACAGCGAAAAAGATCGAAGCATCGCGTTGCGCCAAAAATGGGCAATCCTAATAGGTTGTGGAATAGTGGTTCCGATGCTCGCTCTGGTGGGGACGTTCTGGATAGGGTAGCAGCAGCAAACGAAACCGAAGCAGCCGCAAAACCCCACCGAATGCCCTAACGGCGCGCAGCTGTCGATACAGAACAACCCGGACGCATGCAGAAACATCGCAGGAGGCATGTTAGCTTTCGGCAGTATTGGTGCGACGATCTACACGGTGGTAGCGTTGGCGAACTTGAAGACGGAGGAGGAGAAGTCACGCTTGGACTGCGCGCTGCTCAGCGGTAAGGACTCCGTAAACCGCATCGTTCTCGCGCGGGTGTGATCAGAGGATGCTTTGGGTCGCGGCGTCTTGCCGCAGGTGGAGCGCATCGATGAACACCAAGAGCGAAGATCTGACGGCGGCGGAGCAGCGCGCGAAGAGGGGCGAGGGCGAAGGAAGGGAGGCCGAGGTGTACAAAGCTGCGCAATGCTGCGGCCGCGTGAACGCGGTCTCGAGTGCGCTCGAGCCATTCCTGAAGGATCCGCGTCGCCAAATTGGCGCATAATCGGCAGCCATGCTGCCCCGAAGCGCCATCGCCGCCGAGCTCACCTGCTGGAAATGCGGCGCCTCGCTGGCCGCCCTCACGCTGCCGCTGCGCCGCCTGGAGGAATGCCCGAAGTGCCGGGCGGAGCTGCACGTGTGCCGGATGTGCGTCGACTACGATACCGGCGTCGCCAAGCACTGCCGCGAGCCCACCGCCGAGGAGGTCCGCGAAAAGACGCGGGCGAACTTCTGCGATTTCTTCAAGCCGCGGGCGGGCGCCTACGTCGCGCCCAACACCGCCGAGGTCGATCGCGCCCGCTCGGAGCTCGACAAGCTGTTTGGAAAGTAGCTCAGCGGAAAGGCACTGGGCGGCTCCAAGCCACCAGCGTCAGGTCTTCTTGACCCGCTCGCTCAGGCGCTCGAGCAGCCGCGAGAACGGCGTGTTCTTCTGAATCTCGACGCGAAGGTGGCGCACACCGGTGTCGCTCAGCGAGTCGCCCCTGCCATTGTCGATCGCGAGCTCGTTGGCGCCGAGGATTTCCAGAGTCTCCTCCAGCGTCTGCGGCGTGCGGCGCTCCCGTGCGCCGACTTTGCCGCCGGTCTTGCGCGCGTTGCGGGTCGTTGCAGCCTGCGAAGGCGCCGGCGTTGGCGTCGGCGCACGTGAAAGAGCAGGCGTAGCGGACGCGGTGGGCGCAGCCGGTGCGGCGCGCGGCGCATCGTCCGAGTCGATGAGCTTGATCCCGTGGTCTTCATGCTGGCGCCGCTTGCGTGCGGAGCCCACGCCGGAGAATCTCTGGTTGTCCTCCGTGGCGCGATCGCGCTCCTGCGGGCTCACCGGAACCACGGCGACCGAGGTGAATTCCGAGCGCACGTAGTAGGCCACCTGCTTGGCCGAGATCGCATCGCTGAAGAAGCCGAGGCGCAACCCGTACCACCTGCGTCCCTCGCGGCTGCCCTCGACGGAATAGAGCGTATAGGCGCTGAAGATCGCCAGCGGCGGCACCTTGCTGAGCTCCACCGGCTGAACCGACCATTGCAGCTGCACCGCGAAGGCGACCGGCTCATTCTGCGTGACGGCTTCCTTCAGCGCGCGCCGCGTGCCGGTGTCGTCGGGCTTGAGCAGCGAGATGCCCGATTCGGCGGCAGGATCCGCCTGCGATCCCGGCGGCGAGCGCTCGGAGTCATCCGCCGACCGGCGGCTCTCGAGGAATCGCAATACCTGAGTGTCGGTGAGCGAGCTGTCGTCGGCGTCGTCGCTGAGATCGGGCGCGACTGGCATGAGACGCGTCTCGCCGGTCGCGGCCTCGGGCGTATCCAACGCGGCCAACACTTCCTTGACGTTGGAATTGGCGAACATCGGCTTTTTGCCCGGCTGTTGGGCCGCGCGCGGGGCGGGCTGCGCTGACCTGGCGGCAGGCATTGCTGCCGATTTCGCGGCGGGTGCCGCCACCGGCCTTGCCTGAGCCGCCGGCCTGGCGCCTGCGATCGGCGCGGCGGGTTTCAGTGGCGCTGCCTTGGCGAGGGGACGCTGCCCGCCAGCGGCAGGCGCAGCGGCGCGGGCCTGCGGCGGCAGTGGGGAAGCAGACCCGGGGCGCACGGCAGCGGTCGGCCGCGGAGCCGCCGGGCGCTGGGCCGCGGCTGAAGCGGCTGCCGGAGCGGTTCGGGGGACTGGCGCGGCCGCGGGGGAGCGCTTCGCAGGCTGCTGCGCAGCAGGCTTGGGCGCTTGCGCCGCAAAAGCGCGCGGCGCTGCTGCCGCGGGCGCGGCTGCGCGGACACTCGCCGGCGCTGCGGCAGGCGGATGAAGGGTGGGGAACAGCGTCGGAATTTTGGGCGATGCCGCGGCAGGGGCGCTGACAACCTTGACGACGGGCGGCGCCGCCGGTGTCGGAACGGGCGCGACAGGCGCGCCGGTGTTCTGCGGACCCACTGCATGCCGGGCCTGTGTCGCGGCGGCCTCGGCCGCGCGCGCGCGCAGCTTCTTCCCGGGCGCCTCACCCGCCCATGCACCCGGGTAAATGTCACGGACGGCAGCCAGCCACTCCTCGGCTTCCGCGATGCTGGCGAAGAATCCCATGTGCAGGCGGAAGCGCTCGCGCCCTTCCTCGAAACGGCGGCTGACGAAAAAGGTGAATCGCTTGAGCTCGGGCAGATCCGTCTGCGCAAGCGCCATCGGCGTCGTGGAAGAGCACAGATTGAGGACGAACGACTCCGCTTCTGCAGCGGGGGCCGCCGGATGGTCCGCTTCCGTCGCGGCGGAAGCGAGATTTGCCGTTGATGTCATAAATTCCCCGGACAGTCCATCAGCCGCAGGCGAGCGGACGCGACTCTAGTGCCGTGGGGAGTGCGATCGGACACGCGCTGTCGCGCGATCCGTTGGCAGCCCCGCCGTCGTAGGAACCGTCCGTTAGACCGGTGGCTTTGCGTCCCCGCCTTTCGACGGGTTTGCCCTTGTCACGATATGAAGTGTCGAAGTCTGACGAGGTGGAGTCAAGGCCCGGGAATGTGGCGCGGCTCTCAAGTGGCGCGCATCGGGAGCCGGGTGAAGGGCCGCGCTCCGGCTTATGTCCAGTGGGGTTGGTGATATGTAATGAATGAGGCAGCGCGAGGCGCCTCATGCGGCGCGCGGACTCGGACCGCCAGGGGCTGCGACCGCCGTGACAGCCTTGCGCGGCTTCAATTGCGCCAGCGCGCAGATTGCCGGATAAGTGTAGCGCTGCGTTCCACGACGTCCCGACCGCAACGTGCCAATCATCGCGGCGGCCGCGGTTCCCAGCGGAACGCCGCGGTGCACGGCGCGGTCCCCGACGAGCAACGGATTGACGAGCGGCATCACCGCGCGTCGCACGAGATCCGCGGGCCGCGTCTCGCGCGGCCAGCCGAGCACGATCGCAGGCTGCAGAATGTCGAGCGCGCCGAAGCCGATCTGCGCGAGCGACCCCTCGAGCTCACCCTTCGCGCGCAGATAGCCCGTTTTGGCCGCCGGTTCGGCGCCGGCGGCCGAAATCACGACGAAGCGCGACACGCCGGCGGCTTTCGCCACACGCGCGAAAGCCAGGGTATAACCGACATCGACGCGGCGGAGCGCCTCCTCCTCCGCGTGCTCCCGCTCGCCAACCCGTGCCCCGAGACAACAGAAGGCAACCTGACACTTCAAGCCCGCCAGTTGCCGCTCCATATGATCGAACTGCACGATGCGGTTGGCCAGATGTGGATGCTCGCGCCCCAATGCCCGGCGCGTCACCGCAAACACGCGCCCGATCTCGGGCGCCTCGAGCAGCGCATCGAGCACGCGAGCGCCCACGAAGCCGCTGGCGCCGGCAAGGAGTGCCACCATGGGTTGCGGTTCGGCCATGACCCCCTAATTAGCTCCAACCGCAGGTTCCTACAACCCCGTGTAGGCGCCCCCGTGAGACGCTTCACTGCCGCAGGCGTCGAACTGTGATGTCAGGCACACGGATGTGCCCCGCCGCCGCAGGTGGCGGGCGTTGAGCAAAAAACCACGCTTTTTTGCTCAACGCGCGCTGGGCCGGCCAGGATGGCCGGATCCAGCGCCATCAAATAGGCGCCGAGCAGCTCACCGTGATCGTGACGCTCGTTTGGCCCGGCTCCACCCTGAATTCCTGCTCCACTTCGCGATAACCGTCACGCGTGCCGATGACGGTATACGTGCCGGGCTTCAGCCGTATCTCCCTTTTGCCGAAGGTCCCGAAAACACCGATGCTCGGGATGGTCACCTGCGTGGCGTTGTCCGAGATCAGGTTGAGCAGCACCGGGCGGTCGAGCGAGGGCAGAAGCCGCGCCAGCTGCTCGGTCTGGGATTGCAGCACCGGCCCGGAAGGGGACTGCTCGCGCGCTTCCTGCAGAAGCGCCACGGCCTCATCGCGCTCGGACGGCAGGGCGAGCTGATCCGGATGCTCGATGATGTCCTGCAGCGAATCGGACAGCTGCGCGCGCCCCTCGTCGTGCGCCCGGGCCCGCTGGGCGAATGCCGACGACGGATTCGCGCGCAGGATCGTGTTGTACACGGCCATGGCCTGACGCCAATGCTCCTGCGCCTCGAGGCTCGCGGCCTGCTGGCGCAATGCGGCGAGCTGGCTCGCCTGCATCGCCGCGCCGACCCGCTGCAGCCCCTCGGCCGCCTCCGTGCCCCGCGGCCGGAACTGCAGCGCCTGTTGGAAATCGGTCTGCGCCTCCTCCAGCTTTCCGGCGCCGAGCGCGGCGAAGCCGGCGCCGACCGCGCGGGCGTAGCTGTCATCGCCGAAGGCGGCGTTGGCCCGCGCCAGGCCCGCCTTGGCCGCAGTGTTGCCCGGATCGAGAGCCAGTGCCTGGCTGAAATCCTGGGCGGCGCGCGAGTAGTTCTGCGCCGATTCCGCGCGCTTGGCATCGCTGAGAAGCGGCAGCACGCCGCTCAACATGCGCGCCCGCCGCGCCCCTTCGGCGGCGAGCCGGCTGTTGGGATCGATGCGGCGCGCGAGCGCGTACGCCTGAGTGGCCAGCTGTTGATTACCTGCGGCGAGCGCGGCGTCACCCGCCTTGAGCTCCACCGCCAGCGCCTGCGGCGCCTTGGCCGCGACGTTGGCGAGGAGCTGTTGCGCGCGGCTCACGTCCTGCAGTGCGATCGGAACGCCGCCGGCGGCGGCTGCGCCGTTCGCCTCCGCGGCCTGCATTTGCGCGGCCGCGAACTCCGCGCCGTCCCACGAGGGCGCCCCTCGGGCGGCGAGAGCGGCTGCACGCTTCTGGAGGTCGGCGCTCTCGCTCTTCAGCCGGGCAAGCGCCGCAGGGTCCACCCGAGGCTTGGGCGGCGCGGCAACCGCAGGAGCGGGAGGCGTGGCGGCGGTCGGGGTCGCGGTCGTCGTCGCTCCAGGTGTCGCCGCTCGGGGTGATGCGACCGAGGCGACATTTGCCAACAGCGTCTGCAGGCCCGTCAAATCGCGGCTGGGCAGCCAGAACAGCGCGGCCGCCGTGGCGCCGCAGATGAGCAGCGCCCCGCATAGGAGTCCCGATACGAGATACGGCCAGTGCCTCGCTGGCCCACCGGACGGTCGCGCCTTGACCTGCCGGCGTCCGGGCGGAGGTGTCGCGCGGAGCCGTGGGTGGTCGATATCGACCTCGAAGGGGTCGTCATGCGCGACAACATCAACAGGCGGTGAGAAGGTGTGGAGATGCTGCTCGGTACGTTGCTGCGGTTGTGGCACGGCGTTTGCGGACGGCAGCGCACTGGCCCCGTGGTGCGCGTGCGCCTGGATGGCGGCGGAAACCCGCTCCGAGAAGCCGCGACCGGGTGTCGGGCTGGCTTCGCCGGGCGGTCGCTGGAAATCCGGGTCGGCGGCGGTTGGCGCAACGCCTGCCGCGGGCGCGTACGGCCGTTGGGAGCTCTCCCGAAGCTTGTGTTCCGCTGGTGCATGCGCTGCACTCTCCCGCGACGAACCCTCCGCCGCCGAGCGTGCAACCGCCGCGTCCTCCGACGCCGTACGCTCCAGAGCGGCACGTTCAATCGCGGCGCGCTCCATGGCCGCGCGCTCCATGGCCGCGCGCTCCATGGCCGCGCGCTCCACGGCTGCGCGCTCCGCAGCGGCTCGCTGTGCGGCGGCTCGCTCCTTCGCCGCTCGCTCCCTGGCTACGCGCTCTGCGGCTGCAAGCTCTGTGGCTGCAGGTTCCACGGCTGCGCGCTCGACGCGCATCTGTTGCTCGGAGCGCGAAGCTTGCGCGGCCGTGATCCGCTCGATGCCGGCCGCTGCCGGCTTCGGAAGCTGCGACTCTGGAGTCGCCCTGCCGGCAGGCTGGATTGCCGGTACGTCCTCACCATCAGTGTCGTCGGCCTGCGTCTGCGCTCCTTCCGGGGCGAACGACAGAGTTGCATTCAGCGTCGCGTCGAGCTCATCCATCACCTGTTGCATGGATGAAGGCCGCTCGGCGGCGCGCTTGGCGAGCATGCGCATCACGAGCTCGCCGAGCTCCGGTGGAATCTGCCGGGTGGGCACGAGCTGCGGCACGGGTTGAGTCTGGGCCCGCTTGAGATCGAAGTGGGGATAGTAAGGGGGACGGCCCGACAGCAACTCGTACGCGAGCGCACCGAGGCCGTAAATATCATCGGCGGCGCTGGGCGGCTCGCCGCGAAGCTGCTCGGGACTCGCCGTGAACGGCGAGTGGCCGGTGCGCGCGTCCGCGGTGCCGGCGCCGTCGGCGGGCAGCAGGGCCGCAATGCCGAAGTCGGCGAGCTTCACCCGGCCGCGGCTGTCGAGCAGGACGTTCCCCGGCTTCAGATCCCGGTGCACGACGCCGCGCGCATGCGCGTACTCGAGCGCTTCGGCCGCCTCGAGGAGCACGGGCACGATCTCCAGATATCCGGCACCGCGAAGCCGGCGCAGATCTCCGCCTGCCGCCAGCTCCATCGGCAATACCACGACATCCTCGAGCCGCTCCGGAGGGAGGACCTGAAGAATCCCGGGATGCTGCAGGCGGCTGGAAATGGAGTGCTCATGCTCCAGGACTTTCCATGCCGCCGGATTGCGAGCCGCGGACGGAGCCAGGACCTTGAGGGCGACGTCGACGCCGCGGGACTCGTCGTGCGCCCGCCATACCTCTGCCTGCCCTCCCGCGCCGATGCGCTCGATGAGCGTGTAGTGGCCGAGCGTTGTCGGCCGAGCGGCTGCACGAACCTGTGGCATGACCTCCACCTTGACTGGTCTCGCTCGATCTCTTGTGCGTACTGTACCCAGACTCGAGCACGATGCGGCAGACACTTCGGCATCCGTCGCCCCGGGGAGACAACTTTCCGCGGATGCCCGAGATACCGCTGAAGAGTAAGCTTTGCCTTGATTCGAGCAAGAATCCTGCCCGGCGAAGCTACAGGTCGAGCGCGAGCTGCGGTCCTGAGCGCTCGAGCCGCGGCGGCCGGAAGAGGCTCGTCTGCGGGGGCTGCTGCCTCCCCGTCCCGAGGCCCAGCCGGCGGCAGGCGATCTGGAACCGGGCGCGGAGCAGCTCCGCGAGCGGGCCGGTGCCGCGCATCCGGGTGCCGAAGCTCGAATCATAGTCCTTCCCACCGCGCATTTGCCGCACGAGCGACATGACGTGCTCGGCGCGATCCGGATAGTGCGTCGCGAGCCACTCGCGAAAGAGATCCTTCACCTCGTAAGGCAGCCGCAGCAGCACGTACCCCGCCCATTGCGCCCCCGCCGCGGCCGACGCTTCCAGGATCGCTTCCATCTCAGGGTCGGTCAGTGCCGGGATGACCGGCGCGAGCAGCACGCCCGCGGGAACGCCCGCCTCGCTCAACCTCCTGACGGCCTCCAGCCTGGCGTGCGGCGAGGCGGCCTGCGGCTCCATGACCCGCTTGAGCTCGACATCGAGCGTGGTGATGCTGACCCCCACGCCCGCGAGCCCGTCCCTGGCGAGATCCGCCAGCAGATCGAGATCCCGCAGCACCAGCGCACCCTTGGTGATGATCGTCACCGGATGCCGGCAGCGCGTCAGGACCTCGAGGATCTCCCGCGTCACCCGCATCCGCCGCTCGATCGGCTGATAGGGATCGGTGTTGGCTCCGAGCGTGATCGGCTTGCACACGTAACCCGGTTTCGCCAGCTCCTGCTCCAGCACCTTGCCGGCGTCCTTCTTGTAGAAGAGCTTCGTTTCGAAATCCAACCCGGCGGACAAGCCCAAGTAGGCATGACTCGGCCGGGCATAACAATTGTGGCTGATCACCCCGTTGGCGATGAAATCGCCCGTGCCGGTCGTGATGTCGTAGAGCCGCATCGTACCCACCGGCTCGATGGACCGGATTCGCAGCGGCGCCTCGCTCTTGACGGCCCTGCCTTCGATATTGAGCTTCCGGCTGATCGCGGGATCGAACAGATGAAAGAAACGCAGGTGCTCCCGAAGTCCTCCCAGCAGACGCACCACTTTCATCGGCTTGGCACGCTCTCCGACCAGCCCCTCCGCAGCAAATCCAAAGCCGAACTCCCGCAGGCAACGGGAGATCCAGTCCATGATTTGAACGTTGGTATTGCCGATTCGCAGGATTCCGTTACTGAACGAGCCCTCCGCATCGAAGATCCCGGCGAGAAAGCCAGCCGACCACGATCGTGATGGCGCTGCAGGCCACGCGATGAGAAGATAAATCCGCTCGAAGCTCCCGCGCCCTGCCGTGCGGATGGCTTTCATCTCACGATGCGCTCCCACGGCCACCTTGAACTCGAACTCGTGCGCCGCGACACTGAAATCGAGCAGATAGCGTTGGGCGCGATACAGCGCCTCATCGTCACAGCGGGCAGGGCGAAACTGATGAAGCCTGTTCCAGTCGCCGCTCTCTCGCTGGTAAGGATGCGTGGCGATAGGCGCATCGCCGCGCATCATGCCGCAGAGATAGCCTCGTTTGTAATCCGCGTTCTTTTCCACCTCCTCGGCAAACCTTCCGGTGCCGATGAGCCTGTTGTTTTCGGTAAGGTACGGCCGCTGCGACTTGCCGCTCATCCGGCCGGTAACGAACTTCCAGCCTCGTTCCGTCAGGAACCTATGATCGCCGCCGGCAACGAGCTCCGTGCCATCCTCGAGCAACACCCGGTAGGCCGGCTTGATGACGCTCCAATGCGCCAACACCCGTGTCTTGGCATATCTCCTGTAATTTCCACGGCGCACAGTACCGTAGATCTCGCTTCCAACATTAACCTTCGCGAGCGGTCGTGCGCTCCCATCCCCCATCAGAACTGGAGTATCGCCACGCATACAATAAACACACGCATGACTGCATCCCCGATACGGGTTGATCGACTGCTCGAACGGAATGTCCGGTGAGTCGTTGCGCGCGATGACCGAGCGGGCGCGATCGGGCTCGATGGAGGTGGGGATGAAGTCGGGGACCTCCTGCGGGTACCAGCCGTCGTCGACGGCTTCGCGCTGGTGGCGCTCGAAGCGGCCGGTGGGATTCGAGAGCGCGCCGTGACCTTTGAGCGGCTGGTTCCTTTCGCGCGGAGGGGCCATGCCTCATACTGTACATCCATACAGATGAGCGGTAAAGCGCCGCTCACGGGGCCATAATGAGCCGAGATGCGGGCTCGACGCCGCAGGGGAGGAGAGCACATGAACGCACCAGGGGATACGCCAGGCTACGGCGGGGCCGGGAGCCGGGATGAGCGCAACGTCGCGATGCTGGCGCACCTGTCCGCCTTCGCCGGCCTGGTCGTGCCGCTCGGCAATGTCATCGCGCCGCTCGTCATCTGGCTTCTGCAGCGGGAGAAATCGGCGTTCGTCGGCGATCAGGCGCTGGAATCACTCAACTTCAACATCACCGTGGTCCTCGCGGGGATCGCCTGCGGGATCCTCGTGATCATCGGGATCGGCCTGCTGCTCTGGGTGGCGCTCGGCATCGTGTGGCTCGTCGGCACGATCCTCGGCGCAGTGCGCGCGGCCGAGGGCCAGTACTACCGCCATCGCTTCATTCTGCGGCTGGTGCATTAGGCAGCTACACCGCGTCCCGCAATGGCACCGCCGGATCGGCCAGCCGCTCGGGATTCGGCCGCGCCCGCGCCGCGATCAGCTTGCGCGCCGCCATCTGGTCTTTGGGACTGTTGATGCTGTCGACCGCGATCAGCTCCCCGCCGCGCAGGTAACACGCGCAGAAGGCGTGCGCCGCCGGATCGCCGCGCATCACGACCGTATCGTATCCCTGGCCGATGCCGATGATGATCAGCTTGAGGTCGTACTGATCCGACCAGAACCATGGCACCTTGTCGTGCACGGTCTGCAGGCCGAGCATGTTGAGCGCCGCGCTCGCGCCCTGCTCGAAGGCGTTGTCCACCGACTCCAGCCGCAACCGCCGGCCGTAGTGCGGACTGGGATGATTGGTGCAGTCACCGGCCGCATAGATCGCCGGATCGGATGTGCGGCAGCGCTCATCGACCACGACTCCGTTCTCGCACGTCAGGCCGCAAGCGGCGGCCAGCTCATCGGCCGGCAGGACTCCGCAGCCCGCCACCACGCAATCCGCCGCGTGTGCCTCGCCATCATCCGTGCTCACCGCGCCGACGCGCCGCGTGCCCGGCACCGCTGCAAGCGCCCGCACCCGCGAGTGGCACAGGATCCGCACCCCGCGGCGGGCATGCTCGGCCTCATAGAACGCCGAGACCTCGGGGCAGACGACGCGATTCATCACCCGGTCCGCCATTTCCAGCACGGTGACCTCGAGGCCAAGCTCCCGCGCCGTGGCCGCCACTTCGAGCCCAATATAGCCGCCACCCACGATGACCAGCCGCTTGCCGGCCGTCCACTCCGCGCGGATCCGCTCCACGTCCGCGATCGTCCGCAGGAAATGCACACCCTCGAGATCAGCACCAGGAGCGGCGAGCGGCCGCGGACGGCTACCCGTTGCGATCAGAAGAGCGTCGTAAGCTACTGTGGAGCCGTCGTCGAGCCGCAGGCGTTGCTCACGACGGGAAATCTCCTCCACGCGGCGCCCGAGCACGGTCTCGATCGAATGATTCTCGTAGAAGTGCGCCGGCCGCAGCAGCAGCCGCTCACGCTCCAGGGCGCCGGCCAGATACTTCTTGGAGAGGGGCGGCCGCTGGTACGGCAGCCAAGGCTCATCGCCCACCAGCACGATCTGGCCGGTGAACCCCTTGCGTCGCAGCGTATCGATGGCCTGCACGGCCGCCTGACCGCCGCCTGCGATGACGATTCGCTCGTACACTCGCGGGAGCTTAGCTTATCTATTGGCGCAAAGTCGGCATCCTGCCGCCCGGCCGGCTTCGCACGAAGGACTCGATGCACTGCGCGCGCGCATGGGGGCCACGGATTTGCGCCATAATGGTGCGCCTGCGCTCGTGGCTGCCCGCAGGGCCGCTGAAACGACCACGCCTGCACGTATTCCCCTGCGTGGCATGAAAGCTGCAAAATCGCACGTGCGGCGAAACCCGGCAGCGGCTTCGCAACGACAAAGCACAGACACCCGACGGAGAGCTCGCACATGAAACTGGTTACCGCCATCATCAAACCGTTCAAGCTCGACGACGTGCGCGCTGCGCTGTCCGACATCGGTGTCTCGGGAATGACGGTGACGGAGGTGAAGGGATTCGGCCGCCAACGCGGCCACACGGAGCTGTATCGCGGGGCCGAGTACGTCGTCGACTTCGTGCCGAAAACCCGGATCGAGGTCGCGGTGCGCGCCGACCTCGTCGATCAGGTCATCGAGGCCATCCTGAAGTCGGCCAAGACCGGGAAGGTCGGCGACGGCAAGATCTTCATCACCGACATTCAGCGCGTCATCCGCATCCGCACCGGCGAGACCGACGATTCTGCTCTTTGATCGGCGCACATGCCGGTAGCGATCCGATTTCACGAGCACGGCGGGCCTGAGGTCCTGCGGGTCGAGGACCTCGAGCCCGGCAAGCCCGAGGCCGGCGAGGCGCAGGTGCGCCATACCGCCGTCGGGCTCAACTACATCGATGTCTATGACCGGACGGGGCTCTATCCGGGCGAGCTTCCGAGCGGCCTCGGGCGGGAGGCCGCGGGCGTCATCACGGCGATTGGCCGCAGGGTCCGCGGCTTCAAGGTAGGCGATCGCGTCGCTTACGTGCACACGCGGCCCGGCGCCTATTGCGAGGTCCGCAACGTACCCGTGGAACGGTTGGTCAAGGTGCCGCGCGGCATCTCGGACGAGGAGGCGGCCGCGCTGATGCTCAAAGGCCTCACCGCGCACTACCTCCTGCGGCGCACCTATCGCGTGGTCCGGGGCGATGCCATTCTCGTGCACGCGGCGGCGGGCGGTGTGGGGCTCCTCCTGTGTCAGTGGGCCAAGGCGCTCGGCGCGAAGGTAATCGGCGTCGTCGGCAGTGACTCGAAGGCGGAGCTGGCACGGCGCAACGGCTGCAAGCACGTCCTGATTCTCGGCCGCGGGGAGCTGGCGGCCGAAGTCAGGAAGCTCACCCGGGGAGAGGGCGTGGCGGCGGTCTACGATTCCATCGGCAAGGATACGTTCATGGACTCCCTGGATTGCCTGCGGCCCCTCGGCATGATGGTGACCTATGGCAACGCGTCGGGTCCCGTGCCGGCGGTGAGCCCCCTCGAGCTCAGCAAACGCGGCTCACTCTTCCTGACCCGCCCCACGCTCTTTCACTACATCGCCACGCGGCCGGCGCTGGATAGCGCGGCGCGCGAGCTCTTCGCGGCGATCCGCAGCCGCGCGGTGCGCGTCCGGATCGGACAGCGATATGCGCTCGCGGATGCGGCGCAGGCCCATCGCGATCTCGAGGCCCGCCGCACCACCGGATCTACGGTGCTGGTGCCCTAGATACCGGCAGCCGGACGATGAAGCGCGCGCCGAGGCCCTCGCCGGCGCTCTGCGCCTCGACGCGTCCGGAATGCAGCTCCACGAGGTGGCGGACGATCGCGAGCCCCAGGCCGAGTCCGCCGTGGCGCCGGCTGATCGAGCCGTCCTCCTGGCGGAATCGCTCGAACACGTGCGGCAGGAATTCCGGCTTGATGCCCTGACCCGTGTCGGTCACCCTGATCTGCATCTGATCTCCGCTCGTCACGAGCTCGACGTCGACGCGGCCGCCGGCCGGGGTGAACTTGATGGCATTCGACAGCAGGTTGCAGACGACCTGCTGCAGGCGCGCGAAATCGCCTCGGATCACCGCCGTGTCCTCGCCCAGCAGCGGAACGATGGTGACTCCCTTGGCCTGAGCGGCCGGCTGCAGGGTGGCGATCGCCCCCAGGATCACCCGCCGCGGCACGACGTCGGTGAACTCCAGGGCAATCTTGCCGGTGACGATTCGCGAGACATCGAGCAGGTCTTCGATGAGGCGCTTCTGCGCGCGCGCATTGCGCTCGATGGTCTCCAGCGCCCGCGCCTCGGTCGGCTCATCCAGGCGGCGGCTGCGCAGCAGCGTGATCCAGCCGAAGATGGCGTTGAGGGGCGTGCGCAGCTCGTGCGACATGGTGGCCAGGAACTCATCCTTGAGGCGGCTGAGCGCCTCGGCCTCGGCGCGCAGGAGCTTCTCGCGCGCCAGCAACTCCTCCCGCTCGTTCTCCGCGCGCAGGCGCTCCTCGATCTCGGCCCGCAGCCGCTCGTTGCTGCGCAGCAGCTCGGCGGTGCGCTCGGCGACCCGCGATTCCAGCTCCTCATTCGCGCGCGCGAGCGCCGCGCGAGTCAGGAAGAGGTCCAGGAACACCCCCACCTTGGCCCGCACGACGGGCGCGACGACCGGTACCTGGATGTAGTCGACGACGCCCAGCGCGTATCCGCGCGCGCTCTGCAGATCATCGGCGTACGCCGTCACCAGAATGATGGGCGTATGGCGCGCGTTGCGATGTTGGCGCAGGAGCTCGGCGGTCTCGAGCCCGTCCATGCCCGGCATGTTGACATCCAGGAGAATGAGGGCGAACTCCCCCTCGAGCACTCGCTTGAGCGCCTCCTCGCCGGAGGCGGCCATGATCACCTCGGCCTCGAGGCCCTCGAGAATGGCGCTGTAGGCCAGGCGTTTCTCGGGCAGGTCGTCGACGATCAGGATGCGGGGGCGCGGCAGGCCGTCGCCACGCGGCTCCACTCCCCGGCTCGAATCCGAGTCTCTCACGGCAGGCACGGGCGGCCCTGGCACGCCCCGGTCAACGCACGACGCGCAGGGGGCGCGCGTTGCGCCCGATCCCGAGGGCACCGCTGCGTACGACCTCGAGGAGCTCCGCGCCGCGGGTGAGGTCGGCCGTGAAGGTATTGATCTCCGCCTCGCTGGCGGTGAGCTCCACGATGAAACCGTCGGGCGCGGGATCGAGCACCCGGCCGCCGGTGCGCACCACGTAGCCGCGGATGGCATCGGTATCCGGGGGCCGGACCCGCAGCTTCAGCAGGATCAGCTCGCGCTCCAGATGCTCGCCCCTCGTCATGTCCTCGACGTTCACCACGTCCACCAGCTTATTGAGCTGATTGACGATCTGTTGGATGACCGCATCCGAGCCCGTGGTGACCAGTGTGAGACGGGAGACGGTCGGGTCGTCCGTCGGAGCGACGGAGAGCGACTCGATATTGTAGCCGCGGGTGGAGAAGAGTCCGGCGACCCGGCTCAGGGCACCGGCCTCGTTCTGTAGCAGAATGGCGATGATATGACGCATGCTCGCTCGGAGGATCCCCGCTGGGCCATGGGGGCCGGGACGGACAAGGATACCAATCGGGCCCGCTTTCGTGGCTCGGACCGACCTGCTAGTCTCCCTGAAGCCACCTGCGGCGGCGGGGCACATCCATGTGCCTGCTGCCGCTCCCACGTCCCGAGGCATATCCGAGAGCTCCGCATGAGCGACACCGTCATCCAGCCCCGCCCGCTCGGGCATCCGCTCGCCGGTCAGACCCTGTCCGGGGCGCGGATGATCGTGCAGGTGCTGGCTGATGAAGGCGTCGAGGCCATCTTCGGCTACAGCGGAGGGGCAATCCTGCCCACCTACGACGCGGTGTTCCTGTACAACGAGGAGCAGAGCCAGCGGGGCGGAGCGCAGATCCCGCTGATCGTGCCCGCGAACGAGCAGGGGGCGGGCTTCATGGCCGCCGGATTCGCGCGCGCCACCGGCCGCGTGGGCGTGTGTCTCGTCACCTCCGGACCGGGCGCCACCAATACGGTGACGCCGATTCGCGATTGCATGGCGGACTCGGTGCCGATCGTAGTGATTTGCGGTCAGGTCGCTCGCGCCTCGATCGGTACGGACGCATTCCAGGAGGCGCCCGTTGCGGCTCTGATGGGCTCCGTCGCCAAACACGTCTTTCTGGTCACCGATCCGGCACGGCTCGAGGAGACGGTCCGCTCCGCGTTCGAGCTCGCACGCACCGGCCGCCCTGGCCCTGTGGTCATCGACATCCCGAAGGACGTGCAAAACTGGGAAGGCGTCTACCGGGGCACCGGTACCCTGCCCCTGCCCGGATATCGCCGTCGGATGAAGGAGCTGACCGATCACGTCATCGAGCCCCGTGATGCCGAGCGATTCTTCGAGATGCTCGGCGAGGCGCGCCGTCCGCTGATCTACGCGGGCGGGGGCGTGATCAACGCCGATGCCGCCGGCGCGCTCACGGAGTTCGCCACCGCCTTCGACATCCCCGTGGTGACCACGCTGATGGGCATCGGCGCGGTCGACACTACCCACCGGCTAGCGATGCGGATGCTCGGGATGCACGGCACCGCATTTGCCAATTACGCCGTCGAGGACTGCGATTTCCTGATCGCCGCCGGCTCGCGATTCGACGACCGGGTGGCTGGCGTACCCGCGAAGTTCGCGCGCGGCGCGAAGCGCATCGCGCACCTCGATATCGACCGTGCGGAAATCAACAAGGTCAAGCGCGTACAGTGGAGTCACGTGGGGCTCCTCGGCGAGGCGCTGAGCGCGCTCACGGAGCACGGCCGCCGCACCGGGTTCAAGCGCGATTACGGCGAGTGGCACGGGGCGCTCGCGGAGCTCAAGCGCGTGCACGCGATGGGCTACGACCGACAGAGCCGGCTCATCCAGCCGTACTATGTCATCGAGGAGATCAACAGACACACCGGCGGCGAGGCGATCATCACCACCGGCGTCGGTCAACACCAGATGTGGGCGGCCCAGTACTGCGACTTCCGCCGCCCGCGGCTCTGGCTGACCTCCGGCAGCATGGGGACGATGGGCTTCGGGCTGCCGGCGGCCATCGGGGCGCAGCTCGCGCATCCCCGGCGCCTGGTCATCGACATCGACGGCGACTCGAGCATCCGGATGAATATCGGCGAGCTGGAGACCGTGACCACTTACGACCTGCCCATCAAGGTCGTCGTGCTCAACAATTTCGGCGACGGCATGGTCAAGCAGTGGCAGAAGCTCTTCTTCAAAGGGCGCCTCTCGGCCAGCGACAAGTCGCTGCACAAGAAGGACTTCATCCGCACCGCGCAGGCCGACGGCTTCCCTTATGCCGTGCGGCTCGACCGCAAGGAAGACGTGCCGCGCGTGGTCGAGGAGTTCATTCGCTTCGAGGGACCGGCATTCCTCGAGGTCATGATCGACCCCGACGCGGGCGTTTATCCGATGGTGGGCCCGGGCCAGAGCTACGAGGAAATGATCACCGGCGACTTCATCGCCTCGCGTCACAAGGTGGACATCAAGCCGCCGGGGCCGTCGGAAATGTTCTGAAGGGAGCGCGCCGTGAAGTACCTGCATACCATGGTCCGGGTGACTGATCTCGACGCCTCCCTGCGCTTCTACCGCGACGCGCTCGGACTCGCCGAGGTGCGGCGCAAGGACTACCCGCAGGGCCGTTACACGCTGGTCTTCCTGGCCGCGCCGGGGGATGAGTCGGCGCAGATCGAGCTGACGTTCAACTGGGACCCGCAGACGTACGCCGGCGGCCGCAATTTCGGCCACCTCGCGTATGCGGTGGACGACATCTACGCCACCTGCGCGCGCCTGCGGGAGCACGGCGTGACCATCAACCGGCCGCCCCGGGACGGGCACATGGCGTTCGTGCGCTCACCCGATCAGATCTCGATCGAGCTGCTGCAGCGCGGCGAGGCCCTGCCGCCCGCGGAGCCGTGGGCGTCGATGCCCAATACGGGAGCCTGGTAGGTCCGGAGAGTGCGGGCGCCCGGCGCATGTCATCCGATGCCGCGGAAATCCTGCTCGAGCGCTATCTGCACCAGCAGATCCCGCTCTCCGCCGCGATGGGCGTGCGGGTGCGCGTGGCGACCCCGGAGCGGGTGCACCTCGCGGCGCCTCTCGGCCCGAACGTCAATCACAATGAGACGATCTTCGGAGGCAGCGCCGCCGCACTGGCCACTCTTGCGGCCTGGAGCCTGCTCCACACGCGGATCGCGCGCGCGGAACTGCACGCTCGGCTGGTGATTCAGCGCAGCAGCATGGAGTACGAGCTGCCCATCCCGGGGGACTTCGATGCGGTCTGCCGCTTCACCGACGAGGCCGCCTGGGAGCGGTTCCGGGCCACCCTGGTACGCCGCGGCCGCGCCCGCCTGACGCTCGCCGCCCACCTGCTCTACCAGGCCCGCCGCATGGCGGCCTTCGAAGGCGATTTCGTCGCCATGGAACTGCGACGCACATGAGTGCAGAATGCGGGAAGTTGGAAACGACGCCGCTCGTCAAGAAGAGGCAACATCACATGAGCAACGCTGACATCCGGGGGCGATTCGTCTGGCACGAGCTGATGACGACCGACCCGCAGGCCGCGGTCGCCTTCTACTCCAAGGTCCTCCCCTGGAAGGCGCAGCCTTCCGGCATGCCCGACTACACGCTGTGGGTATCGGGCAAAACGATGACCGGCGGGCTCATGGCCCAGCCGGACTCCGCGCGCCAAGCCGGCGCTCCGCCGAGCTGGCTCGTCTATCTCGGCACGCCCGATGTCGACGGCACCGCGGCGGCCGCGGAGCGCCTGGGCGGCAAGGTGCTGAAGTCCCCGGCCGATATCCCGAACGTGGGCCGCTTCGCCGTGCTCGCAGACCCGCAGGGCGCTGCGTTCGCGATCTTCAAGCCGGGCGCCACGCCCGAGGGCGGCGGCTCCTCGAGCTACTTCTCCTGGCACGAGCTCGCCACCAGTGATCAGCAGGGCGCGCTCGGGTTCTACTCGGAGCTCTTCGGTTGGAGCCGCGGACCCGCCCATGACATGGGCCCCGCGGGCACCTACCAGCTCATCGAGCACGGCGGCGCGCAGGTGGGAGGTGTCTACAAAGTGATGGACGCTTCCAAGGCGCCGCACTGGCTGACCTACATCGCAGTCAGGAGCGTGGATCGTGCGGCCGCCGCCGCCAAGACCGCCGGCGGACGGGTGACGCAGGGCCCGATGGAGGTCCCCGGAGGCAGCCGCATCGCGCAAATCGTGGATCCACAGGGTGGGGCCTTCGCGGTGCACGAGCCGGCCAGGAAAGCGGCCACCGCGAGCGTCCAGGCGGCGGAGCCTGCGGCTGCCGAGCAGACGGCCCATGCCGAAAAATCCCCTGTGGCCGCGAAGCCCGCCACGGCGCAGCGCCGCCCTGCCGCGAGGAAGAGTGCCGCCAAGCGTGCCGCCGGCCGAAAAGCCCATGCCCGCCCGGCCAAGCGCGCCGCCGCCAAGGCGAAAGCGCGTCCGGCAGCTTCCCGGCGCTCGACCCGCAAGTCGCCGGCCAAAAAGTCGGCCAAAAAGTCGGCGAGGAAATCAGCCGGAAAATCGACCCGGAAGGTGGCCGGTAAGCGTGCCGCGGCGCGCAAGGCCGCCGGCAGGAAGTCGGCGCAGGCAGCGCGAAAGTCGGCGAGGCGCCGAAAGTAGCACCCCCCAAGCGCGAGGCCCAGGATGGGCCTCGCAACGGATCTGCAGGTCCCGGGGTCGTCAGAGCCTGATCAACGGCCGCCCGAAGTTCTCTCCGCGCATGGCCTTGATCAGATGCGCAGGCGCATTCTCCAGTCCTTCCACGACGTCCTCGCGGCACACCAGCCGGTCCGCGCCATACCAGGCGATCGCGTCCTTCAGAAACTCTCCGCGCCGGTGCTCGTAGGCGGTGGCACTCACCCGCAACGCCGTGATCTCTCCCGGGGCATAGCCGGCGCGCCGCAACAGCTCCGCGGGATCGTCGTCGCGGACGCTGTTGAGAATGACACGGCCGCCCGGTGCGATGTGACGGCCCGAGAGCACGGCCTCGAGCAGCTCACCCCCGGCGTTGTCGAAATAGATATCGAACCCATGGGGTGCCGCCTGCCGCAGACGCGTGCTCAGATTCTCCGCGTGATGATTGACGCACGAGGAGAACCGCGCGTGCCGGGTGGCCCAGTCGCACTTCTCGCGCGAGCTGCCGATACCGATCGCACGCGCGCCCTTGATCCTCGCCACCTGGCCGGCCATTGCGCCGGCCACGTTCGCCGCCGCCGAGACCAGCACCGTCTCCCCTGTACGCAGACCGGCGAGATCGAGCAGCCCGAAGTAAGCGGCCATGCCCGACGGTCCGAGGAGCCCGAGCGCCGTCGAGGCAGGCGACTGACCGGGATGGAGCGCACACGCGTGATGGCCGTCGGAGACGCACAGCTCGCGCATGCCGCTCTGCACGACCACGAGCTGCCCGACCGCGAAGACATCGTGGCGGGACTCGAGGATTTCGCAGACGCCCAGCGCCGGAACGATATCGCCTGCGCGGGGCGCCCCGCTCACACGCGTCGCAGTGCCGGACGGCACGCAAGTGAAAGGGTCGACCGCGAGCCAGCGCGCGCGGCAGAGAATGCCGCCATTGGTGAGACGGGGTACTTCTCCGGGCACCACCTCGAAATCCTCGGCCAACGCCGGTGTCCGCCTGATCCTGACTTCGAGGTTGCGCATGAGTACCCCTTCTACTGAGCTTCGGCCTCCGCCGACTTGCGCCGCGCCGCGTCCTCCTGGTACGCGGAATTGATCTGCTGCCGCATCTTCGCCTCGGTGTCCTGTGCCTGCTTCGCCTGCTGCGCGGCAGAGGTGGCGCCGGCAGCCGCCGTGGCGCCCGTCTCGGCCAGACCACATCCGGAGAGCGCCAGCGCAGCGGCCAGCAGAGGCAGGTACTTCGCGGTGGATCGCCTCATGCAAATAGCTTAAACCCGAACTGCCGCTGCGGCACAATCCAGCCTGCCACCATGCCCAAAGCCATCCCCTCCCGCCCTGCGGCGGCCGCCCCGCCCCGTGTCCGCCGCGGCTATTTCGAGTGCCGTTACGGCCAGCTGCACGTCCACAACGCGATCCCCTCCGGCGGCGGGTTCGAGGAGGGCACCCCCCTCGTCTGTCTGCACGCGAGCCCCCTCTCGGGGCGCAGTTTCACGCGTTTTCTGGCGCTTGCCGGGGTGAAGCGCTCGGTTTTCGCCCCCGATCTGCCCGGTTTCGGGGATTCGGACCCACCTCCGCCGCCGGCAGGCGTCGCCGAGCATGCCGCGGCTTTGGGCGACTTCCTCGATTCCATGCGCTTGCGCCAGATCGATCTGCTGGGCCATCGCTTCGGTGCGCTGGTTGCGGCGGAGCTCGCGGCTGCGCGACCCACCCAAATCCGGCGCCTGGCGTTGGTCTCGCCTCCGCTCATGGGGGATGCGACAGAGCCCCAGCCACAGGCCGCGGCCGCGGATGGCAGTCACCTCCTCGAGGAGTGGCGACGCGCAGCGACATACTGTGGATCGGACGCACCGCCCTATGCTGTTACCGGCGTGCTGGCAGAGCGGTTGCGCAATGCTTCCCCGGCGGCGGCGGCTGCGACGGCGGAGCGGGGGTATGCGCTGTTCCCACGACTGGCTCCCCTCACTGTCCCCCTGCTCGTGCTGCGCCTGCGCGAAGACATCGATACCAACAGGAGACGAGCTCGCGATGTCCCCGCGCGGGCGAGGATCGTCGAGTTGCCCGATCGCGGCGCCTCGCTGTTCGAGACCGCGCCCGAGGCAGCCGTCCAGGCGCTCGAAGCCTTTCTGCGTTGATTGGCGCAAAGTCGGCATCCTGCCGCTTTGCTAATGCCTGCCGTCCTCGATGGCGCGGGTCCAGTGCGCGATCTCATCCACGGTCATTGATCCCGCGACGGTCACGCGCGCGTCCTCGAATCCCCACAAGCCGACGTCGGTCAGGTACTGCTCCCGCGAGAGCAGCGTACCCTGACACACGCGCCGTGCGGGAGGCGGCTCGTGCAATTCGCACCTCAGCCGCTCGATGAGGTCCGTCATCACCCAGCCGGGGATGCGAGTCCGCTCGGACGGATACACGAATCCGAACAGGTTGAGGTAGGTCAGGAGCACGCGCCAGTGCGGATCGAAACGGACGAGAAGTCGCCGCCAATCGAGCCGCTCGGCGCAGGCGAGCAGCAGATGCATGATGTCCGCGCCGTCGTAGCGCTCCCGTTCCGTGATGAACGCCTTGGACCAGATCATCTCCTCCGGCGGACAGACACGCACCTCGACCCCGAGCACCGAGCCGACGGCGGCATGATCGAACCACGCATCATCGACCTGCGACAGGCCGTTGCCGGAGCTGAAGATGACATCGATGCAGCCGTGCTCGCAGCTCGCCTTGCCGAGCCAGTGCGGGAATGTCAGCTCGGTCGGGATCCCCGCGGCGTCGAGCACCCGCATGAGGTGCCCATAGTGCTCCCGCCGCACGAAGACATCGAAGTCCTTCGTGTGTCGCTCGATGCCGGTGTAATGCCCGAGGGCGTACGCGCCGCCCACGAGGAAGGGAACGCCGGCCTGCGCCAGCAGGTCGAGGGTCCGCACGTAGAAGGCGCGGGCGTTCTCGTCGAGCCTCCCCTCACGCTCATCGCTCGCCGGCATGCGGATTGCTCCGTCGCAGCACTAACATAGGAGCGTAAGCAAGCGATGCGCCTGGCCGCGGCCGCGGATCTGCACGTGAAGAAGACCTCGCAGGGAGCGCTGCAGCCGCTCCTGGCGCCGGTCAACGATCATGCGGACCTGCTGCTGCTCTGCGGCGATCTCACCGACTACGGCTTGCGCGAGGAAGCCGCGATTCTCGCCAAGGAGCTCAACGCCGCGGTGCGCATCCCCATCGTCGCGGTACTCGGCAACCACGACTTCGAATCCGGGCAGGCGGAAGAGGTCTGTCGAATCCTGACGGACGCCGGCGTCAGGATCCTCGATGGCGAAGCCTACGAGATCGGCGGGTTGGGCATCGCCGGCGCCAAGGGCTTCTCGGGCGGCTTCGGCCGCGCGACACTCGGCGCCTGGGGCGAGCAGGCGACCAAACGCTACGTACAGGAGGCGATCGACGAGGCGCTGAAGCTCGAGGGCGCGCTGGCGCGGCTGCGGACCGCGCAGCGGATCGCGCTGCTTCACTACTCGCCGATCCGCGGCACCGTCGAGGGTGAGCCGCTCGACATCTTCCCGTACCTCGGGACCAGCCGGCTCGAAGAGCCGCTCAACCGGCATCCCGTCGACGTCGTCTTTCATGGGCACGCGCATCACGGCACGCCGGAAGGGCGGACGAGCTCCGGCACCCCCGTATACAACGTGGCCATGCCGCTGCTGCTGCAAAAGTATCCGGACCGGCCGCCTTTCCGAGTGGTGGAGCTGCCCGAGGCCCCGCCCTCGCAGACCGAGGCAGCGCTGCTGCATGCCCGGCAATCGGCGGGCGCCAAGCGCCCACCCATTGTCGAGAAGCCCGGCACCGACAATCATTGATCGGCCGGGCGCGTGCCGCGAAGCCAGGCACAGGGA
>DATNEU010000048.1:0-29651 GCA_035552895.1 Steroidobacteraceae bacterium
GAACTGATTGCGAGCTCGATTGACTCCAGTCGTGCGAACCGCGCCTGATAGCGATCCACGACGGCGGAGGAGAGGGCGGGAACCGAGCTCGCGCCGCTGATGACAGACAAGTCTCGCGTGCGGGCGGCACCGTCGAGAGCGGCGATGCCCGCGACGAATTGCCGGCCGTCGGCCAGGTCAATGTAATGGCAGCCAGCTTCAATCGCGGCTCGGGCGACCCTGTAGTCCTGTTGCTGGAAGGGTCCTGCGGTATGGATCAGGATCTCTGCTCCGCTCTCTTCCAGAAGGCGCCTGAAGTCGCTGTGGTTGGCATCAATCGCGAGCGCCTGCTCGGGAGCGAGACCCAGCTGCCGGACCGTTTCGAGCGCACGATCACGGCGGCGCCCGCCTACGAGCAGCCGGACCGATGGATCCCCCGCAAGGCTCGCGGAAATGCGATGCCCGAAAAATCCATAGCCGCCCAAAACGAGAACCGTGCGCATGCGACCCTCCCGCGTATCCGTTCGATCTCAGGGCGGCAGATAGCAACTGTCTTTTCCATGGCAGGCATCATGGGATTCGTCGGTATCTGCGCTGTTATGCAAAAGTCTAGCCTGAGCCGCGCCCTCCCGTACAATGTTACCGAATGCATGCAAAAGGCAGCCGCACAACCGAAGCCGCGCCTGACCCCGGACGCCGTCGTGGTTGCATACTGCGCAGCGTGGAACACGACCGACCGTCGTGCCCGGGATCGCTTGCTTGCACGCGTGTGGGCCGCCAATGGCGTGTACAGTGATCCGGAGCCGACCTTCGTGACTGGACGCGCTGCGCTCAGCAACGAGATCGCGCAGTTTCAGCAGGACTATCCAGGCAATCGGTTCCGCTGCAGTGCGCCGCAGATACACCACCGGTTCATGCGGGTGAGCTGGGTTCGGGTCGGTCCCGACGGCAAGCCGCTGGGGGAGGGGATGGATTTCTATGACCTGGCGCCCGACGGCCGCATCAGCCAGGTCGTCGGCTTCTTCGGGGCGCCGCCGGCGCCCTGATTCACGAACGTGGAGATTCCTCGATGACTGAAGACGTGCAGGCGGAACTGGCGAGACTTCGAGCCGAGAACGAGCGCCTCAAGCAGGCGGGCCGCGGCAAGCTCGCGATGAAAGTCAGCGAGAAGGGAGCGCTGTCCGTGTACGGAATGGGACGGTTCCCGGTGACGCTCTACAAGGAACAGTGGCTGCGGCTGCTTTCGATGGCCGAGGAGATCAAGGCCTTCATCGAGGCGAATCAGGACAGCCTGAAGGCCAAGGAGTCCAAGGAATAAAACCGGCCCATGAAGCGTTTCATCGCGATCGTCCTGACGGCCCTGACGGCTCAGTGGGCGCATGCCGCGCCGCAGGAGTCGTCCCTGCAGCGGCTCAGCGGTCCGATCTACGTGCTCGTCGACGGAGGCCCGCGCGGTAGATCCAGATTCTGAAGGATGAGCGAAAGGGATTGACCGCGGAATATATTTCGATATACTTGAAATCATGAAATCACTAGAGGCGGTCAATTCCCTCGGCGCACTGGCCTCGGAAGCCCGTCTGGCGGTCTTTCGCCTGCTCGTCAAGCGCGGACCGGAGGGTTTCACGCCGTCCGAGCTGATCGAGCGGCTCGCGATTCCGGCGCCGACATTGTCGTTTCATTTGAAGGAGCTCGCCAGCGCGAATCTCATCGGCAGCCGCCGGGAGGGACGGAACCTCTTCTACAGCCCCAATTTCACGCGCATGAATGCGCTGATCGCCTTTCTCACCGAAAACTGCTGCAGCCTGGCGGACGAAGGTTGCACCCCCAAAAATTGTCAGAGGTAACCCCATGAAGCGCTTTCACGTTCATATCGCCGTTGACGATCTCGCAGCCTCGGTCCGCTTCTATTCGGAGCTCTTCGCCGCGCAACCCGCCGTGCTGAAGTCCGATTACGCCAAATGGATGCTCGATGACCCGCGCGTCAACTTCGCAGTCAGCCGGCGGGGCTCACGACCCGGGATCCAGCACCTCGGCATTCAGGTCGAGTCGCGTCGGGAGCTCGAGGAGGTCCATGCGCGCCTGGAGCGGGCGGACCGGCCGGTCCTGGAGGAGGGCGCCACCACCTGTTGTTACGCCAAGAGTGAGAAGAGCTGGATCGAGGATCCGCAGGGCGTGCAGTGGGAGACCTTCCTCACCACCGGCGAGAGTACGGTCTATGGCCATGATGCGGCACGCGCCAAGGAGCCGGGCATCGGCGCGCCAGCGCCTTGCTGCACCCCGACCTTTCGCGGGCCCTACGCCAGGTAAGTGGAGCGCATGCGGGCGAGCGACCGCCGCAGGAGGGAGTTCCGCGCCAACGAGCCACGCCCCGGACCTGTCCGTGCGGGTTGACGGAGCGTATACAATGGACATCGCACGGCCCTGAGAGGGCCGGCAGGGGAGGATCGCGATGAGCCAAAAGACCTGGACCGCAGTCGACGACTATCTGAACGAGCGCATCGTGCGGCCGGACGAGGCACTGGCGGCGGCGCTCGTATCGAGCCGGGAGGCCGGGCTGCCGGAGATTGCGGTCACCGCCTCGCAGGGCAAGCTCCTCCACCTGTGGGCCAAGTCGATGGGCGCGCGGCGGATCCTCGAGATCGGCACCTTGGGCGGCTACAGTGCGATCTGGATGGCCCGCGCGCTCCCGCCCGGCGGACGGCTCATCAGCCTGGAATACAGTCCCAAGCACGCCGAGGTCGCCCGCGCCAACCTGGCCCGGGCGGGATTGGCGGAGGTGACGGAGATCAGGGTCGGGCCGGGCCTGGCGCTGATGCCGTCGCTCACCGGACCGTTCGATTTCTTCTTCATCGACGCCGACAAGGAGGGCTATTCCGACTACTTCCGCGGTTGCCTCAAGCTGTCGCGCCCCGGGAGCGTCATGGTGTTCGACAACGTCGTGCGCGACGGAAAAGTGATCAACCCGGCAAGTCGTGATCCAGCAGTCCGGGCGATGCGTCAGCTCTACGACGACATCGCGGCGGAGCCCCGCGTGGAGGCAACCTCCATCCAGACAGTCGGCACCAAGGGCTACGATGGCCTCTGCATGGCCATCGTGAGCCGCTGAGCCACTCAGGCTTCGCGCACCCCGTCAGGGTGCGAGCAGTCGGGTCAGTGCCGCCCTGATGCCCGTGGAGGAAGCGGCAGCGTCGCCAGCCAGCCGCGCAGCGAGCTCCGCGGCCGTCTGCGGCACGCAGCAGTAGTACCCCTGCCACTGATCGCAGTCGAGCGCGCGTACGCGCTCGAGCTGCTCGGCCGTCTCGACTCCTTCGGCGACCACTTCCAGCCCGACGCTGTGGGCGAGTGACACGATGGCGCGAACGATGGACTCGTCCATCGCGCTCGTCGGCAGGTCTCTGATGAAGCTGCGGTCGATCTTCAGCTTGTCGATCGGCAGCCGGCGCAGGTAGGAGAGACTCGAGTAGCCGGTGCCGAAATCGTCGATCGCGATGCTGACCCCCATCGAGCGCAGGAGCTTCAGCGCCGACGCCGATCGCTCCGGGTCGACCATCAGCGCGCTCTCGGTCAGCTCGATCTCCAGCGTCCGCGGCTCGAGTCCCGCCCCGTTCACCGCCGAGACGATGGTGTCGAGGACCTCGGGGCAGCGAAACTGCATTGCCGACAGGTTGACGGCGACTTTGAGGTTGAGTCCGTCCTCCGTCATCCACGAGCGCGCCTGCCGGCAGGCTTCCCGCAGCACCCAGGCATCGAGCGGCACGATGAGTCCGGTCTGCTCCGCGAGCGGGATGAAGGAGCTCGGCGCGATCAGGCCCTTGCGCGGATGACGCCAGCGCAGCAGCGCCTCGACCGAGAGAATCCGGCCCGTACGCGTCGAGATCTGCGGCTGGTAGTGGATCTCGAACTCGTGCGCCGAGAGCGCGCGGCGCAGGTCGTTCTCGAGCGCGAGCCGCTCGCGCATGGAGTCCGACATGCTCGGCTCGAAGAAGAGCACCCGCCCGCCGCCGTTCCGTTTGGCAGTAACCAGCGCGGCTTCCGCGTGCGCGAGTAGATCATCTCCGCGCCGCGCATCGTCCGGACATACGCTCACCCCGATGCTGAGCCTGACGCGTATCTCCTCACCATGCACGATGAACGGCTGCTCGAGCGATGCCACCATGGCGCTCGTGATGGCGTGCGCCTCCAATCGCGCGCTCATGCTGTCGATCAGGAGTGCGAAGGAGTCACCGCCCACCCGCGCCAGCGTGTGCGGCGTCGGCACCGCCGATTCCAGCCGATGGGCGATCTCCACCAGCACGCCGTCGCCGACCCCGTGGCCGAGGGAATGGTTGATGGCGCTGAAGCGATCGAGGTCGAGGGCGGCGACCGCGATGGTGCGCCCCGGGTGATGTCTCTCGGCGAGCGATCGGGCGAGCCGCTCTTTGATGAGATTCCGGCTGGGAAGGCCGGTCAGCGGATCGTGGGTGGCGATGTGGTGCAGCCGGGCATGGGCTTCCGCCAGGTCGTGCCGGCTGCGGTCGGCGCGCTGCTCGAGCTCGTTTTGGTAGAGGGCGATGAGCTGCCTGATGATAAGCGCGGTACCGCCGACCGAGGCGATGGCCACGGCGAGCAGGCGCGCGGCGAGCAGGTTGCCCGCGGGCTGCGGCGCGTGCGCCTCGTGCGGCATGCCGACACCGAGCGCGAGGACGGCGATGGCGAGCAGCACGGCGAATGCGACGCGCGCAGGAGTCCCGAAGCGCCGGCTGCCGCCGCGCCGGCAGAATGCCAGCCAGAGGGCCGCCGCGAACCCGCTGAAGGCAAGGAGCAGGCCGCCGGCTGCCAACGCGCGCGCCGCCGTCGAGTCGAGCAGGCCCCCGGCGGTCCGCAGGGTCGACCATTGGGTCTCGGCGACGGCGCCCGCAAAGGCGAGTGCGCTGCCGGCAATGGCGGGCAGGTCAGGCTCGCGACCCGCAACGAAGACCAGAGCGCAGAGCTGGCCCACGCAAGCGAGGGCGAGCGGCACGATCCAACAGGTGAGTCCGCGGCCGGGGCCGCTTCCGGGGCCGAGCGCCAGGGCCTCGAGCGTGCAAGCCGACCAGACGCCGAGCCCGAGCGCCAGGGTATTGCCGATGATGAGGCGTACGGTGCATCGCGGGCGGGCGGTCGATACCCACACGGCGCCGGAGACACATCCGTGACAGGCAAGACCCGCGACACACGCCGCAAGGGCCGCGATGAAGGGATCGACGCTGCTGATCACGGGGAGCCCTGGGGACGAATTCCGGCGCGGCGGTGTGATCGCTACCATAACGGTAAGGACGCACACGGCCAATCGCGGGAATCGGGTATTCCGCCCGGGGAGAATCTGTAGAGGCTTCAGGGCTCGATGATGCGGTTGCGGATGGCGAAGCGCACCAGCTCGGCGAGGGAGCCGAAGCCGCTCTTGCGCATGATGTTGCTACGGTGGGTCTCGGCCGTCTTGACGCTGATCCCGAGCGCGCACGCCACTTCCTTGTTGCTCTTGCCCTCGGCGAGGAGCTGCACGATCTCCCGCTCGCGCGCCGAGAGCGCCCAGGCGGGAGCGCTCTCGCCGCCGGCGGGGTTGCGCAGATACCCGTCGAGCACCATTTTGCCGACCTTGGGCGTGAAGAAGGTGCCGCCGGCGAGCAGCGCCTCGAGGGCCGCTATCAGAGTGCGGCCGGCATCCGACTTCAGGACATAGCCGCGAGCGCCGGCCGCGAGCACCTCGCGCACGACCTGCTCGGACTCGTGGACGGTCAGGATGAGGGTCCGCGCCTCGGGCAGCGCCGCGAGGATGCGCCTCGCCGCGGCGAGGCCATTCAACTCGGGCATGGAGAAATCGAGCACGATGAGATCGGGCTTGAGGTTGACGGCGAGCTCCACCGCATGGCGTCCGTTGGTCGCTTCCGCGATCACCTCCCAGCCGGGACATTGCGCGATCTGCGCGGCAATGCCCTTCCTCACGACCTCGTGATCGTCCGCGATCAGGATGCGCACTCGCTTCAAGAGGCGATCGCCCGTTGGGCGCGCGGATCCTCGCGCCCGCGGGGGCCGCCACTGCGGCCCGAGAGCGGTATGCAGGCGCGGACCAGCGTGCCTGCCTCGGTCGAATCGACGCTGAAGGTCCCTCCGAGCTGGCGGATGCGCTCGCGCATCCCGGCAACACCGACTCCGGCGAAGCGGCCGGAGGAGTCGGGATCGGCCGTCTGCGAGGCGGCGATGCCGCGCCCGGCGTCTTCGATCTCGAGCACGAGGCTCGCCGTCTCCGCCCGCAGCCGGATCGCCACCCACGGGCTCGAGGAATGGCGCTGCACGTTGGTAAGCGCCTCCTGCGCAACGCGAAAGAGGGCGAGCTCCTCCTCGGGCGCGGCGCCATCCACCTGCTCGGGTAGTTGCAACCGCACCTCGAGCCCGCTGCGCGCCCGCAGGCCGTCCGCCAGCCAACGCAACGCGCTCGAGAGTCCGAGCTCATCGAGGAGCGGCGGATGCAGCAGGTAGGAGGCCGTGCGGATCTCGGCCGAGCATTGGTGGGCGAGGCGCACGCAGCGCTCGAGCTGCTCGCGGCCGGACGGAGCGAGGCTCTGCGACTCGCGCCCGAGCTGGGTGAGCTCGATTTCCAGCGCCGCGAGCGACTGGCCGGTGGAATCGTGCAGATCCCGCCCGATCCGCCGCCGCTCCTCGTCCTCGAGCCGCAGCAGCTCGGCCGAGACCCGCCGCAGCTCCTCCTCGGCGCGCTTGCGCATCGTGACATCGTGTACCAGAGCGAGCGCCAGCGTGCTGCCTTCGCCGCTCAAGCTCGAGAGGTCGACCTCCGCCGGGAACGACTCGCCCGTGTCCAGGCGCTTGTGCAGCCACTCGAACGTGCTGCCGCCTTCCCGCGCCGCCGTCCGGATCCGCTCGAGCGCGAACTCCCTCGAGGGGCGCCCGTTCGGCTGCAGCTCCGGAGAAAGATCCCAGGGTGTGAGCCCGATGGCGGCGCGCTCGCTCTCGAGACCAAACATGACGGCCACGGTGCGGTTGGCATCGATGAAGCGATCGCCTTCGAGCAGCAACACCGCGAAGCGGGCGCTATCGACCAGGGCGCTGTAGTCACGCTCCCGGGTGCGCAACGCGCGCATGTAGTGACCGAGGAAGGCAGTCAGGATGAGCACGAGCGCGCTGAAGGCGGCGGTCGCGGCAATCATCTGCCGGCGCCGCAGGCGCCAGCCGGCGAGCACCACATCCTCGCTCTGGCCGGCGGCCACGTAGATGGGGTAGTTGTGCAAGCTCGGCAGCGGATAGAAAGCGTAGATCATGTGCGCCGGCGTGAACGCCGCCCGACCCGTGACGATCCCGCCGCTCGGCCGGTCGCTGACGCCGCGGCGAAAGAGCTCGCTTTGACCGACATTGCGGCCGGTGCGCCGGTCGCCGACACTCGCCAGCACGGTTCCGTCCAATGCGACCAACCCCTGCTGACTCGCAACAAGTCCGGCGTGTCGGTTGACTTGCTCGAGGTCGGCGAAACTGAAGAGCGCGCCCGCCCAGCCGCTCGCGGCCGGGCCGGTGTGCACCCGCCGCGCGATCGGCACCACCCAGCGCGCTCGATCCGCGGGATCGCGCAACGGAGCGCCGACCCAGACCCGGTCGGCGCCGGCCAGCCCGGCCAGATATCGCGGTGCGCTGCGGTCATCGACTACGGTATTGCGGCCCGCCAGGACGAAGCGTCCCGAATCCGCGAGGAACAGGTAACGCACATACTCGCCACCCGCGAGCTGGCGCTGCAGCATGGAGCCGACCGCCCTCGAGGAGAGGCCATCGAGCCCCCCCGCGGCGCGGACCTCGCTCGCTCCCGCCGATGCATCGCCCATCCCGTCATCGAGCATCGCCTCCGTGGCGCTCGTCAGGGCCGCGGCGACACCTCTGAGGCTGTCGGCCTCGTCCCGGATCACTTCCAGGTAGTCGGCATGGATCCGCAGCGCCGCGAAGGCGGTGCCCGCCGCCACGGCCACCGCGGCATAGGCGAGGAGCACCCAGCTGAGGGCCATGGGCGGCCCGAATGAGGCAAACGGGCGGCGCGCCCCCGCTCGAGGCCGTGGCCCGAAGAACCGCCGGAGCAGCATAGCGCGCCCCTACCTCGACTGGAGCGAGGTTCTTTCTAGCGCCTATTGTGCGCCAACTTGCGCAGCCGCTCCAGCGCACCCGCCCCGGGGGAAAGTGCCTGGGGCGTCACATCCCCGGATGGGGAAGTGCTACCGCGCGCACAATTCCAGGAGCTGCCGATGGCGGCCCGCGGGGGGTGTCTGGGAGACTGCGCCGTGGTTATGCCCGGCGCCGGACGCCGGATTCGGGGTGAGTTATGACCGGCTTGATCATCTTCCTCCTGATCGTGGTGCTCCTGATCGGCTACACCGCCACGATGTACAACGGCCTCGTGCGCACGCGCAACGAGGTCAAGCTCGCCTGGTCCAACATCGATGTCCTGCTGGTGCAGCGGCACGATGAGCTGCCGAAGCTCGTCGATGTCTGCAAGCAGTACATGCAGCACGAGCGGGAGACCCTCGAGCGGGTCACTCAGGCGAGGTCCCAGGTGGAGGCCGCGCGCCACTCCGGGGATGTCGCCTCCGTCAGCGCCGCGGAAGGCGTCCTGCGCAGCGGCCTCGCCAACCTCTACGCGGTCGCGGAGCGCTATCCGGACCTCAAGGCCGACACGATGTTCCGCAACCTCGCCGCGCGCATCAGCGCGCTCGAGACCGCCATCGCCGACCGGCGCGAGATCTACAACGATGCCGCCAACGCGCAGAATGTCCGCATCGAGACGTTCCCCGATGCGATGATCGCGAGCCTGTTCAATTTCGCGCCGGCGCGCCTCCTGAAGTTCGATGCCGCGCAGACGGCGGATGTCAACATAGGCCTGGCCTTCGGCAAATGACTCCGCAGGCGCTCGATCCGCGCTTCCTCGGGCTCGCGGTGCTGCTCGGGGCCGGCACGGCCTACGCCGTCTCCCGGGTTTTCCTCAGCCTGCGCCGCGATCGGTTCGCGGCCGATACGCCGCTCGCGCACATCCGCTCGGCCGCGCAGGGCTACGTGCACCTGGAGGGCGAGGCGGGACCGCCTCCCGAAGGGCCGATCAGCGCTCCACTCAGCGGACGGCCCTGCGTGTGGTGGGATTACAAGATCGAGCGCCGCCAAAGGACCGCCAACAACCGCGACGAGTGGCACGTCACCGACAGCGCCACCAGCGTGGCGCCGTTCTCACTGCGGGACAAGGACGGGGAGTGTCTGGTCGGGCCCGTGGGGGCCGATGTGACACCGACATCGCGCGATATCTGGTACGGCGAGGCCCCGCGGCCCACCTGCCTGCCCGATCTGCAGGCGCGCGGCTTGAGCTCCGACCGCAGCTACCGCTACACGGAGCGGGTGATCGGCACGGGCGCGCACCTGACCGTGCTCGGGGAGCTGCGCTCGCGCTCGGTCGTCGCCTCCATCGAGCAGGAGGTCGGCAAGATCGTGGTCGGCTGGAAGCACGACCAGCCGGCGCTGCTGGCGAAGTTCGACCGCGATCACGACGGGCAGTTGAGCGCCGAGGAATGGGAGGCCGTGCGTGCCGCCGCGCGCGAGCAGGTCGAGTCGACCCTCGCCACCCGGGAAGCGCGGGTGAGTGTCGTCGGGCAGACCACGCACGGCGAGCCCTTCCTCATCGCGCCCCTCGATGGCCAGCATCTGGTCAGCCGCGAGAAGCACCGCGCCGCGCTCGCCCTGGCCGCGAGTGTGTTGCTCGCGCTCCTGACGGCCTGGGCGGCGCAGAAGGCGCTGCTGCGATAACGGCCGCCGGGAGGCTCCCTCGGCGCGCAAACTCAGGCATCCTTACGCCATGCGAAATCCCCCGGGACCTCTCAGCGGCCTCACGGCAGCTCTGCTCCTCACCGGCTGCGCCACGCCACCGCAGCACTATCCCTCCGATACCGCCGCCGGCTACGTGGGCAAGCCGCTGGCCGAGCTGGAGATGCACTGGAGCACGGCCTGGGAGCTGCGCAGCGCGGGTCGGGGACAGGCGGCCACGTGGCTCTTCAATCAGTACAACTGGGGCGGGTGCGCCGTGACGGTCCACACCGATGCGGACGGGATCATCCGGAAGGTGACCTGGACGCAGGGATGTGGACCGAAGGGAACGGGAACCCCGCCGCCGGCGGAAGGGTTCGGCCCCTGAGCTGAGCCGAGGGGGCGCAAGACGCCCCCCGGAGCCGTTCTCTTACTTCGGTTGCGGCGTCAGTCGCAGGTAAGACTTCAGCGCCTTCCAGCCCGCCGGGAATTTCGACTTAGCCTCCGCGTCAGGAATGGAGGTCGGGATGATGACATCATCGCCGCGCTTCCAGTTGACCGGCGTCGCGACGTTGTGTTTGGCGCTCAACTGGATGGCATCCAGCGCACGCAGCACCTCGTCGAAATTCCGGCCCACGCTCATCGGGTAAGTGAGGATCAGCTTGATCTTCTTGTCGGGACCGACGATGAACACCGATCTCACAGTGGCGTTGTCGGCCGGCGTACGGCCCTCGGCCTGCCCGGCACTCTCCGCCGGCAGCATGTCGTATAGCTTCGCGACCTTGAGCTCGGGATCACCGATCATCGGGTAGTAGACCGGGACGCCCGCGGTGTCCTCGATGTCCTTCGACCAGCGCGTGTGATCCTCGACCGGGTCGACGCTCAGACCGAGGATCTTGGTCTGGCGGGCCTCGAACTCCGGCTTCAGGCGAGCCATGTAGCCGAGCTCCGTGGTGCATACCGGGGTGAAGTCCTTCGGATGCGAGAAGAGAATGGCCCAGCCGTTGCCGATCCACTCGTGAAAGTCGATGCGACCCTGGGTCGTATCGGCCGTGAAGTTGGGAGCCTGATCGCCGATTCGCAGTGACATGACGGACCTCGTGTTGGGTATCGATTTCATGGTGCGCGCTATTCTAGTCCCGGGCGGCGGCGGAGCGCGCACACGCGGGGCGATTTGGATATAGCGGGCAGGCATGACACCGTCGGCGTGGGCGCGGGCGGCGAGGCTGGGAACAAACAGGGCGCTCCCCGGCCACGGGTGAGCGCCCCTAAAGTGCGCGAAATCAGCCTCTGGCGTTGAAGGAAGCGCACCAGCCGTCGGCGTTCACCGCGTAGCCGGCGAAAATCTGGCAGCCGCCGTAGCCCGACTTCTCCCCGGGCGTGCCCTGGAAGAAGCGGCACTCTCCGCAGCGCTCGCCGGGCTTGTACGTCGGGAATTTCGACTTGTCGACGTTCTGCGCGTTCGACTGATAGCCCAACGACTTGGCGAGCGGGTCACTCTCGGAAAGATGCGGCAGGCTCTCGCCCGCGGCCCGGGCGGCGGGCGGCTTGAGCCCCACCAGTGCTGCCGATGCCGCTACGGCGGCAGTCGCGAGGAAGGAGCGGCGCGAGGGATCCGGATTGTTCTTGGGCAGGGACACGAGCACCTCCGCACGGGTTTGACAGAACGCCCAGTATCCGCGAAGCGCCCTCGCACTGGCAAATTTCCAGTGACGCGACCCGTCCGGCAAGGACGGGCCGCCTGGGCCTTCAGCGGGTCCGAACATTGCTTCGAGGCGCCGTACCTATGGCCAATGTCATCGCCTGCGTCGATGCGCACGTGCACCTGCACCCGTGCTACGACCCTGATGACCTGCTGCAGAATGCCTACGAAAATCTGGCTGCCGCGAGCGCCGCGGCGGATCGTGGCGCGCGCCTCGCCTGCTTCCTCCTGCTCGCCGAGTGCGCGCCGGATGACTGCTTCGGCGCGCTGCGGGCGCTGGCCGGGGGACAACCGGCGAGCGACGGCGGTGGGGCGTTACGCCTGCGGCGCTGGTCGGTCGCCCCCACGGCGGAGCCCATCAGTGTGGTGGCCCGGCATGCGCAGCGGGAGCTCTTCATCGTGGCCGGCCGCCAGGTGGCCTGCCGGGAGGGCCTCGAAGTCCTCGTTCTCGGCACCACACACCGCTTTGCCGACGGCCGGCCGATCCGCGAGGTGCTGCGGGAGGCGGATGCGCTCGGCGTGCCGCGGGTCATCCCGTGGGGACCCGGCAAGTGGTTCTTCCGCCGCGGCCGGCTGCTCAACGAGCTGGTGGAGGAGTTCAGAAAGCCGACGCTGTTTCTCGGGGATGAAGGCGGACGGCCGGTCTTCTGGGGCTATCCGCAGCACTTCGCGCACGCGGCCCGACTGGGCGTGCGCGACCTGCCCGGGACCGACCCGCTGCCGTTCCCGCACGACATCGACAAGGTAGGCCGCATGGGTTTCAGGGTCGCGGTCGACCTCGACCCCGAGCGGCCGGGTAAGAGTCTCTTGCGCGCCCTGACGCAGCATGGCGCGCCGCTCGAGCGGTTTGCGACTCTGGAGCCGCCCTGGCGCTTCGTGCGCAACCAGATCGGCATGCAGCTGCGTAAACGGCTGCGCGCCTGAAGGGACGAGCATGTGCGGCATCGCCGGAGTGGCCACCCGTGGAAGCACCCCCTCGCGCGAGCTGATCGGCGCGATGTGCGATGTGATCCGCCATCGCGGGCCGGACGGTGAGGGCGTGCACGTCGAGCCGGGGATAGGCCTCGGCATGCGGCGGCTCGCCGTGTTGGACCTCCTCACCGGCGATCAGCCGGTGAGCAACGAGGCCGGCACCGTGCATGCGGTCTTCAACGGCGAGATCTACAACTACCGCGAGCTGCGCGCCGAGCTCCTCGCCAAGGGCCATCGCTTGCGCGGCACGGGCGACAGCGAGGTGATCCCGCGGCTCTACGAGGAGCATGGCCTCGCGTTCCTCGCGCGTCTGAACGGAATGTTCGCCATCGCTCTCTGGGACAGCGCGCACAAGCGCCTGCTGCTCGCGCGCGACCGGATGGGAATCAAGCCGCTTTACTACAGTCTACGCGGCGGCACTCTCTGCTTCGGCTCCGAGGTCAAATGCATCCTCGCAGCTGGAGGCTCCTCGCGCGCCATCGATCCACTCGGGGTCGACCAACTCCTGACGTTCGAGTACACCGCGAGTCCGACGACGCTCTTCCGGGATGTCAGAAAGCTCGCCCCCGGATCCTGGCTCACCCTGAGCGGCGGCAAGCTCCACCAGGGCCGGTTCTGGTCGCTTCCCGCGGGCGAGCCGGCGCCCGTGCGGGACGCGGTGGAGCTCGCTACGCAGGTCCGCCAGACGCTTCTCGGGGCGGTGCGGCGGCAGCTCGCGAGCGATGTCCCGCTCGGGGCGTTTCTTTCCGGCGGTATCGATTCCTCGATCCTCGTCGCCGCCATGAGAGAAGTGTCGCCCACCCCGCCGCTCACTTTCTCCATCGGCTTCGGCGATCCCACCTACAGCGAGCTACGCCATGCGCGCGCGGTCGCCGCGCACTGCGGCACGCGCCACTACGAGGAGATCCTGACTCCGGACTACCGCTCGCTCTTGCCGCAGGTGCTCTCCCAACTCGATCAGCCGATCGCCGACTTCTCGGTGTTCCCGACTCTGCTCGTGGCGGCAATCGCGCGTCGCCGGGTGACGGTGGCGCTCGGCGGCGACGGGGGCGATGAGCTCTTCGGCGGCTACGACACCTATCGCGCCGACCGCCTGAGCGCACGCCTGTTGGATTGGCAGCCGGCGCCGGTGCGCGCGGCGGCGGAGTGGCTGGCGCGCGGCCTGCCCCTCGGCAAGGGCAAGCGCGGGCTCGCGAACGAGCTGCGCCGCTTCCTCGAAGGGGCGCGGCTGCCCGCCGACTGGCAACACCTTCGCTGGATGATGTTCCTGCGGAAAGAGCAGCGCGCGCGCCTCTACACACGGGAATTCCACGCCGAGGCCGTAGGCGCCGCCGAGAAGCTCGTGCGCGACGTCCTCGAGGACGCCGGCGCCGATCGCCTCGCGGCCCAGATGCGCTGCGACCTCAAGCTCTACCTGCCCGAGAACATCCTCGCCAAGGTGGACGCAATGAGCATGGCGAGCTCGCTCGAGGCGCGGGTGCCGTACCTCGACAACGAAGTGGTGGACCTCGCCCTCGCCATCCCCTCGCACCTGAAGGTCCGCGGCGGCGAGCGCAAGTGGATCCTGAAGCGCGCGTTCGCCGACTCGCTGCCGCAGGCCGTGCTGGGGCGCGGCAAAGAGGGCTTCAGCATGCCGATGAAGCATTGGCTGGCGCACGAGTGGAACGGGCTCATGCACGAGCTCCTCAGTCCGCAGAGCCTCGCCGCGGAGGGACTGTTCGATGCCCGCTACGTCGCGCGGCTGATGCGCGAGCACGAGACCGGGACGCACAACCACAGTCATCTTCTCTGGGCGCTCATGGTCTTTCAGCTCTGGCGCGATCGCTTCGAGGCGGGCGTCGCGCTGCCGGGAGTCCGCGACCATGCTGCGTAACCTCACCCGCCTCTCGAGCACGCTTTACGACCTCGTGGTGGTCGGCGGCGGCATCTACGGCGCCTGCGCGGCCTGGGAAGGGGCGCTGCGGGGGCTGCGGGTCGCGCTGATCGAGGCCGGCGACTTCGGCAGCGCGACCTCGGGCAACAGCCTGCGCACGCTCCACGGCGGACTGCGCCACCTGCAGCGCCTCGACCTCGGGCGCATGCGCGAGTCGATCCGCGAGCGCCGGGAATGGCTGCGTCTGGCGCCGCACCTCACCCGGCCGTTGCGCTTCATTCTGCCCACCCACGGTCAGGGTCTGCGCGGCCCGCTCGTCATGCGCAGCGCCCTCTGGATCAACGACGTGCTGAGCGCCGACCGCAATCGCGGCGTACGCGAAGACCGCCGCCTGCCGCGCGGCGCGCTGCTCAGCGAGAGCGCGGCGCGCACCGCGCTCCCGGGCCTGCACCTGCCGGATTGCAATGGCGCCGCGGCCTGGTACGACGGGGTCTGCCTGGATACGGAGCGGCTGTTGTTTTCAGTCGTCTCGGCCGCCGTCGATGCCGGCGCCCACGTGGCCAACTACGTGCGCGCCACGGGCCTTCTGGCGCATCGCGCCCGCATCCGCGGCGTGCATGTGCGCGATGAGCTCTCGGGACGGGAGCTCGAGCTACAGGCGAGACTCGTCATCAACGCCGCGGGACCCTGGGTCGAGGACTGGCTGCCCGCCGGGGCGGGGAGGCCCAAAGAGCCCCTGTTCCGGGCCTCCCGTGCCTTCAACCTGTTGACCCGGCCGCTGCCGTTTCGCGACGGTATCGGGCTCACGGTGCCCACGCGGGGCGGCGCCCGCAGTACCTATTTCATACTGCCGTGGAACGGTTACTCACTCATCGGCACCCGGCATCTGCGCTGCGATCCCGCCACGCGCGCGAGCGGCGTCATGCGCGAAGAGGTGCTCGCCTTCGTGAGCGATCTCAACACGGTGCTGGGTGTCCACCGCCTCGCGGCCGCGGACGTGCGCGGGGTGTTCGCCGGCCTCCTGCCGGAGGAGGAGGACAACTGCGGCACCGAAGTCGCGCTCGAGCGTGACCCGCAGGTGATCGATCACGAGCCGGCCGGGCTCACCGGCCTCGTGTCCATCGTTGGGGTCAAATGGACCACGGCGCCCGCGATCGCCGCACGGGCCGTCAGGACCGCCTGCCGCCGGCTCGGCGCAGCCGAAGAGCCGGTGCGGCGTCCGCGCAAGCTCGCGCCCATGGCGAGCGCCTTCTTCGCGGGTCCGCGAGGCGTTCCGCCCCTCGAGGGCGCGGTGCAAGCGCATCTCGAGCAGTGTTATGGCGCGGCGCACCGGCACGTCCTGCGTCTCATGGCCGCGGAGCCCGCGCTGACCGCGCGCGTGGTGCCGGATCTGCCGGTGGTGCACGCCCAGATCGCGTATGCGGCGCGCGCGGAGATGGCCGTGCGCCTCCCGGACGTCGTGATGCGCCGCACCCAACTCTATCTCAGCCGGGCGCTCGACCGGCCGGCGCTCACCGCCTGCGCCGCGACGCTCGCGCGCGAGCTGCGCTGGAGCACCAAGGAGACCGGCGCCCAGGTGGACGAAGCGGCGCGCCAGCTCGCGAGCTTTCGCGGGCCCCTGGTGTGCGACCTGGAGCCTGCCGCAGCCTGAATCGAGGAGCAACCGATGACCACGACCACGAGCCCCCTTGCCGCCGGCCCCATCAGCGCGCCGCCGGCGCCCAGGAGCGGCGAGACGCCCTGGCAGCTGCAGATGTACGCCAAGTCGCTGAAGAAGCGGCAGAAGGTGCAGCTCCTGATGCGGCTCCTCGGTCCCGTGGCGGGCAAGCAATGTCTCCTCATCTCCGGTCACGACAACAACGGCGCGATGAACCATCACTTCCGCGCGGCCGGCGGGCACTGGAGCTGGGGTCAGGTCTACCCGCAGGGTATCGAGGAGATGGCCGAGTTCCTCGGCGATCCGGTGGCGCACGTCGACATCAACCGCTTTCCCTTCGCCGACGGCGCCTTCGATGTGGTGATCGTCATCGACGTGCACGAGCACTTCGCCGACCTGAGCGGCCTCAACCGGGAGATCGGGCGGGTGCTCGCGCCGGGCGGACTCGGGATCATCACGACGCCGAACGGCGATACGCGGCTGCCGGTTGCTCTACTGAAGCGGGTGATCGGGATGGGCCCGGCGACCTACGGCCACGTGGTGCAGGGCTACCGCATCCGCGAGCTCGAGGGGATGTTCCGCTCCATCGACATGCGCCCGTTCGCGAGCGGCGGCTACTCGCGCTTCTTCACCGAGCTCGCCGAGCTCGTCATCAACTTCGGCTACGTGAAGGTGCTGGCGCGCAAGAAGGAGCACCCGCCGGTGATGGAGGGCACCATCGCGCCGACCTCGCGCAAGGAGCTCGAGGCGGTGCGCCGGGAATACCGCCTGTATTCGCTCATCTATCCGTTCATGTACTTCTTCTCGCTCCTCGACCGGTTGATCCCGGGCCGCGGCGGCTATGCGGTCGCGGTGGCGGCGCGCAAGTGATGCGGCGCGTGCTCGTCACCGGCGCGGCGGGGTTCGTCGGCTCGCATTTCGCGCCGTATCTCGCCGGCCGTGGGTTCGAGGTCAGAGCCATCGACGTGCATCCGCCGGCGCGAGGCGAGGGGACGGGCGTCGATTTCAGAGTGCAGGACATCCGCGAGCCGCGGGGCCTCGCGGCAGCGCTCGCCGGCATCGACACCGTATTCAACCTGGCGAGCGTGCATCTCGATGTGCATGCGAGCCCGGAGCAGTTCGAATCCGTCAATGTGCGCGCGCTCGAGCAACTCATCGAGCTCAGCGCCGCGGCGCGCGTGCGCCGTGTCGTGCAGGTGAGCAGCGTCGGGGTCTACGGTCATGTCGCACACCCGCCGGCCGCGGAGGATGCGCCGCTCCATCCCGAGAACGAGTACGAGCGTACCAAGGCCGCCGGCGAGCGTGCCGCGAGCGAAGCCGCCCGCCGCGCGGGCCTCGACCTCGTGATCGTGCGGCCTTCGTGGGTCTACGGAGTCGGCTGCCCGCGCACGCGCAAGCTCATCGGCTCGCTGCGCAAGCGCCGGTTTTTCTTCATCGGCCGCGGCCACAACCTGCGCCATCCGATCTACATCGACGACCTGCTCGTCGCCCTGGAGCTCACCGCGACGGCCGGTCCGGAGATCGGAGGCCGCACGTTCAACATCGCCGGCCCGCGCTGGATGACGGTGGAGGAGATGGTGGGGGAGTTCGCGCGGGCGCTGCGCGTGCCGCCTCCCGCATGGCACGCGCCGCGCTGGCTGGGACTCACGGCCGGTTGGGCGGCGGAGCAGGTGAGCGCCGTGGTCGGCGCGGAGCCGCCGCTCTCGCGCCGCACTCTCGCCTTCTTCGAGAACGACAACGCGTTCGACATCGGCGCCGCGCGGGCGGGCCTCGGCTTCGAGCCGAAGACCGACCTTCCGGGTGGCGCGCGCGAGGTCATCGCGGGCTTGGCCGCAGGCTGACTTCGCGCGCCAGACGCGCCCTGACGCGCTCGTTGAGATAGGGCAATGCAAGCCAGGCGGCGACCCCGCAACGGACGAGCCATCCGGCCGCGATGCCATACAACACGCCGACGAGTCCCCAGGGCGCCGCGAAGAACGCCCCGGCGACGCTGATACCGATCGAGCCCCAACAGGCGAGGCTCAGCCATCGCAGGCGGCGCTCCTCGCCGCAGGACACCACCACCGCCGTCAGGAAGCCGCTCAGCACCTTGAACAATCCCGAAACGAGCGCCGCCGCGATGAGCGCATGCGAGAGCGCATAGCGCCCGGCGACCATCCAGCGCGCGACCGGCGGGGCGAGCACCCAGATGGCCACGGAGCCCGCGGTGACGATGGCGAACACCAGTCCGGCCTCGCGTGCGAGTTTCGCACGGCGGGCGCGGGCGTCTGCCGCCAGGCGCAGGGTGGGCATCAACGTGAATTGCACCGCGGATTGCAGCAGCCGGAACGGTGAGCTGACCAGGGCCGCGAGCACGCTGTAGACGGCGAGATCGTGCAGCCCGATGACAGGTCCGATGAGCAGGCGCTCGGCCTGCATGAAAGCCGCGTTGCCGGTCTGCACTGCAAGCAGTGACATGGCCTCCCGACGCAGTCCCCACGGGGTCGGCTGGCGATCTCCCGCGCCTTCCCGACGCTGAACGAACAGCCAGACGACGATGGCTGTGAGAACGGCGATAGCGGCGATCAGAGCGCAGACGGCGCTTGCCGTGGTCAGCCGGAGAGTGACAGTCAGAAGCGCGGCCAGCATCAGCGCGCCATTGAGGAGCTGCACCAACCAGACTGCCGTGCGCAGCTCCTGCCGGCCCTGGAAGTGCCCACCCGCCGTCTGCGCGACGCCCAGGGTGAACGTGATCAGCGCCACGCTCACCGCGACGGCGAGCGAGAGGTGATAGACGAGGGCAGCGACCGTTGCTGCGCCCACCGCCGTGATCCCACAGGCAGTCAATGCCGCACGCCGCCAACCGGCATCGAGCCGGACGCCGCGCCGTGCCGCAATCTGATCGAGCCCGAGAGGTGCGGTGAGCCCGGCCACGGCGACGATCCCGAGCACGAGCGCCACGACCCCGTATTCCTGCGTCGGCATCACTCGCGCGAGCAGGAGGCTCCCCAGGCTGAACCCGATGCCCCCGATCCCCATGACGGCGGCTGTGCGCAGCGACGCCGAGCGATAGAGTGCCTTCGCTATCCTGTTCCCGTGCATGAGCTCGACTGCATCGCAAGGGGCGCTCCCTCGGCCGCGGCCGCGCCCGCGGCTCAGCCCGGCAGGCGAGCTACTTTGGCTGTGGAGTGATCCGCAGGTACGGGCGCGACTCGTTGAGGTAGCCGAGGGCCAGCCACAACGTGAGCAGACAGCGCGCCAGCCAGCCCATCGCGATGCCGTAGAGCACCCCGACGAATCCCCAGGGAGCTCCGGCGAAGGCGCCGGCGGTGCTGATGCCAAGGGTCACCCAACAGACGACGCTGAGCCATCCCAGGCGCCGCTCCTCGCCGCAGCCGACGATGACCGAGGTCAGGAAGGCATTGAGGAGCTTCAACCAACCGGAGATGAGCATCACCGTGATCAGGGCCGCGCTGAGATCGTAGCGGCCTGCCAGCAGCCAGTGCGCGAGCAGCGGCGCCAGGAACCAGATGGCCGCGGAGCCCATGACGAGCGGCACGGCCATCATGGCGCCTTCGCGCCAGACGAGGGTCCGGCGCGCTCGCACATCCTCGGCCACGCGCAAGCGCGGGATCAGCGTGAATTGCACCGCGCATTGCAGCAGTCGGAAAGGCGAGCTGACGAGTGCCGCGAGGACGCCGAAGACCGCGAGGTCATGGAGCCCCACCAGCGGCCCCACCAACAGGCGCTCGAGCTGCAGGAAGATCGAGCCGGCCGCCTGCATGGTCGCGAGCGACAGGGCTTCGCCGCGCATCGCCCAGGGAGAGGGCTGCGCCCGGGCCGTCACCCCCTCGCGCCGCTGCAGCCACCAAACGACGATCGCGGCCAACAGCACGGCGAGCGCCATCAGGCCGCAAACTCCGGTCGCCGTATCGAGATCGACGGCGGCCGCGACCAGCGCGATGACGAGGATCGCACCGTTCATCAGCTGCAGCACCCAGACCGCGATACCGAATTGCCGCTGACCCTGAAAGTGCGCGGCCACCGACTGCGTCATGCCGAGCGTGAGAGTGATCACCGCGACGCTCGCGATCAGCGCCGGGGCCAAGTGGTAGACGAGGCCGCCGATCAGAGCGGTGGCCAGCGCCGTCGCCGCGGATGCGCCGAGGCTGGCGCGCCGCCACCTGCCATTGAGCCGGATGCCGTGGCGCCCCACAACCTGATCGAGGCCGAGCGGGGCGGTATTGCCCGCCACCGAGACGATGCCGAGCACCAGGGACACGAGACCGTATTCCCACGTGGGGAGCACTCGGGCGAATATCAGCCCGCCGACCGTGAAACAGAGGCCACCCAAGCCCATCGCCGCGCCGGCGCGCAACGACGGCGAGCGCAGCAGCGCTCTCAACATCAGGAGACGGCCTGAAGAAATGGACGCGGCGGCGCCTGCATCACCGGGGCGGCGGGAGTGTGCGCTTCGGCAGGCAACTCGCCCCGCAGGAGCTGCCTCTCCCAGATCGCGAGGTTGAGCAGCGTCCAGAAGAGATGGCTGTGGTTGTGCCGGCGCGCCTGATGCGCCTGCCAGAGCCCCTCCAGGGCCTCGCGCCGGAAATGCTCGCCGATGAGGCGGGAGGAGAACACCTCATCGCGGGTCAACTCGAGCAGCTCGCCCCGGATCCAGTTCTTCATGGGAATGCTGAAGCCCTGCTTGGCGCGCGTCGCGATGCCGGGCGGCAGCCGCTCGCGCATGGCGCACTTCAGGAGCCACTTGGTCGTGAGCCCGCGAAGCTTCGCGCTCGTCGGCAGCGAGTAGCAGAACTCGACCACCCGGTGATCGAGGAAGGGCGGCCTCACCTCCAGCCCGCAGGCCATCGACATCTTATCGACCTTCATGAGCACGCTGTCAGGCAGCACCGTGTTGAGCTCGACGTATTGCTCGCGCGAGCCCCGCTCCCTCGGTGCCTGCGAGGACCAGCGCTTGACCGGCGCGAACGGATCCGGGTCGAGGTCGGCGAGAAACTCGGGCTTCAGGATCGCGGCCGTCTGCACGGGGTCGGTGAAGTACTGCCAGCGGATGTGCTCGCCGTCGGCCCCGAGGAGCGCGCCCTGGAGGAAGCGCTTGACGATGTTGCGCGCGCCCTTCTTGCGCTCGTTGTCGCTCAGGCAGGCCGCGGCGGCGCGATAGAGGCGCTGCCGTTGCGGCAGCGGCAGGCGCTCGAGCCAGGAGTTGGCCTTGCTCGCGCGGAAGCGGTCGTAGCCCATGAGGAGCTCATCGCCCCCATCGCCGCTCAGGCAGACCTTGACGAACCGCCGCGCCTCGGCACAGATCAGCATGAAGGGCAGGTTCGAGGGGTCGGTGGTCGGCTCATCGAGGTGCCACACCGATTTCTCGATGGCCGCCGCGTCCACCGGGCGCACCAGGAGCTCGGTGTGCCTCGTGTGGAAGTGCTCGGCGACGAGCCGCGCATACTCGAACTCGCTGAAGGAGGCCTCGTGATAGCCGAGGGCGAAGGTCGCGAGCCCCGTCGGGAGCGAGCGGCTGAGGAAGCTCACCACCGTGCTCGAATCGATCCCGCCGGAGAGAAAGGCGCCGAGCGGCACATCGCTCATGGTGTGCTCGGCGCAGGACTGCTCGAGGAGCTCCGCCAACGCCTCCTCGGTGGGCTCGACCTCCCGGCGCTCGAGCGACCAGTAGCGGGTGAGGCGGGCGCGCCCGTCGGCCTCGAGCGTGAGGAGACAACCGGGCAGGAGCTTGCGGACGCCTTCGAAGAGGGTTGCCGGTGCCGGCACGAACTCGTATCCGAGCAGATCGAGGAGGCCCTGACGGTGCAGCGCCCGCGGGAGTGTCGGGTCCGCGAGCAGCGCCTTGATCTCCGAGGCGAAGCGCAGCCGCCCCTCCGCCAACGTGTAGTAGAGGGGTTTCAGCCCCAGGCGATCGCGCGCGAGGATGAGCCGCCGCCGCGGCGCATCCCAGAGGGCGAGCGCGAACATGCCGGTGAGGTGCCGTGCGAAATCGAGGCCGTACTCCTCGTACGCATGGACGATCACCTCGGTGTCGCTGCGGCTGCGGAAGAGGTGGCCCCGGGCCTCGAGCTTCGATCGCAGCTCGAGGTGGTTGTAGATCTCACCGTTGAAGGTGATCCAGACGGTGCCGTCCTCATTGGAAAGGGGTTGGCGCCCCGCATCGCTCAAATCGACGATGCTCAGGCGGCGATGACCGAGGGATACTCCCTCCGCCACGTAGCTGCCGTGATCGTCCGGCCCACGATGCACCAGGCGCGCCTTCATCCGCTCGATGAGACGCTCGTCGGCCCAGTTGAAACCGCATATCCCGCACATGACGCCCCCTTTTTGGCCCCGTCGCTGTTGAGCCGGCCCTACCGCCGCGCGACCGCTGCGCGTGATATCGGCTCCCCCGCGAGCGCCAGGTCGAAGGCCTCGAGCACCCGTTGAGCCGACTGCTGCCAGCTGAAGCGGCGCGCCTGCTCGCGGCCAGCGGCACTCATTTTTCGGCGCAGCGCTTGCGAGCCGGTCACCTCGAGCAGCGCCCGCGTCAGCTCGTCCTCGCTGTGCGGATCGACCAGCCGGGCAGCGCCGTCGGCCACCTCGGGACCGGCGCAGGTGTTGGGTACGATGGCCGGGCACCCGGTGGCGAGTGCCTCGAGGATGGGGAGCCCGAAACTCTCGCAGAGCGTGGCGAGCACGAAGCAGTCGGCGAGCCGGTAGGCGGCGTGCAGCCGCTCGTTGGGCACGAACCCGAGGAAATGCACACCCTCGAGATCGGCAGCACCGAAGCCGCGGGCGAGCACGTACTCCCGGATGCGCCGGCCGGCCACGACGAGGGGCAGCGGGCTCGAGGTGCGCCGGCGGTATTCCCGGTAAGCGCGCAGCAGCCGCTCGTTGTTGCCCCCGGGATAATCGAGCAGGCGCCGGTGACCGCTGTGCAGCACACGGGCGACGGTGAGGATGAAGTGCTCCGGCAGGGCGTAGTCGCTGCGGAACCGGCGCAGCTCCTCGGGATCGGCCTCGGTCGTATAGCCGGGACCGAGCCCGGCGTGCGTCACGATGGCGCTCGGGACCCTCAGCCCGTGGCGGACGAGCTCATCGAGCGCCGCCTGCGAGATCGCGAGGATCGCCCGCGCCTTGCGGCAATAAAGCGGGAGCATGGCACGAATATAAATGTTGTCCCACCAGGGATAGTTCCCCGGGTTGACATACCAGTCGCAGCTCTGAAGGATGAAAACACCGGGAATGCGGGAGAAGAAAGGGAGCGAGAATTTCGGGTTGAAGAGGAGGTCGACACCGAGCCGGCGCGCGGCGCGCGGCAGGTGCACCTGATCCCAGAGCAGGCGGTTGCGCGAGGGCAGCAGCCGCATCTCAACGTTGCTCTGCCCGGCGAGGAATCCTTGCGCTACCGGGCTCGCCAGGAAGATCACATAACGCGACCCCGAGTCGAGCCGAACCAGATGCTCGAGCAGATGGCGGGCATAGAGCCCGAGACCATCGTCCTGATCGAGCACCCGCCCCATGATCCCGATAGTTCTCATCCCCATGAAAGCCGTCATCTGCAATATGCAGGCCCGGAGCCCGCCGTCGTTGCGCTGCAGGTCACGACTCCGGGGAGGTGTCGGATCGACTGTGGCTACAGGGCAACGGGAACGGTTTCTGCTTCGCCTGTCTGCGATGTCCGCGGCGCGCCCCCTTAGAACACAGACTCGGACGGTCATCCCTTCTCCCCGCCGCCCAGCCCTTCTTCCTGTCATCGTGCACGCGGATGATTTCGGCGAGACCGAGGCCATCACCGCGGGCATCTGCCAGGCGATCGTCGCCGGCGTCGTGACGAGCACCTCGGTCATGGTCAATATGCCGGGTAGCCTCGAGGCGCTGCGCCGGGCGCCGGCGCTCGCCCAGCAGGCGAGCTTCGGGGTGCATCTGAACCTTTGCGAAGGCAGGCCGCTCACGCGCGGCGCGACGCTGACGGACTCGAAGGGCGAGTTCCTGCGCAAGCGGCTGCTGGCGGCGCGCGCGCTGGCGGGGAAGCTGTCGCTGCCGGAGCTCGAAGCGGAAGTCGCCGCTCAGGTCGGCCTGCTGCGCGATGCCGGAGTTAGAGTCTCGCATCTCGACGGGCACAAACACCTGCACCAACTGCCGATCGTCTGCACCGCCGTGGCGCGCGTATTACCGCGCTTCGGTATCGAGAGAGTCAGAATTACAAGGTTGGCGAGCTGGCTGCGGGTGCGCGGCCCCTCCATGCTGGCGCGCGAGATCGCGGCCCGCCACGCGGCGCGGGTGTTCGCCGGGGTACGGCTGCGGTCGCCCACCTGCATCGTCGATCTGCGCGATCTGCTCGCGGGCCGCCCTCTCGCGGTCCTCGCCGGTGCCCGCGCCGCCGGCGCCGAGCCCATCGAGATCTGTTGTCACCCGGGCACGGCCGCCGCGGACGCCGGCAAGCCGGGCAGCCACCGCCGCGGCAATGAGCTTCAGTATCTTCTCTCGCCCGAGTTCCCGGCGGCGCTATTGGCGAGCCGCGCGGCCCTGGTGAGTTACTGGCGCGTCTGACACAGGCGGGCGTGCCGCTTGCTCCGCTTTCGGCAAATACGACAAGAACACGTCATGCACATCCTCAAGATCGTTCCGCAAGCCTTCTACGCTCCGAGGGGCACGCCGCTCAGCGCCTATCACCGCGCTCGCGAGCTTCTGGCGCGAGGGCACGAGGTCGACATCCTGACCTACGGGCTCGGCGAGCCGCCGCCGGATCTGAACGTTCGCGTGTTCCGCGCGCGCGGTCCGCATTTCTGCCGCTCGCTCCCCCCCGGGCCCTCGGGCCGCAAGATCTGGCTGGACGTGCTCCTCTTCGTCAGTCTCATCGGGCGGCTCTGCCGCCAGCGCTACGATGCGCTCTATGCCCACGAGGAAGCCGCGCTCCTCGCGCGGGTGGCCGGCGCGCTCTTTCGCACGCCGCTCGTCTATGACATGCACTCGAGCCTCCCGCTGCAGATCACCGACTGGCAGTTCAGCCGCAGCCGCTGGGTGATCGCGGTCTTCGCCTGGGTGGAGCGGATCTGCGTGAGCGGCGCCTGCGCCATAGTGGCCATCTCGCCGGCCGTGGCGCGAGCGGCGCGCAGGGCTTGCCCGGATGCGCTCTGCGTCGTGCTCACCAACTATTTCGAGCCCGAGGAGAGGGTGCAGAGCCGGGACACCGCGGCGATTCGCGCTCGCCACGGCGTCGGGCCACGAGAGAAGCTCATCGTGTATACCGGCTCCTTCGTGGCGTTGCAGGCGCTCGATCTTCTGCTCGAGGCCTTCCCGCGGGTGCTCGCGTCCGTACCGGATGCGCGGCTGCTCCTGGTGGGCGGTGGAGAGCCCGAGATCTGCCAACTGCGCGCCATGACCGAGCGGCTCGGCATTGCCGGGCGGGTGATCCTGGAGCGGGCGCACCCGCAGGCCGAGATTGCCGCGTATCTGGCGGCCGCGGACGCCCTCGTGTCACCACGCGTGCGCGGCATCAACCCGCCGGGCAAGCTGCTCTCTTATCTTTCTTCGGGGCGTCCGGTCGTGGCAACGGACACCCTGGTGCACAACCAGCTACTGACCGTCGATTGCGCGATCCTGACCTCACCCGATGCCATGGGACTCGCGGACGGCCTGGTACGCGCGCTGACGGACGCCGCGCTTTCGGCCAAGCTCGCGGAGGGGAGCGCGCGTGCCATCGCGCGGCTTTGCTCCAAGTCCGCCCGCGACGCCGCCTACGAGGAGATCGCCGCCGCGGTGCGGGCAGCCGCCGGTGCGCCGCGGCGCAAGCATCTCCTGAGGCTCGCGCGTCACTGACTCTCGTTGGTGTGGCGCGATGGCGCTACACTGACACAACAATAAACAGTACCTCTCGGTATCAGCCGTTGAGCACTGAGATCAACTCATCGGATCTCCAGCAGGCGAGTTCTGCGAATCCCGCCGAGTTGCCGTCACCGGGCATCGGCATCGACGCGGGGCGCGTGTCCGTCGTCGTCACGAGGCAGCGACCGAGCGGCAGGCCACGTTGGCATCTCGGCGCAACCCTGGGCGTGGCGGTCGTTGTGGTTTTCACCGCGATATCGATGACTCAGCAGGTGCGCTGGCGAGTCCAGACGCTCGCCCTCGCGCTGAGCGGACGGATCCCGGATATCGATTTCGCCGATCTGCTCGCCATGCTGATGCCAGGCTCGGGCCAGACCTATCTCTCGCGGCTGCCGGGCACCCGCAACCCCTACCCGCTGATCCAGGTGCCGCCGCTCACCCAGGCGCAGTGGGCCGCGGCCCCGAATCTCTACGCCTCCCAGTGCGCCGGGTGTCACGGAAGCGCAGGCGCCGGCGCAGTGAGCGGCGCGCCGGCGCTCGTGGGACGGACCCTGACTCACGGGGAAACACCCTGGGCCATCTACCGGACGATCCGTTATGGGGTGGCCGGAACCGCCATGGCGCCGCATCCCCTGGAGCGCCGGCAGCTCTGGGAGCTGGTCGGCTATATCCGTTCGCTGCGCGCGGCCAATGGATCGAGCCACACTCCCGCGCGGATGACGGCAAAGCTAGAGGCGATCGACGTGCCGTACGCGGAGCTGGCACGGACGGCATACGCGAAGGATGACTGGCTGACTTACGGCGGCTCCTATGCCGCCGACCGGTTCAGCGCGCTGACGCAGATCAACGTCCAGAACGTCTCGAGGCTGGCGCTGCGCTGGCTCTATCCCTTCCGCAGCGAGCACTGGAGCATCGAGTGCTCGCCGCTCGTGCGCGCTGGCATCATGTATGTGACCGGGCCCGACGGTGAGGTCATGGCGCTCGATGCGCTCACGGGCGCGAAGCTCTGGGAGCACGACCATCGCTTCGAGCGCCTGGGCAAAGGGGAAGGGCCGTTCGGGCAGAACCGGGGCGTGGCGCTCCTCGGCCGCCGAGTTTTCGTCGCCAGCTGGGATTCGACGCTCAGCGCCTTGTCCGCGGCTAGCGGGAAGGTGCTCTGGGAGCGGCGCGTCGGGCCTTATCCGGGGACATGGATCAGTGCGGCGCCCCTGGCTTACCGGAACCTGGTCGTCGTCGGGGTCACGACGCCCCCGGTAACAGGCCGCGGCTACCTCGCCGCCTACGATGTCAGGACCGGGAAGCTGCGCTGGCGCTTCGAGACGATCCCCGGGCCGGGACAACCGGGACATGACACCTGGAGCGGCAGCTCCTGGGAAGTGGGTGGCGCCGGACCCTGGATGACCGGGTCCTACGATGCGGCGCGGGACGTCCTTTACTGGGGCATCGGCGGCGCGCGGCCCGACTTCGATCCCAGCACACGCGAAGGGGATGACCTTTATTCGGATTCGCTCGTGGCGATCCAGGGCAGCACCGGACGCCTCCTGTGGTATTTCCAGTCCACGCCCGGCGACACTCACGACTGGGATGCTGTCCAGGTGCCTCTGATCGCCGATCGCGTCGTCGACGGACGGGATGAGCAGCGCCTCCTCTGGGCGAACCGCAACGGCTTCTACTATGTAGTGGACCGGACGATGGGCGCCTTCATTCACGGCGTTCCATTCGTCCACGAGAACTGGGCGAGCGGACTCGATGCCCGCGGCCGGCCGATCCTCATGCCGGCGAGCCGCGGCCTCCAGGGTCGGGTCGTATTCCCCGGCGCCCAGGGTGCGACCAACTGGTGGCCTCCCAGCTACGATCCGGACCTCGGCCTCACCTTCATTCCGGTGCTCGTGCAGGGAATGACGTTCTTCCCCACGCACGAGTCCCTGCCGCGCCCGGAGTTGTCATTCCGTACGGCGATCCGGGCGGTCGATGCCTATAGCGGCAAACTCATCTGGGAGCACGGCGAGCCCAAACGCCGGTCCGACCTCGTCGTCTCGGGACTCCTCAGCACGCGCGGGCGCCTCGTATTCGGCGCCGCCGACAACCAGTTCTTCGCCCTGGACGCGCAAACCGGCGAGACCCTCTGGAGCGCGGGCATCGGAGGAACGACGTACGCCGCCCCGGTGACCTTCGCCGTCGCGGGTCAACAGTTCGTATCCGTGGTGATCGGGCGTTCCCTCCTGACCTTCGCGTTGCCTTCGCGCCCGTCACGCTCGACGCAGGAATGAGACCAACGCCAGGATCAGGAAGATGATGAAGATGATCTTGGCGATCCAAGCGGCCGTCGCCGCCAAGGCCCAAAAGCCGAGAATCGCGGCGATGATCGCAACAATGAGAAAAACGACGGCGTAGTACAGCATTCACCGGCTCCTCACAGTTTTTGGGAGTCGGGCGCAACTTTCGGTCCCGTCGCCCCGCCCGCGCTGCAGCTCGGCGGGAACGGCTCCGCTCCCCGGCGCGTTGACCTCGCCCGGTAAGGCGATGGCAAAGAGCGTCAAGCTGTTTCGCAGCTTCTACCGCGCGATCCGCTTCGCGCTGCCGGAGCGGCGCGCCGTGCTGTTGATCGTCGCGCTCACGCTCCTCATCGCGGCCGCCAACGCCGCCGAGCCGTTGGTGCTGAAGGTCATCTTCGACGGCCTCACCACGCGGCCGGCCCTGGGTCCGCTCGGGAAAGGGCTCGGCATTCTGGCGGCGCTCGCCCTGGCGCGCGAGGGCTCGCAGGGCGTCTGCGACTGGCTCACCTGGCGGACGCGGATCGGATTGCAGTACGCGCTGCTCGAGGCGACCGTGGGCAAGCTGCACAACATGCCCCTGCGCATGCAACGCAGCGAAGGCGTGGGCGCCATCATGACCCGACTCGACCGCAGCATCCAGGGGCTGATCGGCGCCACCGCACAGATCCTTTTCGGCATCCTGCCGTCGATCCTCTTCCTCGCCATGGCGATCGTGATCATGTTCCGCCTCAACGGCCGGCTGGCGGTGCTGGTGCTGGTGTTCGCGCCCATGCCGGCGCTCATCGCCATGCGCGCCGCCCCCGAGCAGGTGCGGCGGGAGCGCTCACTCCTCGATCGCTGGGCTCGGATCTACTCGCGCTTCAACGAGGTGCTCTCCGGCATCCTCATCGTCCGCAGCTTCACCATGGAGGAGGCGGAGAAGAGCCGGTTCCTGCGGGATGTCGCGCAAGCCAACAGCCTCGTCATTCGGGGCGTGGCAACCGACACCGGTTACGGCGCTGCCAGCAATTTCGTCGTTGCCGCGGCCCGCCTTTCGGCCCTCGCCGTGGGCGGCTATCTCGCCGTGACTCACGCCGTCACCGTAGGCACGGTCATCGCGTTCCTCGGGTATGTGAGCGCGCTCTTCGGCCCGGTCCAGGGGTTGAGCACGGTGTATCAGTCCTTGAGCAAGGCGTCGGTGTCTCTGGAGGAGATCGTCCGGATCCTGGGCATCCAGGAGTATCTCGGCGACTCTCCCGATGCGGCCGACATCAGCGGGGTGCGCGGGGAAGTACGCTTCGAGTGCGTCTCCTTTCATTACGAGCAGTCCGGTCGGCCGCTCCTCAACCGGATCGACTTCACCGTCTCGCCGGGCGAGACGCTCGCGATCGTGGGCCCGAGCGGCTCGGGCAAGACCACCCTGATGGCGCTTCTGATGCGCTTCTACGATCCGCTCGAGGGAACGATCCGGCTCGATGGACGGGACCTGCGCACCCTCAAGCAGAGCTCGATCCGGCGCAACATCGGCGTCGTTCTGCAGGACCCGCTGCTTTTCAACGACAGCGTCCGCGCCAACATCGCCTATGGCCGGCCCGATGCCACGCTCGC
>DATNEU010000049.1:0-13076 GCA_035552895.1 Steroidobacteraceae bacterium
CTCGCACCGGCGCGCGTCGACTGACGCTGACGGCGCGGAGGGAAACTCTGATGAAGCTCACTCGCCGCGATTTCTCCCGCCTGGGCGCGATGGCCGCCGTCGCCGGAGCCCTGCCGCCGGGAGTGCAGGCACGGAATGCCCAGGAAGGCCGGAAGCTCCGCTGGTGCATCGTGGGTCTCGGGCGCATCTCGATGGGGCAGTTCATGCCCGGGGTGAAGCTATCGAAGACCGGGGCACTCACCGCTCTGGTCAGCGGCCACCGGGAAAAGGCGCAGCGGCAGGCGGCCCTCTACGGCGTTCGCCCGTCCTCGATCTACAGCTACGAGAATTTCGACGAGATCCGCCGCAACCCCGACATCGACGCGGTGTACATCGCTCTGCCGAACTCCATGCACGCGGAATATACGATCCGCGCCGCCCGGGCAGGCAAGCACGTGTTGTGCGAGAAGCCGATGGCGACCAGCCTGGCGGACTGCCGCAGGATGATCGCGGCGTGCCGCGAGGCGCACGTCAAGCTGATGATCGCCTACCGGTGCCAGTATCATCCGTCGCACCTGAAGGCGATCGAGCTGATCCGGACCGGCGCAGTCGGGCGGGTGCAGGCGATCGAGAGCGCCTTCGGATTCGACATCAGGCCGGGCGAGTGGCGGCTGAACAGGAAAATGGCCGGCGGCGGGCCGCTGGTGGACGTGGGTATCTACTGTCTCAACGCGGCGCGCTATCTCACCGGGGAGAGTCCGCGCGACCTCGAGGGCTATGCCTCGGTGATCGACCACGACGGCCGCTTCACTGAAGTTGAGGAGAACGACGGCTGGACGATGAGGTTCCCATCCGGGATCGTTGCGAGCTGCAATACCTCGTATGGCGCCCAAATGAACGGCTTCTTCCGCGTGCATGGGTCGAAGGGATGGATCTCCATGGACGGATTCAACTACAGCGGCATGCATCTGACCGCCGAGCTGGCGAGCGGCGAGACGCTCGACATGCCCGATCCGGTGAGAGCGCCCGGGCAATTCACGGCGGAGGCGGACTACTTTGCCGGCTGCGTATGGAACGACCGCGAGCCGAAGACGGATGGCGAGGAGGGCCTGCGGGATATGACGGCGATCTCGCGGATCTACGAGAGCGCAGGCCTGCGGCTCGGCGTTTAGCCGTGCGCCCAGGCACACGGAGGTGCCCCGCCGCCGCTAGGTGGCGGCGCTTTGGGCAAAAACCACGCTTTTTGCCCAAAGCAGCGCTGGGCCGGGCAGGAGCCCGGATCCAGCGCTCTAGTAAGTCGGGTCGGAGGCGGTGAACGGCGAGCAGCAGGGCTTGCCCACGGCATGCAGCTCCATGATCTCCGCGCGCGTGCCGTCGGGATCGTAGAGATTCAACTGCCACTTCGCATCGCGGCCGATCTTGGGGAGGTTGTCCTGGCCTTCGAGGCGGCCGCCGTCCCATAACAGCGAATAGGCAGCCTCGACGTTGCGCACGCCGAGCGAGAAATGATCGAGCACGCCGACGTCGGACTTCCTCATGTCCGGCGGGATGCCGCGGCCTCGTGGCGTACCGACGAGCATGTATTCCAGCCAATCGGTACCGTCGGGCACCTGCTGCGAGACCCACGTGGGCCTGGTGTCGGTCATCCCGCCATACCAGTAAGGTCTGAACCCGAGTATGCCGCGGTAGAACGTGTCTTCCAGCGCCCGATCGTGAACGATGAATCCGACATGGATCATGTGCCGCGACAGCGGATTGACGGCAATCGCAGGCGGACGCGCGGGCGGCTGCACGAATTGGATGTCGTTCCCTTCCGGATCCTCGACATCGAGCCAAGTGCTGCCGTCAGCGCCGTGCCGCAGGCGGGCTGGCACGGCAACTCCCTTGGAGCGCAGGTACCGCCGCAATGCGGCCGCATCCGTGGTGTCGAATGCGACGTGATCGAGCCGGCTGAGCGATGTCCAATGGGGCGGAAGCGGCAGGACCTCGACGAACTGCGTCGGCGCAAAGTAGTAGCGCGCTCCGGCCGCCTGCTCGAAGTCCACCCCCTTTACCGCGCCGAGGTCATGGACGTAGAAATACCCGCTCTTCGCAGGCTGCGAGGCGTAGATCGCGATGTGCGAGAGACCGGTGATCGGCGGGCGCGCAGGCGCCGCCGCATGGACATCGGCCATCGCCGCCGCGAGCAGCACGAGCGTCCAGGCCAGGCGACGGACGGGAAAGCGCAAGGGTGGGCTCATCAGGACGACTCGCTGTTGATGATGCTCGCGCACTGCAGGAGCGGCGAGTCCGCGGGCACCTCTTCCAGCCTCTTCACCGCGTACTCGTAGCCGGCCTGGATCGCACGGTCGAAGGCGTCCCAGTTGAGCATGTCGACCTCGGCGAGCGGCGGTTGCAGGATCAGGTCCGACTGCGCGCGATGGGCGACGCTGCTCGCGGCGCTGTTGACCATGCCGGCCCGCCATAGGATCTGGAAGATCGTGGGGCATCGGCGGCGAACCTTCATCCAGCGCAAGAGCTGCCAGGGCAAGGGGACATCGATCTCGTCGTCGCTGCTGGCAGCGAAAGCCCGATCGGCGCCGACGTCGCAGCCGATCACCGGTCCGCGGGCGAGCTCGCGCATGGCATCGACCGGCAGGTTGTTCATCGCGCCGCCGTCGACCAACACCTCGCCGCGATGGAGCACCGGCGGCAGGACGCCGGGAACGGCCACGGAAGCCCGCAGCCAGCGCCACAGGATGCCGCGGCGATGCACCATGGTGTGGCCGGTCGTGAGATTGGAGGAGACGCAGAAGAAATCGACCGGCAGGTCCTCGATCGCGAGGTCGCCGAATGCCTCGTAGAGTCCCGTGCTCACCTTGCGCCCGGAGACCAGCGACACGAAGGGCAGCGTGTAGTCGCGCAGCGGCCGGGAATCGACGAACGCGCGCCGGAAGCGCTCCGTCAGCTCATCGATGCTCCAGCGCAGCGCCACGCCGGCGCCGAGGATGGCGCCCATGCTGCTGCCGCCGACGAGATCCACGGGCACGCCCGCCTCGCGCAGCGCCTTGACCACGCCGATGTGGGCAAAGCCGCGCGCTCCGCCTCCTGATAACACCAGCCCGACACCCCGCCCGGTCAGCACGCGCGCCAGACGCGAATAGTCGCGGGGAAACTGCACGTGGTGATGGGGTACGTCCGGCAACTCCCCGAGCCAGCGCGCCGCGGCGCCGGTCTCGAGCGTGCTGTCGTGCAGGAGAACGAGCTCCGAGCGCTGCGGCGCCATGCTGTGGTCGTGCGGCCAGCGCAGGGCGGTCCAGCTTCCCGCCGGACTCTCCGCCCGCGCGAGCAGCAGCAGCGCATCGGCCTGGCGCACGCAGAGCTTGGTCCAGCGGTCCGGCGTCGGATCGGCCACGTACACGACGTAATCGTTGGCGGCCTCGATGTTGTTGAACCACTGGCTGGTATGGGTCTTGGCGCGCACGCTCCAGACGAGCTCGGCGCGGCCGAGCTCCGAGAGCGCCTTGACGAGGCGGGTCGCGAAACCGCCGAAGTCGACTTCCATGCTCTGCGGCAGCACGGTGAAGGTGCAGGCGCCGCGGTTGTGGGCCGCCGCCATGGGCGACTGCGACTGCGCCAGCCGATCCACCGTGAGCCGGGCGATGCGCAGCATCGCTTCGGGCTGGTCGCGCAACACTTCGTTGAACGCCTTCGCCGAGATCCGCGCGAGCTCGGTATCGCGCAGCGCCACCACGTCCGCACTGCGCGGCCGGCCGGAAATGAGCCCCATCTCCCCCACCATGTCGCCCGCGGCAATGCGGGCGATGAAGCGCTTGCGGGTGGGGTCGGCGGAGAAGGCGCCGAGACAGCCGCTCAGCACCATGTAGAGCGCATCGGGCGGATCACCGGCCGAGAAGAGCTTCGCGCCGCCCGGCAGGGACAGCCACTCCGCGACGGACGCGATCTCGCGCAGCAGGCCCGCGTCGAGGCCGCTGAAGATCGGCATCTCCCCCAGCAGCGCCCCGACGTCGGAGCGCAGCGTCGCGGTCTCTTCGAAGGGATTGTTGTCCAGCTGGGAACGCCCCCTGTTGTTTGACCGTCAGTATATCCCCGCCCGAGGGGATTGCCTCAACGCTCCAGGATCGCCGTGACGCCCATCCCACCCGCGGTGCATACGGAGATCAGCCCGCGACGGGCACCGGCATCGCCGGCGAGCAGCTTCGCCAGGGTGGCGACGATCCGCGTGCCGGTGGCGGCGAAGGGGTGACCCATGGCCACGCTGCCGCCTTTGACGTTCAGGCGCGCCCGGTCGATCTCGCCGAGCGGCTGCCCGAGACCGAGCGCCTCGCGGCAAAACTCCGGCGATCGCCACGCGGCCAGCGTGCAGAGCACCTGGGCGGCGAACGCCTCGTGAATCTCGTAGTAAGCGAAATCCTGCAGCGTGAGCCCGGCATCCCGCAGCATCGCCGGCACGGCATAGGCAGGGGCCATCAGCAGACCCTCCTTGCCGGTCGCATAGTCGACGGCCCACACCTTGCCGTAGCGAAGCCAGGCGAGTACCGGCAGGCTCCTGCGCGCGGCCCATTCCTCGGAAGCCAACAGCACCCCGCTCGCGCCATCCGTGAGTGGCGTGCTGTTGCCGGCGGTGAGCGTGCCGTCATGCAGATCGAAGCTCGGGCGCAGCCGCGAGAGCTTCTCGGGCGAGGTGTCGGCGCGGATGTTGTTGTCGCTCTTGAGTCCGAGGTAGGGGACCACCAGGTCGTCGTAGAAGCCCTCGCGCCACGCGGCCGCAGCCTTCATGTGGCTCTCGTACGCGAGCCGGTCCTGCTCCTCGCGGCCGATGTGCCAGCGCTGCGCCATGAGCTCGGCGCTCTGACCCATCGACAGCCCCGTGCGCGGCTCGACGACCGCGGGCAGGACGGGCTTGAAGTGCCGCGGCCGCAGCCGCAGCCAGGGCGCGAGGCGCTCGCCGAGGCTCCTGCCGCGCGCGCTCGCGAGCAGGAGCTGCTGGTAATCGCGGGGATAAGCCACCGGCGGGTCGCTGATGGTATCGACGCCGCCGGCGATGCCGCAGTCGATCTGGCCGAGCGCGATCTTGTTGGCCATCAGGATCGCGGCCTCGAGGCTCGTGCCGCAGGCGCGCTGCAGGTCGAGCCCGGCCGTCTGCGGATCGAGCCCGCAGGAGAGCACGCATTCCCGCGTCAGGTTGTAGTCGCGCGAATGCTTGATGACCGCGCCCGCGGCGACATCCCCGAGGCGCACGCCCAGGAGCTCGAAGCGCTCCACCAGTGCGCGGAAGACCGCCGTGAGCATCTCCTGGTTGCCGACGGTTGCATAGGCGGTGTGCGCCCTCGCGAAGGGAATGCGCACGCCGCCCACGACCGCGACGCGCCGCACGGATGTGCCGACGAGCATGGTTGACCTCCAGTGGGGTTGCGGCGCCGCCGGAGGACGGCAAGGCTCCCCCTGGCTGCTACGCTACCATCGCTCGGCCCATCCTGGGTGCTCCGCGGACCCTGCGCCGCCGGCCCCCCTGGCACCCGGCCCGCCGCCGGGGCTATCCTGCTCGACCCGATTCTGCAGCACGCAAAGGGGTTCCCACCATGGGTGATTTCACCACCCTCATGGCCCGCGACGGCCATGAGTTCCAGGCCTATCTCGCTGCCCCGCCGGGCCGTCCCCGCGGTGCCGTCGTGGTGCTGCAGGAGATCTTCGGCGTCAACCGCCACATCCGCGCGGTGACCGACAGCTTCGCGGCCGAGGGCTATACCGCCATCGCGCCGGCACTCTTCGATCGGATCCGCCGTGGCATCGATCTCGGCTATACCGGTCCCGAGATGGAAGAGGGACGCGGCTACATGCAGCAGCTCGAGCCCGAGCAGACGATGAAGGACGTCGCCGCCGCCGTGGCGGTGGTCAGGCATTCCGGCCGGGTCGCCACCGTGGGCTATTGCTGGGGAGGCGCCCTGTCCTACCGCGCAGCCTGTGAGCTGCCGATCGCGTGCGCCGTCGTTTACTACGGCAAGCCGCGGGACACCAGCAAGACCCCCAGATGCCCGGTCATGTATCACTTCGGCTCCGTCGACAAGAGCATCCCGCCGGCGGACGTCGAGCGGCTCGAGGCCGCGCATCCACAAGGCATCTTCTACGTTTATGACGGTGCCGGACACGGCTTCAACTGCGACCTGCGGCCGAGCTACGACGCCGCGGCCGCGGCGCTCGCGCGCCGCCGCACGCTCGATTTCCTCGCGAGCCGGCTGGCGGGCGAGAGCCGGGCGCCCGCGGATGCGGATCGGGAGAGCGAGTGATGTTGAGACTGAGAGACGCCGCGCTGTTTCGCCAACAGGCTTACCTCGACGGTGAGTGGACCGGCGCCGACGGCGGGGGGACACGCGAGGTCGCCAACCCGGCGACCGGCGAGCGGCTCGGCACGGTCCCCGACATGGCGGCGGCCGAGACCCGCCGCGCCATAGAGGCGGCCAGCAAGGCGTTTCCGGGGTGGGCCGCGAGGACGGCCAAGGAGCGCGCGGCGGTGCTGCGGCGCTGGTACGAGCTCATGATGGCGAACCAGGAGGATCTCGCCACGCTGATGACCGCGGAGCAGGGCAAGCCGCTCGCGGAATCGAAGGGCGAGATCGCCTACGCCGCCGCGTTCATCGAGTGGTTCGCCGAGGAAGGCAAGCGCCTCTACGGCGATGTGATCCCAGGCCATCAGCCCGACAAGCGCATCCTCGTGCTGCGCCAGCCGGTCGGCGTCGTGGCGGCGATCACGCCGTGGAATTTCCCGGCCGCCATGATCACCCGCAAGGCGGGACCGGCGCTCGCGGCGGGCTGCACGTTCGTCTGCAAGCCGGCGCTGCAAACCCCCTACTCCGCGCTCGCCATGGCGGAGCTCGCCGAACGCGCGGGCGTCCCCGCGGGCGTTCTCAACATCGTCACCGGCAGCGACGCCGCCGCGATCGGCGTCGAGATGACTTCCAACCCCCTCGTGCGCAAGCTCACGTTCACGGGCTCGACCCAGGTCGGCAAGCGCCTGATGGCGCAATGCGCGGGCATGCTCAAGAAGCTCTCGCTGGAGCTCGGGGGCAACGCACCGTTCATCGTCTTCGAGGATGCCGACCTCGATGTCGCGGTCGCCGGCGCGATCGCAAGCAAGTACCGCAATACTGGCCAGACCTGCGTCTGCGCCAACCGCCTGCTGGTGCAGAGCGGAGTCTACGAGGCATTCACCCGCAAGCTGGTGGAGGCCGTCGGGAAGCTCCGCATCGGCAACGGCCTCGAAGGGCCGACCGATCAGGGACCGCTGATCGACGCGAATGCGCTGGCCAAAGTCGAGCAGCACATCGCCGATGCGGTGCGCAAGGGCGCCCATGTGGCGCTCGGCGGCCAACGGCACGCGCTCGGCGGCACGTTCTTTCAGCCGACCGTGATCACGGACGTCACCCCGCAGATGTTGGTCGCGCGGGAGGAGACCTTCGGGCCCGTGGCGCCGCTCTTTCGCTTCGAGACCGAGGCGCAGGCGATCCACATGGCGAACGACACGGAGTTCGGACTCGCCGCCTATTTCTATACGCGCGACCTGGCGCGCTCCTGGCGGGTGGCGGAGGCCCTGGAGTACGGCATCGTCGGGCTCAACACCGGCATCATTTCCACCGAGGTGGCTCCCTTCGGCGGGGTCAAGGAATCCGGTGTGGGCCGCGAGGGCTCGAAATACGGCATTCTGGATTACACCGAGCTCAAGTACCTGTGCACCGGCCTCTCATGAAGCCACCTGCGGCGGCCGGGCACGTCCCAGTGCCTGTATAGTGTCGATAAGGGCTTGCGACATATGCGCTACATCAGCTCCCCCGATTTCCACCGCGACTCCGCCGAGCGGATCGGCGTGCTCCTGGTCAATTCCGGCACGCCGCAGGCGCCCGAGCCCTGGGCGGTGAGGCGGTTTCTCGCGCGGATGCTCTCCGACCCGCGCATCGTGGAGCTGCCGCGCGCCCTCTGGCTGCCGATCCTCTACGGGCTGATCCTGCCGTTCCGCCCGGCGCGCGTCGCGCGCAAGTACCGCCGGATCTGGTCGCAATCGGGCTCGCCGCTCCTCAGCCTGTCGCAGGAGCTGCGTGCGCAGCTGATGGGGACGCTGGCGCAACGGATGCTGGCGCCCTTCTCCGTGGAGGTCGGCATGCTCTATGGCGATCCCACGGTGCCGCAGGCGCTCACCCGGCTGCGCGAGTCCGGGGCGCAGCGCATTCTGGTGCTGCCGCTCTTCCCGCAGTATTGCGGCGCGACGACCGGCGCAGCCTACGACCGCGTGACCCGGGAGCTCAGGCGCTGGCGCTGGCTGCCGGAGCTGCGCTTCGTCGCCGAGTATCACGATCAGCCGGAATACATCGACGCCCTGCGCGCGAGCGTGCTCGAGCTGTGGCAGGCCCGGGGCCGCACGCGCCACCTGTTGATTTCCTTCCACGGCATTCCGGAGCGCAACTTCCACCGCGGCGATCCTTACTTCTGCAAGTGTCAGAAGACCGCGCGCCTGCTCGCCGAAGAGCTGATGCTGCGCGACGGCGAATGGAGCGTCAGCTTCCAGTCGCGCTTCGGGCCGGCCGGGTGGCTGAAACCCTACACGAGCGAGGTGCTCGCGCAGCTGCCGGCGCGGGGCGTGCGCGACGTGACGGTGATCTGTCCGGGCTTCGCGGTGGATTGCCTCGAGACGCTGGAGGAGATCGCCATCGAGAACCGCGATCACTTCCTGCGGGCCGGCGGCCAGCGTTTCGAATACGTGCCGGCGCTCAACGCCCGGGCGGAGCACGCACGGTTTCTCACCACCCACATCGCGCGCCACTGCCAGGGGTGGGTATCGTCCGACTGGCCCGAAGTCGCCTACGGCGCTTCGGGCGGCCAGCCCATTGACCGCCCTTGACCTCGCACTGAGTTGCTTTCGAACGGCGGCATGCTCGGGCGCTTTCTCGAGATTGGAATAGCTACGCCGGACATCCGCGCGTCGGTGGAATTCTACGAGCGGCTGGGATTCACGCAGGCGCAGACGGGCGATGTCTGGCCGCACCCCTACGGCGTGCTGACCGACGGGCGGGTGTGCCTCGGCCTGCACCAGGCGCGGCTCGACTCGCCCATGTTGACTTTCGTCCGGCCGGGGATCGCCGGACATCTGGCGGCGCTCGAGGGCGCGGGCATCGAGTTCGACGCCCTCGAGGTTGGCGCCGAGGCGTTCCACCAGGCCGGCTTCCACGATCCGGCGGGCCAGGCGGCGCGGCTGCTCGAGGCGCGGACTTTCTCGCCGCCGGACCGCCCGGCGCTCGAGACTTCCCGCTGCGGCGCATTCGGCTGGCTCAGTCTGCCTGCGGCCGACGCCGAAGGCGTGCGCGGGTTCTGGAGCGCGCTCGGGCTGGTCGCGGCCGGGGAGGACGCGCAACCTTTCAGCCGCATGTCGCTTGCAGGCGAGGGTCTCGAGCTGGCGTGGCATCCGCCGCGGTTCTTCGCCGAGCCGCTCCTCGTCTTCCGCGATACTGAGATGCCGGCGCGGATCGCGCGATTGCGCCAAACGGACATCGGCCCGCTGGCGCCGCCGCCCCGCGGGCTCGATCCCAAATCCAACGCGATGCTGGCTGCGCCCGAGGGCACCACGCTGCTCCTCCTTCAGCAGGCTCCCGCGTGATCGCCCGGCGCGCGCGGGAATCAGGACGGTCGCGAATGGAGCTTCGAGGTGCAGAGGTCGTAGATCGAACCCATCAGCACCTGCACGGAGTGCGTCATGGCGATCTCGATCCCTTTCAGCGCCGCCTCCTTGATCGCGCCGGTCAGCAGGTCGAGCTGCTCGGCCGAGAGGTTCTCGGGTAGCTTCGTGGTGATCTGGACGGTCGGAACTTCCTCCACGATCTGACGCAGTATCTGGTAAACACAGTCGGCCTTGGCGCGCATCAGCGACTCGTCGTCACCGAACAGGGAGCCTATGGCGACCAGGCCGTCGACGGTCTTGGCCCGGGTCTGCTCCCACTCGCGCTCCGTGCCGAAGGCCACATGTATGACCTCACCCATGACTGTCTCTCGCATCTCTTCCGGCAAGCGAGCCGACGCAAGTTCCGTGCCCCATGGCCGGTTGCAGTACGAGCCGCATGCCCATGGCCTTCAGCAAGGCGGTCGCGCTTCTCAGCTCCGGGTTGCCGCGGCGACATAACGTGCGATAGAGCGAATCCGCGCTGAGCTCCACTTTCTCCGCCAGCTTCGCGCCGCCCGAGGCCTGCGCGATGCGGCCCAGCGCGTCCGCCAACTCCTCCGGGCCGGCATCCTCCAGCATTGCGTTGAGATACGCCACGGCAAACTCATGGCGCGCCTGCCGGGACATCGGCGCCGATGGGCGAGTCTTCTTGCGGGCCATCCAGGAGCTCCTCGGGTAACGATGGCGGGCAGCGTAGACCCGCCCTTTGCGGTGGCGCCAGAGCCCATTTGGCGCGTTTTTGCGGAGATTTGCGGAGTTTCTCGATGGGGTTACCGCGGTACCGCTACCCCTCCGTGAGGGAAGACCCGAGGGCGCGGTACTTGCGACGATCGGGGGAATGGGCCGCGCGCACCTGAAGCGGCCACGGGGCCGTGCGGGGTATACTTCGCGCCGACGGCCGGATCGGCCATAGGCGAAATTTGGGGGGTGGAGCCATGCTCGTCGTCACGACCGAGAGCGTACCCGGTTATCGTGTCAGAGACGTCAAGGGCCAGGTGTTCGGGGTCGTGGTGCGCAGCCGCGGGCTCGGTGGCAACATCATGGCAGGGCTGCGCTCGCTCGCCGGGGGCGAGATCACCGAGTACACACAACTGCTCGAGGAGGCTCGGCGCCATGCGGTCGATCGGATGGTCAAGAACGCGACCCTCATGCAGGCCAATGCCATCGTCATGATGCGGTTCGATTCGGCGGAGATCGGACAGACGATGAGTGAGATCGTCGCGTACGGTACCGCCGTGGTGCTGGAGAAGGCGAACGGGTGATGCTGCGGACGGTCGTTCTTGCGCTCGGTGTGATCGCCATCGCCGCGGGTGCGGTGCTCGTTGCCTACGGCACCCGGGGACCGGGCGTGTATCTCCTGTGCGTCGGCACGGCGATCATTCTCGGCACAGCGTTCGAGCGTTGGCGCTACCACAAGGCGCCGCCAGCGGGAGCCAGTTGGGAGCGCACCGGCGAGCGCTTCGAGGACCCCTCGACGGGTGAGACCACGGAAGTCCAGTACGATCGCGCGAGCGGCGAGCGGCGCTACGTCCGCACGGGCGAGCACGCGCCGGGCAAGTAATCCGGTCTCACGCCATGTCGGCCGAGAACCTCGAAGATCCTACACGCCCGCGACCCACGGTCTTCCTGAGCTACGCCTCGGAGGATCGCAGCGCGGCACAGCGCATTCGCGATGCGCTGCCAGGCTATGGGATGGAGGTGTGGTACGACGAGAGCGACCTCGTCGGCGGCGACGCATGGGACCAGAAGATCCGCGGGCAGATCCGCGCCTGCGATTACTTCATGCCGGTCATCTCGGCCCACACCGAGGCGCGCCACGAGGGCTATTTCCGGCGGGAGTGGCGCCTGGCGGTGGAGCGGACGCTCGACATGGCGGATGACCACGTGTTCCTGCTCCCTGTCGTCATCGACGGGACCGCCGAGGCCGGCGCGCGCGTGCCCGATAAGTTTCGCGCCGTGCAGTGGCTGCGGGTTCCGGACGGTCAGCCGACGGCGGCGCTCGAGGCAGTCTGCCGCAGGCTGGTGTCAGGCGAGAGTGCGCCGCGCCCGAGCGGCGAGCGCGCGCTGCCGGTGCGGGAGCCACGAGTCCGGCCGCGCGCAAGAGACCGGGACACCACGAAGCGGGAGTTCCCGGCATTCCCGCGCGAGGAGCCGGGACAGAAGACGCGCTTCTGGTTCCAGGTGGGCGGATGGATGCTCGAATGGACCTGGACCGGCTTCCAGCGCCTGCCGCGATGGGTGCGGATCCTTGCGTATGTGTGGCTCGCCATTTTCCTGCTGACGCTTTGGCAGCGTCCGGACGTTCGCGACGACTCGGGGGTCTCCGCCCAACAGCAACAGAAGCTGAAGTCGATCGCCGCCGGCTATCCCGGCCACTGGACGGCCGCCGACACGGCGAGACTCATTTCCCAGATCGCGCAGCAGATCCCCGCGGATGAAGGCGAGAGCACCTCCGCCGAAGCGCCGGTGCTGGCCATCCCCTTTGGTGCGCCGCAGGACGACGCGGCCGCGCAAAAACTCGCCGCCTCGGTCTTCACGCAGGTGTACGGGCGGCTCATGATCAGCCGCCATGGCAACGTGACGCTGAGCGGCGAGCCCTTGCCCACGCTCGACCCCGCCGCCGCCGTGCAGCAGGGGCGCGCTCATCACTCCACCTACACGCTGTTGGGCAGCATCGCCGGCAGCGCGCCCAATCAACAGCTCACCGTCAAGGTCCTCTCGGTGGCCGACGGGTCGACCTTATGGTCGAAATCGTTTCCGGCGACTGGCGCCGATCCCGCGGGGATCGCGGCGGAAGTCAGCGAGCACGTGCCGCGGCAGGTCAACGACGACTGAGCCGCGTCCCCTGGATAACGCGGCACTTGATAATATCGCGAATGATAGGGCGTCTGGAAATTACGATCAGGCTACAGTTGATGAGGGGCAAGCAAAGTACTTCCAGGAGCAGTATTACAATGCAATTGGCCAGGGTCCGGACCCAGGGTTCCAACCGCCGCGAGTAATGATGACTCCAGTGAGTGTCCCGCAGATACCATTGGCGGAAATTCCGGAAATAAATGCTAAGTAACAAACAGGTATCGGAGTGGTGTCATGTATAAGGGCACCGGTATATTTTCGTTGATATCCGTGGTGGTTGGTATCGGATTTTCGGCGACTCTCGCGATCAAAACCCCGAAGGCGGGTGCGACGGAGAGTTTTGCCTCGACCGGTAGTCATGTGATTTCTGCCGAATCGCTGAGCCCAATTAAACTAGATCCGTCGCAAGAGGCCTATTGTAAGCGGACAACTACGGGTGACCGGATTCACGGCAAAAGCTGCGCTTGGGCCAAACGTCTCCTGGCCTTAATGAGCGCTGAACCCAGAGACAGCGTTTGGGCAGAGAAAATGGAGTCCG
>DATNEU010000050.1:0-5364 GCA_035552895.1 Steroidobacteraceae bacterium
GCAGGTCGATCCCGGCCTCCTTCGCCCGGCGCCGGATGGCCGGCGAGGTCAACACCCGGCGGTTGGGATCGGGCGCCGCCGCGGATGCGCTGCCTCCGGGCCCGACGCCCAGGGCTCCGCCGTTCCCGGGCACCCCGGCCGCTGCCGGTGCCTGGCGCGCCGCGCCGTGACCGTTCGCGCCCCTGATACCCCTTTCCGCAGGCGGTTCGCCGCGCGCCGCTCCGCCGCCGTTTGCCGCGGGAGCAGGCGATGGAACCATGCCACTCGCAGGCCCTGCAGCCGCGCGTGCGGCGGGGGCGGAAGCCGCGGCGGCAGACGCCCCGCCAGCCGTCGCGCCGGCCGCATCCGTCTCCAACACCACCAGCTCCGCGCCCACGGCGACCATGTCTCCCGGCTGCCCCGTCGTGGAGACGATCTTGCCGCTCACCGGCGCCGGTACCTCCACCGCCGCCTTCTCCGTCATGACCTCCACCAGCACATCGTCTTCCGACACCTCGTCGCCGGGCTTCACGTGCCACGACACGATCTCCGCCTCGACGGTACCCTCACCGAGGTCCGGCAGCTTGAAGACGAACCGGCTCATCGATCCTCCATCACGCGGGTGAGCGCCGCGGCGATGCGCGCCGGCCCCGGGAAGTATTCCCACTCGAAGGCGTGCGGATAGGGCGTATCCCAGCCGGTGACACGGGCGATGGGCGCCTCCAGATGCCAGAAGCACTCCTCCTGCACGGTCGCCGCGAGCTCCGCGCCGAAGCCGCTGAAGCGCGTCGCCTCGTGCACGATGACACAGCGGCCGGTCTTGCAGACGGAAGAGCAGAGCGTGTCGGTATCGAGGGGCGCGAGCGCGCGCACATCGACGATCTCCGCATCGACTTGAGCCAACCTGACGGCTGCCTCAGCCACGTGCACCATCGTGCCGTAGGCCAGCACGGTGACGTCCTTCCCGGGCCGCACCACTTCGGCCTTGGACAACGGCACCTTGTAGTAGCCGTCCGGCACCGCGCCCTTGGGATGCGTGCTCCAGGGCACCGCCGGCTTGTGCGGATCGCCGTCGAAGGGACCGTTGTAGAGCCGCTTCGGCTCGAAGAACACCACCGGGTCCTCGTCCTCGATCGAGCTGATGAGCAGGCCCTTGGCATCGTAAGGGTTGGATGGCATGACCACTTTGATGCCGCAGACGTGCGTGAAGACGCCTTCCGGGCTTTGTGAGTGGGTCTGCCCGCCACGGATGCCGCCACCGCACGGCGTGCGGATCGTCACCGGCGCGGAGAATTCCCCCGCGGTCCGGTAACGCAGGCGCGCGAGCTCGCTCACGATCTGATCGAACGCCGGATAGATGTAGTCGGCGAACTGGATTTCGGCCACGGGCTTGAGGCCGTTCACCCCCATGCCGATCGCCGCCGCCACGATCCCGCCCTCGGCGATCGGCGTATCGAGCACGCGGTGCTCGCCATACTTGCGCTGCAGGCCATCCGTGCAGCGAAAGACGCCGCCGAAGTAACCGATATCCTCGCCCAGCACCACCACGCGCGGATCGCGCTCCAGCATGATGTCCATGGCGGAATTGAGCGCCTGGACCATGTTCATGTTCGCCATCGCTCAGCCCTCCTTCGCGACCGCGGGGGAGTGGCGCTCGAGGCTCTTCTCCTCCTCGGATCCCTTGGCCGGCTGCGCGGCCGCCAGGTGCTTGAGCTCCTCGCGCTGTCGCACCAGATGCGGCGGCATCTCGTGGAAGACGTCCTCGAACATCGTGGCGGGATCGAGCGTCGGGCCCTCGGTCAGCGTGCCAAAGCCCGCGGCCTCCTTCCAACAGGCGAGCACGTGCGCCTCGAGCTGTTTCTCGAGCGCCGCATGGCGCTCATCGGACCATTCGCCGAGGCCGATCAGGTGTTGCTTCAGCCGGGCGATGGGGTCGCCGAGCGGCCAGGACGCGCCTTCCTCCTTCGGCCGGTAGCGCGTCGGATCGTCGCTGGTCGAGTGCGCGCCCGCCCGGTAGGTGACGTGCTCGATCAGCGTCGGGCCGCCGCTCTGGCGCGCGCGCTCCGCCGCCCAGCGGGTGACACCGTACACGGCGAGAAAGTCGTTGCCGTCGACACGAATCCCGGGAATGCCGTACCCCGGGCCATACTCCGCGAAGTTGCGCCGCTCGCCGCCGGCAAAGCCCTGGAAGGTCGAGATCGCCCACTGGTTGTTGACGATGTTGAGAATGACCGGCGCCTGGTACACGGCCGCGAAAGTCATCCCGTGATGGAAGTCGGCCTCCGCGCTCGCCCCTTCGCCGATCCAGGCCGCGGCGATGTGATCCTCACCCTTGAGGGCCGCCGCCATCGCCCAGCCCACCGCCTGCGGGAACTGCGTGGCGAGGTTGCCGGAGATCGAGAAGATGTTGCCGGCGCCCCAGTGATACATGATGGGCATCTGGCGCCCGCGGCACATGTCCCGCGTGTTCGAGAGACACTGGCACATCAGGTCGACGAGACTCAACCCGCGGACGATGAACAGGCCCTGGTTGCGGTAGGAAGGAAAAAGCATGTCGCCCGGCTGCAGCGCCATGCCCTGGGCGACCGACACCGCTTCCTCGCCGGTCGACTTCATGTAGAAGGAGATCCGCCCCTGCCGCTGCATGCGCTGCATGCGCTCGTCGAGCAGGCGTGTGAGCAGCATGTGGCGCAGCGCGACCTGCAGCTCCTCCGGATCGAGGTGTGGATTCCAGGATCCGACTGCGCGCCCCTCCTCATCCAGCACGCGCACCAGCTCCCGGCCGAGATTCTCGACCTCGCGGGCCGGCGCGCGGGCATCGGGCCGGGGCACGGCACCCGCCGGCGACAGGCTCACATAGCTGAAATCCGGCCGGTCACCCGGGCGGGCGGGCGGGTGAGGGACGTGCAAGCGCGACCGTTGGGCCATCGGGAACGAGCCTTTTCAGCACCGCCAGGGTCTGGCGCGGCGCGAATTTTACCGCCCCGAAGGCGCAATGGGCGTTCCAATCGGCTCGCAATGGAGGCGGGCGCCGCAATAAAGATGGCATGGCGCCCGCCCCCCGGGCCTCTTCAGGACGCCCTAGTGCATGGGCTGGCCGTGCATCCAGTAGTGGTCGGCCTTGACCCGCCAGGCATGGTCGGAGGCGTTCTGCAGGTCCTCCTGGGTGACCTTCGGCGCGTGCTCGAGCCGGGACTGGCTGAGAACCAGCTTTCCGTCGCGCACCATGGCGCTCGCCGTGTGGTAAGGCACGGGGACACTCATGCCGTTCGAGCCGGATACCACGACGTAGCCGGAGCTCTTCTCCCCGTTGAGCCCCGGGACCACCTTCTCGACGGAGCCGAGTGACTGGCCCGAGGAGCTCTCGACGGGCATGCTCGACCACGTGCGCTCGCCGCCCGCCCCCGGCCCCGCCTCCGCCATCCGCAGCGACTCGGCATGATTGCGTTGCGAATGTGCGGGCGTGGTGAGGGAAGCCCCGGGAGCGCTCTTGCTGTTCGGGCCCGCCTGGCTGCCCGTCTGGGGGGTGGTAAGCGCCGTCCCGGGCGCCGGCCTGTTGTTGGGCGAGGCCGCCTCGTTGCCCGGAGCGCTCTTCATGTGGCGCTCATGCGGGTTGGAAGTCTTGTAGCCCGGCGCCGCGCCGGGCTGATTGGAAGGAGCGGACTGAGTCTGCGCGTAGGCGATGCCGGCGAGGCTCGAGGCCGCGAGGACGATGAGTAGGCGTGCGCTGATCATGGGGACACCTTGGGCTGATGTTAGGCTGAGATTGCCGGGTGGAGTCAGCGACGCAATCGCTATGCCGGGCCGGCGCGGACGCCGCGGATCTTCAGGCGTGCGAGGCTTTGCGGCGGACGCGGGGCCGCGCGCGGCCGGCGGCTCGCTCATGCGCTCGTCGCGCCGGGCGGCGTGTGGAGGCGGACTCGGCCGTGTCAGCGCCTCTGTCGTCCTTTGAGCCCCGCTCGAGGCTGGCCTTCAAGGCGGACATGAGATCGATCACGTTTCCGCCGGGCACCGGCCGCGTCTCGGCCACCGTCACCTCGCGGCCCTCGACCTTGCGTTGGATCGCCGCCTCGACCCGCGCCTTGACCTCATCCGGATACGCGGCGGGATCGAAGCTGTCCGCGCTCTGCTGCGCGATGAGCTGGCGGGCGAGCTTCAGCTCCGCCTCGCGCACCTTCGCGCTCTCGACGCCGAGCGCCGCGACCGACTGCACCTCGGGCGCGAAATGCAACTGATGCAGCGCGAGGGCGTTGTCCACCGGGCGCAGGATGACGAGGTGATCGCGCCCATGACTCGCCCAACGGCCCACCGCGCACCGCCCGCTCTCGCGCAGCGCGGTTACAAACAGTGTGAACGGCTTGGCGCCGCCCTGATCCGGCGCGAGATAGTAGGTCCGCTCGAAGTACACCGGGTCGACGGCGGCGAGCGGCACGAACTGCGCGACATCGACGCTGTGACTGCCGGCCTCCTCCAGCTCCCGCAGCTCCTCGGGCGTGAACATCACATACTGGTCCTTGGCGAACTCGTACCCCTTGACGATCTCCTCCCGAGCGACCACGCGCTCCTCTTCCTGACAAACATACTGCTGCTTCAGGCGCGAGCCGTCCTTGCCGTGCAGCAGATGAAAGCGCAGCCGCTCGGAGCCGACCGTCGCCGAGTAGAGCTTCACCGGGATCGCCACCAGCCCGAAAGCGATGGTGAGGGATGCAATGGAACGCGCCGTCATGACCGGATTCCTCGTCCGGTTTCGAGCAAGTTCTGCGCCGCCGCCAGGCACAAGGTTTAAAGTATCCCCATGAGCCTTCGCCGGAGCCCCCCGACGACCGTCCCACCCGCCCGGGTACGCGTCGGCCGCGAGGTGGCCGGCCGGGGCGGCAAGGCGGTCTCCGTCATCTCGGGCCTGCCGCTTGCCGCCCCGGATCTCGAGGCGCTCGCCAGGCGGCTGAAGCGACTCTGCGGCGCGGGAGGGGCGGTCCGCGAGGGAGTCATCGAGATCCAGGGCGAGCACCGCGACCGGCTGGTCGCGGAGCTGTGCCGGCTAGGCTACGATGCCAAGCGGTCGGGCGGCTGAGCCCACGGTGACGGAGCGTGCGGAACCTGCGCATAATGTAGGAGTTTGCAATGAGCATCACCCAGGCAGAGCACAACGTGTCGAAGAACCAGCCAATACCAAGCCGGACACGCGCGGGGGACGCCCTGCTGTTCGCCCGCAACTTCTTCCGCCACCCGCGCATGCTCGGCTCGATCGTCCCGAGCTCGCGCTTCCTGATCAAGCAGCTGCTGCAGCCGATCGACTGGAATCGGGCGCGCGTCATCGTGGAATACGGACCCGGGGTCGGCGTCATCACCGCGGAGATTCTGCGGCGCATGCGCTCCGACGCCATC
>DATNEU010000051.1:0-16079 GCA_035552895.1 Steroidobacteraceae bacterium
CTCAGCGTCGCGAGCGCAAGCCTGCGCGACGAAATCACTGGCCGCGAAGACACGCGGGAGCGTGTCACGTACTTCGGCGGGCAGTGACTGCAAGCGGCCCGGCGAAGCGGACTCGAGCGCGTCCAACTGCCGCTGCAGACACGCCCGAAGCTCCGCGCCGACGGCGAAGCCATCAAGCAACCGTGTTACCCCGGACCCGGGATCCAGCGCTCATAGCCAATTGTTGTTACCGAGATCGTGGATCGCCGCCCGGCCGAGGCGGCGCGCTGCGCCCCTGAAAGTCGATGCCTCGGCGTAGATCTGCGCGGCGCCGGTGGCATCGATGGCGGCCTGGTGTCCCTCGATCTCGCTGTTCTCGATGTGCACGCTGGCATTGCGCGCCCGGATGGCGATGCCTGCGGCGCTGATCCGGCTGTTGATGATGTGGAGCTCGCAGCCATCCTCGGCAGTGATCGCGTTGCCGTCGAAGCGAATGTCCCGATTGTCGATGTTGAGCACCCGCTGCCCCTGGCAGACGATCGGCTCGTGCAGCGTCTCCAGCGGCGCATCCGTGACGCTCGTGTGGCCGGCCGCCGCCGCGGGGCTCGCCGCTCCCGGAGCTGCCACGATGCTGTACCCCGGCCCCTTCGCGATGAGCCTCCCCGCCGGGACGGTCTTGCCCTCCGGCACCACCCCGTCGGCCGCGGCCTGTGTCGCTGGCTTTGGGCTCTCCGACTGCCCCATCGCCAGGCCGGCCAGCCCGAGCACGAGACCCGCCGCCACCGCTCCTGCCGACAGAGCCCGCTTGGAAAGTAGAGTCATGGGACGCTCCCCGCAGCCTCGCATAGACTTTCAATTATGCGCTGCACGAGGACATGTGACGAAGTGGCCTGCGCTGGAGCATGATGCGTACTTCCAGGCCAAGGCGGAAGCCAGAAAGGAACCCCATGAAAGGGCCATGTGCGCCGATGTTCCTCATGTGTGTGACGGTTGCCCTAGGCGCGGCGGGGTGCGCCCAGCCGTCCGTCAAGCCACCCACCGTCCGATTGGATACCCTTGCGAAGGAATTGGGAGTATCGACTGCGGAGCTCAAGCTCGCGCTCCGCGCAGGCTATACCACTGAAATCGAGGGTGGTAAGACTCTCTTTTGCCGACACGACGAGCAGACCGGCTCGATGATCCCCGTCCTGCATTGCGAGGATGTAGCACACTTGCAGACCGACCTGCAGGCGCGCCAGCAATTCGTCGACTACCTGCACCAGCGAGTGTCGCAGTCGGCGATTCAGCCAACGCCGGGCGGTCCATCGCACTCCCCGTAGCCACTCGGACCCAAAAAAAAGCCCCGCTTTTGGCGGGGCTCAAATATTGCGCGGAATAGGGGGTCTTGCTCCGCGTCTTTCAGGGAGACCGCCCGCTTTGGGGTCGGGCGCCTCCCCTAACCAGTGCCGATAAGGTTATCGGCTCATCCTTTCAGAATCGATACCTCTTTCGAGGGGGGCGTTACATGTCCATTCCGCCCATTCCGCCCGGCGGCATGCCACCGTGGCTGTGCTCCTCTTCCTTCGGAGCCTCCGCCACCATGACCTCGGTCGTCAGCAAGAGACCCGAGACCGACGCGGCGTTCTGCAGCGCCAGGCGCGTGACCTTGGTTGGATCGAGAATGCCCTGCTCGATCAGATCGCCGAACTCCCCGGAGGCCGCGTTGTAGCCGAACGTGCCCTTGCCTTCCTTGACCTTGTTGAGGATCACGGCGGCATCCTCGCCGGCGTTGTCCACGATCTGCCGCAGCGGCTCCTCGATGGAGCGGGCGAGAATGCGAATGCCGACCGACTGGTCCTCGTTCGCGCCCTCGAGCTTGTCGAGCGCCTTCAACGCGCGGATCAGGGCGACTCCGCCGCCCGGCACCACGCCTTCCTCGACGGCCGCACGTGTCGCATGCAGAGCATCCTCCACGCGCGCCTTCTTCTCCTTCATCTCGACCTCGGTGGCCGCACCGACCTTGATGAGGGCGACGCCGCCGGAGAGCTTCGCGACACGCTCCTGCAGCTTCTCCTTGTCGTAGTCGGAGGTGGCCTCCTCGATCTGCTGGCGGATGGACTCGATGCGGGCCTTGATGTCGGACTGCTTGCCGGCGCCGTCGATGATCGTGGTGTTCTCCTTCTCCACGACGACCTTCTTCGCCTCGCCGAGGTCATTCAGCGTCGCCTTCTCGAGCGAGAGGCCGACTTCGTCGGAGATCACGGTGCCGCCGGTGAGGACGGCGATGTCCTGCAGCATGGCCTTGCGGCGGTCGCCAAAGCCGGGGGCCTTGACGGACGCCACCTTGAGAATGCCGCGGATGTTGTTGACCACCAGCGTGGCCAGCGCCTCACCCTCGACGTCCTCGGCCACGACCACGAGCGGCCGGCCGGACTTGGCGACGCCCTCGAGCAGCGGCAACAGCTCGCGGATGTTCGAGATCTTCTTGTCGACCAGCAGGATCAGGGGCTTCTCGAGCTCCGCGGTCTGGCTCTGCTGATTGTTGATGAAGTACGGCGAGAGATAGCCGCGGTCGAACTGCATGCCCTCGACCACCTCGAGCTCGTTCTCGAGCCCCGAGCCTTCCTCGACGGTGATCACGCCTTCCCGGCCCACCTTGTCCATCGCGTCGGCGATGGTCTTGCCGATCGACTCATCGCCGTTGGCGGAGATCGTGCCCACCTGGGCGATCGACTTCGAGTCCTTGGAGGGCTTGGAGATCTTCTTCAGCTCCTCGACGGCGGCGATGACCGCCTTGTCGATGCCGCGCTTGATGTCCATCGGGTTGCGGCCCGCGGAGACGGCCTTCAGGCCCTCGCGGAGGATCGCCTGGGCGAGGACCGTCGCGGTCGTGGTGCCGTCACCGGCCTCATCGGAGGTGTGGGATGCGACTTCCTTCACCATCTGCGCGCCCATGTTCTCGAACTTGTCCTTCAGCTCGATCTCCTTGGCGACGGAGACGCCGTCCTTGGTGACGGTGGGGGCGCCGAAGCTCTTCTCGAGCACGGCGTTGCGGCCCTTGGGACCGAGAGTCGCCTTGACGGCGTTGGCGAGGACGTTGACGCCGCGGAGCATCCGCTGGCGGGCGTCGTCGCTGAATCTGACTTCTTTGGCTGCCATTGTCTTAGCTCCTCGCTTACTTGCTCTCGATCACGGCCATGACGTCCTCTTCGCGCATCACGACCAGCTCCTCGCCGTCGACCTTGACTTCCGTGCCGCTGTACTTGCCGAAGAGGATCTTGTCGCCGACCTTAATGTCGAGCGGACGGACCTTGCCGTCTTCGAGAATCTTGCCGTTGCCGACCGCGACGATCTTTCCCTGGACCGGCTTCTCAGCCGCCGTGTCGGGAATGACGATACCGCCGGGGGAGGTACGCTCCTCCTCCAGACGCTTGACGATGACGCGGTCATGAAGAGGACGAATCTTCATGGGGGGACGCTCCTAAAGCTGTTTATGGAAAATGGGCGCGAGGGAGGTATTAGCACTCTCCACACGCGGCTGCTAATAATAGGTCGGGAGGGTCGGATTTCAAGCCCAGCCGCGCGGAAATTTTTCGGCAGGGGACTATGATGGCGCGGAACCGGACCCCTGCCGATTGCCTTACGAAGCCTGCTCGATCCCCGTAAATGACCTCACCCAGTGCGCCGATCGTCGTCCTGACCACCTGCCCGGATCCGGCGGTGGCCGCGCGGATTGCCCGTGAGCTGGTGGAATCGGGACTTGCGGCCTGCGCGAGCCGGATCGGGCCGGTACACTCCACTTATCGGTGGCAGGGAGCCATTCAGGATGAACCGGAAGTGATGCTGGTCATCAAAACCATCACCGCCCGGTACCCGGAGCTCGAGATGCGGCTGAAAACCCTCCATCCCTACGAAGTGCCGGAGATCATTGCCCTGCCGGTGGCCGCCGGGTCCGCGGAGTATCTCACGTGGCTCCAGGAGGCAGTCGCATGAGCCGGCTCCCTAGTACACTGGCCGGTCTCGCCACGGCCCTGCTCATGCTTCTCGGCACAGGCGACGGCGCGAGCGCCGCGACCCCTCCTGCCGCGGCGGCGGCGAAGGGTGCCTTGGCCGCCCTGGCTGCCCAGCCCGCCCAGCCGAAGTTCCTGCCGCCGGACGAGGTCTTCCACGTCGGCGGGGGAGCGGCCGGACCCAATGAAGTGCGGCTGGACTGGAGCATTCGGGACGGCTACTACCTCTATCGCAGCCGGTTGAAGGTCGCCACCGCGGACGGTATCGTCGCCGGGAAGCTCCAGCTCCCCGCCGGCCTGATCAAGATGGATCCCTACTTCGGCCGGGAAGAGATCTACCGCCACGCAGTGACGGGAATCCTGCCGCTGGAACGCAAATCGGGCGCTGCGGCGGGCGATGTCTCGCTCAGCGTCACTTACCAGGGATGCGCAGACGCGGGGCTCTGCTATCCCCCGATCACCAAAACGATCAACGTGTACCTGCCACCGGCGGGCTCCGCGGGAAGGCAGGCACTCGGGTCGCCGAATGCCGGCAGTAGCGTGCAGGCATCGTCCACCGCGGGTCAGCCCAATCAGTTCCGGTTCGAGGCGCTGGCGCGCTCGGGCAGCCTCCTCGCCATGATCGGCTGGTTCTATCTCGCCGGCCTCGGCCTCGCGTTCACCGGCTGCGTGTATCCGACCATTCCGATCCTCTCCGGCATCATCGTGGGCCAGGGCCGCAAGGTGACCGTCGCTCGCGGCTTCACGCTGTCGCTGGCCTATGTCCTCGGGATGGCCCTGACCTACACGATCGCCGGCACGGCGTTCGCCGCAGCCGGTGGACAGGCGCAGGCGGCGCTGCAGAAGCCGTGGATCATCGGCTCCTTCGCAGCGCTCTTCGTCGCCATGGCCCTCTCGATGCTGGGCTTTTTCACGGTGCAGATCCCGGCGGCCGTGCAGACGCGCATCGCCCAGCTCAGCAACCGGCAGACGGCGGGCACGCTGGGCGGCGTGGCGGTCATGGGCGCGCTTTCGGCTCTCCTCGTCACGACCTGCGTCGGACCTGCTCTGGTCGGGGCGCTGGCCGTGATCAGCCAGACCGGCGAGGTGGCTCGCGGAGCGGCGGCGCTCTTTGCCATGAGCATCGGGATGGGTACGCCGCTTCTGGTCGTCGGTGCTTCCGCCGGGCGGCTGCTGCCGAAGTCGGGCGCCTGGATGGACACGGTGAAGAAGCTCTTCGCCGCGGTCATGCTGGGGGTCGCGGTGTGGATGCTCGGGCGACTGATGCCCGCGCGGATCGCCCTGGCGCTCTGGGCCGTACCCGCTGCGACTCTAGCGGTCGTTCTTTGGCGGGCCACCCGTGCGGCTTCCGCCAGCGGATGGCCGCTGCGAATCGCGGGGCTCGCTGCGGGAGCCTACGGACTCATGCTGCTCACGGGCGCGGCTCTCGGCGGCACCAACCCGTTGCAGCCCATTCCGGCCTGGGCCGCCGCGACGCATCCGCTGACGTTCGCGCCGATCCACAGCGTGGCCGAGCTCGACCAGGCCGTGGAGCAGGCCTCGCGCGCGGGCAAGCCGGTGATGGTCGACTTCTACGCCGACTGGTGCACCTCCTGCAAAGAGATGGAAGCGACCACATTCCTCGATCCCAACGTCCGCAGCGCGCTCTCCGGCACGGTCCTACTGCGCGCCGACGTCACCGCGGACGACGCCAACGACAAAGAGCTGCTCAAGCGCTTCGGAATCTTTGGACCGCCGACCATCGCCTTCTATGGCCGTAACGGCCACGAGCGCGCTCGGCATCGCGTGGTGGGCTACATGAGCGGCGCCGAATTCGCAACGGCCGTGCGCACGGCCATTGGCTCGCAGCCGGCCTCCTGAGGTGCCTGGCTCGGCCCCGGCGCCGCGTCCCCCGGCCCGGCATTCGTCCTTCAGGCGGGTACTGACGCGGGCGCTGCCGGCGGCGGCCATCGTCACATGCGCGGCGCTGGGCGGCTTTTTCGCCTATGGGCATCTGGTCAGACCTCAGGCTCTCATGGCAACAGCGCCGGCTCCGCCGGCGCAGGCAGCTTCGCCCGCCGCGGGCACGGCGATCTTTGAGGGCGCGCGAGCAACCGGCTCGACCGGCACCGCCCCGACGCCACGAGCCATTTCGGACGCTCTGCCCGACATTGCCTTTCCGGACCGGCACGGAGTGATGCGCCGCCTCTCGGACTGGAAGGGGCACCCGCTGCTGGTCAATTTCTGGGCGCCGTGGTGCGGCCCTTGCCGGGCGGAGACGCCGCTCCTCGAGCGGCTCAGCCGCCAGCGCGCCGCGGATGGACTCGAGGTCATCGGAGTCGCGGTGGACTCCCGCGCCGCGGTGCTCGAGTACGCGAGCCGTGCGGGCATCCAGTATCCTCTGCTCATCGGCCAGCGCCCCGGCCTCGCGGCGGTGCGGGCGCTCGGCATGGAGGCGGTGTTTCCCTTTTCGGTCTTCGTCGATGCGCGCGGACGCATCGTCACCTTGAAGATCGGCGAGCTGCGTGCCGACCAGGCGAAGCTGATCCTGGACCGGGTGGACGACCTCGATCGGGGGCAGATCGACCTCGCCACCGCACGTCGCGAGATCTCGGATCAGATCGCCAGACTGGCCGTGGCGCACGCGCAAAGGAACGGCGGCTCGCAGTTCTGAGGCGCTCGCGCTTTTCCCGGCATTCGCCACAAAAACCTGCCACTTTCTTGGAATTAGGGTAAATTCCCCGCGTATCCCTTTGACACCGGTGAACGAGCGCCGTCGCTGATGACCCGCCTGCTCCTCCTCAATGGCCCGAATCTGAACCTCCTGGGGACCCGAGAGCCGGGGATCTACGGCGCGCAAACCCTGCAGGTAATCGAGCAGCGCGCCGCCCAGCTCGCGCGCGAGCTGGGTTTCGAGCTGGTCTGCTTCCAGAGCAATGCGGAGCATGAGCTCATCGGCCGCATTCAGCAGGCTGCCACCGAGAATATCGGCGTTCTGATCTTCAACCCCGGCGGTTTCACGCATACCAGCGTCGCGTTGCGCGATGCGGTGCTCGCGGTCAGGGTGCCGATGATCGAGGTGCATCTCTCGAATCCGCGGGCGCGCGAAGCATTCCGGCACGAGTCCTATTTCTCAGACATCGCGATCGGGGTCATCTCCGGCTTCGGCGCGTTGAGCTACGAGCTCGCCGTGCGCGCGGCCTGCGGGCATGTGGCCGGCAACGGCACCCGTCAATCCTGACAACCGACGCGCTTTCCACACGACCACAATCCAGGGGGAGCATTCCCGGCATGGACATTCGAAAAATCAAGAAACTGATCGAGCTGCTGGAGGAATCCGGCATCGCAGAAATCGAGATCAAGGAAGGCGAGGAAGCGGTGCGGATCAGCCGCATGCCGGCAGGCGCCTTCGTGCAGCCCATGCCGCAGGCCTGGATGGCGGCGAGCCAGCCGCCGCCGATGCCGCTCGCCGCGCCGGCCGAGGCTGCCGGCCTGTCCGCCGCGGGTGATGGCGCCGCCAAGGCGAAGCCCAACGAGCACGTGATCACCGCGCCGATGGTCGGCACGTTCTACGCCAGCGCCTCGCCGGGCGCCAAGCCGTTCATCGAGATCGGCGATGAGGTGAAGGTCGGCCAGGTCCTCTGCATCATCGAGGCCATGAAGATGATGAATCAGATCGAGGCCGACCGCGCGGGGCGGATCACCTCCGTCATGGCGCGCAACGGCGATCCGGTCGAGTTCGGCCAGCCGCTCTTCGTAGTCGAGTAAGCGCGGTCCGTCATGCTGGAGAAGGTCGTCATCGCCAACCGCGGCGAGATTGCTCTGCGCATCCTGCGCGCCTGCCGCGAGCTCGGCATCAAGACGGTCGCGGTGCATTCCACCGCCGACTACAGCCTGAAGCACGTGCTGCTCGCCGACGAGTCCGTCTGCATCGGGCCGCCGCCCTCGGCGGCCAGCTACCTCAACATGCCGGCGATCATCAGCGCCGCGGAGGTGACGGATTCCGTCGCCATCCATCCCGGCTACGGCTTCCTGTCGGAGAATGCCGATTTCGCGGAGCGCGTGGAGAACAGCGGCTTCGTTTTCGTGGGCCCCCGGGCGGAGACGATCCGCACCCTGGGCGACAAGGTGTCGGCGATCCGGGTGATGAAGAGCCACGGGGTGCCGTGCGTCCCCGGATCCGATGGACCGCTGTCGGAAGATCCGGAGGAAAACCTGCGCATCGGGCGGGAGGTCGGCTACCCGGTGATGATCAAAGCCTCGGGCGGCGGCGGCGGCCGCGGGATGCGCGTGGTCCACAGCGAGGCCTCCCTGCTGAACTCCATCGGCATCACCCGGGCGGAGGCGCGCGCCGCTTTCGGCAATGACCAGGTGTACATGGAGAAGTTTCTGGAGCGGCCGCGGCACATCGAGTTCCAGGTGCTGGCCGACGGCCATGGCAATGTCATTCACCTGGGCGAGCGCGACTGCTCCATGCAGCGCCGCCACCAGAAGGTGATGGAGGAGGCCCCGGCTCCGGGCATCACCGCGCGGCAACGCCGGGTGATGGGCGAGCGCTGCGTCGAGGCCTGCCGCGCGGTCGGCTATCGCAGCGCCGGCACGCTGGAGTTTCTCTACCAGGATGGCGAGTTCTACTTCATCGAGATGAACACGCGCATCCAGGTCGAGCATCCGGTGACCGAGCTGATCACCGGCATCGACCTCGTCAAGGCTCAGCTGCTCATCGCCGCCGGCGAGCGTCTCCCTTACGTGCAGAGCGACGTGCAGATCCGCGGACACGCCATCGAGTGCCGGATCAACGCCGAGGACGCCAAGACCTTCATGCCCTCTCCCGGGCCGATCCGCCTCTGGCACGCCCCGGGCGGGCCCGGCATCCGGGTCGACAGCCACATCTATTCCGGCTACCACGTCCCGCCCAACTATGACTCGCTGATCGGCAAAGTCATCGCCCACGGGGACACGCGCGAGACCGCCATCGCACGCATGAAGAACGCGCTCGCTGAGATGGTGATCGAGGGCATCAAGACCAACGTGCCGCTGCACCAGGAAATCTGCAACCATGGGGCTTTCCAGAAGGGCGGCACCGACATCCACTATCTGGAAAGGCGTTTGGGGCTGAGGTAAGCCTATTTCGCTCACGTTTCACGAGGTCAGCTGGAATCTCGGGCCGTTCCCGGCGGATGACGCCGAGGCAGCCTGCCTCGCCTGCGGGGCGATCGCGGTCACGTTCGCCGATGCGGATGAGCTCGAAACCTCGCCCGTGCTCGAGCCTGCGCCGGGAGAGTTCCGGCTGTGGCCGGCGGCGCGGGTGACGGCCCTCTTCCCCGCGGAGGCGGACCCCCGCGGCATCGTCGCCGGGTTGAGTCGCGCGCTCGGCCTCGACTCCCGCCTGCTGCAATTGCGCGAGGTGGCGGACCGCGCATGGGAGCGCGAGTGGCTGCGCGATTTCCACGCCATGAGGTTCGGCCGCCGCCTGTGGGTCTGCCCGCAGCACGAGCAGGTCGACGATCCTGGTGCCGCGGTGGTACGGATGGATCCGGGGCTCGCGTTCGGCACCGGCACCCACCCGACGACCGCGCTTTGCCTGGAATGGCTCGATGCGCATCCGCCGGCTGGCGATGAGGTCGTCGATTTCGGCTGCGGCTCCGGCGTGTTGGCGCTGGCCGCGCTGCGGCTGGGCGCACGCCGCGCGAGCTGCTTCGACATCGACCCGCAGGCGCTGATCGCCGCGCGCGACAACGCCGGCGCGAACGGGCTCACCGCCCGGGTGCGGCTCTGCGACTCCGCCGCCGCGATTCCGCGCGGCGCGGATCTTCTGCTTGCGAACATCCTCTCCGGTCCGCTGGTGGCGCTCGCGCCGAGCTTCGCCGAGATCCTGCGGCCCACAGGCGCTCTGGTGCTTTGCGGTCTCATGGAGCCGGAAGCCGCCGAGGTGGCACTCGCCTGCAGCGCGTGGTTTGATATGCGCACTTTCGGCGTTCGCGAGAGTTGGGTTTGTCTCTGGGGACGGCGGCGGTGTTAAGAAGCGCTGGATCCGGACATTGCGCTGCGCAATCCATGCTCCGCGCAAGCCCGGGGTGTCCATCCATGGCCACCCGTGCGACGCATGCGTCGCACCCTGCCCGGCCCAGCGCCGTCTCGGGCAAAAAGCGCGGTTTTTGCCCGAGACTCGGCCACCTGCGGCGGCCGGGCACATCCCTGTGCCTGAGTCGCTGTATCGTGAGCGACTAAATGTTCACGGTCTGCCCGAAGTGCGCTCTCACGCTGGTCGTCACCGCGGCGGACCTGCGCGTTGCGCAGGGCTATGTCCGCTGCGGCCGATGCCTCAACGTCTTCAATGCGCTCGCGCGCCTGTCGGAGGAACGCCCCGCCGGCGCGCCGGGCGCACCGCCGGCTCCGCCGCCCGCGCCACCGCCGGACCCGCTGGTCGCCGACTCGTCGGAACTGGCGGCATCGACACCGCAACCGTCCGAGCAATCCGCGCCGTCTGCGCCCGGTCCGCAGATCGACGATACTGCCGAAGATACTGGTGAGATCGACGTCGAGCTCGACGCCAGCCTCATCATGACGTCCACACGCACTCCCGTGCCGCAGAGCGCAGCGGAATTGGAAGATGCAGTGGAGGCAGAAGAGGGGAAAGAAGCAGAGGAAACGGGAGAAGCGGAACAAGCGGGAGAAGCGGCAGACGCACCGGATGGTAGCGAAGTGCAGTCGCTCGCGCCGGATCCCGCCGCTTCCGCCAGCGCCGGCAACCGCGGCAGCACTGTGGGTCCCGCCGGTGGGGTCGGTCCTCCGAGCGCTACGGCTGCCGGCGGGCCGGCCTCGCCGCAAGCGCAGCCCGAGTCGCCCCCACCGCAGCAAACGGCCGAGACTGCCTCGCCTGCCGCGGTGGCCGGCGCGGAGCAGACCAACACTGCGCAACAGCCGCCCGAGAACGCCTTCGAGCTCCAGTCGCGCCGGCCACGCGCGGGACTGGCTTGGACGCTCGGCGCCGGCGCGCTCGCGCTCGTTCTGGCGCTGCAGATCGTCAACCACTACCGGGACGCGCTGGCCGCGAATCCCGCCTTGCGCGCCCCTCTGAGCGCCATCTATTCCGCGCTGGGCGTGAAGCTTGCTCCGCGGTGGAACATTCACGCGTATGACGTACGTCAGCTCGGCGCGTCTGTTGCCGGCGCGACAGCAGGCGAGATCGTCGTCCGCGCGAGCGTCAAAAATTCCGCGAGCCGCGCACAGCCGCTGCCGCTGCTGAGGGTGACGCTGCAGGACAGGTTCGGCAATCGCATTGCGGCGCGCGATGTGCCACCCGGTGATTATCTGCCCTCGCCCGCCGCGCCGGGCTCGCTGCTGGCCGCGGGCAGCCGCGTGGACGCCACCATGACGTTCGTGGACCCGGGTCCGCAAGCAGTGGGCTTCGAGATTGACGCGTGCCTGCCGCAGGGCAATGGCGAAGTGGAGTGTGCGCACGGACCTTAGTAGTCGGGAAAGGCCAGTGGTATGATCCGCCGCTCCCGGGAGAGGCATCTATGAGAGAAAGAAAGAGGGGTCGGCAGCGGGACGCCTCTGGCGCCGGATTCAACGGGCGCGCATTGAATGATCTGCTGCCGCAGCGGCCGCTGCTGCCGTTGCGCAGCCACGCCGAGCGCGCTCTGAGCGATTACTTCACGAGCCTCAACGGTTCTCGCCCGGCGGATCTTTACGACCTGGTGCTGCGCGAGGTCGAGGAGCCCCTCTTTCGCGTGGTCCTCGATTACGCGGACGGCAACCAGAGCCGGGCAGCAGGGATTCTCGGCATCAATCGCGGCACCCTGCGCAAGAAGCTGAAGCAGCTCGGCCTCGCCCATTGAATGGTCCAAGGCGCTGGATCCGGGCTCCTGCCCGGCCCAGCGCCGCTTTGGGCAAAAAGCGTGGTTTTTGCCCAAAGCTCGCCCCGCGGCGGCGGGGCACGTCCATGTGTCTGGGCGCTGGATTTGGGAACTTTGTGATTCGGGATCGACATGGGTCAATGCCAACCTGAGATGTTGCCTATACGGCGCGCGTTGCTCTCCGTCTCCGACAAGAGCGGCCTCGTGGAGCTCGCGCGCGCTCTCGCGGCGCGTGACGTCGAGATCCTGTCGACGGGCGGCACCGCGCGCCTGCTCGCGGAAAGCGGCCTCGCCGTCCGCGAGGTCTCGGCCTACACGGGATTTCCGGAGATCATGGATGGCCGCGTCAAGACACTGCATCCGAAGATCCACGGCGGACTGCTGGGCCGCCGCGGTATCGACGATGCGGTGATGACCCGGCACGGCATTCAGCCGATCGATCTGCTGGTGGTGAATCTCTATCCGTTCGCGCAGACCGTCTCGCGACCGAACTGCCGCTACTCGGAAGCGATCGAGAACATCGACATCGGTGGCCCGGCGATGCTGCGGGCCGCGGCCAAGAACCACGAATCGGTCGCCGTGGCGGTCGATCCGGCGGACTACCCCGCCCTGCTCGCGGAGCTGGGGGCGCACGGCGGCTGCACGAGCGCGCAGATGCGATCGCAACTGGCGGCCAAAGTATTCGCGCATACGGCGCGATATGACGCCATGGTCGCGAGTTATCTTGCCGGCCGGCAGGAATCTGCGGCGGAGCACTTCCCCGCGACGCTGCCGCTCGTCTTCGACAAGGTGCAGGACCTGCGCTACGGCGAGAATCCACACCAGCGGGCCGCGCTCTATCGCGAGCCGATGACGCGCGAGCCGAGCGTCGCCACGGCGCGGCTGCTGCAGGGCAAGGATCTCTCGTTCAACAACGTCGCGGATGCGGACACCGCGATCGAGTGCGTGCGCCAGTTCGAGCAGCCGGCGTGCGTCATCGTCAAGCACGCCAATCCCTGCGGCGTGGCGGTCGCGGGCTCCGCGCTGGAGGCTTATGATCGCGCGCACCGCACCGATCCGACCTCCGCGTTCGGCGGCATCATCGCCATCAACCGGGAGCTGGACGCGGCGCTCGCCGCTGCCATTCTGGAACGACAGTTCGTCGAGGTGCTGGCGGCCCCCGCGGTCACGCCGGAGGCGCTGAAGGCTCTCGCCGGCAAGCCCAATGTCCGCGTGCTCGCGGTCGGTGATCTCAATGTTGCCCCTTCCAACGAGCTGGAGTACCGCAGCGTCACCGGGGGACTGCTTTCGCAGACGCGGGACACCGCGCGGGTGAGCGCGGCGGACCTGACGGTCGTGACTCGTCGCAAGCCTACGGAGCAAGAAGTTGCCGACCTGCTCTTCGCGTGGCGCGTCTGCAAGTTCGTAAAGTCGAACGCTATCGTGATGGCGCGCGACGGGACGACGATAGGCGTCGGGGCCGGACAGACGAGCCGCGTGTACTCGATCCGCATCGCCGCCCTGAAGGCAAGCGATGAGAAACTGACCGTCGAGGGCGCGGTGATGGCCTCCGACGCCTACTCCCCATTCCGCGACAACATGGATGTGGCCGCCGGATTCGGAATACGAGCAGTGATTCAACCGGGCGGCTCGCGGCGAGATACCGAAGTCATCGCGGCTGCCGATGAGCACGGCATGGCCATGGTGCTCACCGGCATCCGGCACTTCCGTCATTGATGGATCGCCGGGAGCCATGAAAGTCCTCATCGTCGGCTCCGGCGGGCGCGAGCATGCCCTTGCGTGGAAATGCGCCGCCTCGCCGCGTGTGACGGAAGTTTTGGCCGCACCGGGCAATGCGGGCACGGCCCGAGAGCCGAAGGTCCGCAACGTGGCGGTCCAGGCGACCGACATTGCCGGTCTCGTGCAGCTCGCACGGAGCGAAGGCGTCGCTCTCACGCTCATCGGCCCGGAGGCGCCCCTCGTCGCCGGCGTCGTCGATGCCTTCGAGCACAGCGGTCTGCGCTGCTTCGGACCTCGGCAGGCCGCGGCCCGGCTCGAGGGCTCCAAGGCCTTCGCCAAGGAGTTCCTGCGGCGGCATCGCATCCCAACAGCGGCCTCGGTCACGGTCACCCGCGAGAGCTTCGATCCGGACGCGGTGCGCCGGCAACGCACGCCGATCGTCGTCAAGGCGAGCGGCCTGGCGGCTGGCAAGGGCGTCGTGATCGCGCAGACGAGCGCCGAAGCCGTTGCGGCCGCGGAGGAGATGCTGGCCGGAAAGCTGGGCGAGGCCGGCCGCGAGGTGGTGATCGAGGAGTTCCTGGAAGGCGAGGAGGCGAGCTTCATCGTCATGGCGGACGGCTCGCACGTGTTGCCGCTTGCAACATCGCAGGACCACAAGCGGCTGGGCGACGGTGATCGCGGCCCCAACACGGGGGGGATGGGCGCGTACTCGCCCGCGCCCGTGGTGACCTCAGCGATCCACGCGCGGATCATGCGCGAAGTGATCGAGCCGACCCTCCGCGGTCTGGCGGCGGAGGGGGCGCCCTATACCGGTTTTCTGTACGCGGGAATCATGGTCGCGCCGGACGGCACGCCCAACGTTCTGGAATTCAACTGCCGGTTCGGGGACCCGGAAGCGCAGCCCATTCTGATGCGGCTGCAGTCGGACCTCACCGTGCTCTGCGAGGCTGCGCTCGACGGTCGGCTGGATCGTGTCCAGGCGATATGGGATCCGCGCGCGGCGCTGGGTGTCGTCATGGCAGCGGAAGGGTATCCCGACGCTCCCCGCATGGGAGACGCTGTCGCCGGACTCGAGCTTGCTGCCAAGCTCCCTGGTAAGGTCTTCCACGCCGGCACACGATTGAGCGGTGATCGGGTGGTGGTGAGCGGCGGCCGGGTGCTCTGCGCGACCGGCATGGGCGCCACGGTGGCGCAGGCGCAGGAGGCGGCCTACGCCCTGGCCGACGCCGTGCACTGGCCTGGGGCGACCTACCGCCGCGATATCGGGCACCGCGCCGTCGGGCGCGATTTGTAAATTGGCGTAAATCGCCTCAGGCGCTTTCCCTTTTCGAGCCCCCGCCGTCAGCGGCCCGCGCCATCGCGCGCTTTCGAAGTGCCTCTAGCCGCTGCGAGGCGCATAATGCCCCTAGCTGGTACGGTCGTTGCATCGCCCGCAATAGCGACGGGGAGGAACACTGACGATGACCACGACTCACGCTGGATCGGATCGTTTCGCGTCCTGGCTCGAAAGCGAGTACTGCGCTTCCGTGGCGGCAACGATGCTCGCGCGCACCGAGTATTTCGAGCTGTTGGAGGACGCGATGATATCGCCGGCGCGTCTGGCGCAGGCGCTCACCGCCTGGCGCGAGCACGCCAGCCACACCGAGGTGCTCGGCGGGCTGGTCGGGACTGCTTGATTGGCGGAAATCGTCGAGACGATTTGCTCGGCGCGATCCCTGCGCCGATCCCTGCGGGCCGGCTGACGCCGTCCAAAATCGCTCCCGGCGATTTTGGACGCGAGACCCTACACGATTGCTATGCAGTACCGCGCGCGTTAGCGCTTCATTGCCTCGAAGAATTCACTATTGGACTTGGTGTCCTTCATCTTGTCCAAAAGGAACTCGATGGCGGCCAGCTCGTCCATGGGATGCAGGAGCTTGCGCAGGATCCACATCTTGGCGAGCTCTCCCTGATCGGTGATCAGCTCTTCCTTGCGGGTACCGGAGCGGTTGATGTTGACCGCCGGGAACACGCGCTTCTCCGAGACGCGCCGGTCGAGATGGATCTCGCTGTTGCCGGTGCCTTTGAATTCCTCGTAGATCACGTCGTCCATCTTCGAGCCGGTGTCGATCAGCGCGGTGGCGAGGATCGTCAGGCTGCCGCCTTCCTCGATGTTGCGCGCGGCGCCGAAGAAGCGCTTCGGCCGCTGCAGCGCGTTCGCGTCGACGCCGCCGGTCAGCACCTTGCCCGATGAGGGCACGACGGTGTTGTAGGCGCGCGCGAGGCGGGTGATCGAGTCGAGGAGGATGACGACGTCCTTCTTGTGCTCGACGAGGCGCTTGGCCTTCTCGATGACCATCTCCGCGACCTGCACGTGGCGGGCCGCTGGCTCATCGAACGTGCTCGAAACCACCTCGCCCTTGACGGTGCGCTGCATCTCGGTCACTTCCTCCGGCCGCTCGTCGATGAGCAGGACGATGAGGTAGACCTCGGGATGGTTGGCGGTGATGGCGGTGGCGATGTTCTGCAGCAGCATCGTCTTGCCGGCCTTGGGCGGTGAGACGATGAGGCC
>DATNEU010000052.1:0-54867 GCA_035552895.1 Steroidobacteraceae bacterium
GTCAACATCCTGATCCTGAGCGACCGCGGCGTCAGCCGCGAGTTCGCGGCCGTGCCGGCGCTGCTCGCGGTGAGCGCGCTGCATCATTACCTGATTCGCGAGGGACTGCGCACGCGCGTCAGCCTCGCGCTCGAGACCGGCGAGGCGCGCGAGGTGCATCACTTCGCGCTCCTCATCGGCTTCGGCTGCTCGGTGGTCAACCCGTACCTCGCGTTCGAGACGCTGGAGAGCCTGATCCACGAGGGGCTGGTGACCCAGGTCGATGCCAAGCTGGCGTGCCGGAATTTCGTCAAAGCCGCGACCAAGGGCGTGGTCAAGGTGATGTCGAAGATGGGCATCTCCGCCATCCAGAGCTATCACGGCGCGCAGGTGTTCGAGGCTGTGGGCCTGCGCCAGGACGTCATCGACCAGTACTTCACCTGGACGGCCTCGCGCATCGGTGGCATCGGCATGGAGACCATCGCGCAGGAGGTGCTGATCCGCCATCGCGCCGCTTTCCCGGCGCGTGCCACCAACGGCCACGCGCTCGAGGCGGGCGGAATGTATCAGTGGCGGGCCGACGGCGAGCATCATCTGTTCAACCCGGAGTCGATCCATCGCCTGCAGAAGGCGGTGCGGACCGGCAGCTACGCCACTTACAAGTCCTACGCGCACCTGGTCGATGACCAGTCGAAGAAGCTCGCGACGCTGCGGGGGCTCCTCGACTTCGCACCGTCCGAGCCCGTGCCACTGGCAGAGGTCGAGCCGGTCGAGAGCATCATCCAGCGCTTCAAGACCGGCGCCATGTCGTACGGCTCCATCAGCAAGGAAGCGCACGAGACGCTGGCGGTCGCCATGAACCGCATCGGCGGCAAGAGCAACACCGGCGAAGGCGGCGAGGATCCGGAACGCTACCAGCCGCTGGCGAACGGCGATTCCAGGAACAGCGCCATCAAGCAGGTGGCCTCGGGCCGCTTCGGCGTGACCAGCCAGTACCTCGTCAACGCACGGGAGCTGCAGATCAAGATGGCGCAGGGCGCGAAGCCCGGCGAGGGCGGGCAGCTCCCCGGCACGAAAGTGTATCCGTGGATCGCCAAGACGCGGCACACCACGGCGGGAGTCGGCCTCATCTCCCCTCCTCCGCATCATGACATCTACTCCATCGAGGACCTGGCGGAGCTGATCCACGACCTCAAGAATGCCAACCGCGAGGCGCGCATCAGCGTCAAGCTGGTATCCGAAGTCGGCGTCGGAACGATCGCCGCGGGCGTCGCCAAGGCACACGCCGATGTCGTCCTGATCAGCGGCTATGACGGCGGAACCGGAGCTTCGCCGCAAACCTCGATCCACCACGCAGGTTTGCCGTGGGAGCTCGGCGTCGCCGAGACGCATCAGACCCTAGTCCTGAACAACCTCCGCAGCCGCATTGCCGTGGAAGCGGACGGTCAGCTGAAGACCGGGCGTGACGTCGTGATCGCGGCCCTGCTGGGTGCGGAGGAGTTCGGGTTTGCGACGGCCCCGCTGGTCGCGGTCGGCTGCATCATGATGCGGGTCTGCCATCTCAACACCTGTCCGGCGGGCATCGCCACCCAGGATCCGCGGCTGCGCGAGAAATTCGCCGGCACGCCGGAGCACGTGATCAACTTCATGCGCTTCATCGCGCAGGACATGCGGGAAATCATGGCGCATCTCGGCTTCCGCACCGTCGAGGAGATGGTCGGACGGGTCGACCGCCTGAGCCCGAAGAAGGCGGTCGATCACTGGAAGGCCAAGGGCTTCGACTTCAGCAACATCCTCTACCAGCCGGATGTCGGCGCCGAGGTCGGCCGCTTCCGCCAGATCGAGCAGGATCACGGGCTGGAGAAATCCCTGGACGTGACGACGCTGCTCGAGCTCTGCCGCCCGGCCATCGAGCGCCGCGAGAGAGTCCGTGCCGAGCTGCCGATCCGCAACGTCAACCGTGTGGTCGGCACCATCACGGGCAGTGAGATCACGCGCAAGTACGGTCCCGAGGGCCTGCCGGACGACACCATCCGGATCGGCTTCAGGGGATCGGCGGGGCAGAGCTTCGCGGCCTTCATGCCGCGCGGCATGACGTTCGTCCTGGAAGGCGACGCCAACGACCACCTCGGCAAGGGGCTGTCGGGCGGCCGGATCGTGGTCTATCCGCCGGCCGGCTCAACGTTCGCTCCGGAAGAGAACATCATCATCGGCAACGTCGGGCTCTACGGCGCAACGAGTGGTGAGGCTTACATCCGCGGCATGGCGGGCGAGCGCTTCGCCGTACGCAACAGCGGCGCCGATGCCGTCGTGGAGGCCGTCGGCGATCACGGCTGCGAGTACATGACGGGCGGTCGAGTGGTCGTGCTGGGCCCGGCCGGGCGCAATTTCGGCGCCGGCATGTCGGGCGGCATCGCCTATGTGCTCGATGAGGCCGGCGAGTTCCCCTCGCGGATCAACACGCAAATGGTGGGCGTCGAGCGGCTGGAGGACCCGGAAGAGATCGCGCGAGTGCGCGCCATGATCGAGCGCCACCGGGACCTCACCGGCAGCGAGCGAGCGCGCTACGTGCTCGAGAGCTGGGACCGTCTGGTACCCCGGTTCGTCGCGGTGGTGCCGAAGGACTTCAAGCGCGCGGTCGCCTCGCTCAAGCGGGCGCACGAGCAGGGTCTGACGGGTGATGAGGCCATCATGGTGGCCTTCGAAGAGAACGCGCGCGACCTCGCGCGCGTCGGCGGGAATTGACTCAGATGGGCAAGCCGACCGGTTTCATCGAGTATCTGCGCGAGCTTCCCGTCGACCGCACGCCCGTCGAGCGGGTGCGCGACTGGCAGGAGTTCCACCATCACATGGACGAGAAGCGCCTGCGCAACCAGGCCGCGCGCTGCATGGATTGCGGCGTGCCGTTCTGCCAGACGGGCAAGCTCATCTCGGGCATGGCCTCCGGCTGCCCGGTGAACAACCTCATCCCGGAGTGGAACGACCTGGTCTACCGCGGCCTCTGGCGCGATGCGCTCGAGCGGCTGCACAAGACCAACAACTTTCCGGACTTCACCGGCCGGGTGTGTCCGGCGCCCTGCGAGGGCTCGTGCGTGCTCGGCATCAACGCCCCGCCGGTGACCATCAAGAGCGTCGAGAACGCCATCGTCGACAAAGGCTGGGAGCAGGGCTGGATCGTGGCCGAGCCGCCGGCGGCGCGCACGGACAAGCGGGTAGCGGTGATCGGCTCGGGACCGGCAGGCCTCGCCGCGGCCGCGCAGTTGAATCGCGCCGGCCACAACGTGACCGTGCTCGAGCGCGACGATCGGCCCGGGGGCCTGCTGATGTACGGCATCCCCAACATGAAGCTCGACAAGAAGGATGTCGTCCTGCGGCGGATCGAGGTGATGCAGCAGGAGGGCGTCAAGTTCGTGTGCAACGCGAACGTCGGCGAGAATGTCGAGGCAATGTTGCTGCTCAAGGACTTCGACGCCATCGTCGTGTGCACCGGCGCCACCCAGCCTCGGGACCTGACCGTCGAGAACCGGAAGCTCCAGGGCGTGCACTTCGCGATGGAGTACCTGACCGCGAGCACGAAGGCGCTGCTCAACGGCGGTCCGGATCACTCCGCGATCCATGCCCGTGACAAGCACGTCGTGGTCGTGGGCGGCGGCGATACCGGCACCGACTGCGTCGCGACCGCCATGCGCCAGGGCTGCAGGAGCCTGACCCAGATCGAGATCATGGCGCAGCCGCCGATGGAGCGCGCGGCGGACAACCCCTGGCCGGAGTGGCCCAAGGTCTACAAGCTGGACTACGGCCAGGAGGAAGCCGCGGCGAGATTCGGCGCCGATCCGCGGGTGTACGTGACCACGCTCAAGCGCCTGAACGGCGATACCGAGGCGCGGGTCCGCTCCCTCAGCACCGTCCAGGTCGCCTGGCAGAAGGACTCCGGCGGCCGCTTCCTTCCCGTCGACGTGCCGGGGAGCGAGCGGGAGATCCCCGCGGACCTGGTGCTGCTCGCGATGGGCTTCACCGGGCCGGAGCAGCCGGTGCTCGCCGACCTCGGCGTGCGGACCGACTCGCGCTCCAACATCGACGCCGAGCACGGCGTATTCGCGACCAACGTAAAGGGCGTGTTCGCGGCTGGCGATTGCCGCCGCGGACAGAGCCTGGTGGTGTGGGCGATCAACGAGGGTCGCGGCGCCGCGCGCGAGTGCGATCGCTTTTTGATGGGCAGCACAGATCTGCCCTAGCGAGACCCTACACGGTCACCGCGGGCCAGGGAGCGGCCCTGGCCCGCTATGCCGTAGAAGATCCGGATGAACGCTATACCGACACAGGAATCGTTGCCTTTGGAGCCTGCGCGTGAGCGTGAGCCGTCGGCGCGGCTGCGCGAGATACCGTACAACTACACGTCCTTCTCCGACCGCGAGATCGTGATCCGCCTGCTCGGGGCGCAGCACTGGGCGCTCATTCAGGAGTTGCGGCACGAGCGGCGCACGGGCCGCTCGGCGCGGATGCTGTATGAGGTCCTGGGCGACATCTGGGTGGTACGCCGCAATCCCTACCTGCAGGATGATCTGCTGGAGAACAAGCGCCGGCGGCGCCTGCTCATCGAGGCGCTGCACCATCGGTTGACCGAGGTGGACCGCCGCCGCGATGCCGGCGATACGGAGCGCTATGACCGGGTCGGCGAGCTGCTGGCAGCGGCGCGCGAGGCGATCCGCGGCTTCGAGTCCGACTTCGAGGATTGGTCGGCGCTGCGCCGCAGGGCGGCACGCGTGTTGGGAAGATGCACACGCAGAGACAATGTCTGCTTCGACGCCTACGCCCGGGTTTCGCATGTCACCGATGCGACCGATTGGCGGGTGGAGTACCCCTTCGTGGTGCTGATGCCCGATACGGAGGCCGAGATCCCGGACCTGGTGCGCGGCTGCATCGAGCTCGGGCTGACCATCATTCCCCGCGGCGGTGGCACCGGCTACACGGGCGGCGCCATTCCCCTGACCCCGCTTTCCGCCGTCATCAACACCGAGAAGCTCGAGCGACTGGGCGCAATCGAAAGCGTGACTCTGCCCGGGCTCGCGCAGCCCGTGCCGACGATCTTTTCCGAGGCCGGCGTGGTGACCCGCCGCGTCGCCACCGCCGCGGAGAAGGGCGGGCTGGTGTTCGCAGTCGACCCCACGTCTGCCGACGCCTCCTGCATCGGCGGCAACATCGCGATGAACGCCGGGGGCAAGAAGGCGGTGCTCTGGGGCACCGCCGTGGACAACCTCGCCTGGTGGCGCATGGTCGATTGCGACGGCAACTGGCTGGAGGTCACCCGCGTTGCCCATAACAGCGGCAAGATCCATGACATCGAGACGGCCGAGTTCGAGATGGTCTGGAAAGACGGCCGCCATCCCCCCGACAGCGCACCGGCGCTGCGGACACAGACGCTGCGCATTCCCGGCCGCAAGTTCCGCAAGGTGGGCCTCGGGAAAGACGTCACCGACAAATTTCTCGGCGGCCTGCCGGGCGTGCAGAAGGAGGGGTGCGACGGGCTGATCACCTCGGCGCGCTGGGTGCTGCACCGCAGCCCGGCGCACACCCGCACCGTGTGCCTGGAGTTCTTCGGTCAGGCGCGCGAGGCGGTGCCCGCGATCGTCGAGATCAAGGACTATCTCGACGGCCTCATCGCGAGCGGCACCGTGCGGCTCGCGGGCCTCGAGCACATGGACGAGCGTTATCTGCGCGCCGTGGGCTACACCACCAAGTCCAAGCGCGGCGCACTGCCGAAGATGGCCCTGTTCGGCGACATCGTGGGTGACGACGAGGCGGCGGTCGCCGCGGCCACATCCGATGTGGTGCGCATCGCCAACGCGCGCAGCGGCGAAGGCTTCATCGCGGTGAGCGCGGAGGCCCGGCGCAAGTTCTGGCTGGATCGCGCCCGCACGGCGGCCATCGCCCGCCATACCAACGCCTTCAAGATCAACGAGGACGTGGTGCTGCCGCTCGCGCGCATGGGCGAGTACACGGATGAGATCGAGCGGATCAACGTCGAGCTGTCCACGGCCAACAAGCTGGCGCTGATCGGCGAGCTCGAGCGGGTATTCGCGGCACCCCTGCCGCTCGCGCGCGCCGAGGACACGGAGCTCGGGAACCTGCCCGATGCCGAGGTGATCGGCGAGCGCGGGTCACAGGCGCGAGAACTGCTCGCGCAGGTGCGCGAGCGCTGGCAGTGGCTCGCCGAGCATCTCGATACCGGGCTCGGGGCGGCGCTGCCGCGGCTCGAGGCGCTCGGCCATGAGGCCCTGCTGCCGCAGTTGCGGGCGCGGGTGGCGCGGGTGCCGGACCTGAAGGTGTTCGATGTGGTGCAGGACCGCACGATCCGCATTTCGTGGAAGCGGGAGCTGCGCGCGCCACTGCAGCAGATATTCGGCGGGCGGGTGTTCGCCCCGATCCTGGCAGCCTGCGAGGATGCCCATCGGCGCGTGCTTCGCGGACGCGTGTTCGTGGCGCTGCACATGCATGCCGGTGACGGCAACGTGCACACCAACATCCCGGTCAACTCCGATGATTACGAGATGCTGCAGACCGCCACGGCGGCGGTCGCGCGCATCATGGGCATCGCCCGGCGGCTGGACGGAGTCATCTCCGGCGAGCATGGTATCGGCATCACGAAGCTGGAGTTCCTCGAGGAGGCGGAAGTCGCGGAGTTCCGCGCCTACAAGCAGGCGATCGACAGCCAGGGCCGGTTCAACCGCGGCAAGCTCCTGCCGGGCGGCGATCTCGCCAACGCCTACACGCCGAGCTTCAACCTGCTGGGTCACGAGTCGCTCATCATGCAGCAGTCGGACATCGGCACGATCTCCGACTCCATCAAGGACTGCCTGCGCTGCGGCAAGTGCAAGCCGGTGTGCGCCACCCACGTGCCGCGCGCCAACCTGCTCTACAGCCCCCGCAACAAGATCCTGGCCACCTCGCTCCTCATCGAGGCGTTCCTCTACGAGGACCAGACGCGCCGCGGTGTCAGCATCCGGCATTGGGACGAATTCGCCGACGTCGGCGAGCACTGCACCGTCTGCCACAAGTGCGAGAGCCCCTGCCCGGTCGACATAGACTTCGGCGACGTGTCCATGGCCATGCGCGACCTGCTGCGGCGGATGGGCAAGAAGCGCTTCAACCCGGGCACGGCCGCCTCCATGTTCTTCCTCAATGCCACGCGCCCGGAGACCATTCGCCTCACGCGCAAGCTGATGATCGATTGGGGTTACAAGGCGCAGCGGGCGGCGCACGGTGTGCTGAAAGGCGTGGCGAAGGCGCAGACGCGCCGGCCGCCGGCGACCACGGGCAAGCCGCCGATGCGCGAGCAGGTGGTTCATTTCGTCAACAAGCGGATGCCGGGCGGACTGCCGAAGAAGACGGCGCGCGCGCTCCTCGACATCGAGAATGCGGCGTACGTGCCGATCATCCGCGACCCGGCCGCGACCAGCAGCGACACCGAGGCGGTGTTCTACTTTCCGGGCTGCGGCTCGGAGCGGCTCTTCTCGCAGGTGGGAATCGCCACCCAGGCAATGCTGTGGCACGTCGGGGTGCAGACGGTCCTGCCGCCTGGGTATCTCTGCTGCGGCTACCCGCAACGCGGCGCGGGACAGTCCGACCGCGCGGACAAGATCACGACGGACAACCGCGTGCTCTTTCACCGCGTGGCGAACACGCTGAACTACCTCGACATCCGCACCGTGGTCGTGAGCTGCGGGACCTGCTACGACCAGCTCCAGGGCTACAAGTTCGAGGAGATCTTCCCCGGCTCGCGCATCGTCGACATCCACGAGTATCTGATGGAGAAGGGCGTGCGGCTGGAGGGCGTGACGGGCACCCGCTACATGTACCACGATCCCTGCCACACGCCGATGAAGACCTACGACCCGCTGAAGGTCGTCAATTCCCTCATGAACGACTCACAGAACGGCCGCATCGAGAAGAATGACCGCTGCTGCGGCGAATCGGGAACCTTTGCCATCACACGGCCGGATGTGTCGACACAGGTGCGGTTCCGCAAGGAGGAGGAAGTGCGCGCCGGCGCGGAGAAGCTGCGCGCGGCGGGCGCCGGGCAGGTCAAGATCCTGACTTCATGCCCGTCCTGCCTGCAGGGGTTGAAGCGCTACGACGACGATGCCGGGACGGAAGCCGACTACATCGTCGTCGAGATCGCCCGGCATATCCTCGGCGAGAACTGGATGGCCGAATACGTGGCGCGGGCGAACGACGGCGGCATCGAGCGAGTGCTCGTCTAGAGGGAACCGTCGATTCCTGCGATCCCGAAGGGCGGCGGCCCCCTCACGCCCGGGGCTTGCCTGCGCTCTCGCTTTAAGTATACAGTGTATACATGAGCACTCGGGAGAAGATCCTCACCGCGGCGCGCAAGGCTTTCGAGCGACATGGGCTCGAGGGGCTGTCGCTGCGCGATGTGGCGGCGAAGGTCGGCATCACGCCCATGGCGATCTACCGGCATTTCGAGAACAAGGAGGCTCTGGTCGATGCGCTGGTGCTGGATGCTCTGGATGAATGGTCGGCGATCGTGGCTGCATTGCCGGCAGCCGAGGGGCTGGCAAGGATCGAGCAGCTCGCTGAGGCCGCCCTCGAGTTCGCTCTGCGCGAGCCGCGCCGCTTCGAAGCGGCCTTTCTCCTTCCCTCCCGCAAGGCGCGCCGTTACCCGGATGACTTTGCTGCCAGGCGCTCGCCCGCGGGCAATGTACAGCTCAAAGCGCTCGAAGAAGGTCTGCGTCAGGGACAGCTCGCGGGAGCCTCCTCGGTCGAGATCATGTTGATCAATGCGGCCCTCAGCCAGGGCCTCATTACTCTCTATCGCGCCGGGCGCATCGCCGGCGGCGAGGAGGAATTCCGCGCGCTGTACCGGCGGGCCATGCGACGCGTGTTCGAGTCCTTCATGGTGGAGAAATCTCAGTGATCGCGATCGTCTGCACGCTGCTCAGCGCGGCGGGGTTCTATCTCTCCCTCGAGCTCGGCACCCAGTGGTGGCTGCTGTGGCTCGCACCGGTGCCGGTTCTCTGGCTCGCCTGCGGCGAGTCGAAGCCCTGGGCAGCATTCGCCGCATCGTGGGCGGCGTTCGCTCTCGGCGCGCTCAACATGCTGCGGGCCTATGCCGGAATCATGCCGGCCCCGGCATTGGCCTTTTACCTGCTGGTGCCGGGACTGCTCTTCGCCACCGCCGTGATGGGCGCACGGCAGGTCCGGCGCGCATTCGGCCCGATACCCGCCGTGCTGGCATTTGCCGCGTTGTGGGCGGCGTTCGATCTTCTCCTGTCATGGGTCAGCCCGGCGGGATCGGTCTGCTCGCCCGCCGCGGCTGAAGTCGGCGCGCCCGCGCTGGTGCAGAGCGCGGCCCTGCTCGGGTTCAGCGCGGTCACTTTCCTCATCGGCGCGGTGGCCGCAGGCCTGGCGCTCGCCCTGCAGACGCGCAGACCTGCTCCCGCGGTGTTGGCCCTTGCGCTCTTCGCCGCGAATGCCGCCTACGGCTACTGGCGCATCTCGACGCCGGGCACGGACAGCGAGCGCGTCGCGCTGATCGACAGCAATGCCGCGATGGGGCCGCACCAGAAGGAGAACGATGAGGCGGAGCTCGCGGTGGTCGCCACGTACGCGGCGCAGATCGATCGCCTGCGCGCACGCGGGGTGCGGCTGGTGGTGCTGCCGGAAAGCATCTCGCGGATCGATCCGTCCCAGCAGGCAGCGGCTCAGGAGATACTCGCGGCAGCGGCGCGACAAGTTGGCGCCACGGTCGTCGCCGGTTTCGCCGCCGACATCGATGGAGTGCCGCACAACGTGGCGTGGGCTTTCGATCCCCAGGCGGCGGCTCCCGTCACCTATGAGAAGCGCCACCTGATCCCCGTGCTCGAGTCGTCGGTGCTCAAGCCCGGACCGGGTCCGGTCGTCCTGCCGAATGGCACGGCCCTCGAGATCTGCCTCGATATGGACTTTCAACGGATGCTCCGTGACGACGAGCGCGCCACTCGGCCCAGGCTTCTGGCCGTGCCCGCGTGGGATTTCGGCGCCGACGGCTGGTTTCACGCCCGTGATGCAGTGCTGCGGAGTGTCGAAAACGGCGTGCCCATGGCAAGAAGCGCACGCGGCGGACTGCTGACCTTGAGCGATCGTTACGGCCGAGTAGTGGCACGGGCGACGAGCGTCGCGGGATTCACGACCGTAGTGGGTGATCTACCCCTCGCGGGACGCGGCGGTGGGACGCTCTACGACCGGATTGGCGATCTGTTCGGTTGGCTGTGTCTCGCGTTCGGAACAGGCCTCGTCGGTGCATCGTGGCGGCGCGGCGCACGGCGCGGCTCCGCTGCAGCCGCTCTCACATAGCAGCGCGGGAAACTGCAGCCGTTTCGGATTCCCGCACCCCCTCGACATCGAATCCCGCGTCCTTCCAGGCGAAGATCCCGCCCGTGAGCGGTCGGACGCGGTTACAGCCCATGCGGATCAGCTGTTGCGCGATGCGGGCCGCGGAGGCCTCGTTCGGACACGCGCAGTACACGATCACCTCCGCTTCCCGGGCGACAGTCATGGCGCCGGAATCGAGGTGCAACACTTCCACCGGAATGGCCCCCGGGATCATGCCTTCGCGCTGCCGGCTCGCCGGCGCCAACGCGTCGATGATGACGGGCGCGCGCCCGAGGTCCACCAGCTCCTTGAGCTCCGGAACGGTGATGCGCGACAGACGCAGCTCCCGGATGAGCCGGTGCCGCTGCCAGAGCTTCACGGCCAGGAACGCGGCGAGCGCGGCGCCGAGCAGAAACACTCCCCAGTAGCCGAGCTCGGCCAATACGCGCAGAACGTCGCCCACGGCGTCGTGAAACACGACACCCGCAACGACCGCCACGGTCACCCACAGAACATTGCCGATCAGATCATAGAGTAAGAAACCGTCCAGTCGCGCGCGCGAGACGCCGGCCATGGCGGTCGAGACCAGGCCGAGGCCGGGCACGAACTTGGCGACGATGAGAACGCGCGTGCCGAAGCGCCCGAACCAACGCTCCGTATCCGACACACAGGAGTCCGGCGACAGCGACAACCTGCATAGGGCCTTGAGGGCGCGGCCTCCGAGGCGAAACCCGGCCGTGTACCAACCGAGATCCGCAATCGAGGCGGCGGCGACGGCCAGGGCGATTACCGCCGCGGCCGGCAGGCGCCCGTGGACGGACACGGCGCCCGCCACGATGAGCACCGGAGTGATGGGATAGGGCACGCCGGCCTGCTGCGCCAGGACGAGCAGGAAGAGAATCGGCGGCCCAAGATGTGCGACCCAACTCGTCACGACTTCAATAGCTTGAAGGCGTGCGTCCACTGGTTGTGCCGCAATCCCGGAATGCACCAGAGCATGCAGAGCGGCTCGATGGCGCGGGCGGCCTCGACGCCGCCCATGTCCGCGGTGTCCCAGCCGAGCTGGTCGAGCAGGCGGCCGACGCGAATTTCGCCGTCTCTTCGGGAGTACCGGTGCGCGCCCCGCGGTGCGCCCGGGCCCAGTCCTGGAGGTTTCCGGGCTCGCGCGAGCCGATCATCACCTCGTGGCCGTGAGCGAGGAATCCGCCGCCGAGCGTCGTGCCGACGGTGCCTGAGCCGAGAATGCCGATTCTCATGACCAGTCCTTCTGCGGGAATGCGCGCGAGGGGTTGGAAGGGCGTGCCGGACTATAACAGCCGCTGCGGCGGGCGGTGAATCGCCCGAAAGGGGCAGCTCGGGTCCGCTCCTTGCATCCCGGGCTGCCGTCCCGACCGAGAAGGAGACCAACATGGCACTCAGCGTCGACAGTCCGGCTTTCCACAATGGCGAGCGCATCCCCGAGCGCTACAGCAGGAACGGCGGCAACGTATCACCGCCGCTCGAATGGCACGATGCGCCACGAAATACACGCAGCTTCGCCCTGGTCGTCGAGGATCCCGATGCGCCCAAGGGGACGTTCCGGCACTGGGCCATCTACAACGTCCCGCCGGCTCATCAGGGCCTCGGCGAGGACAGTGCCGCGGTGCGGGCCGCGCTTCCCATGGCGGTCAACGACTTCGGCAACCGCGGATATGACGGCCCGCAGCCGCCGCATGGCCACGGGACGCATCATTATCATTTCCGTCTGCTGGCGCTCGATGTACCGGAGCTGCGCGTGCCTGCCCGTGCGAGCGTGACGGACGTGCTGGCCGCGGCGCAGTCACATGTGATCGCGGAAGCGGAGACGGTCGGGACCTATCAGAGCTGAGCGGACCACGGCCGCTGGGCGCCCCTGGGGATGCGTGTCCCTCGGAGCGTGAGCGGGCGCTGAGCCGCTGCCCTTGCGGCGAGGTCGGCATGGCGCGTTCCGCCCTGGCAAGATCGGCGGATGACTCTGCTCGCCGAGCTCGTCGCAACTTCCTCCCGCGTGGGCGATACCTCTTCCCGGCTGGCGAAGGTTCGCGAGATCGCCAGCCTTCTCGCCGGGCTGTCACCGGTCGAGATCGGAATCGGCGTGAGCTATCTGGCGGGCGAGCTGCCGCAGGGCCGGATCGGCGTCGGATACGCGGCGCTGCAGACCGCCGCGGCAACTGCAGGAAGGCCACCTGAGAAGGCGAGCCTGACCTTGGCGCAGGCCGACCGCCAGGTGGCGGAGCTGGCCGCGATCCGCGGCGGCGGATCGGCCGCGCGCCGCGGCGCCGCGTTGGCCGATCTCTTCTCGCTGGCGACCGCCGCGGAGCGGGCCTTTCTGCTGCGCCTCCTCATCGGAGAGCTGCGCCAGGGTGCCCTGGCCGGGGTGATGGTCGACGCCATTGCCGCCGCGTCCGCCGTTCCGATCGGGGAGATCCGGCGCGCGGCCATGTACGCGGGGAGTCTGGGCGCACTCGCTGTGGCCGCCCTTACGGAAGGCGGCGCCGGGCTGCGGCGGCTGCAGCTCGAGCTGTTCTCGCCGGTGGCGCCCATGTTGGCGCAGACCGCTGCCGACGTGGCGGACGCGCTGCAGCAGTTGGGGGGCGGTGAGGTCGCGCTGGAGTGGAAGTTGGACGGCGCGCGGGTGCAGGCGCACAAGGCCGGCGATCAGGTTCGGCTGTACACCCGCACACTGAACGAGGTCACGGACGCCCTGCCGGAAGTTGTCGCGGCCGTGCGGGCGCTACCCGCGCAGGCGTTGGTGCTGGACGGCGAAGCCATCGCCTACGATGCCGCGGGAAGGCCGCACCCTTTCCAGATCACGATGCGCCGCTTCGGGCGCCGACTGGAAGTCGAGAAACTCCTGGCAGCGCTTCCGGTCCGCGCGTATTTCTTCGACTGCCTGCGCAAAGATGACCGCAGCCTCGCGGACCGGCCGCTGCGCGAGCGATCGGCTGCGCTCGTCGAAGCAGTCCCGGAGGCGTTGCGCGTACCCCGGATCGTCACCGCCTCGGAGCAGGAGGGGCGCGCCTTCTATGACGCGGCGCTCGCGGCCGGGCACGAGGGCCTCATGGCGAAGGCGCTCGACTCCCCCTACGAAGCAGGCAACAGGGGTGCGGGCTGGCTGAAGATCAAGCGCGCCCATACGCTCGACCTCCTCGTGCTCGCCGCCGAGTGGGGCCACGGACGGCGCACCGGAAAGCTCTCGAACCTGCATCTCGGCGCGCTGGATCGGGCGAGCGGCGAATATGTGATGTTGGGCAAGACCTTCAAGGGACTGACGGATGCGATGCTGGAGCGGCAAACGCGGGAGCTGCTCGCGCGCGAGACGCACCGGGACCAATGGACGGTGTACGTGCGGCCGGAGTTGGTGGTCGAGATCGCCTTCAGCGATCTGCAGGCGAGCCGCCGATATCCGGGCGGCTTGGCGCTGCGCCTGGCGAGGGTGAAGCGCTATCGCGACGACAAGCGCGCGGAGGAGGCCGATGACATGGAGGCGGTGCGGCGCATCTACGCCGGGCAGAGCGGTCAGGTCGGAATCAACCGCTGAGTTTCGGCCTGGGGATGAGCTTGCCGCCGAGGAGAAGAAGCATCAGCACCCAGTAGCCGAGACCCACGGCGAGGCGCACCGGGATGGAGAAGCGCGGGTCCGGTGAGATGAAGCCCTCGATCAGCCCCGATCCCAGGAGGAGCAGCGCACAGGCGATGAGCAGCGGCCCGAGCTCGGCGCCCCGGCGGCGAAGCGATTCGGCGCGGGTGGCGAGCTGTGGCCGGATCAGCGACTCCCCGAGCGCCGTCCCCGCCGCGCCGGCGAGACAGATGACGGAGAGCTCCACCGGACCATGCGCGAGGATGAATCGGACCAGCCCGTGCGCGAGGCCGTACTGGTGGGTGAAGGCGAGCAGTCCCCCCAGCATCAGCCCGTTGAATGAGATCATGTAGAACGTGCCGAGACCCAAGAGAATTCCAGAGCAGAAGGCGCCGAGCGTCACGACGACGTTGTTGGAGAAGATCTGCGCCGACAGTAACTCCGGTGGCGCGATGCTGAACAACTGATCGGTCCACAGGCGTCCATGCTCGACGCCGTCGATCATGCGGTCGCTGGCGATCAGACTGACGAGCGCCGGATAGGTCGAGATCAGCCACCAGCCCGCCAGCGCGCTCACTATGAAGAGAGCGACGATCCAGAGCACGGTCTCCCGGACGGAGGCGGCAGCGGCGGGGATATCATCACGAAAGAGCGTAAGCAGGCGGGAACGGCCGAACTTCGGCGGGCGACCGATGGCGACATGCAGCGTCGCGCAGGCGCTTTCCAGGGCGCTCGCCAGGAAACTGTCCGGCAGCAACTGCCTCGCGTTGGCAAGATTGCGAGCGAGCGTCCGGTAGGTCTGCATCGTCCGCAGCGCTTCTTCCGGCGTCGCTCGTGAACGCTGCGGAGCCGAGGCGGCGTCGGCCGCCAATGCCTGCCAGGCGGGAGCGCGAGCCTTGATCCAGGCCGCTGCGTCGGCGTCAGGCACGGCCGGAGGCAATGTGATTCTCCAGCCGGGCGCGCAGGGCGCGCTCGTCCATGGCGGCCAGCTCGGCCGGGTTGCCTTGCGACTCGATCTTGAGCAGCAGCGCGCGCGCCAGCGCCGTGCGCTGCGGCTTCTCCAACGCCTTCCATCGATCGAGCAGGTCCTGCGTCAGCCTGAGAGTTTCCGCAGGAAGCGTCGAGCGTCCCAGCATTTGTCCAAGCCGGCCCAGCGAGCGGGTGGGAGCCGTCTCGTCGAGGACGAGCACCGTACCGGCTGCCATGTCGCCGATGCGGACCCGCTGCCGGGTCACGAAGCAACAGATGAGCCCCACGAGGTAGAGAAGGGGAAGCGAATCTATCAGGCGGAACAGATTCCGCAGCAGCAGCGCGCCCGTACCGGCCATCTCACCTTCCACCGTGACGATTCGGGTACCGGCGATCCGCTTGCCGGGTGTCCGGCCTCGCATCGCCAATTCCAGCACCGGGTGGTAGAGGAAATAGGTCAGGCCCGCACCGACCATGAGAGCGATCATGACGGGATTGGAAGTCACCTTGGACGCCGCAGCGGCCGGCAGGCTCTGACGCAAGAGCACGCCAAGCAATGCCCACGCGAGGACGCCAAGCACCCGGATGTGCCAGTCGACCACGAACGCGTAACTGCGCGTGCCGGGCCCGGCCACCTTGAGCGTCATGTCGACGCCGGTCAGCCCTCTGACAATCAGCTCGTCCGCCGCCACTGAATGCGCTCGACTGTGTGCTGGCCCCAAGCTTAGCCGTTGTGCTAGGCTCGGACAACAGCGCCTGGGCGCCGTGGCAGTTCATGGGCAGGGGGTCATCATGTATGTGACACCATCGGGGCCGCAGTCCATCGGCGGGGTCCTGGACGACGCGATACGTCTGTACCGTCACTCCTTCAGCCGCTGCTGGTTACTGGCGTTCCTGCCGGCGCTCGCCCTTGGCGCGTGGCAGATCATGATGATGAGCTACGTACCGGGCTACGGCTTTCCATATTCCCCGGTCGAGCAGATGGCGATCGCCAGGCAGCATCCGCTTCCCGGGACGATGATCCTCTACGTCCTCATCATTTCGCTCCTCGCACTCAGCTTCCAAGGGGCGGTAGCCGCGCAACAGGCGGCGCTGGCACGCGGCGACGACTCGTTCACGTTGGCACGCGCGTTCGCGACGGCCTTCACCCGCCTTCCGACGTTCATCGTCAGCGCGATACTGCTTTATCTCGTCATCATCGGCGCGTCCCTGGTCTTGGTGCTCGCAGTGGCGTTCCCACTCGGCTTCCTCCTCAACGCGTTGCATCTGATGGCGCGAGCCATCGCCTCGGCGGGAATCGTATTGCTCGTGTTCGTCGCGATGCTCGCCTTGATGGGCCGGCTGCAATTGTTCATGGCCGCCATCTACATCGACCGCGAAGGACCCCTGGCGTCGCTTAAGCAGAGTTGGCGCCTAACCAAGGGTCATTGGTGGCGTGCGACGGTCATCCTCGCGACCGCGCTGATCATGATGATGGTCCTGTATCTCGCGGTCATGATGTTGAGCTACCTCGGCGGTTATCTGACGCACAACGGTCCGATCAATCGTTTCCTGTTGGTCCCGCTCCTCGTGATGGTGATGTACGTCGTGATCTACCCATTGGCAGCCGCGATCTGGGTGGCGATGTACAACGACTTCAAGCAGCGCCGCGAGGGCGGTGATCTCGCAGCGCGCGTGGGAGCTCTGAACAGCGTCTGAGCGATGCCGGGAACGCGGATCGTATTGGCGGCAGCGCTCGCAGGCTCGGTGCTCTGCCCGCCCCTGGCCGGCGCGCTCGATGCGCATGTCGTTCTCACCCATTGCGCGGCAACTGCCGATCCCAATCTGCGGGGGCTGGCCGCGATTCGCAAAGTGTGTCCCGGAGTCGGCCACGCAGTCGCGGCCCTGGGCATGGGCGCCATGCTGCCCGCCAGGTGGGAGAAGGGAGCAAGCCCGGCGGCGCTCGCCGGTCTCGATGCGCTTGCGACCCGCTACGCCGGCCGGCCCCCGTCGAAGTTGCCCGCAGCCTCCGATCTGCGGGCGATCGCGCTGCGGCTGCAGCCGCCCGGTCCACACTCCGCGCCCTCCTGGTGGAATCACCTCGAGGCCTGGCTACGTGACCGGCTCGCCCCATTGCAGGGCCTGCTGAAGTGGTTCCGCTCGCTGCCCGGCGGGAGTCCCGGAGCCGGCACGAGGAGAGTGCTGCTGGCCGCGGCAAGTGCGCTGATCCTCCTCAGCCTCGTCGCGATCATCATCCGGGAGCTTCGGGCCGCGGGAGTCTTTGGCCAGGATCGGCGCCGGCGATCCCGCGCCCGGCGCCGAGTCGCGAATACGGGGGTCACAGCGACCCGAGGAGGAATCGGCGACGACGCGCAAGGCGCGTTGGACCGTCCTGCCTCCGCCCTGCGCTTGCTGATCGAAGCCCTGAGGCGTTCCCGGCGCATCGAGAGGGACGGCAATCTCACCTGCCGCGAAATCCTCACCCGGGCTGTGTTCGATACCCACGGGCAACGGCAAGGATTCGCCAGCATCGCTCTGCTGGCGGAGCGCGAGCTGTTCGGGCCCCTGGAAACACCCGTCCGCATGCCGGATGAGTTGCGCGCCGGCCTGCAGGCGCTCTACGACCAACTCCTGGCGGCACCGGCGCGATCGGCTACCTCATGAGAGAGCGGCTGCTGGTGCTGATGCTGGCCGCGGGCGCGCTCGCCCTCTTCTACGTACTCTTCTTCCCGAAGCCGCAAGCGCGGAGCCTCGGCCTCGCGACCGGCGTTCCCATCTCGACGGACGGCGGGCCTGACGGCTATCTGGCGACATGGCAGTGGCTCGGAAGGGAACACATTCCGCGGGTCAGCCTCCGCTTGCAATACGACCATCTGGGCGGACTGCTCCCGCGCCGGCGCGGTAACGTGCTGCTCGTCACCATGCCGCAGCAGGTGGCAACACGCGCGGCCGAGCTGACGGCGCTCGAGGACTGGGTATCGGAGGGCAACACACTGCTGATCGTGGCGGCGATCGATGACGAGCCGCCGTGGTCCATCGCAACCCTCGACAGCCTGATGCCCAAGCGGCTCGAGCGGGTCACGGGACTTCGTTTCACCATCCCGGCAAACCTGACATCGGAGCTGCGAGGCTCGAGGGCCCGCCACCTCGACATCCGCGCGAGCGGGACTCTCCCTTTGCTCGGCAATGTCCGGCACCTGGAGACCCCGGACTATCTCTCACAGGTCCGGCGCGCCAACGCCGTGGGCGGGCAGCTCCCGCTCGAGCTGGCCGCACGCAGCAACGACGGCTACCCGGTGATCTGGCTGGAGCAGCGCGGCGCAGGGCAGGTGATTCTCTGCGCCGTGGCGAGTCTCTTTTCCAACGCCGGGATCGCACACGGCGACAACGCGCAACTCCTGGCCAACGTGATCGCGTGGTCGCGCGCGCCTGACGGTGCGGTGGTCTTCGATGACGCGCATCAGGGGCTCACCGCGTTCTACGACGCGAAGGCATTCTTCGCCGATCGCAGACTGCATGCCACTCTCGGGTGGATCGTCCTGATATGGCTCGCCTTCGTCCTCGGCCCGCAGCCGCTGCGGCCCGTGCCACGCCAGCGGCAGCGTGTGGATGAGACGGCCTATGTCGAGGCGAGCGCGCGCTATCTCGCCGCGGTCGTACGTCCAGCAGACGCCGCGCGGGCCCTGATCGAGCGGTTCCTGGACTCCTTCCGGGCCCGATTTCGGCTCGATGAGACCTCGCCCGACGGAGTCCCGCCCGCAATCTGGCAGTGGCTCCACAGTCAACCGGCGGTCTCGGCCGACGAGCGGCGCGAGCTGCAGGCCTGCTACGCCAACGCCTGTGCGGGCGAGCGGGTCAACCTCACCCGATTGCAGAATCTTCTGGCACAACTTCGCGAGAGACTTCAATGACCGCGCTGCAGGACCTCGACACCCGAATTCAACAGCGACTCGACGGCACGGTGATCGGCATGCGGGAGCTGATCCGCGCCCTGGTCATCGCGATCGTCGCGCGCGGGCACGTGCTGGTCGAAGGGCCGCCGGGCCTCGGCAAGACACTGCTCGGCAAGTCGATCGCCGCCGCGCTCTGCGGCCGCTTCTCCCGCATCCAGGGCACCGCGGACCTGATGCCGGCCGACATCACCGGGGTGCACGTGTTCGATGAGACGGCCCAGAAGTTCGTGCTGCACCCCGGGCCCGTTTTCGCCGATGTGCTGCTGGTCGATGAGATCAACCGCGCGGGGCCGAAGACGCAGTCGGCGCTGCTCGAGGCGATGGCGGAGAGGCAGGTGACGATCGACCGCAAGACCTATCGGCTGCCGCCCGGCTTTCTCGTGATCGCGACACAGAACCCGCATGAGTTCGAAGGGACGTTCCCGCTGCCGGAGTCGCAGCTCGACCGGTTCATGATGCGTATCGACCTGGGCTTTCCGGGCGCGGAGGACGAGACGGCGGTCCTCGGCCGTTATGGCACGATTGCGGCGGCGGCCGCAGTGATGGGGAAGCCGGCCCCGGGCGACATCACCACCGAGCAGATCGACGCGGCTCGGGAATGCGCCGATCGGGTGCACGTCTCGCCGGAGCTTCTGGCCTACATCCGGGGTATCGCCGGCGCCTCGCGCGAGCATGCGCAGATCGCGCTCGGACTCTCCACGCGAGGCGCGCTGGCGTTGCTGCTCGCAGCCCGGGTCGCGGCTGGGATGCGCGGCTCCGAGTTCGTCACCCCGGACGATGTCAAATTGGTCGTGCCCTGGGTCGTGCCGCATCGTCTCACGCTCTCCCCGGAGGCGGCACTGGAGGGGCGCAGCGATCGCGAGCTCACCCGCACGCTGCTCGAGCGGGTGCCGGTCCCCCGTTGAGCCGGCGCGCATGAGTCTGCGGCGCAGTGCGCTGCTGCTGATCCTGCTGGCCGGGCTGCTCGCGATCCTGGGCGAGTGGAGTGTTGCTTTGGCGAGGTGGTGGTGCCTGCCGGCGGGCGCGCTGTTGCTCGGCCTCGCTTACGAGGCGGCGGCGCTCGGACGCATTCGCCTGGAGCTGCGGCTCACAACGGGCGAGCGCTGGCTCCTCGGCCGCCCGCAGCGGCTGCAGCTCGCTTTCCGGCAGTCCGCAACCGAGGTGGCGTGCATCCAGGCCGCGCTCACCGCGCCGGAGGCCGTCGCGGCCGAGCCGCGGGTTGAGACTCTGAAACTGCTGCGGGACCTCGAGACCTCAACGAGCCTCGAGGCCGTGCCGCGGCGGTTGGGATCGCTCACGTGGACGCCCCCCCGCATCCGCATCGGCGGCGCGTTGGGGCTCGCATGGTGGCCGCGCCGCGTCGCGGCCGAATGCACACTGACCGTTGTGCCCGATCTGCTCGCGCGCGTGGGATCGGCGCGCGGCAGCCGAAGGATGGGCGAGCAGCGTGCCCGCACGGCGGGCGCGGGAACGGAGATCCTGCAGCTACGGGAGTATCGCCCCGGGGACCCGCTGCGCCTGATCGATTGGAAAGCCAGCGCTCGCAGGAAGCGTCCGATCAGCCGGGACATGACCGAGGACCAGCACCTGGAGATCCTCATCGCGGTCGATGCCGGCCGCGCGAGCGGCCTGGCGGCGGGCGAGGTCGACCGCCTGAGCCTTTATGTCAACATCGCGGCGCGCCTGGCGCAGCGCGCCGCGGAGCTGGACGATGCGGTGGGTGTGTTGGTTTTTGCCGCGCAACCGCTCGCGGCGCTCGCGCCGGCGCGCGGCGACGCCGCTGTCGCGAGGGTCCGCAAGCTCCTCTCGGCCTGCCGCGTCCAGGCGGGCGAGTCCAATCCGGTGCTCGCCGCGGCGCGGATCCGCACGATGAGCCATCGGCGGAGCCTGGTCGTGCTGTTGACCGACCTCGAGGACGCCTCGGCGACGGAGGAGCTGGTGCAGGCGGCGCGACTGCTGAGCCCGAAGCACTTCGCCCTGATCGCGGGTCTGGAGAGCGCGCGCATCGCGGCGCTGCCGGCGGCGCGCGCGCGCGAGCCGCTGGCCGCGTATCGCGCGCTGGCGGCGGTCGAATATTGCAACACGGTGGCGGGCAACGTGCGGGCGCTGCGCGCCCTCGGCGCGGCGGCGATCACCGCCCGGCCGGAGCACCTCGACCGCGCGGTGCTCGACGCATACGCGCAGCATCGCAGGAGGCGGCGGATCTGATGCGGCGCGCCGATGGTCCGCTCAGAGGTCGATCGTCTCTTCGCGGCGCCGCTCCGTGGCTCTCGCAACGGCCTCGGTGCGGGTGCTCGCGCCGAGCTTGCGGAAAACGGATTCGACGTGAAATTTGACGGTGTGCAGGGAAATGCCGAGGCGGCGGGCGATCGCCTTGTTGGTCGGGCCGTCGGCGATGGCATCCAGGATCTGCGCTTCGCGCGGCGTCAGCAGGGTCCGCGCCTCGGCTTCCTGCACCGCGTTGAATCCGGAAATGCGCATCGCGGGGGATCTGACGATGAGGCCCTGCGCGACGGCCCGCAGAGCGGCGTCGATCTCCGCCGCCGCAGCGCTTTGCGGAAGCAGCCCTTCCGCTTCCGCATCGGTGCCGCCCAGCACGACCGTCCGATGGCGACCCTCGTCCGGCCGCAGCTGCTCCGCAAGCACGACTGCCGGCTGCTCCTCGAAAGGGACCACCTCGTGGCCCAGAGACTGCAGCAGCTTCGTCAGCTCGGCGAGCCGCTCCGCGTCACGAGCCGCGACTGCGACACGTAGCTTCCGCTCCGGCAACCCGGTGGACGGGGCCGTCATTCCGCCGGCCGCTCCGTAATCGTCGCCTCCACCGAGATGACCGCACCGCCGCGAACGACGCGCAACGAGACCACCTTGCCGACACTGTCGCTGCCCAAGTGTGCGAGCACGCTGCGCAAACGGCGCGCCGACGTGCCATCCAGAGAGAGGATGATGTCGCCAGCAACGATGCCGGCCTCGGCCGCGGGTCCCTCGGGAGTGAGCGACATGACCATGAGACCGGTCGCCTCCCCGGCGGCGGCGCGCAGCTCGTCGGGAACGGCCACAGGCCGCAACGCGACCCCCAGCCAGCCGCGTGGCACGCGTCCATACGCCAGCAGCGTGGGCGCAATGCGCTCCACCGTCGCGGCCGGAATCACCAGGATCTGACCGCGCGGGCCGAAAGTGGTCATCCCGAGCCAGCCGCCGGCGGCATCGAACGCCGGGCCGCCCTCCTCGCTGGCCGCGAGCCGGATGTCGAGCTGAATGCGGGCCTCGATCCGCCCACCCCGCATGCTGTGCCATTCCGGGCCGACCGCGTTCACGACGCCGACCCTGGCGCTCGCGCGGCCGCCTCCATCCGCGCCCACTGCGACGGTGAGGGCCCCTACCTGGGGAACGGACGGGGACAGCTGCGGCGCCTGAGCCGCCCTGTCGAGGCGGATGACGGCGATGTTGGTGGAAGGATCGCGCCCGGCCAGCTTGCCGGGAATCGATGAGCCATCGGCGAGGACCGCCTCGAGCGCATCGCCTGCGGGAAGCGACTGCTCCGAGGTGACGAGGACGTCGTGCCGCCAGACGATCGCGCCGAGATGCGCCCTATCCGACACTCTGAGCGCGGCAACGCTGTCGCGCGCAGCGGCGAATCGCGCCACCAACACGTCCGACAGTGCGCCGAGAAGGTTAGGTTCCTGAGCCATGAGATTCTCCGCTTAAGGATAGCGGGAAGTCTGCGGCGCGACACCCCGGGGCGGCACCGGCCGGACGACCGGGGCGGCCCGGCCATTCGGCCGGGTGAAAAGCGCGCGGCGGGTCCCGATGGTGGCGCGATATGCCAGAGCCCGACCTCGTCGAGCCCGATCTCGACCCCTACTCGCGCCTCATCTCCCAGAGCGTGGAGCGCCTCGGCCCCGCCGTTGCCGGCATCGAGGCCCGCTCGACGGCCGGTCGCCCGCGGGGCACCGGCTCCGGGGTCATTTACACCCCGGACGGCTACCTGATCACGAACAGTCACGTGGCGCAGCACGCCGATACCGCGCTGGTGTCGCTGTCGGACGGCCGGACCTGTGAAGCGGTGCGGGTGGGCGATGATCCGGCGACGGACCTCGCCGTCCTGAGACTGAGCGGCAGCGGGTTTCCGCACGCTGCTTTCGGCAGCTCGGCGGCGCTGCGGGTCGGCCAGCTCGTGATCGCGGTGGGCAATCCGCTCGGCTATCAGGCCACCGTCACCGCGGGAATCGTCAGCGCGCTGGGGCGCACGCTGCGCACCGCCTCCGGACGCCTGATCGAGAGCGTGATCCAAACTGACGCACCGCTCAATCCCGGAAACTCGGGAGGTCCGCTCGCGGATACGGCGGGACGGGTGATCGGCATCAATACGGCGGTGGCGGGCGGCGCCCAGGGCATCTGTTTCGCCATCGGAATCGATACCGCCGCGGAGGTCGCCTACCAACTAATGCGCCACGGACGCGTGCGGCGCAGCCGTCTGAAGCTCGCTGGTCAGACGATCGCGCTCGACCGGCGGGTGCTGCGGGCGCTCGGACGCGCGGAGCCGGGAGCCGTGATGATCGCTGAAGTCCTGCCCGGCGGTCCGGCGCAACGGGCGGGCCTCGAGCAGGGCGACCTGCTGCTGGACCTCGATGGCGAGACCATCACCGGCGTCGATCGCCTTCATCGTTTGCTCACGGCCGAGCGCGCGGGACGCGAGCTCGAGATCCGCCTGCTGCGCCGCGGCCAGCAGCGCTCCGTCACCTTGATCCCGGAGACCGACTGAGCCGGCCGACGCCCGGTGGCCGGCCGGGCCACGGGCTCCTCGAAGGCGCGGCATGAGCTATGCTGAGCCCGATCCGATGGGCAGCCCCCGATCCCGGAGCACAGCGTGAGCAAGCAACACCAGTACGCCGTGAGTCTTGCCTGGACCGGCAACGACGGCGGTGGCACGCAGTCCTACCGCAGCTATCGGCGGGATCACGACATCACCGTGGCGGGCAAGCCGGTGATCCCCGGCTCGAGCGATCCCGCGTTCCGCGGCGATCCGTCGCGCTACAACCCCGAGGAGTTGCTGGTCGCGAGCCTTTCCAGCTGTCACATGCTCTGGTACCTGCACCTCTGCGCCGTCAATGGGATCGTCGTGCTCGACTACCGGGACGAGGCCAGCGGCACGATGCAGGAGGAGGCCGATGGTGGCGGTGCCTTCGTGCGCGCGGAGCTGAAGCCGCGGGTGACGATCGCGCGTGGCGCAGACCGCGGCAAGGCGCTCGCCCTGCACGGAGAGGCCCATCATCTCTGCTTCATCTCGCGCTCGGTACGCTTTCCCGTCGATGTGGCGGCGGAGATCATCGAGGGAGGCGCGGCGTCGGCCGGGTGATAGCGAACATCGTGAGGCGCGGCTAGCGAAATTCTCTAGCCGGCGCGCGCGTCGTCTCGCGGATGGCACAGCCGGCCGTGGGCGCGCTCCGGCGGATGGAACCATTGGCGGCGCCGCGCAATAATCTGCTTCTCTCCCGTTACGCCGGTCGGCAATGAAACAACAACAGCGCGCCAGGACGAGAGCAGGCGTCCCCGGGCACGGCCCCGTCGTGGTGGGGCTCGCAATGCTCTGCGGCACCACCGCGCTCTGGACGAGCCGGGGCGATTGCGCCGAGACTCCTCCGCTCGCGGACATCGTGATCACCGCCACACGGGTGGCGGCGCCCGCATTCGATGTACCGGCTTCCATCAGCGACGTGCCCGCGACGGCGCTGCGCGAGGATGCGCTGGGAATCAACCTCTCCGACGACATCGGCTTCGTCCCCGGCCTGCTGGCGTTCGATCGCCACAACTACGCCCAGGATCAGCAGGTGTCGATCCGCGGCATCGGCTCGAACTCGACGTTCGGCATCCGGGGCGTGCGGATCTATCAGGACGGCATCCCGCAGACCGGTCCCGACGGTCAGGGCCAGATCTCGCAGTTCAATCTGGATTCCGCACAGCGCGTGGAGGTCCTGGAGGGGCCCTTCTCCGCGCTTTACGGCAATGCGTCCGGCGGCGTCATTCAGATCTTCACGGCCGACGGAACCGCCCCCGGCGACATCCGCACGAAGCTGGGCTATGGCAGCTTCGGTCAGGTGCGCGCCGGCGTCGATGCGAGCGACGCCGTGGGTCCGCTCGCCTTCAATGCCGACTTCACGCATTTTGACTGGGACGGCTATCGCCCGCACCAGGCGGCGCACAACGAGTCTTTCAACTCCAAGGTGGACTACTCCTTCGGGCCGCGCGACACCCTCACCTTCGTGGCCAACGTCGTCTCCCGGCCCGATGCGGACGATCCGCAGGGGCTCACGGCGGCGCAACTCGCGGCCGATCCGGATCAGACCTCCGCGGCGGCGCTGCGGTTCAACACCCGCAAGAGCCTGGAGCAGCAGCAGGGCGGCCTCATCTACAACCTCGGCTTCACCGCGCATCAGTCGCTGCGCCTCATGGGTTACTACGGGCACCGGATGGTGCTGCAGTTCCTGTCGATCCCGGTCGGAGCGCAGAAATCGCCCACCAGCTCGGGAGCGGTGATCTCGCTCGAGCGCGGCTTCGGCGGCGGCGATGCGCGTTGGACGTGGCAGGGACCGGTCGCCGGCCGGCCGCTCTCGTGGGTGGCGGGGGTGAGCTTCGACACGCAGAACGAGCTGCGCCGGGGCTACAACAACTTCTCCGGCAGCGTGCTCGGCGTGGCCGGCGCCCTGCGGCGCAACGAGAACGACATCGCCAGGGACATCGACGAGTACACGCAGGCGAGCTGGAGTCTCGCTCCGCGGTGGCGGCTCACCGCCGGCGTGCGCCACAGCGAGGTGCGCTTCCTGTCGGTGGATCACTACATTACGCCCACCAACGGCAACGACAGCGGCGAGATCACCTATACCGCCACTTCGCCGGTCGCCGGGCTGATGTACGCGCTTCGCCCGTGGCTTCACCTATATGCATCGTATGGCAAAGGGTTCCAGACGCCGCTCGCCTCCGAGCTCGCCTATCGACCGAATGGCGCGCCGGGGCTGAATTTCGGGCTGCGGCCCGCCATCAGCAACAATGGCGAGATTGGCGTCAAGATCGCTCCCAGCCGCCATCTCGAGGTGGACGTCGCCGCCTTTGATACCCGCACTGACGATGAGATCGTCGTCGCCACGAACGCGGGCGGACGGTCCACCTACCAGAACGCGGGCCGCACGAGACGCAGCGGCGCGCAGGCGTCGGTTGACTACCGGTTCGCGGAAAAGTGGCGGGCGCAGGTCGCTTACACGCATGTGGAGGCGATCTACATCGACGGATACCACACCTGCGCCGCGGCGCCCTGCTCCAAGCCGTCATTGCTCATCGGCTCCAGCAACCGCCTGCCAGGTGTCCCGCGCCACGATGCGTACGCGCGGTTGAGCTGGGGAGGCGAACTCGGCTGGAACGCCAATGTCACCGCGCAATACATGAGCGACATTGCAGCGAACGATGCCAACACGGCATTTGCGCCTTCATACGCAGTGTTCAACCTGGCGGGCGGCTACGGCACGGATCTCGGCTCGACCCGGCTCAGCGGGTTCCTGCGCATCAACAACGTCCTCAACCGGCGGTATGCCGGCTCCGTCATCGTGGATGACTCGAACGCCGCCTATTTCGAGCCCGCGCCGGGATTCAACGTGTTCGCCGGCATCACGGCGGAGTTCCACTAGCCACGGCGAGGGCGGCGATTGGCCCTCCCCGCGGGAACGCAGGGGTGGCCCGGGCAGTTATCGAGGGGTGACCGCTCGGCCAGGCCCCGCTTTTCAAGCCCTGTTCGGTGCGCGCGCGCTCGCGGAGTGGATCCGCCGCGGCGGGCGGCCGGCGCGCGCGCCGCCCGGCTATGGGCTGCGGTTGCGGTGGCATGCGCGCTGGTTCGAGCTCAACTGGCGACTGCAGCTCGAGAGACTGCCGCGCGGCGCCGCGGCGGCTGATCCGGTATTCATCCTCGGGCTCTGGCGCTCCGGCACGACCGTCCTGCACGAGCTGGTGAACGCCTGCGGCGGCTGGATCACCCCGCGGACCTGGCAGTGCTTCCATCCGTCGACCTGCTTCATGACCGGGCCGCCGGCCCGCGGCGGGACCGTGCGGCGGCCGATGGATCAAGGCCTGATCGCCGCCGAGGGTCCGCAGGAGGACGAGTTTGCCCTGCTCCTGCTCGGTGAGCCTTCGCTGTATCGCGGACTGATCGACCCCCGGCGGCTCCCCGAATGCGGCGCCGCATTCGGGTGGGGCGAGGAGGCCGCGTTCGAGCGCTGGCAGGCGTTCGCGCGCGGCATCGCGGCGAGCGGCGCCGGGCGGCTGTTGCTGAAGTCCCCCGGCCACACGTTCCGCATCCCCACTTTGCGCCGGCTGTTCCCTGAAGCTCGCTTCATCTGGATCGGCCGCCATCCGGGCGAGGTGCTGGCATCCAACGTGAGGATGTGGAGAGCGATGATGCAGGTGTATGCGCTGTGGGATTGCGCGGACGACCTCCTGCAACTGTTCCTGCGCGATGCCATGCGCGCGTGCAGCCGCGTGCTCGAGCGCTGCATCGCCGAGATGACGCCGGAGCAAATGCTGTGGGTCGATTTCGAGGCTCTGCAGACGGACCCCGAGCGGGTCCTGCGGCAAATCCTGCGATTCGCCGGCGCGCGGCCCGGCCACGACGAGCGGTCGCTCAACACCGACATCGAGGCGGCGCTCTCCTCGGTCCCCATTCACCGCGGCGAGCGCGCGGCGATGCCCGGCGATGACGCCGTGCGGCAGCTCGATCGCATGATGCACGAGGCCCGGTGCCGCTTCGGTGAGGCAGAAGCCTGATGGGTACAGGCCTTGCTCATCGCAGGCCATGAAGCGCACCACTCTCATGGGAATGGCCGCGGTCGTCGCCGTGCTCGCATGCATGCCGCTCCGGGCCGCATATGCCTACATCGATCCGAATTCGGCGGGCGCCCTTTACCAGTTCCTCTTCCCGCTGATCATCGCGATCGGCTCCGTCTTCGCCTTTCTGCGGCGCACGATCGCGCGCGCCTGCGCGCGAATCGCCCACGCGGTGGTGTCGGTCGTGCGCGGCGGCCGCGCCAAGGAGGCCCGGCAAGACCCGCACCAGCGCTCGAGCGGGCATGTGGAATGATCTTCGGGCGTGGCGTCTCGCCGCCTTGCCCGTCCTGGCGGTCCTCGGGATCGCGCTGCCGCTGACCTTCGCCAGCCACTGCAACCAGTTTCTCTTCGATTTCCATGCGATCGACCTGGTGCCGCTCTACGCGACCGCCTGGATCGTTCTCGCGGCCGTCGCGATTCCGTTCTGGATCGTGGCCACCGCCATTCTCGCAGGCGTCGAAGCGGTGCGGCGCGCGCCGGGTCCTGTCATCGCGAGAGTGCTGCGCGCCGTCCTCCTCGGACTGACCGCGCTCATCATCGTCGGGGCGCTGATCCACTGCCTGCGCGCGTGGCTGGGGACGTTCGGCCACGGGCTGCCTCTGACCGCGGATGGGGCACTGATTCTCGCCGTGGTGGCGGGAGCGATCGTGGCCGTCACGCGGGTTGGCCGGGCGGCCTTGCGGGCGCTCGCGCCGATCGCAGCCGTCTGCACGGCGGTCGGGGTGCTCTCACTCGCGACGCTGCCGCTCTTCGGATGGCCTCACGATCCACAGGCCGCGGCGGCGATGGCGGGCTCGGTATCGGCCGCCGGCGGCGGCACGGCGCCCGCCCCGGCGCCGGGTCCCGGCCAAGCCGCGCTCCCGGCCCAGGCCCGACTCATGCAGACCTCGGCGACGCTGCCCGTCGCCGCGAGCCGGCCTAACATCATCCTGCTGACCATCGATGCGCTCTCCGCGCCGCACATGTCGCTCTACGGCTATGCGCGCCCGACGACGCCCGAGCTGACGCGGTTCGCGCACGGCGCGATGGTTTTCGAGCGCGCGTACGCCAACGGCAACTTCACGACTCCCGGCGTCGCCACCATCCTGACCGGCACGCTGCCCTGGACCAATCGGGCGCTGACACTGCCGGTCTGGCCGCTCACCTACACGCGGCGAACGTCGCTCCCCGCGGTCCTCGAGCGCGCCGGATATCGGACCGGCTATGTCTCGACCAACGCCGTAGCCGGCGCGGCGAAGCAGGGCTTCGCTCAATATTTCGAGTTTGCGCGCCCCGATCGGATCGGTCACGTCACTCTCTGCGCCGACAGGCTCTCGAAATTTCTGCCCTACGTCTGCGCGGCCTCGGAACTGTCGCCGCTCGAGGAGATGGACGATATCGCCGCGGACTTGCGCGGGCCGCCGCACAACCTGGAGCACGACCCGCGCCTGGCGCTCGTGCCGGCGCTGGCGTGGCTCACGACGGTGAGCCGGAGCAAGCCGATCTTTCTTTGGGTGCATCTCTTCCCGCCGCACTCACCCTATGCAGTCCCGAAGCCCTGGCTCGGCCGTTTCGACCCATCGCAGCAGGACCGGACCGCGAGCAGCACGCAACCGAACTGGGCCTGGATCCAGTCGCAGCTCACGCCGGCGCAAGTGCAGACTCTCGAGGCCCGGTACGACGAGGCCACGGCCTACGTCGACGCTTATGTGGGTCCGTTCCTGCGGCAAGCGCTCGCGGCGCTCGGACCCAACACCGCCGTCGTCATCACGGCGGACCATGGGGAGAGCTTTGCCCACGGCTATGGCGCGCATACGGGGCCCGGACTGTACGATGAGATCATTCACGTGCCGCTGATCCTGAAGCTGCCCGGCGAGACGACCGGACAGCGTTGCGATCGGCCGGCGGAGCAGGCGGACATCGCGCCGACGCTCGCGGCGCTCGCCGGCGTGCCGGCGCCGGCGGACTGGGCGGGGCGCTCGCTGCTGAATGCCTGCGATGCCGCGCCCGGCGGGTCCGGGCCGCAGCGGGCGATCTTCAGCATGAATTTCGAGCAGAATCCGCGCTTCGCCGCGCTGAGGACGGGCTCGGTCGCGGTCATCCAGGGCCGCTGGAAGCTCATCCACTACATGGGCAAGCTGCATTACCCCTACATGCCCCCGCTCCACGATGAGCTGTATGATGTCGTGGCAGACCCGGCCGAGCGGACCAACCTCGCCGCGCGGCAACCCGCGATCGTGCAGCGGCTGCGGGGCCTGATCGAGGCGGCGTTGGCGCAACATGGCGGCCGGGTGATACCCGGGGCGCCCGCGCAGCCGGTCGCGCCGGGCGCGGCCGCGCCGCAGACCGCAGCCAACATCACGCCCTAGCGAGACGCCATCGAGTGATGTGCGCGGGCCCGGGCAGGAGCCCGGATCCAGCGCCTAAGCGATATATACCGCCATGCGACTGCTCTACATCGACATCGACACCCTGCGCGCCGATCATCTGGGGTGCTACGGGTACCGCCGCGCGACCAGCCCCAACATCGACCGCATCGCGGCCGGCGCGCTGGTGTTCGAGAGCGTCTACGCCTCGGACGTGCCATGTCTGCCGAGCCGCACGGCTCTGCTCACGGGCCGTTTCGGGATCCACAACGGCGTCGTCAACCATGGCGGCACGGATGCCGATCCGGCGATCGACGGTCCGCAGAGAGGGTTTTTCTCCCGTCTGCACCTCGACTCCTTTCCCAACCGGCTGCGGGAGTCGGGACTGAGAACGGTGACGGTGAGCTCATTCGCACAACGTCACTCGGCTTTTCACTGGCATGCGGGCTTCGATGAGACCTACAACGTCGGTAAGTGGGGAATGGAAAGCGCCGAGGACGTGTATCCGATCGCGGCGGAATGGCTGCGGCGGCGCGGGCGGGCCGATGACTGGTTCCTGCACGTGCATCTATGGGACCCGCACGCCCCTTATCGCGCGCCCGCCTCGTACGGAGAGCCCTTCCGCGACTCCCCGCCTCCCGGGTGGCTGACGGAGGAAGTCCGGGCGCAGCACTGGCAGGGCTGCGGGCCGCACGGCGCGCGCGAGGGGCGCGGGTTCAGGCCGAACGAGTACGACCGCGCCCATTATCCGCGGCAGCCGCAGGAAATCGCCGACATGGCGGCGGTGCGCTCGATGTTCGATGGCTACGATGTCGGGGTGCTGGCCGCCGACCGGTGCGTGGGACGGCTGCTCGAGCTGCTGGAGGAGCTCGGGGTGGAAAGCGATACGGCGATCATGATCTCCGCCGATCACGGCGAGACGTTGGGCGAGCTCAACATCTACTGCGATCACCAGACCGCGGACGAGCACACGACGCACGTTCCCTTGATCCTCAGATGGCCGGGGCTCGGCACGGGCCGCCGTCGTGCGCTGCACTATCAGTTCGATGTCACCGCGACATTGCTCGAGCTCCTCGGGCAGAAGGTGCCGGAGAGCTGGGATGGGCAGTCATTCGCCGCCGGCTTGCGGCTCGGGGCGGATGCCGGACGGGATCATCTGATCGTCTCCCAGGGCGCGTGGACGTGTCAGCGCGGCGCGCGGTTCGAGGATTGGATGTTGATCAGCACGCTTCACGGCGGCTACCACCTCTTCGATGAGGTCATGCTCTTTGACCTGAAGAGCGATCCTTTCGAGCAGCGAAACCTCGCGGCGGAGCGGCCGGAGGTCGTAGGACGCGGCTCCGCGCTGCTCGCGCGCTGGCATGCCGCGATGATGCGCCATGCGGCGCGCGGGCGCGATCCGCTGCAGAACGTAATGCAGGAGGGCGGGCCGTTTCACGTGCGCGGGGAGCTGCCGGCCTATCTCGAGCGGCTGCGGGCGACGGGAAGAGACGAGTTGGCGCGAGCGCTGGAGGCAAGGTATCCGCGGGCCCAAAGGGCTCGCTGAGCCGCGGCACCGCTGCGCGCCAAGCGCCAATGGGCGGCTCGCCGGCGGCGACTCGATCTCACGGAGAGTGTTGCCAGTCCCTTACGAATTGCTCGAGCCCTGCCGGCTCGAGATCGGAGACCGCCGACAGCGACATCCCGGCCGCGGTCCAGTGGATGACATGGTATCCGTGACGATCGGCGCGCGCGGGCTCGGTGGCTTCGCCGGAGGCCGGCCAGACGAAGAGCTCCACGACGTGCTTGCCGTGCGTGTAGACGAGCACCGCGACGTCCCGACCGTGGAGATAGTCGAGGCGCCCTCCTACGAGCGGGAAACCGTCACCCGCGAGATCCTTGACCGGCGGCGCGAAATCGAGGCGGCCGTCGAACCAGGGCTTCACCGTGTGCTGATTGGTGGATACGACATCCAGAAGGTGTCCCGGCTGCAGGGCGCGGACGTGATCGTCGACGAGCTGCGCGACGATACCCTGGCGTCCCATGGGCAACACGGTCAGGATGATGGCCGCGGCCAGCGCGGCGCCTGCGCCGAAAGTCGTCAGCGGCCCCCACCAGGTCGGCCCCGGCCACCGCACCGGCCGCAGGCGCGGCTCTGACCGGCCTGCGCCGCCCCGGTCGGTCCGCAGCCGGGCCGCGAGAGCATGGCGAAACTCCGCACTTGCCCGGTGGTATGTGGCCGCTCGCATGGCCTCGCGGGCGGCCAGGAGGGCCGCGCGGCCCTGCGCGCACACCGCGCAGCCGGCACGGTGCTCCGCGAGAGCGGCGGCCTCGGCCGCATCCAGCTCGCCATCGAGCTCTGCCTGAAGCAGTAGAAGCTTGCCGCAGTCAGCTGCGCTCATCGGGCTTCTCCTTCCGCGGCGGCTCTGACCAACATCTTTCTCGCGCGCCAGAGGCGTGACATGACGGTGCCGATCGGCGCCGCCGTCACGTGCGCAATTTCGCGATAGGAGAGCTCCTCGAGCTCGCGCAGGACGAGGGTCTCCCGCAATTCGACCGGCAGCCTCTCGATCAACCCATCGATCCGACTGAGGTCATCCGCCAGCATCAGGGACTTCTCGGGACCGTCGGCGAGGTCCGGGAGGTCCTCGATCCCACCCGCCTCATCGAAGCTGGTGTGCCCGGCAAGCCGTTCACCATGGCGGGCCTTGAGAGCGCCATAGGCCGTGTTGCGCACGATCTGGAGGATCCAGGCGCGACTGCTGCCGCCGCGGAAGCTCGAAAAGTAGGTCAGCGCCCGGACCATGGCCTCCTGCACGACGTCCTCGGCGTCCGCCGCGCTTCCCGTCAGCCAGCGCGCAAGGTTGAGCGCCGCATCGAGGTGCGGTAGAGCAACGGCGGCAAAGGCGTCTTCTGAGACCATCAAGTCATCATAGATCGCCTGAAGAGACTTTTTATTCCCGGCGAAAAGCCGCGACCGCCGTCGGGAATATCCGGAGTGCCTGCCGGGTCTCCTTGCACGTCAGCGGCACCCCTCCGCGCCCGACGCCGGAGCCCGCCGCCAATGCGGAGGTCAAAGACGTGAGCAAGGTTGTCGAATCGAATGTGACAAACCGCCGGCAGGCCATGAAGTGCCTGCTGTGGGGCGGCGCGGGTGTGTTGTGGACGTTCGCGGGCGGGGTACCGCGCCCGTTGCGGCTGGGGGGTGAGGCCGAGGCCGGAGAGGTCCGGGGCTTCACCTTCGGTCAGATCAGCGATTCGCACATCGGCTTCAAGGCCGGTGCGCACCCCTCCGCCGAGGACACCCTGGCGGATGCGGTCGCGCAGATGGCCGCGATGCAGCCGCAGTTCGTCATTCATAGCGGAGATGTGAGCCACCTGTCCGCGGCCGAGCAGTTCGCCGTCGCCGGCGAGATCATGCAGGGAGTGAAACGGGACGTCTTCTACGTGCCCGGGGAGCATGACACCATCGGCGATGACGGCAAGCTCTTCTTCGAGCGCTTCGGGCGCGGGCACGGCACCGGGGGATGGTACAGCTTCGATGCGCACGGCGTACATTTCGTGGGGCTGGTCAACGTAGTGAACCTGACTTCGACCGGTCTCGGATCGATCGGCGCGGCGCAGATCGCCTGGTTGAAAAATGACTTGAAGGGCCGCGCCAGCAGCACCCCGATCGTGGTGTTCGCGCACATGCCGCTCTGGTCCATCTATCCGCAATGGGGTTGGGGAACGGCGGACGCCGCGCCGGTTCTCGCCACGCTGCGGCGATTCGGCTCCGTCACGGTGCTGAACGGCCACATTCACCAGGTGATCCAGAAAGTGGAGGGCAATGTCACCTATCACACCGCCTACTCGACGGCGTTCCCGCAGCCTGCGCCCGGCGTGGGGCCGGGACCAGGGCCACTCAAGGTGCCGGCCGATGAGCTGAAAGCCATGCTGGGCATCCGCAGGCTCGAGGTCGTCTCGGACCGGGTGGCGCTCACTGACAAGACTCTGGCCCAATGAGGATGACCGAATGAACTTCTCCAGCCGCGGATTCCGCCCCATCCTTACGCTCGCCGCAATGTCGATCGCGGTCGTCTGCGCGACGGCGCTCGTGCCCGGGAGTCGCGCCGCCGTTGCCGAGGCGGCGGCGCCGGCACCCGCGCCAGCGGCAGCGGCAGCGGCAGTATCCACGATGCAATCCGACATCACCATCGACAGTTACATGTTCCGGCCCGCCGTCGTGACGATCGCAAAGGGCACCACGGTGGTCTGGGTCAACAAGGATGACGACGTGCACACCATCAAGAGCAAGGCCGGCCCGGAGGCGTTCAGCTCCCCGGCGCTGCCGACCGGCAGCCGCTACGGGTTCACCTTCAAGCGCGCGGGCACCTATCGGTACATCTGCTCGGTGCATCCGTACATGCACGGAGTGATCGTCGTGCGCTGACAGCCGGCTCGATCCGCAGCCCGAGCGGGGCATCGGCCCTCAACCTGGGGCAGCGGGCGTGCGGGCTCGGCGAGGATTGGAATGGCAATTCCGAGGATTCCTGTAATAGAATAATAATTACATAGCGATTTCAGCACCCCCGGGAACGACCATGGCGGAACCCATCGGCGGCCGATCGCTCGACTTGATCACGGTCGGCCGGTCCTCCGTGGACCTGTACGGCGAGCAGGTCGGCGGCCGGCTGGAGGATATGGGGTCTTTCGCCAAGTACGTGGGCGGCAGCCCCACGAACACGGCGGTGGGCGCGGCCCGCCTCGGGCTGCGCGCGGGACTGCTGACTCGCGTCGGCGATGATCACTTCGGCCGCTTCATCCGCGAGGAGCTCGTCCGCTGCGCGGTGGACGTCTCCGGCGTCATCACCGATCCGGCGCGGCTGACCGCGCTCGCCGTACTCGGGATCCGCGACGAGCGGCAATTCCCCCTCCTCTTTTATCGCGAGAACTGCGCCGACATGGCGCTGTGCGAGGCGGATGTCGACCCCGCCTTCATCGGGCGCGCCGGGGCCGTGCTCATCAACGGCACGCACCTTTCCCAACCGGGCGTCCGCGCGGCCAGCCGCAAGGCCGCGGAGCTGGCGCGCGCCGCCGGCGGCCGGGTCATCTTCGACATCGACTATCGCCCGGTGCTCTGGGGACTGACCGCGCCGCAGGCCGGCGAGAACCGCTACGTCACGAGCGCGGCGGTCACCGCCCGGTTGCAGGAAGTCGCGCCGCTCTGCGATCTCATCGTCGGCACGGAAGAGGAATTCCACATTCTCGGCGGGTCGATCGATACGCTGAGCGCGCTGCGCGCGGTGCGCGCGCTGACGCCGGCCGTGCTCATCTGCAAGCGGGGGCCGGACGGATGCGTTGCGTTCGAAGGGCCGATCGGCGCGAAGTTGGAGAGCGGTGTGCAATCGCCGGGCTTCGGCGTCGAGGTCTTCAACATCCTGGGCGCGGGCGATGCCTTCATGAGCGGGTTCCTGCGCGGCTGGCTGCGCGGGCTTGCCCTGGCGACCTGCTGCCGGTATGCCAACGCCTGCGGGGCGATCGTAGTCTCGCGTCACGGCTGCGCGCCGGCGATGCCGACGTGGAGGGAGCTCTCGGCCTTCCTCGAGGGGAAATGGCCACGGCGACTGCGCGAGTCCGAGGAGCTCGAGCATTTGCACTGGGCCACGACGCGGGTGCCGCGCCCGGCGGAGCTCCTGGTGCTCGCGATGGACCACCGGGGTCCGCTCGAGGCCCTGGCCGCCGAGCTGGACGCGCCGGAATCGGCGCTGGAGTCCTTCAAGGCTCTGGCCGTTGACGCCGTCGACCGTGTCGCCGGCGGCGACCCGCGCTTCGGGATTCTGCTCGACGGCCAGTTCGGCCGCCGGGCGCTCGAGCGCGCCGCCGATCATCCCTACTGGATCGGGCGGCCCATCGAGCAAAGCGGGTCCCGGCCGCTGCTCTTCGACGGCGTGGCGGATGTTGGCTCGACGCTTCGCACCTGGCCGCAGAACCATGTGGTCAAGTGTCTGGTCCGTTGCCACCCCGACGACCCGCCGGCGCTGCGGCAACAGCAGGAGCAGCGGCTGCGACGCCTCTACAGTGCCTGCCGCGAGACGCGCCACGAGCTGCTGCTCGAGGTGATCGCCTCGCCGTACGGCCGGATCGAGCGGGATACGACCGCCCGGGTGCTGGAGCGGATCTACGACCTCGGCATCCGGCCGGATTGGTGGAAGCTCGAGCCGAGCGAGCAGCCGGATGCCTGGGCCGCGATCGAGGACACGATCCGGCGGCGCGATCCGCTGTGCCGCGGGGTGCTCGTTCTGGGACTCGCCGCCGATGGGGAGAGCCTCGCGGCCGCTTTCCAGGCGGCCGCCGCCTTCGAGGTGGTCCGCGGCTTCGCCGTCGGGCGTACCATCTTCGCCGAGCCCGCCCGGCGAAGGCTCGCCGGTGAGATCGGTGAGCCCGAGGCCGTGGCGGCGCTCGCCCAGAACCTGCAGGGTGTCGTCGCGGCGTGGCGCCGGGCCAGACCGAGCCCCTCCGCGTAGACATCCAAGGAGCCACTGCCGATGTCGCGGATCCGTCTCACCGCCGCCCAGGCCGCCGTGCGCTATCTGGCCAACCAACTGATCGCCGACGGCGGTCGGCCGGTCCGTTATTTCGCCGGCGCCTGGGCCATCTTTGGCCACGGCAATGTCGCCGGGCTCGGCGAGGCGCTCCATGCCGCGGCGGATGCGCTGCCGACCTTCCGCGCCCACAACGAGCAGGCCATGGCGCATGCGGCCGCGGCGTTCGCCAAGGCTTCCCGCCGGCGGCGCGCCATGATCTGCACCAGCTCGATCGGTCCCGGTGCTCTCAACATGGTGACCGCCGCGGCGGTGGCGCACGTCAACCGGCTGCCGGTGCTCTTCCTGCCCGGCGATGTCTTCGCCGGCCGCGGCCCCGATCCGGTGCTGCAGCAGGTGGAGGACTTCGCCGATGGTACGGTGAGCGCGAACGACTGCTTCCGGCCGGTATCACGCTATTTCGATCGGATCCAGCGCCCCGAGCAGTTGGTGGAGGCGCTGCCGCGCGCCATGGCTACGCTGCTCGATCCGGCCGGGTGCGGGCCGGTGACGCTCGCCTTCTGTCAGGATACGCAGACCGAAGCCTGGGAATTTCCCGCCAGGATGCTCGAGCCGCGCACCTGGTCGATCCGGCGCCCGGCGCCGGCCGCGGATGATCTGCGGCAGGCCGCGCAGCATCTGCGCGCGGCCCGCGCGCCGCTCATCATCGCCGGCGGCGGTGTCCTCTACTCGGAGGCCGAGAAGGCGCTCGACGAGCTGGCGCGCGCGAGCGGAATTCCCGTCGCGGAGACCCAGGCGGGGCGGGGCGCGCTCACCTGGGAGCACCCGCAATCGCTCGGAGCCATCGGAGTGACGGGCACGAGCGCGGCCAACGCCGCCGCCGCCGCGGCCGACCTCGTGCTCGCGATCGGGACCCGCCTGCAGGATTTCACCACGGCATCGCGGACGCTCTTTCCCAAGTGCACGCGGTTTCTGCAGGTCAACGTCAACTCCTACGATGCGTACAAGCACGATGCCATCGCCATCATCGGCGATGCGCGCGAAGTGTTGGAGGAGCTGCGGGAAGCGCTGGCGGGTCATCGGGTATCGCAGGCCTGGAGCGACTCGATCGCGGCCGAGCGGGCCGCCTGGGATGAGGCCTGGAGCCTGGCGGTGCGGCCGCCCGCCCGGGAGCAGAGCCTGCCTTCCGATGGCCAGGTCATCGGCGCCGTCGGCCGGTGGGCGCGCAACGAGACGACGGTGGTGTGCGCGGCGGGCGGGCTTCCGGGCGAGCTGCACAAGCTGTGGCGGCCGGCGCGCGCAGGCGGCTATCACGTGGAATACGGCTTTTCCTGCATGGGATATGAGATCGCCGGCGGACTCGGCGTCAAGCTCGCGCAGCCCGAGCGCGAGGTCGTGGTCATGGTCGGCGACGGCAGCTATCTCATGTTGAATTCCGAGATCGCCACCGCCGCGATGCGGGGACTGAAGCTGGTGATCGTCCTGCTGGACAATCGCGGCTTCGGCTGCATCAATCGCCTGCAGAAAGCGACCGGAGGCGCACCGTTCAACAACCTGCTGGCCGATACGCCCGGCCAGGATCTCGCGCCGATCGATTTTGCGGCGCATGCCGCCGCGCTCGGCGCGGCAAGTGAGAAGGTGCCGGACATGGGCGCATTGCCCGCAGCGCTGGAACGCGCGCGTGCGGCATCCCGCACGTACGTGATCGTCATCGAGACCGACCCGGAGGCGGCGACGAATGCGGGCGGCGCCTGGTGGGACGTCGCCGTGCCCGAAGTGTCGGACCGGGATTCCGTGCGCAGCGCGCGCGCCGAGTATGAGAAGCGCCGCAAGGCGCGCTGGGAGAGCCCATGACCATTCGCTTCGGCGTGAGCCCGATCGCCTGGATCAACGATGACCTGCCGGAGCTCGGCGGCGAGACGCCGGTCGAGACCGTGCTGCGGGATGCGCAGACCCTGGGCTTCGAAGGCATCGAGCTCGGCGGCAAGTTCGCCCGCCATCCGCCGCGCCTCGGCGCCCAGCTTGGCGCGCACCGGCTCGCGCTGGTCGGCGGCTGGTGGTCGGCCGCTCTCCTCGTGCGCTCCGCGGAGGAGGAAATCGAGGCGCTGCAGGCGCACCTGACGCTGCTCAAGTCACTCGGCAGCGGCGTGTTCATCGTCGCCGAGTGCAGCAACACCGTGCATGGCGACCGGCGCCGACCGCTTTCCTGTGCGCCCCGGCTGGCGCAGCGGCAATGGCCCGAGTTCGGGAAGCGGCTGAGCACCCTCGCGCGCTACCTCGAGGATTGGGGGCTGCGCCTCGCCTATCACTTCCATCTGGGCACGGTGGTCGAGCGGCCGGAAGACCTCGAGCAACTCATCGCTCACACCGATTCCCGTGTCGGCTTCGTCGTCGACACGGGCCACGCCGCCCTCGGCGGCATCGATGCCGAGCGGCTGATCCGCAGTCATCCGGATCGCGTGGCGCACGTCCATGCCAAGGATGTCCGCCGGCAGGTATTCGCCGAAGTCATGGCGCGCGACGGCAGCTTCCTCGACGGTGTGTTGGCTGGGATGTTCACTGCGCCCGGGGATGGAGACCTGGACTTCCGGGGTGTGGCGCGGGCGCTCATCGACATCGGCTACGACGGTTGGGTGGTGATCGAGGCGGAGCAGGACCCGGCGCTCGCCGATCCGCGGACCTACAGCCGCATCGGACTCGACACCCTGCGGCGGCTCCTCGATCCGGCGGCCCGCCGCTCGGGAGCCGGCCAATGAGCCTGCGCGTGCGTCCGACGGTGCCGGATTGCGCAGGTCGGATTCTCAGCGTTACGCCCGAGAGCGCCGGCTGGAAGTATGTCGGCTTCGAGGTGCGGCGGCTGGTCGCGGGACAGGAGGCGGCGCTGATCTCCGCCGACCGGGAGACATGCGTGCTGGTCTTGACGGGGATCGCCGACGTCGAGGTGGGCAACGCGGTTTTCTCGAGCCTCGGCGGCCGAAAGAGCGTGTTCGAGGATGCCGCGCCGGGGGCGGTGTACGCGCCCGCGGGCGCGCCGATCCGGATCAGAGCGGGGAGCGAGGCCGAGATCGCGCTATGCAGCGCGCCGGCGACTGCGACACGCGAGGCGCGCGTGATCTGCGCAGCGCGGATGTCGAAGGAGACCCGGGGCGAGGGCACCAACCGGCGCTACGTGCGCAACGTGCTGCCGGAGACCGAGCCTGCCGAGCGGCTGCTGGTCGTGGAAGTGATCACCCCCGGCGGGCACTGGTCGAGCTATCCGCCGCACAAGCACGATACCGATGCGCCGCCGGCGGAGAGTCAGCTGGAGGAGACGTACTACCATCGCCTCAATCCTCGACAGGGCTTCGCCTTTCAGCGCGTCTACACGGATGACCGCAGCCTCGATGAGACGGTCTGCGTGGAGGACGGGGATGTCGTGCTGGTGCCGCGCGGCTACCACCCCGTCGGCACGCCGCATGGCTACGATCTTTATTATCTCAACGTCATGGCCGGGCCGGTGCGCAGTTGGATCTTCCGCGACGATCCGGCGCACGCCTGGATCAAGCGGCGGCGCTGAGCGCCACCGGCCGCCCGGTGGCATGGGAGCGGGCCGCCGCCTCCGCGAGCTCGAGCGCGCGGACCCCATCCGCGAAGCCGACCGCCGGCTCCTCGCCCCGCAGCACGGCCGCGAAGTGGTCCATCTCCAGACGGTACGCCTGCGCGTAGCGCTCGAGAAAGAAATTCTGGAAAGGAGCACGCGTGGCTCCCTCCTCGCTCCAGACCGCGACCGTCGTTGTCGTCGGATTATCGATGCGGACCGAGCCTCCCGAGCCGAAGGCCTCGATGCGCTGATCGTAGCCGTAGCCGCTCCTGCGGCTGTTGCTGATGAGCGCCATCCTGCCCGAGGCCGTGCGCAACAGCACCTTGGCGGTGTCGATGTCGTCCGCGGCGCCGATGGCGGGATCGACCAGGCACGCGGCCATGGCGTAGACCTCCACGATCGGCTCCGCGAGCAACCACCTCGCCATGTCGAAGTCGTGGATGGTCATGTCCTTGAAGAGGCCGCCGCTCACCTTGATGTAGCTCACCGGCGGCGGCGCAGGATCGTGACTGACGATGTGCAGCGTCTCGAGGTTGCCGATCGCGCCGGCCTGCAGCTTCTGGCGCAGGGCGCGGAAGCTGGGATCGAAGCGGCGGTTGAACCCGAGGAAGAGGCGTGCCTGGGCGAGCGCCCCGGCCGCGGCGCGCGCGCGCTCCACGCTGAGATCGACCGGCTTCTCGCAGAAGATGGCCTTGCCCGCCGCCGCCGCCTGTCGGCAGTGCGCCAGGTGTTGGTCGGTCGGGCTGGCCACGATCACGCCCGCCACGGTGGGATCGGCGAGTGCGTGCTCGAGCGTCGTTGCCGTGGCACCGTATCGCCCGGCAAGCGCCGCAGCGGCGTCGCCGGCGGGATCGATGACATACCTCAACGCCAATGCGGGATGCGCCGCCGCGTTGCCCGCATGAATCCTGCCGATGCGTCCGGCGCCGATGAGCGCCAGGGGCGCGCGGGCCGCGTGTTCCACTGGTCTGCTCACGCCCGTTCCCTCGAGGTCTGCCCGCGGCGGCCGCCGCCGCGGCCTTCCGGGCGCGGCCGCCGATTGCTGCGAAAGGCATATCCGATCACGAGCGTCTGGGCGAGGCACATCGATGCCGCCAGGGAGCGGAAGCCGCGGATTTCCGCCTCCTGCACCCGCAGCACCGTATCGGCCTCCTTGGCGATCGGGCTGACCTCGCTGTCCGTGATGGCGAGAATGCCCGCCTTCTGCGCATGAGCGGCGCTCACCACCTCCACCGTCTCCTCCGCGTAGGGCCGATAGCTGACACAGATGAGCACGTCCCCCGAGGCGATGGCGGCGGCCTGTTGACGCCACAGACCCGCCACACCGTCGACGAATACGGTGCGCTTGGCGCTCTGCTGCAGCGAGTAAGCGAGATACGCGGCCACCGGAAAGGCGCGGCGGACGCCGACGACGTAAACGGTGTTGGCCTGCTCCAGCAGACGGAATGCCGCGGCGAGCTCCGCGGCGCCCACGGTGTGGGTGAGCTGGCGCAGCGCGAGATCCGTGCCTTCGGCGAACTCGCGCAGCAGGCTGGCGGGATCGTCCGGCGGGTTTTCCAGCCGGTCCAGCGTCCGGCGTACGCGCTCGCCGTAAGCGGCGGCCGGGTTGGCCGCGACCAGGTCGGCCCGGAACACCCGCTGCATGGAGCTCGCACCGTCGTAGCCGAACTGCTTGGCGAAGCGCACGATCGCCGATGGTTGCACGCCGCTGCGCTCCGCTATCACCGCGAGCGTCTCCAGCGCCACATCGTTCGGGGCGTCGAGAACGTAATGGGCAAACTGGCGCAGCCGTCCACTCAACGAGTCATAGCGCGCGAGAATCGCCTCGCGCAGCTGCGCGGCCGTTGTTGGCGCCGTGACCGGCTGCGGCCCGCGGCTCATCGCCGGCGGGCTCCGGTGGCGCGCCGGGGCCGGCGCGAGAGCGGCGGATGCTTCATATATTCCACGTTGACAGAAATTAAAATGATCATACCATCGGATGCCTGGAGGTGACAGCCATGCTCCGCGGTGCCCTCGAGTTGCCCAGCGGCTCGCCGACGATCCCGACAGCGGACGGCCGGCGCCTGCGGCGGCGGCTCATCCTCATCAGCCTGATCGCGACCATCGGCGGTCTGCTCTTCGGTTACGACACCGGCGTGGTCAACGGCGCCCTCCTTTATATGGGCCGCGACCTGCAGCTGACGCCGGCCGACGAGGGCCTGATCACGGCCGCGCTGCTGCTGGGGGCCGCCATCGGCGCGCTGGTCGCCGGACGGCTGGCCGACCGCATCGGGCGCCGGCACACCCTGTGGGTGCTGGCCGCGACCTTCGTGGCGGGCGCGGTCGCCTGCGCGCTGGCGCCCGATCGCTCGGCGCTCGCCGTCTTCCGCTTCCTGCTCGGCCTCGCCGTCGGCGGCGCCTCGGTGGTCGTGCCGACCTATCTCGCGGAGCTGGCACCGCCCGAGATGCGGGGCCGCCTGGTGACCCAGAACGAGCTGATGATCGTGTCGGGCCAGCTGCTGGCTTTCGCCGTCAATGCCGTGATCGCGCATGTGTGGGGCGAATCGCATACGGTCTGGCGCTGGATGTTGGGTGTGGCCGCGCTGCCCGGCATCGTGCTCGGGGTCGGTTCCGTGCTTCTCCCGGAGAGCCCGCGCTGGCTGGTGGCGCGAGCCCGCACCGCCGAGGCGGAGGCGGTGCTCGGACGCCTGCGCGCACCCGGCGCGGCGGCTGCCGAGGCGCGCTCGATCGCCGATCTCGCGGCGACCGAGGCGGTCTCCGACATCCGCGGCTGGTCGGCGCTGCGCATCCCCTGGGTGCGGGCGGTGCTGCTGGTCGGCATCGGCATCGGCATCGTTCAGCAGGTGACCGGCGTCAACTCGATCATGTACTACGGGACGCAGATCCTGTCGCGTTCGGGGCTCGGGATCCAGGGGGCCCTGGTGGCCAACGTGCTGAATGGGGTCGTGTCGGTGCTGGCGACCTTCATCGGCATCGTGCTGGTCGGCCGCATCGGCCGCCGGCCGATGCTGGTGACGGGGCTCATCGGCACCACCTCCTCGCTCCTGCTGCTCGGGGTCGTGTCGCTCCTCTTCCAGCCTTCGCCGTCGCTCGCCTACCTGGTGCTCGGGGCGATGTCACTCTTCCTCTGCTTCCAGCAGGGCTTCGTCTCGCCGGTGACGTGGCTCCTGCTCTCGGAGATCTTCCCGCTCAAGGTCCGCGGGCTCGGGATGGGCGCCGCCACGCTGGTGCTCTGGGGCGCCAACTTCGTGGTGGCGTTCTCCTTCCCGCAGCTCGTGGCGGGATTCGGCGTGTCGCCGACGTTCTTCGGGTTCGTGGTGGTGGGCCTGCTGGCGGTCGCCTTCTCCGCCCGCTACGTGCCGGAGACCGGCGGCCGCTCCCTCGAGGCGATCGAGGAGCTGCTGCAGCGCAGCTATAGCGACGGCTGAAGAAAGACCGGCGCCGCGGCGATCCGATGACCGCCGCGGCGCCGCTGCACGACCTCCTTGCGAGGGGATTGCAAGGAGGATCTCTCGCAGGGCGGCCTAGAATTTATAGGTCGCCGTGAGGTTGATTTCGCGACCCTCGTACGGGCGGGCCAGGAACACGTTGCCGACCCCGAGCGCCCGGCCGAACTCGCGTGCGTTGCCCTCGGTCAGCGCGATGGTGTTCGTCAGGTTGGTGCCCTGCACGCGCATCTGCCAGTGATCGCCGACGTCGGTCAGGATGCCGCCGCTCAGCATGTCGTAGCTGCCGAGCGGCTGCTGCCCGGCGGTGTCATTGTAGCGCTGGCCGGCGTGCTCAAAGGTGAGCCAGGCGCTGACATCGCCCCAGGGCACCGCGACCGAATAGCTCGGCGTGATCCGGATCTGGATCTTCGGCTGACGCTGCAGCGGCGAGTTGTTGATGAACACGCACTGAGGATTGCCGTTGAGATCCACGAACGCCAGGCAGGAATGATTGTTCGTGTAGTGACCGTCCATGTAATCGCCCACGAACCGCAGCGTGAGGCCGGCGAACGGCCCGACGTAGCCGTCCACGTCGAAGCCGTTGGCCGTCGAGCCGTAGGTGCCGTAGCCGCCGGGAATGGTGACGCCGGAGAGGTTCGTCTCCTGATAGAAGATGCCGTCGAAGGTGCGGTGCCAGGCGTTGAGGTCGAGATACAGATACCGGGCCTGGAACTTGTAGCCGATCTCGTAGTTGTGCGCCGTCTCGATCGGGTGGAAGGTCGGCGGCGTATTGTGCGCCGTGTTCGCTATATCGTCGAAGTCGAGGAAATGCACGCCGTTGTTGACCCGCACATACGCGCTCATGTTGGGCGTGAAGGTGTAGTTCAACCCGGCGGTGTACTCCGGCATGGTGCGCTCATAGTGCTCGAAGTCGTACTGGCCGTTGCAGATCGGTACCTTGTTGTCGTAGAGGTCGTTGGCCGTACCGAGCTGCTGCGGGCTGGTCTGGCAGGTGCGCTGATGCAGGTCGATGTGCTCCACCCGCGCGCCGAAGTCGAGCAGCCACGAGCCGAAGCGCCAGCTGTCGGAGAAATAGGGCGCGATGTTGCGGCCGTCGCCATGCCGTCCCGGCGTGGTGTAAGTGCCGTTCTCGTTGACGATGCCCTGCGGGCTCGTGAGATTGTAGGTCTGGCCGCCCAGCACGTAGCTCAAGGCAATCGGCCGGGCGTTCGAGGTGGCGGTCATCAGCGCGTTGTCCGCCGCCCAGTTGTCATTGTCGCTGTAGAACGCGACGTACACGCCGCCGGTCAGCGTATTGCCGCCAAAGAGCTCGCGGCTGGCGCGAAACTCGTCGGTGATGCTCTGCAGGGACTTCTGGATGAGGTGGTAGCTCAACTGGATGACGTTCGTGGAGAGCGGTACGGGCGCGCCGCTGCCGGCGTAGAGCGCCTGGATGTCGTAGGTCGCCGGATCGTAGCCCGTGCTGTTGAGGTTGTTCTTGTCGATAGGGGTCGTGCCGTTGCACCAGCCGGCCGGCTCCGGCATGTTGCAGCCATAAAGATACATGCTGAGGGGCCGCGGGGTGGGACCCGAGAACCAGCCGTTGGTATCGAGGCCGCCGCCGTCGATGAGGAAGCCGTTGTGCAGCGTCCAGCCGCCGATGCGCTGGTCGTAGTTGATGCCGAAATAGTCGAGCCGGCTGCCGCGCCCATCGGCGAGATTCGCGTTCATGAAGCCGCCGTTGGGATTGGCCAGCGTCATGTTCTGGTTGGCGAGGCCGTTGAACGTGCCGGTCAGCGGATCGAAGCCGGGATAGGCCGAATACGACCCGTTGGCGTTCTGAATGATCGGGATGGGGGTGATGTACTCGTCCTTCTCGTCGAGCACGCGCGCCCATGCGACGACCGTGCCGCCGCTGATGTCGTGCGCCAGGGTGGCCGTGAACTGCCCGCCATCGAGCGCGGGGAACTGCGAGTTGCGCACGCCCTGGGACTTCTCGTAGTAGCCGCCGACGCTGCCGTACCAGCCGTCGGCGATCTCGAAGCCATCGTAGGCGTCGCCGCGCCACGAGCCCTCGGTGCCGTAGGTGACACCCATCTGCCCGCCCGGGGAGTTCTTGCCGGTCTTGAGGATGTAGTTGGCCGTGCCGCCGAACTGGCCGGGGCCGAAGACCACCGACGGGCCGCCCTGCACCACCTCCACGCGCTCGATCGTGTCATCGAGGCGGAAGAGCGAGCTGGAATCCATGTACGCGAGGTTCGGCGCGCCGTAGAGCGGCATGCCCTGGATCATGTTGGTGAAGAACGGCGAGTCGCCGCCGCTCGGGTAGCCGGCGACCTCGATGTTGGCGCCGGTCTGACCGCCGGAGGCCTCCGGCCAGATGCCGGGGGCGATCTTGAGGATGTCGGCGGAGCTCAACGGGTTCGATTCCTTGATCAGCTCGTCGTCGGCCTGGACGACGTTGTAGCTGGCATCCAGCTTCCTGACGCCGGTGGCCGTGGCGGTGACCACCACTTCCTGCAGGTTCTGCGAGGTCTGCGCGGAGCCGCCCGACTGGGTGCCACCGGGGGCGGTCTGCGCATGCGCCGGGATGGCGAGTCCCGCGCCGCCGAGAATGCCGGCGACCACGGCCGCCACGCTGCCGGCGCGTGCGCCACGGAAGCGCGAGCGTGGCCAGGAGGCGACGGACGAGCAGATGACGTTTGCGTCGGGGCGGCTCGACGGCCGGACGGACTGCGCGCTCTTGCCGGACACTCTGTTGGTTCTCATCGGCATGCACTCCCCCAATTGCCAGGAGCGCGAGCATACTGTAATGAAAATTTCGATGTCAAGACCATTGGAACAGACGTTTTGCGCAGCAGGCCGGCGGCGACGACCGCGCGGCCGCCCGATCGTCTGCGATCGACTACAATGCGACGCAACGAGTGCCTGAGCCACGGGGGTTGACTTGAAACGGCTGAAGATGGGTCTGATCGGTCCGGGCTTCATCGCCGCGCAGCACATCGAGGCGGTGCGCCGCCTGGGCGATGTGGAGGTGGCGGCGCTGGCGGGCTCGAGCCTCGAGTCCGCGCGCCGGCGCGCCGCGGAATGGCACGTGGAGCGGGCGTACGGGGACTACCGGCAGCTGATCGCGGATCCGGACGTGGACGTCGTCCACAACACGACGCCGAATCACCTGCACCTGGAGGTGTCGCTCGCGGCGCTCGCGGCGCGCAAGCACGTCATCTCGGACAAGCCGCTGTCGGACAACGCCGAGCACAGCCGCGTGCTGTGGGAGGCGGCGCGCCGCGCGGGCGTCGCCCACGTGGTGACATTCAACTACCGCGGCAATCCGCTGGTGCAGCAGGCCCGCAGCATGGTGCGCCGCGGCGAGCTCGGCCCGCTCTGCTACGTGCACGGCCAGTACCTGCAGGACTGGCTGACCGACGAGCGGGTGTATTCCTGGCGGCTCGATCCGGCGCGCGGCGGCGCCAGCTCCGCGCTGCGCGACATCGGCTCTCACTGGTGCGACCTGGCGGAGCACGTGACGGGCCTGGCGATCGAGGCGGTGCTGGCCGACCTCGGCACGGTGGTGGCGCGCAGGGAAGTCTCGCGCGCCGCCGGCGGCACGTTCTCGCGCGTGGCCGCTCGGGGAAAGCGCCGGGTGCGCATCCGGAGCGAGGACCTGGCGACGGTGCTGCTGCGGTTTCGGGGCGGAGCCAAGGGCTACGTCGCGATCGGCCAGGTGCTTCCCGGTCACAAGAACGATCTGCAGCTCGAGATCAGTGGCCGCAAAGCGTCGGTGCGCTGGCTGCAGGAGCGGCAGAATGAGCTCTGGGTCGGGCGGTTCGGCCAGCCGAGCACCGTGATCGGCAAGGATCCTGCCATCCTATCCGCTGACGCCGCGCCCTACGCGCATCTGCCGGCTGGACACCAGGAAGGCTGGGCGGACGCATTCCGCAATGTGATCGCGGACGCTTATCAATGGATTCGAGAAGGGGCTCGGCCGCGGGCGCGGCCTGCGGCGCTCGCCACGTTTGCGGACGGATACCGCAGCGACCTTCTCGTCGAAGCCATGCTCGCGAGTCACGCCGCGGGCGGTGTCTGGCGCAAAGTTCCCTCGCCGCCCGCCGCATGAGACGGCGGCCGCGAGCGGCGGAATGAATATTCCAATGTTTTTGACAGCGAAATTGTCTTGCAATAACCTGCGGCGATGCGACTGCGGGCGATCCCACGGTCCTCTGCGGGCTGACCGGACTCACGCTTTCCGACTGAGGCGTCTCTCGTGAAGACAACCATGAACGTGCGGTTGAGCGTGATGATGTTCCTGGAGTTCTTCACGTGGGGGGGGTGGTTCGTCACCATGGGGACCTTCCTCGAGCGCAATCTGCACGTGAGCGGAGAGCTGAGCGCCCTTGCCTACTCGACGCAGGCCTGGGGTGCGATCATCGCGCCCTTCATCGTCGGACTCATAGCGGACCGGTACTTTCACGCGGAACGGCTGCTCGGCATCATTCACATCATCGGCGGCGTGTTGATGCTGATGCTCGCAAGGGCGCATGATTTCGCGCACTTCTATCCGTACCTGCTGGCGTACATGATTCTCTTCATGCCGACGCTGGCGCTGGTCAACGCCGTCTCATTCCGGCAGATGGCCGTGCCGGCGCAGGACTTCCCCAAGGTGCGCGTGTGGGGAACGATCGGGTGGATCGTCGTGGGCTTGGCCATCAGCTATGTGTTTCACTGGGACTCGGGCTCGGCACTCGCCCGCGGCGCGCTCCACAACACGTTCACGATGTGCGCGGCAAGCTCTTTCCTCCTCGGCGTATACAGCTTCTCGCTGCCGCCGACGCCGCCCCGCGGCGCTACCCAGCAGCGGCGGAGCCTGGGGAGCCTGCTCGGCTTCGATGCGCTCGAGATGCTGCGCGAGCGCAACTTCGCCATCTTCTTCTTCGCCTCGATCCTCATCTGCATACCGCTCGCGTTCTATTATCAGGACGCCAACCAGTTCCTGACCGAGCTGCACGTGGCGCACGCCACCGGCAAGCAGACCCTGGGACAGGCATCCGAGCTCTGCTTCATGCTGCTGCTGCCGCTTTTCCTGAAGCGCTATGGGATGAAGGCGACGTTGCTCATGGGCATGGTCGCCTGGGCCGTCCGCTATGCGCTCTTCTCCTTCGGGGACGCCTCGCAGCTCGAGTGGCTGCTGCTCGTCGGGCTCGCCCTGCACGGACCCTGCTACGACTTCTTCTTCGTCTCCGGCCAGATCTACACCGACACCCGTGCGGGCCAGGAGCGGCAGGCGGCCGCGCAGGGGCTCATCACGCTGGCCACCTACGGCGTCGGGATGCTCATCGGGTTTTCGGCGGCCGGTTTCATCACCGACCGGTACAGCGTGGCGGGCGGTCACGACTGGGTGTCGGTGTGGGCGTACCCCGCGGTGTTCGCGCTCGGCGTCGCGGTGATCTTCCTGTTCTCGTTCCGCAACGAGAGGGTCGGGCATGCCGTCGCCCAGCACTGAGCCGGGTCCGGCCGGCGCATTCCGGCCGCGGCCCATGAAGCTCAGCATCCTCACGGCGGCGCTGCAGGAGCTGACGCCCCGGGAGCGACGGGAGGCGGACCCCGATCTCGCCATCGAGGAATGGCTGGCGTTCGCGGCCGAGATCGGCGCATCCTACATCGAGCTGTCCTGCGCGCTGCACCCGACCCAGAGCGACGTCCCGGCGGCCGCGCTGCTGGACCCGGTCGCCAACACGCTCGACCTGCGAAGGCCGTTCACGGCCGCTCGCGCGGCGCGCGTAGAAGCCGCGATGCGCGCCACCGGCGTGGGACTGTCGGAGCTCGGCTACTTCGACAACATGCTGGCGGCGGAGGACGGCGCCCGCAGGATCAAGCATGAGTTGATGCTGCGCGTCTTCGATGCCGCTGTGCTGCTGCGTTGCGATGCGGTCGTCGGCTTCGTCGGGCGGAACCCCGAGATCGGCATGGACGCCAACCTGGATATGTTCGAGCAGGTGTTCATCCCGCTGCTGCGGGAGGCGAAGGCGCGCGGGCTGACCTACCTCGTCGAGCAATGCCCGATGCCGGGGTGGAATGTCACCGACGCCTGGCACAACCAGATCGCCTACGCCCCCGGCCCCTGGATCGCCCTGCACCGCATCTGTGAGCGTCACGGCGTGGGCGATCAGTTCCGCATCCACTACGACCCCTCGCACGCGATCCTCATGGGGCAGGACTCCCGCTCGGTGTTCCAGTATCTGCGCGACTCGGGCTATGCCTTCCTCATTCAGCGCTTCCACGTCAAGGGACAGGTGATCGACTCGCGCGGCATCTCCGCCTGGGGCTACGGAGGCCAGACGATGCAGCGGGGCGACCGCGACGGCGACACGCCGCGGCCGAACCCGGCCGACCGGCAGAATGCCTGGAAGAAGCAGACCGTCTTCGCCGAGCACGAGCTGCCGGGCACGGCACGCCATGACCCGCTCGCCTACCTGCAGAACCGGACCGTGGACTGGCTCGACCACCAGCTCGCGGCGCGGGAGCTGCTCGATCTCGATCCGCAGCGGACTTTCCTGGTGCTGGAGCACGAATATCCCAAGGCGCGGGTGCAGGACAAGGCGGTCCTCGCACCCATCCTCGCCGGCTCGCTCGCGTTTGCGCGGGCCATCGACGAGGCGGCGGCAGCGATGTATGCGCTGCAGCACGAGGTGCTGGCGCAACGTGACATCCCGATCCAGGGATTCGGCAGGGAAGCCTACCGAACGTGAGACAGACAACTGCAACGAAGGAGCATCGATGCCATTCGTGACGGCAAGCACCCAACGCGGTCCCTACGACGTCATCATCGTGGGGTCCGGCGCGGGCAGCGGACAAGCGGCCTATACCTTGTGCATGGAGGGCGTGCGGGTACTGATGCTCGAGGCCGGCCGCCGCTACACCCCTGCGCACGAGACCCCGATGTTTCAGACGCCGGACATGGCGCCGCTCGGCGGCGCGGACACCACCGACAAGAACAAGGGCTTCTACGACGCAACGGTCGATGGCGGCTGGGATATGCCGGGCGAGCCTTATGTCTCCCTTCCCGACAAGTGGGGCTCGCACTTCACGTGGTGGCGGGCGCGAATGCTGGGCGGCCGCACCAATCACTGGGGCCGCATCTCGCTGCGCAACGGGCCTTATGACTTCAAGCCCCGCAGCCGCGACGGGCTGGGGTTCGACTGGCCGATCACCTATGACGACGTCGCCCCTTACTACGACAAGGTGGAGCTGCTGATCGGGGTGTATGGCGGCGAGACCTCGCTCGAGAACACTCCGGCCGGGCCGGGCGGCACGCTGCTGCCACCGCCGAAGCCGATCGTCAGTGATCACCTCCTCATGAAGTACGCGCCGCGGTTCGGCATCCCGGTGCTCCCCGGGCGGCGCGCCGTCCTGACACGCGCCCAGGACCACCGCACCATCCCGGCCAAGCTGCACCCCGGCAATCCGCGGGCGCAGAGGATCCTCGCCGAGGCGATGCGCAAGCGCTCTCCGTGCCTGTGGGCAACGGCTTGCGGGCGCGGCTGTGCCGTGGCGGCGAACTATCAATCCACCACGGTGCATCTGCCTCCAGCGCTCGCGACGGGCAACCTCGATATCATCACGGATGCGATGGTGTATGAGGTCACCCTGGGCAAGAATGGGCGCGCGACGGGAGTCAGATTTGTCGACGCTACGACGGGACGCCACGAGCACGCTACTGGACGCGTCGTTGTCCTCGGCGCAAGCGCACTGGAGAGCGCACGCATTCTCCTCAACTCCAAGAGCGGTGGTTTCCCGAACGGGCTGGCCAATTCCAGCGGACGCGTCGGGCGCTATATTCTCGATACCGTCGGCAGCTCCGTGTCGGGGCAGATTCCGCTGCTCGAAAGCCTGCCGCCTCTCAACGACGACGCGGCCGACGGCCTGCAGGTCTATGTTCCCTGGTGGCTCTACCGGCAGCAGCTCGCGCACAAGCTGCCGTTCCCCCGCGGCTATCACATCGAGTATGGCGGCGGCCGACACTTGCCCTCGGTCGGGACATTCTCCGGGCTCGAGTGGCTGACGGGCGGCAGCTATGGCCGGAAGTTCAAGGAGGATGCCCGGCGGTACTACGGGTCGTTCATCGGGTTCGACGGGCGCGGTGCGATGGTGCCGAACGACGACTGTTATGTCGACATCGATCCGAAGGTCAAGGACAGATTCGGCATTCCGGTGCTGCGCTTCCACTGGCAATGGGGCGAGTCCGAGCAGCGCCAAGCCGTCCACATGCAGGAGACCTTCGGCGAGATCATCGAGTCGATGGGCGGACGCATGGCCTCGCCGGTCATCACCGACCCGGTGAAGGCCATCGCGCCCGGCGGGTACATGATCCACGAGGTCGGCGGCACCATCATGGGGGCGGATGCCCGCAGCTCCGTGACCAACCGATGGTCGCAGACCTGGGACGTGCCCAACGTCTTCGTGGCGGACGGGGGCGTCTTCCCCTACAACGCGGACAAGAATCCGACGCTGACCATCATGGCGTTGTCGTGGCGCATGTCCGATCACATCCTGGAGCGGATGCGCAGGAGAGAAATATGACCGACAGGCGAGCGACGATCAAGTTGATCATGGCTGCGGCCGCCGCGGTGCCGGCCCTGCGTGCCCGCGCAAACTACACCGACAACCTGGAACCGGGCGCGGCGCCGCCCGGATCGCTGCGCGAATTCGTGCCCACGATGGACGGCTACGGACCCGATCCGGATCTGATCAAGGCCTACGAGAAAGGCGCGTTCTGGCCGCTGACGCTGGATCTTCAGCAGCGGCAGCTCGCCGCGGCGCTGTCCGACCTCATCATTCCTGCGGATGAGCATTCCCCGTCCGCGTCGGCGGTGGGCGTGGTGGATTTCATCGACGAGTGGATCAGCGCGCCCTATCCGCAGCAGCGGGCGGACCGGGATACGGTGCTGGGTGGCTTCACCTGGCTGGACGGGGAGGCTCAACGCTGCTCCGAGCAGCCGTTCGCGAAGCTGAGCGAGTCGCAGCAGCGCGCGATCTGCGACCCAGTCTGCGATCTCAGCCGCGCCCCCGCTGACCTCCAGGCACCGGCGCGTTTCTTCGCCCTGTATCGGAACCTGACCGCCGCGGGGTTCTACACGACCGCCGCGGGCCGCAAGGACGTGCAGTACATCGGCAACGTGCCGTTGAAGCAGTTCGACGGGCCGCCGCTCGAGCTGCTCAGGAAATTGGGACTTGCTTGAGGCTCACCCCTCCCGCAGGGAGGGATTCCGTCCGCGGGAGATTTTGAGAATGAGAAAATTCGGTGCGCTCGCGGCGGGCAGGCCGCGATCGGTGGGGCTCGCGCTGACTCTGGCCATGTCGCTGGGTTGTGCGGCGATCGCGGCCGCGGCCAACCCCCAGACCGGGCATTCCGCTGTCCGCAACGCCGGGCAGGATCTGCTCGCCGGCGGCAGCGGATGGCAGTACTTCATCCGGGGCGATTCCGCGCCGCTGCTGCGGGGTTGGACGCATCCGGGGCTACCCGCGGGCTGGACGGTGCACCATGGCGTGCTCTCGAAGGACGGACACGTGGATGATCTGGAGTCGACACGGAAGTACAAGGACTTCGACCTGGAGCTGCAGTGGAAGGTCGGCAAGGAGAGCAACAGCGGCATTTTCTACCGCGCGACCCACCAATACGATGAGATTTACTGGACCGGACCGGAGTATCAGCTCGTCGACGATGCGACCACTCCGGACGGCAAGAGCCGCTTGACGGCGGCCGGGTCCGTATACGCGATGTACCCGTCACCAGCGGGCGTCATCCATTCGCACGGCCAATGGAATACCGCGCGGATCGTCGTCCGCGGGCATCATGTCGAGTATTTTGCGAACGGGCGCAAGATCGTCGACTACGACCTCGGCAGCCCGGACTGGAAGAAGCGGGTCGCGGCCTCGAAGTTCAAGGACTATCCGGGCTATGGCCTCGCCCCGGAGGGGTTGATCGGGATTCAGGGCAATCATCCGGGGAGCGTCGCGATCCGCGACATGCGCATCCGCGTACTGCCTTAGCGGATGTGCGATCAGCTGCGCTTCTGGACGGTCCCGTCACCGTAGGGTGCGGCAGTAAACTCCGGCAACTGTTCCGCCCAGGCGGACAGCGCGCGCAATTGCGGATATGCCGCGTCCTTCAACGTTGCCGGCAACATGCGCTCGGTGAAATGCCAGCTCACCGCCGTTGCGATCTCAGCCGCGCCGATCCGCGTTGAATCGCGGCGTGGCGGTTTCCTCGCGAGCTCCGCCTCGAGCTCGCCGTAGGCCGCATGCATCTGGCCGATGACCCGGGCGGCCCAGGGCTCGTGCTGCTTCTCCGGTGGTCGCAGGTTCCGCTCGTAGACGAGCTGCACGCTCTTCTCGCACGCGGCCAGCGCGAGGCCGATCGTGCGCAGCGCAGCCTGGCGCTCGGCGAGCCCGCCCGGCATCAGTGACCGTGGTGCCGACAATGCTTCGGCGTAATCCAGAATCAGCGTGGAGTCCATGAGCACCGTGCCGTCATCGCACACGAGCGTCGGGGCCTTGACGACGGGGTTGATCGCGCGGAACTGATCGAACGTGCGGAATACCGAGAGCGAGCGGTGCTCGAACGGGAGCGCGAGCAATTGCAGGGAGATCGCCACGCGGCGGACGTACGGGGAATCGAGCATTCCGATGAGTTGCATGCGAGCTTCCTACCAGAAACGGTGCCGCTGTCAGGCGGTCTCGGGGAGCGCGGCCGCCTGCACGGGTCGACGGCCGAGCCGCCGGGCGAGAGCATGGCCGAGTCCCATGGCGATGATGCCGACGAGCAGATGGGCCGTTTGGACGATCCAGTGGCCGGAATCCGGCAGCAGGCGCACCTGCGTGACGCCGAGGGCCGGAACGATCAGGCTCCAGATCAGGACGAGGAGAGCAAACGACCGGCTGCCCGGTGTCAGGAGACCGACGATGGCGAGGACCAGGAGACAGATGACGAAGAGGCCACCGAGCGACATGTGGAGCGGCAACAGCGAGAGCGCATGACCCGTCCAGAAGATGATGCCGAGCACCACGAGTGCGATGCCGAAGATACTGATGAGTGCGCGTGCGGTCAGAATGAGGTACTTCACAGCGGCTCCCACCGGGCGAAAGCGGCGCAAGAGGGCACCGCCCGCTGACCCGTCATTAGATTTACGAACAGTATATCCAAAGTAACTCCCAGCTCGATGGCAAGGCGCGTCGAATGTGCTCATCGAGGCGCGCTCGAGGAGACCCGTGAAGCGCCGTTCGCACAAATCCTGAGGCGC
>DATNEU010000053.1:0-140008 GCA_035552895.1 Steroidobacteraceae bacterium
AGGGGAGATTATGAAGATTGACAACGCCCGTGCCGTCGTCACCGGCGGCGCCTCGGGCCTCGGCCACGCGGTCGCGCGCCATCTCGTCTCGCTCGGCGGCAAAGTCGTCATGCTCGACGTTCAGGACGGACCGGGGCGCGCCGCCGCGGCCGCTCTAGGGCCCGACGCCGCCTTCGTCCGCTGTGATGTCACTTCGGAGGCCGAAGTCACCTCCGCCATGGAGGCTGCGCAGGCCCGGATGGGCGGCATCAATCTGCTGGTCAACTGCGCCGGCGTGATCGGCGGCGGGCGCGTGCTGGGCAAGAACGGTCCCATGGCGGGGGACTTCTTCACCAAGGTGGTGCACATCAACCTGATCGGCACCTTCCTCTGTGACAAGGCCGCCGCCGCGCTGATGCAGCACAATGCGCCGAGCGAGGACGGCGAGCGGGGACTCTTGGTGCACACGTCCTCCGTGGCTGCATTCGAGGGTCAGATCGGCCAGGCGGCCTACTCCGCGACCAAGGCGGGTCTTGCCGGCATGACGCTGCCCATCGCGCGGGAGCTGGCAAGATTCGGCATCCGCTGCATCTCCATCGCGCCCGGGATCTTCCACACGCCCATGATGGATTCCATGAGCGCGGAGGTGCAGGCCTCCCTCGCCAGCCAGATCCCCTTTCCCAAGCGCCTCGGCAAGCCCGAGGAGTTCGCGCGACTCGTCGCCGCCGCCTTCGAGATCCCGATGTTGAACGGCGAGACCATCCGCCTGGACGGCGCCATACGCATGCAACCCCAATAAAGATGAACGCGTCCGCTCCTGAGGCATCCGACATTCAACGCGACGTCATGGAGTATGACGTCGTCATCGTGGGCGCCGGCCCCGCGGGCCTCGCCTGCGCCATCCGGCTCAAGCAGTTGCAGCCGGATACCAACGTCTGCGTGCTGGAGAAGGCGTCCGCCGTCGGGGCGCACGCGCTCTCCGGCGCGGTCATCGAGCCCGGCCCGCTGGATGCGCTCGCGCCCGAGTGGCGCGAATCGCCGCCCGGCATCTGCGTGCCCGCCGCGCGCGATGAGTTTCGCCTGCTCACCCGCAAGGGGAGCCTGCGGCTGCCGCTGCCGCCGCAACTGCACAACCGCGGCAATTTCATCATCTCATTGGGCCTTCTCACCCCCTGGCTCGCGCGCAAGGCGGAGTCCCTCGGCGTCGACGTCTTTGCCGGGTTCGCGGCGGCCGCGCCTCTCGTGGGATCCGGCGGCGCCGTGACGGGCGTGCAGCTCGGGGACATGGGACTCGACAAGAGCGGCAAGCCCGGCCCGAACTTCACCCCGGGCGCCGAGGTGCGGGCGCGAGTCACGGTGGTGGCGGAAGGTGCGCGCGGCAGCCTCGCCAAGCAGCTCATCGGCCGCTTCGCGCTCGATGCGCGCTCCTGCCCGCAGACCTACAGCCTCGGGATGAAGGAGCTCTGGCAGCTGCCGGAGGGCCGCGTGCAGCCGGGGCTCATCCAGCACAGTTTCGGCTGGCCGCTCGACTCGGGCTCGTATGGCGGCAGCTTCATCTATCACCTCGACAACAATCGCGCGTACGTCGGCTTCGTCGTAGGCCTCGATTACGAGGACCCGCGCCTGATGCCGTTCGAGGCTTTCCAACAGTTCAAGCACCATCCCGCGGTCAAGCCGTTCCTCGCAGGCGGGGAGATTCTCGCCGCCGGCGCGCGCACCATCGCCTCCGGCGGCTGGCAATCGATTCCGCGGCTCGACATGCCGGGCGCGCTGCTCATCGGGGACAGCGCGAGCGGCCTCAACCTGCCGAAGATCAAGGGCGTGCACCAGGCGATCCGCTCCGGCATGCTCGCGGCGGAGCACCTCGTGCAGACCGGCAAGCCGGAAGGCTTCGACGCCCGCTGGCGGGCCTCGCCGGGTGGCCGGGAACTCTACGCGGTGCGCAATTTCAAGCCGGGGTTCAAGGCCGGACTCTGGCTCGGGATCGCGAACTCCGGGCTCGAGGTCCTGACCGGCGGCCGCACGCCCTGGACGCTCAGGAGCCGCACGCCCGATCATGCCCGCCTCCGGGAGCTCAGCCGCTACGAATCGCCCGAGCGCCATTGGGTGGAGCGGACCCTGCCGCCGCGGGACCGGCTGGCGTCGGTGTTCTTCGCGGCCACGAGCCACGACGAGAGCCAGCCCGCGCACCTGAAAGTGCTCGACACCAACATCTGCATCGATCGGTGCGCCAGGGAGTTCGGCAATCCCTGCCAGCGCTTCTGCCCGGCCAACGTCTACGAGATGGTCGACGACGGCGCCGGCGGCAAGCGGCTGCAGATCAACGCGGCCAACTGCGTGCATTGCAAGGCTTGCGACATCAAGGACCCGTACGAGATCATCAACTGGACGCCTCCGGAGGGCGGCTCCGGGCCCAATTACCAATCCTTGTAGATGGCGCTGGATCCGGGCTCCTGCGCGAACGAAGCGCTGCTTTGGGCAAAAAGCGTGGTTTTTGCCCAAAGCTCCGCCACCTGGGGCGGCGGGGCACATCCTTGTGCCCATGCTGCATGTTTTGGCCGCGCGAACAATGTGGAACTGACATTGCCATGACCGAGATCTGGCGCCCCTCGCCGGCACGCATTGCCGATTCCAACCTGACACGGTTCAATGAGTGCCTGAACGCCCGCAAGGGACTGCGCCTCGGAGGGTACGAGGACCTGTACGCCTGGTCCGTGGCCCATCCCGAGGAGTTCTGGAGGGAGCTCGCCCGGTTCGCCGACATCAGGGCCGAGTGGGGCACCGGCCCGGCGCTCGAGCACCCGGACCGCATGCCCGGCGCGCGGTTCTTCCCCGACTCGAGACTCAACTTCGCGGAGAACCTCCTGCGGCATGACGACGACCATGCCGCCGTCGTATTCGTCAACGAGCGGGGCACCCGCAGGCAGATCTCCCATCGCGAGCTGCGCCGGGAGGTCGCGCGGGTCGCCGCGGGCCTGAGAGCCGCCGGCGTCGGCGAAGGTGATCGCGTCGCGGGCTTTCTGCCCAACCTGCCGGAGACCACCATCGCCATGCTGGCGACGGCCAGCCTCGGGGCGACCTGGTCCTCCTGCTCACCGGATTTCGGTGTGCACGGTGTGCTCGATCGCTTCGGTCAGATCGCGCCCAAGGTGCTCTTCACCGCGGACGGCTACTTCTACGCCGGCAAAACGCTCGATTCGCTGGCGCAGATGGCGGAAGTGGCTCCGAAGCTGCCGAGCGTGGCGCTGATCGTCGTGATTCCCTACGTGGAATCGGAGCCGAAACTCGAGCGGCTGGGGGCGGCCGCATCGCGCGCCACGCACTGGGCAGCCTTCGGGGAGCGCGGCGCGCCGCTCGGTTTTGCGCCGATGCCGTTCAACCAGCCGCTCTACGTTCTCTACTCCTCCGGAACGACAGGGGTGCCGAAGTGCATCGTGCACGGCGCGGGCGGGACGCTGCTGCAGCATCAGAAGGAGCATCTCCTCCACACTGACATCCGGCGCGGCGACCGGGTCTTCTACTTCACCACCTGCGGCTGGATGATGTGGAACTGGCTGATGAGCGCGCTCGCCACCGGGGCGACGCTGGTCCTCTACGACGGCAGCCCCTTCCATCCCGATCCCGGCGTGCTCTGGAAGCTTGCGCAGCAGGAGCGCCTGACCGTCTTCGGCACCAGCGCCAAATATCTCTCTGCGCTGGAGAAGAGCGGTTACGTGCCGGCACACACCGTCGACCTGTCCGCGCTGAAGACGCTCCTCTCGACCGGCTCGCCGCTGCTGCCGGAAAGCTTCGATTTCGTCTACCGGGCGGTCAAGCGGGACCTGCACCTCGCCTCCATCTCAGGCGGCACCGACATCGTCGCCTGCTTCGCCCTCGGCTGCCCGACGCTGCCCGTGCACCGCGGCGAGATCCAGTGCCGCGGTCTCGGCATGGCCGTCGACATCTTCGATGACGACGGCAAGCCGGTGCGCGGCGAGCGCGGTGAGCTCGTGTGCACGGCGCCCTTCCCGTCGATGCCGGTTGGATTCTGGAACGACCCGGATGGAGCGCGCTATCGCGCGGCGTATTTCGAGCGTTTCCCGGGAGTGTGGCATCACGGCGACTATGCCGCGCTCACGGAGCACGGCGGTATCGTGATCTACGGCCGCTCCGACGCGGTGTTGAATCCGGGCGGCGTGCGCATCGGCACCGCGGAAATCTACTCCGCGGTCGAGAGCCTGCAGGAGGTCGTCGAGGCGATCGCGGTGGGACAGGACTGGCGGGACGACGTGCGCGTCGTTCTGTTCGTGCGGCTGCGGGCTGGGACGGAGCTCGATGAGCCGTTGCGCAAGAGAATCCGCGAGATCATCCGCGCCCACACGACGCCGCGCCACGTGCCGGCCAAGATCGTGTCGGTGCCCGATATCCCGCGGACCCTCTCCGGCAAGCTCACCGAGCTCGCCGTCCGCAACGTGATCCACGGCCGTCCCGTCAAGAACGTGGATGCGCTCGCCAACCCGCAGGCACTGGAGCACTTCCGCAATCTCTCCGAGCTCGGCACGGACTGATCGCGGTGAATGATGTAGGCGCGAGGACCCTGCGCGATCTCTACCAGCGTCAGGTCGAGGAGCGCGGCTTTCGGGCCGATCCGGCGCAGCTCGCGATCGTGAGCCGCCTGGAGGCGTTGCGCTCGCGGCTGATCGCCGCCCGCCGCTCGAGCGGCTCGCTGCGTGGGCGGCTGCTGCGCGCCATCGGCCGGCGGAACGCCCCGGCGGTGGAGCGGGGCCTTTATCTGTGGGGACCGGTGGGCCGGGGCAAGACCTGGCTGATGGACCTCTTCTTCCAGAGCCTGCCCTTCCCGGAGCGGCGCCGCCGCCATTTCCACCGCTTCATGTACGACGTGCATGCGGAGCTCAAGAGCCTGCCGGAAGTCGAGGCCCCGCTCGAGATCGTGGCGGAGCGCCTGGCGGCCGAGGTGCGGGTACTGTGTTTCGATGAGCTCTTCGTGACCGACATCGCCGATGCGATGATCCTGGGCGGCCTCTTCGACGGACTCTTCCGCCGCGGCGTGACCCTCGTGGCAACTTCCAACGTCGCCCCTCAGGACCTGTACCGTGATGGCCTGCAGCGCCAGCGCTTCCTGCCCGCCATCGAGCTCATCGAGCGCCACGTCGAGGTCATCAGCGCCTGGGGCGACCGCGATTACCGTTTGCGGCAGCTCACCCAGGCGGGCACTTATCTGCCATCGGGCGACATCAACACGGACGCGAGGCTGCGCGCGCTCTTCGCGGAGCTGTCGGACCACGCGGTCGCCTCGGACGGCACGGTGCAGATCGAAGACCGACCGATCCCGGTCGTGCGGCAGAGCGAGACCGCGGTGTGGTTCGAGTTCGAGGCGCTCTGCGTCGGCCCGCGCAGTCAGGACGACTACATCGAAATCGCACGCAACTACCAGTCCGTCCTCGTTGGCAATGTGCCGGTGATGGGCACGCTGCAGGAAGATGCGGCACGCCGCTTCATCGCCCTCGTCGATGAGCTCTACGATCGCTGTGTGAAGCTCGTGATCTCCGCCGCCGCACCGCCCGCGCAGCTCTATCGCGGCGAGCGCCTGCGCCTCGAGTTCCAGCGCACCGCAAGCCGCCTCACGGAGATGCAGAGCGAGGAATACCTCGCCCGCCAGCACAGGGGCTAGAGGTGCCGATCCTGGGGATCTTGGGCCTCTACACCTTCTTTTGCTCCGTCTTCTACTTCCCCAATTGGACCCGCGCCACCGCCGGCACCATCGTTTCCTCCTCGGCCGTTATAGCCACAGCATCGATGCGACCGGGCAGATGTGGGCTTTCTTCGCGGAACACCCGCTCGCGAACCAGTGATCGCGAATCTCACGTCTCCGGAAAAAGTCTTTGGCCGATCTTTTGGCCGATCTCGGCAAGGCGCTGCAGCTTGCCCAACGGCCGAACTTCTGGCCGATCCTTTGAGGATCCAAGCTCCTGACTTTACGAGATTAAATTCATCTCCCGGCCGCCGCCGCCCGACGACCCTGGCCGATCGTCGTTCCATAAATCCTTCAGCCCCGCGCTTCGACCTTCGCCCGCTCGAGCTGCTCGGCGAGCCGCTGCTCGGAGACCCTTATCGTCGTCTTGAGATCCTGAGCGAAGAGCGATACCCGGAATTCCTCGAGCATCCAGCGCAGCTGCGCGAGCTCGGGCCGCGGCCCATCCCCGGCCGACTGCGCCCGCAGGCTCAACAACCCGCCGACGAGCGGTCGGACGCGCGCCGCCAGCTCCTCATCGCGGCGCGCTTCGGCCGGCAGGCGGCCGAGCCGCCGCGCCATGGCCTTCAGGTATCGCGGCAGATGGCCGAGCCAGGGATGGGGTGTCGACTCGATGAAATCGGGCGACAGCAGCATCGCGAGTTGGCTGTTGGCATCGGCCACCGCGTTGGCGGCCGCCGGATTGCGCAGCGCGTCGATGGCGCCGCGCACGCCGCGCCATTCGCGCAAAACGCTCCTCACGGTGTCGAGCAATTGGGTGCCCGTCTCCTCGAGCCTCGCCCGCCCTCGTTCCAGGCAGGCGCTGAAAGCCTCGCGGCTGCGCGGCAACGGCACTTCCGCCGGCAGGAAGCTGTCGAGGAAGATCCGCTGCGCAATCGCCTCGGCGAGCGGCTGCGCCAGCTCGAGGCCGCGGCTCTGCAGCACGAGTTCCGTGTCCTCGGCAACCCGCTTTTGCCAGTAGCGGACCTGTTGGGGCAGCGCCAACATGGCGAGCCGCCTGACGCCTCGCCTCGAGAGCTCCTCGGCGATGAGGGGGTTGCGGGCCTCCGCCAGCGCAACTCCGCTCCCGCGATCCTCGAGCGCTGGGAAGACCGTGAGCTGCAACCCGTTGCGCTCGACGCCGCGGCTTTCAGGCAGCTCGCCGACGTCCCACTGCCGATGCAGCGGCGCGCCTGCCTCCGGCCCCGGACGGCCGCCGTCCACCGGCCCGAGCACCTTGCGCCGCAGCGCCGCGAGATCGCGCCCCTCCGCCAACACGCGATCCTGCGCATCCACGACGCGCAGATTCATCCGCAGCCAGTCAGGCAGCGGCAGGACAGCGAGCTGCGCCGCCGTCACGGACTCGCCGATCCTCTCCGACACCCACGCCGCGAGCCCCGCATGGAACCCGGGCAGAGATCCCGATCCCCCTTCGATGGCCCGACCTGCGCCGGTCAGCTCCTCGAGCGCCTGGCGCGCATGCTCCGGCACCGGCACCAGCCGCTTGCGCTGCGCCTTCGGCAGCTCGCGCAGCACGGCGATGATCTTCTCCAGCCGCCAGCCGGGTACCAGCCAGGCTATGCGGTCCGCCTGCAACACATCGAGCAGCACATCGGGCACGACGAGGGTCACGCCATCATCGATTTCTCCGGGCTCGAACCGATACCGCAGCGGCAGGCGGTTGGCGCCGGCTTCGAGCGTCCCGGGGAACCGTTCATCGTCAACCTCGGAAACCTCCCGCAGCATCAGGTCCGCGCGCGACATGTGGAGCAGGCGCGGATCGCGGCGCTCCGCCTGCGCGCGCCACTGCTCGAACCCGGCGACGGAGCTGACCGAGGCGGGGATGCGGCCCGCATAGAACGCGGCCTGCCGCTCCTCGCCTGCGAGGATGTCCCGCCGTCGGATTTTCGCCTCCAGTTCCTCGAGCTCCCGCCGCAGGGCGCGATTGGCTTCGATGAACGCTCCACGCACGACCGCGCGTGCCAGCTCCGCCGTGCGCTCCAACAGCGCCTCGCGAATGAAGATGTCGCGCGCCTCCTCGGGCGCGATCGGTCCGTAGTTGACACGGCGGCGGGTCGCGAGGGACAGGCCATACAGCGACACCGACTCGTACGCGGCGACGAACCCGCCGCCTGCGACCCAATGCGGCTCGGTGTAGGTGCGCTTGACGAGATGCGCGCCGGCACGCTCGATCCACGCGGGATTCACCGAGGCCACCATGCGGGCATAGAGGCGGGTGGTCTCGAGGAGACTGCCGGCGACGATCCATTTCGGCGGCCTGGAGGCGAGCGCAGTACCGGGCGCGATGACGAAATGCATGCCGCGCGGCCCGTCGTACTCGCGCATGCGATCGAGCGCGCCCACGGAGCCGAGGAAGCCGGTGAGAATGGCCTGATGCAGCTCCGGGTAACCGGCGGGCTCGTGATTGGGCCGCAGGTCGAGCTCGCGGACGCTGCGTGAGAGCTGCTGGTGCAAGTCCTGCCACTCGCGCATGCGCAGGAAGGAGAGGAAGTGCTCGCGGCACCACCTGCGCAGTTGGTTGCCGGAAAGCGCCGCCGCCTGCTCGCCGAAGGCGTGCCAGAGGTTCAGCACGGTGATGAAATCGGAGCGGCCGTCGGCGAAGAGCGCATGCTTCTCGTCCGCCTGCTGTTGCATCTCAGCGGGACGCTCACGGGGGTCCTGGGTTTCCAGGAACGAGGCGATCACCAGCATCTCCGCGAGGCAGCGCTGCCGGGCCGCCGCCAGCAGCATCCGCCCGAGCCGCGGATCCACCGGGAGCCCCGCGATCTGCCGTCCGAGGCGCGTCACACGGCGCTCCGGGTCCATCGCTTGCAGCTCCCCGAGGAGCCGCACCCCATCGTTGATCAGCCGTGTATCGGGCGGATCGAGGAAAGGGAAGCGCTCCGGGTCGCCGAGACCCAGCACCGCCATGCGCAGGATGACACTGGCGAGATTCGTGCGCAGGATCTCGGGCGGCGTGAATGCCTCGCGGGCGGTAAAGTCCTCCTCGGAGTAGAGGCGGATGCAGATCCCCTCCGCCTCGCGGCCGCAGCGACCCTTGCGCTGATCGGCGCTGGCCCGGGAGATGCGCTCGACGTGCAGCCGCTGCACTTTGCCGCGCGGACTGTAGCGGCTGATGCGCGCGAGGCCCGAGTCGATCACGTAACGGACGCCGGGCACGGTGAGTGAGGTCTCCGCGACGTTGGTGGCGAGAATCACCCGGCGCTGCGCGTGTCTCTGGAAGATCCGCACCTGATCGGCGGCGGAGAGGCGCGCGTAGAGGGGCAACACCTCCGTATCGGCCAGGCGCGCTTTGGCGAGCGCGTCGGCCGCTTCCCGGATGTGCTTCTCCCCCGGAAGAAAGACGAGCGTATCGGCGCGCGAACGGGCGGCACCGCCGGAGTCGAGCTCGCGAACCGCTTCGACGATACCCTCGGGCAGCGAGAGCTCGGCGGCGTCCTCGTCTTCGGCGGCCAGCGGCCGATAGCGGACCTCCACCGGATAACTGCGGCCCGACACCTCGATGACCGGCGCGCCGCCGAAAAAGCTCGAGAGCCTGCCCGGATCGATCGTCGCGGAGGTCACGATGAGTCTCAGGTCCGCGCGCATCGGCAGCAGTCGTTGCAACACGCCCAACAGCAGGTCGATGTTGAGGCTGCGCTCGTGCGCCTCATCGAGGATCAGCGTGTCATAGCGGCGAAGCTGCGGGTCGCTCTCCAGCTCCTGCAGCAGGATGCCGTCCGTCATCAGCTTCACACGGCCTTGCGGGCCCGTATGGTCCGCGAACCGCACCTGGTACCCGACTGCGCCGCCGACCGTGGTCCCAAGCTCCTCCGCCAGGCGCGTCGCGAGAGCACGCGCCGCAATGCGCCGCGGCTGGGTATGCCCAACGAGACCCGAGGTGCCGCGCCCAGCCTCCAGGCAGAGCTTCGGCAACTGCGTCGACTTGCCCGAGCCCGTGGCGCCGCAGACGATGATCGCCGGGTGGAGCGCGAGCGCCGCAATGATCTCCTCGCGGTGCGCCGTGATCGGCAGCGCCGGGTCGTACTCGAGCCGTATCGGCAGCGCGGGCCGTAGCCCGCCGCGAGCAGAAACCTCCATGGCTGAAGTGTAATTCAGCGCCGCATGAAGCATAGGCACAGGAACGTGCCCGGCCGCCGCAGGTGGCCCATCAAACTATATGACGCCGCGGCGGATCTGGTCCTGCTCGATCGACTCGAAGAGCGCGCGGAAGTTGCCTTCGCCGAAGCCTTCGTTGCCCTTGCGCTGGATGATCTCGAAGAAGATGGGTCCGATCACGTTGCAGGTGAAGATCTGCAGCAGCAGCCCCTCACCGCGCTCGGGATTGCCGTCGATCAGGATGCGCCGGCGGCGCAGCTCCTCGAGCGGCTCCCGATGTCCCTTGACGCGCCCGTCGACGGCTTCGTAATAGGTGTCGGGCGAGTCCTGGAACGCGAGGCCGCGGCTGCGCAGCACGTCGACCGTGCGGTAGATATCCTCGCTGGCAAGCGCGATGTGCTGAATGCCCTCGCCATGGTACTCGCGCAGGTACTCTTCGATCTGGCTCTTGTCGTCCTGCGACTCATTGATGGGAATGCGGATCTTGCCGCAGGGACTGGTCAGGGCGCGCGAGAACAGGCCCGTCTGCTTGCCTTCGATGTCGAAGTAACGGATCTCGCGGAAGTTGAACAGTCTCTCGTAGAACCCTTTCCACAGGTCCATGTGGCCGCGATGCACGTTGTGGGTGAGGTGATCGATGCATCTCAAGCCGGCGTCCGGGACCGGTTCCGCGGCGACAGCCCGAAAATCGACGTCGTAGATGGAGCGGTCGCCGTACCGGTCGACCAGATAGATGAGGGAGCCGCCGATGCCCTCGATACAGGGGATGTTGAGCTCCATCGGACCCGCGCTCTGCGGCCCCGGCCTGGCGCCGAGCTCGAGCGCGCGGCGATAGGCGTATGCCGCATCCGCGACACGGAACGCCATCGCGCAGGCTGACGGACCGTGCTGGCGGGCAAAGTGTTGCGCAAACGATTCCGGCTCCGCGTTGATGATGAAGTTGATGGCTCCCTGGCCATGCAGCGTCACGTTCTTGGAGCGATGGCGCGCTTTGACCGGAAAACCCATTCGCTCAAATAGCGTCCGCAGCAGCTGTGGGTCCGGCGCGGTGTACTCGACGAACTCGAAGCCGTCCGTGCCCATCGGATTGTCTTGGGGCTGGCTCATGATGCCTCTCCGTCGCCATGGTTGCGCATGCAACTATTATACCGCCCCACTGCCGGGACTGCCCATGCCCTATAATCGCAACCCACCATGCATGCATCCGACCCTTCGTCAGACGACAGTCGTCTGCTGCGCAGCATTCCTCCCACCCGTCTCGCGCTGATCGATCGCATCGCGCGCACACGCCCCTCCCCGCGCAATGGCCCGCCCGCCGCATCGGACGCTGCGCTCTATCGTGAAATACAGCAGCGATTCCTGCGGGCGTATTTCCGCGGCGTAGGCGAGGAAGACCTGGCGGAGCGCGCGCCTTCGGCCCTCGCGGGCGCAGCCCGCTCGCACCTGCAGCTCGGCTGGCGGCGGGCGCCGGGGCAGTCCCTGGTCCGGATCTTCAATCCCGATCGGGAGCGCGACGGCTTCGAGTCGCCGCACACGCTGGTGCAGATCGTCACCGAGGACCGTCCGTTCCTGGTGGACTCCATCGGTATCGCCTTCGCCCGCGCCGGGTTGGCGATGCACCTGATCGTCCACCCGGTGCTCGAGGTCCGCCGCGACCGGCGCGGCCGTCTCACCGGCTGGGGCGCGAACGGCGGCGAGCCGCAGCAGGCGGAATCCTGGGAGCTGTACGAGATCGACCGCCTGAGCGACCCGGCGGCGATCGAGCGCCTGCGGCTCGACATCGGATCGACGCTGGCGGACGTCACGCTCGCCGTGGAGGACTGGCCGGCCATGCGTGAGCGTGTGCGCGCCCTGGTCGCCGACCTCGAGCGCAACCCGCCTTCCCTGCCTGCCGAGGAGGTCACGGAGGCCCGCCAGCTCCTCGAATGGATGGAGGAGCGCCATTTCGTCTTTCTCGGCTATCGTTACTACCGGCTCGAGCGCGGCGCGCGCGAGGATCGCCTGGTCGCGGACACCCGCAGCGGACTCGGCATCCTGCGAGCGCGCGAGGGCGGCGGCAAACTCGCGCCGACCGTGCTGACGGGCGATGTCCGCGCCCGCGCCCGCGACCGGGAGCTTCTGGTCCTGACCAAGGCCAACTCCGTCTCCACGGTGCATCGGGCGGAGTATCTCGACTATGCGGGCGTCAAGGTGTTCGATGCCCGCGGCAGGGTCATCGGCGAGCACCGGTTCCTCGGCCTCTGGACCTCGACCGCCTATCACCGCAGTCCGCGCGACATTCCCGTGCTGCGGCGCAAGGTCGATCGCGTCATTCAGTATTTCGGGCTCGATCCGCACGGTCACGACGGCAAAGCCGTGCTCAACGTGCTGGAGACCTATCCGCGCGATGAGCTCTTCCAGGCGAGCGTCGAGGACCTGATCCGGATCGCACGCGGCATCGTGAATCTCTACGAGCGGCGCACGGTGCGCCTGCTGGCGAGGCGCGATCCGTATCACCGCTTCTACTCCTGCCTCGTCTACGTGCCGCGCGACCGTTATAACACCGAGGTGCGCCAGCGCATCGAGCAGATCATCCTCGAAGGCTTCTGCGGCCGTTCGGTGGAGAGTCAGGTGCAGATCTCCGGCTCGAGCCATGCGCGCGTGCACGTGGTGGTGCGCACGGAGCCGCCCGGACCGCGCAAGGTCGACCTCGCGGCGATCGAGCAGCGCATCACCGAGGCGGCGCTCACCTGGACGGATCGCCTGCGGGAAGTGCTGGTGGCACACGAGGGCGAGGCCGCCGGCATCGCGCTCGCGACCCGCTACCGGCGCGCCTTCCCGCTCGCCTACGAGGAGGATGTCGCGCCCGCGGATGCGCCGGCCGACATCGCCGACCTCGAGCGCCTGCGCGGCGCCCCGGACGGGCGGCGCCTCAGCCTCCACCGGCCGTTGCAGCAGAAGCCCTCGCGGATGCACCTGAAGATCGTGCGGCTCGGGGAGCCGGTACCGATCTCCGATCTGCTGCCGATTCTCGAGAACTTCGGGCTGCGGGTCATCGCGGAGCGCCCGTACGAGCTCGGCTGGCCCGAAGGAGGCTCGGCCTGGATCCAGGACTTCGAGCTCGAGCACCGCGACGGGCTCCCGATCGACATCGCCCGCATCGAGGAGCGCTTCAAGGAAGCGCTCACGATGACCTGGAGCGGCGACACGGAGAATGACGGCTTCAACCGGCTGCTGCTCGGCGCCGATCTCACGGCGCGCGAGATCGTCGTGTTGCGCGCGTATTGCCGCTACCTGTTGCAGACGGGCGTGCCCTTCAGCCAGGCGTACATGGAGCGCGCGCTCGCCGTCAACCCTGCGATCGCCGCCGGCCTGGTGCGCCTCTTCGAGGCGCGTCTCGATCCCGCGCGGCAGCCCGCAACGGGCCGCGGCCGCGCCCGCCCCGCGAGGCAGGGTACCGGCGGCGACTCGTCCGAGGAGATCGCCGCCCAGATCCGCGCCAGTCTCGACTCGGTCGCGAGTCTCGACGAGGACCGCATCCTGCGCGCGTATCTCGGCCTCGTGCAGGCGACGCTGCGGACCAACTTCTATCGCCGGGGCGCCGACGACCGCGCGCTGCCGTATCTCTCGCTGAAGCTCGATCCCGGGGCGATTCCGGAGCTGCCGCTGCCGCGCCCGAAGTTCGAGATCTTCGTCTACAGCCCGCGGGTCGAGGGCGTGCATCTGCGCATGGGCTACGTGGCGCGCGGCGGCATCCGCTGGTCCGACCGGCGCGAGGATTTCCGCACCGAGGTCCTCGGCCTGATGAAGGCGCAGAACGTGAAGAACACGCTGATCGTGCCGGTCGGCGCCAAGGGCGGGTTCGTCCCCAAGCGCCTGCCGGCGGGCAGCCGCGAGGAAGTGCAGGCCGAGGTCATCGCCTGCTATCGCACCTTCATCCGCGGTCTCCTCGATCTGACCGACAACATCGTCGGCGGCCGCCTGGCGCCGCCGCCTCAGGTGGTGCGCCGCGACGGCGACGACGCCTACCTCGTGGTCGCCGCCGACAAGGGCACCGCGACGTTTTCCGACATCGCCAACTCCATCTCCGCCGAGTACGGCTTCTGGCTGGGCGATGCCTTCGCCTCGGGCGGCTCCGCCGGCTACGACCACAAGAAGCTCGGCATCACCGCCCGCGGCGGCTGGGAATGCGTGAAGCGGCATTTCCGCGAGCTCGGCATCGACATTCAGAAGACGGATTTCACGGCGATCGGCATCGGTGACATGTCGGGTGATGTCTTCGGCAACGGCATGCTGCTATCGCGGCACATCCGCCTGCACGCCGCGTTCGATCACCGGCACATCTTCCTCGATCCCAACCCCGACACGGGGGTGAGCTTCGCCGAGCGCCAGCGTCTGTTCGATCTGCCGCGCTCGAGCTGGGACGACTACGACCGCAAGCGCCTCTCCAAGGGCGGTGGCGTGTTCGCGCGCACCGCGAAATCGATCACCCTGTCGTCGGAGGCGCGCGCCCTCCTCGGCCTGGAATCGGCCACGAACACCCCGACGGAGATCCTGCGCGCGATCCTGCGCCTGCCGGTGGACCTGCTGTGGAACGGCGGCATCGGCACGTACGTCAAGGCGACGCGGGAATCCAACGCCGAGGTCGGCGATCGCGCCAACGACGGACTGCGGATCAACGGCCGGGAGCTGAAGGCCAGGGTGGTCGGCGAGGGCGGCAACCTCGGCTTCACGCAGCGCGGGCGCATCGAGTACGCCCTCGCCGGCGGCCGGCTCAATACCGATTTCATCGACAATTCCGCCGGAGTCAACACCTCCGACGTCGAGGTGAACCTCAAGATTTTGCTGAACCCCATCGTGCAGGCGGGCGGCCTGGCCACGGGGGAGCGCAATCGCCTCCTTGCCGGCATGTCGGGCGAGGTCTGCGCGCTCGTGCTGCGCAACAACTACCTGCAGAGCCAGGCGATCAGCACGCTCGAGCTGCAGGCGCGCGCGCGCATGTCGGAGTTCCAGCACCTGATCCGCTCGCTCGAGCGCTCCGGGGAGCTCAACCGCGCGCTCGAGTTCCTGCCGGCCGACGACGAGCTGGCGGACCGGCGCAAGGCGGGCGCCGGCCTCACACGCCCGGAGCTCGCGATCCTGCTCGCCTACAGCAAGATCTTGCTCAACAGCCACCTCCTCGACTCCGACGTGCCGGAGGATCCCTACCTCTCCTCGGAGCTCGAGCGCTACTTCCCGGGCCCGGTGCGCCGGCGCTTCGCCCGCGCCATCTCCCGCCATCGGCTGCGGCGCGAGATCATCGCGACCGCGACCACCAACAGCCTGGTCAACCGGATGGGCCCGACTTTCGTGCCGCGCGCCCAGGAGGATACCGGCGCCGACCCCGCGCAGATCGCGCGCGCTTATACCGCGGCGCGGGAGATCTTCGCGATGCGCACGGTGTGGGAGCGGATCGAGGAGCTCGACAACCGCGTACCTGCGAAAGTGCAGTACGCGGCGGCATTCGAGACCAGCCGGCTGCTGCGCCATGCCACCTACTGGCTGCTCGCGCGCCGGCGGGCGCTCAAGGTCGATACCGCGGTGGCCGAATTCGGCGCCGGCGTGCATGAGCTGCAGTCACGGCTCGGACAGGTGCTCACCGGCTCCTGGCGCGAGCAGTTCGAGCAGGTGCGCGCGCAGCACATCGAGGCCGGCCTGCCGCCGGAGCTCGCCACCCGCGTGGCGAGTCTCGAGGCGAACAATGCATCGCTCGACATCGTGGAGCTCGCCGCCGCGCAGCGGATTCCCATGACCGACGCCGCGCGCGTCTACTTCGAGGCCGGCGCGCGCACGGGCCTCGATTGGGTCAGGCAGCAGATCGACCGTCTGCCGGTCGAGGGGCCGTGGCAGGCCACGGCGCGCACGGGTCTGCGTGATGCGGCCCTGCGGCTGCATCGCCGGCTGGCCGAGCGCGTGTTGAGCTGCGGCCGCGGCGCCAGCGCGGAAGAGCGCGTGGCCGCATGGCAGGAATCGGCCGGCAAGGAACTGACACATTGGCAGCGTACCCTCGCGGACATGCGGGCGGCCGGCGCCGCCGACTTCGCGACGCTGACCGTGGGCGTAGAGTCATTGCGCAAGCTCGCGGAATAAACCCGGAACCCATCTTCATGAGCACCACTGGAAAACTGATACTGGTCCGTCACGGACAGAGCCTCTGGAACCTGGAGAACCTCTTCACGGGCTGGACCGACATCGACCTGGCGGAGCAGGGCCGCGAGGAGGCCGCGCGCGCCGGTCGGCAGCTCCTCGAGGAGAAGCTGCTGCCGGATGTCGCATTCACCTCGGTGTTGAAGCGCGCGATCCGCACGCTCTGGATCATCCTCGACGGGATGGACCGGATGTGGATTCCGGTCGAGCGCTCCTGGCGCCTCAACGAGCGCCACTACGGTGCGCTGCAGGGTCTCGACAAGGCACAGACCGTCGAGCGCCACGGCGAGGCGCAGGTGAAGATCTGGCGCCGCAGCTATGACATCCCGCCGCCGCCGCTGCCTGCCGACGACGCGCGCCACCCGAGATTCGACCCGCGCTACGCGGATGCGCCGGCCGCGGAGCTGCCGTCGGCCGAGTCGCTCAAGGATACTCTCGCGCGGGTGCTGCCCTTCTGGAACAGCCGCATCGCGCCGGAGCTGCGCCGCGGCCGCAACGTCCTCGTGGCGGCACACGGCAACAGCCTGCGCGCGATGGTGAAGATGCTGGACGACGTGTCGGAGAGCGAGATCGTCGAGCTCAACATCCCGACGGGCATCCCGCTGCTCTACGAGCTCGACCCGCAGTTGAAACCGATAACGAGTCGCTACCTGGGCGATCCCGCCGCGGCAGCCGCGGCCGCCGAGGCAGTGCGCCGCCAAACCGAGAAAAAGCGCTAATCACGCATTAAGCGGGGTCGAATGCGGTCACGGGGCCGCGCTCGCTCAAAGCGGCAGGATACCGACTTTACTCGGCGCATCCATGCGCCCCGGCCCTACGGGCCCGCCGGGCTACGCCAATGAACTATGCCGCCCAGCCGTCATAGCGGCCGTGAAATTCGGCCGCGATCGCGCTGAAACGCCGGCTCTGCTCCACCATGTCGGCCAGGATCAGGCGCATCGCCTTGGTGGCGTGCAGGCTCATGGGCAGGGTGCTCTCGTCCTCGATCGGCCGGGTGTCCACGGTGAAGCCATCCGGCTCCAGGCGCGCGCGCACGGCGGTGCAGGTCGCCTCGTCCGGCAGCGCGAGGAAGAAATCGATCGGGTACTGGTTGAACGGGGCGTATCCCTGGGACCGAAGACGCTCGACCATCTTCTCGTCCCAGCTCTCCTGGTGCGCCGGACGCATCTTGCGCAACGTGAAATAGAGGCGCGCCACGACGAACAGGCCCACCGCGGCGACGATGATGATCAGCCAGAGGGTGCTAATGGCAGGACTCCCGCCCTACTCATCCGGGGCGATGGTGATGCGCAGGCCGGCGAGCTCCGGGGTGAATTCGATCTGACAGGAGAGGCGCGAATTGTCCTGCGTATGCGCGAGCTCCGTCAGCAGCTCCCGCTCGTCCGACATCGGCGCCGGCAAGCGGGACTGCCACTGCGGATCGACGTAAACATGGCAGGTGGCGCAGGAGCACATTCCACCGCAGATCGCCGCGACGCCGTAGTCCAGCTCCCGCAAGGTCTCCATGACCTTGAGGCCGGCCTTCGCCTCGACCTCATGCTCTTGACCGTCGCGATCGATCACACGCAGCAACGCCATTCACTACCTCGATTCGCAATATCGGGCCCCGGCGGACGCCAAGACCAAGCCTATTATTTTATCAGAGCGGACCCAGCACCTTCAGGACGACCGCGCCCTTGCCGCCCTGGCCGCCCCGGCTCTCGAAAGCCGCGCGCAGCTCCCGGTGAAGGGTCTCGAAGACGCGCTCGTAGTCCCCGAAGATCTGGGTGCTGAGGCTGCTGCTCACCACCTTCAGACCCTCCGCCGCCGCGAGCCTGGCGATGAAATCGTGGATCTCCGGAGCGAACCGGTCCGCGAGCGGGTACAGGCTGATCTCGACGCCGATCTCCATGGGAGCATTGTAATTGATGGGCTAGAATGGCGGCCGCCGACCGTCCGCCCATGGACGGGGAACGGGAGCGATGACTCATAAAATCCAAGTACATCAGGTGGATGCTTTCACGGCCGAGCGCTTCACCGGTAACCCCGCGGGTGTGGTGCTCAACGCGGACGGGTTGACGGACGCGCAGATGCTCGCCATCGCGCGGGAGCTCAACAACGCCGACACAGCATTCATTCTCGCGCCGGAAGGCGAGGGCCACGACCTGCGGGCGCGGTTCTTCACGCCCCGCACTGAGGCCGGCTTCGTCGGCCATGCGACGGTCGCCGCGCATTACGTTCTCTCCCGCAGGCATGACGCGCCCCGGCGGCTGCGCCAGAAGTCGAAGGCCGGTATCGTCGACGTCGAGATCCGCGGCAGCGGCGAGGATCGCAAGATCGCAGTCCGCCAGAGCACGCCACCCCTGGGGCGGGAGCTCAACGACCGCGAGCGGCTCGCGGTGCTGGACGCGCTGGCGCTGGCCACGGACGACCTCGACACCCGCTGCCCGTTGCGCATCGCCGGCTCGAGCAGCACGCGGCTGCTGATCGGCGTGCGCGGCACGGAGCCGCTCAAGCACCTCAAGCCCGACATGACTCGCCTGACGACCCTGTCGGCGCAGATCGGAGCGGCCGGTTACTTCGTCTTCGCCCTGACGCCGGACAGCGAGGACCACCTCACGGAGTCGCGCATGTTCTGCCCGGCCCTGGGCATCGGCGAGGATCCGGTGAGCGGTAATGCCCATGGGCTGCTCGGGGCCTACCTCGCGCACTACGGCTTTCTGACTCGCGATCTGCGGCGCGCCTCCTTCCGGGGGGTGCAGGGCCAGTACCTCCACCGCCCGGGACGGGTTGAGGTGGAGCTGGATTTCACCGAGGGGAGCGTCGCCGGAGTGTGGATCGTCGGGCAGGCGGTCTCCGTGTTCGAGACCGAGATCGCTCTCTGAGCGGGCCCGCGTAGCGCACCTCCCCGCGCGCGAGCTCGAGCTCGTGGCTGGTGCAGGCGGGCCATTCCGCGCGACGGTGTGTCGTCATGACGACCGCCGTGCCCGCCGCAACCCTCGCCTCGATGCGCTCGGTGAGATCGCGCCGCGTCGGCTCATCCACGCCGGAGAACGGCTCGTCGAGCAGCAGCAGCGCCGGATTCCTCACCCATGCGCGCGCAAAGAGGACACGTCGCAACTGGCCGTAGGAAAGCTCCCGCAGGGGACGGGAAGCGAGCGCGCTCAGGCCGAATGCGCGCAGCGCGCACCGGGCCGCCGCCCGGTCGGCGCCCGTCGGCTCATCGTTCAGCCCAACGCTTGCATGCCGGCCCGACTGCACGACCATGGCGGCAGTGAGGTCGTGAGGATGGTCCGCTTGCAGATGTGGCGCTACCAGCCCCACGCGCTCCTTGAACGTCTGCAACGGGACACCGGGCTTCACGCCGTTGCGCTCGATGCGCCCGCCAACCGCCACACCGTGATCGCCGTAAAGGGTGCGCAGCAGGGTAGTTTTCCCGGAGCCGTTGTGTCCGTGGACCACCCAGCAATCGCCCGCGTGGATGATCAGCGATACGTCCTTCAACGCTACGTGATCGTCCAGATGCACGTCGGCTTCAATCAACTGCACCAACATGCGGCGGGAGAACCCGGACCCCCTGCCGCATGGCCGCTCGCGCCCGGAGGTTTTCGCCTGCCGCTGCAGCCAACGAGCCAACGGCGCGCGCCGGATGGAGCCCCGGTACACGACGCGACCCTGCTCCAGCACCAGAGCGTGCGTGGCGCTCGCCGGAACGTCCTCGATGCGATGAGTCGACAACACCCACGGCAGGCGCGCCCGCGCGGTGCCCTCGAGCCAGCGCAACGCACGCCCGTGGTTCGCTTGATCCAACCCGTTCAGCAGCTCGTCGAGCAGCAGCATTCCCGGCCGGGAAGCGAGCGCGCGAGCGAGCAGGACGAGCCGCCGCTCGCCGTAGGAGAGAGTGAGGAAACGCCGCCGCCTCAGCGCCTCGATCCGTAGCCGCCGCAGCGCCACCGTCACCTGTCTGCGGTCCGCCTCCGTCGCGGCATGCAGGGGGATGTCGGTACGGTGGACACCCGTAGCCACGACCTGCTCGACGGTGTGATTCCAGCCGTAACGGGTGTATTTGTCCTGACGCTCCGGGCCGACGTATCCGATCTCGTCCTGTACCTCATTCGGGGTCCGCCAGGACTCTCCCTTCCAGCGGTAGTGGCGCGCCTCATGCCCGGTCGGCGTCGGCCACACGGATCCGGCAACGAGCTTGAGGAGCTGAGTCTTGCCGGCGCCATTCGCGCCGGCCAACACCCACCTCTCGCCGGGGCGGATGGTCCAGCTCACCTCCTCGAGCACCTTCCGTCCGTTGCGCTCGAGGCGAACCTCCTCGAGATGCGCCTCGACGTATGAATCCCGATATGATCTCGCCATGCGGCATTCTGGCACATACGATGTCCTCGTCGTCGGTGGCGGCATCAACGGTGCCGGCATCGCGCGCGATGCCGCGGGCCGCGGGCTCTCGGTCCTGCTCTGCGAGCAGGACGACCTTGCCGCCCACACCTCCTCCGCGAGCACGAAGCTCATCCACGGCGGGTTGCGGTACCTCGAGCACCTGCAACTGTCGCTCGTGCGCAAGGCGCTCATCGAGCGCGAGATCCTCCTGGGCTCCGCGCCGCACCTCATGCGGCCACTGCGTTTCATCCTGCCCCACGATGCGCACCTGCGGCCGGCGTGGATGATCGGCGCCGGGCTCTTTCTCTATGACCATCTGGCCCGGCGGCGGCGCCTGGCGGGCTCCGCGCGCATCGACTTGCGGCGCCACGTGGCGGGCACGGCGCTGAAGCCTCGTTATGTGCGGGGATTCGTCTACTCGGATGGCTGGACGGATGACGCGCGCCTCGTCGTGTTGAACGCGGTGGACGCGCGGGAGCGCGGCGCGGTCATCCTGACACGGACCCGGTGTGAGAAGTTGGAAGCAGACCGCGGACGATGGGTCGCCACGCTCGCGACGGCATCGGGGAGGCAGACGGTCCCGGCGAGAGCGGTAGTCAACGCCACCGGACCCTGGGTGAGCCACTTCGTGCGCGAGGCCTCACCGGTGAGCGCCAGCCACTCCGTCAGGCTGGTGAAGGGCAGCCACATCGTGGTGCCGCGGCTCTACGCCCATCGCTTCGCCTACCTGTTCCAGAACGAGGACCGGCGGATCGTGTTCGCCATTCCATACGAGCGCGATTTCACGCTCATCGGCACGACCGATGTCGAGTACGCGGGCGACCCGGGAGCGGTGCGCATCGTCCAGGAGGAGATCAGCTACCTCTGTGCGTCCGTCAGCCGCTACTTCGCCACGCCCGTGCTGCCCGAGCAGGTGGTGTGGAGCTACAGCGGCGTGCGGCCGCTCTTGGAGGATGAGGCCGCGAATCCGGCGAGCGTCACGCGCGACTATGCTCTGGAGCTCGACCGGCATCCCGCCCCGCTCCTCAGCGTCTTCGGCGGGAAGATCACGACCTATCGCAAGCTCGCCGAGGGCGCCGGCGACGTGCTGTCGCGAGAGCTCGGCTCACCCTCTGGCGCCTGGACCGCCAGGGCATTGCTCCCCGGAGGGGATCTGCCGCGCGGCAGCTATGCAGGGTTCCTGCGTGGCCTCGAGCGCGCCTATCCCTGGCTTCCGCCGCCACTGACTTACCGATATGCCCACGCCTATGGCACCCGCGTGACGCAAGTCCTGCGCGGCGCCCGCTCCCTGGCGGACCTCGGCGAGGAGCTGCTGCCCCAGCTCTACGAGCGGGAAGCCGAGTACCTCTGCGGCGTGGAGTTGGCCCGGACCGCGGAAGATATTCTCTGGCGGCGGACGCGGCTCGGGCTGCGTGTTGGGACTGGCGGAATCGGACGGCTGCAGTCGTGGCTGGCAGGGAACGGGTCGAGTTTCGCCGACCCCGCGCCGGGCGCTCCCGTAATCTTACGCGCGCGGGCGCCCGAGACGCGGTCGACATAGTCCAGGGCATAATGTCGGGCGCATGCGCCCGCTCGCCGCAACCGGCCCCAGCCGCTGGGTCCTTCCCGTTCTTCTCGCCCTGGCGCCGATGTGGCTGGTCGGTACGCTCGACCGGGGGGCGTGGACGCCCGATGAGCCGCGGGAAGCGGATATCGCCTGGCGCATGAGCGCGCAGAGTCAGTGGGTGCTGCCGCAACTCGCCGGTCGTCCCTTCCTCGAGAAGCCGCCGCTGTCGTACTGGACGTCCGCCGGAGCCATGCGCCTCTTCGGGCCGAGCGTCCGCGCGGCGCGCGTACCCAACCTCCTCTATGCCGCGATCGCCGCGGTCGCGGTGGGTGCTCTCGGATTCGCGATGGCCGGCAGGGCTGCGGCGATCGTCGCCGCTTTGGTGGCAGGCTCGGCGCTCACGGCGTTCCGGGTGACGATGTGGCTCGCCCCCGACGCCTGTCTTCTCGCCGGCTGCGCCATCTCGCTCCTCGGCGCATATCTCGGCTACACCGCCCCGCCAGGACGCAGGAAGCTCCGCGGCTATCTCCTGATGCACGCCGGCGCGGCGGTCGGTTTCATGGCGAAAAGTGGCGTCGGATGGCTGGTACCCGGTCTGGCGCTCCTCACGTTGATCGTCTGGGAGCGGCGCTGGGCGGAGCTGCGGCGGCCGGAGCTCTATGTGGGCCTCCTCCTGCAGGCGGTCGTCATCGGCCCGTGGATCTATGCCGTGGCGCGGACCGCTCACGGTGGGGAATCGCTGCGCATCCTCTTCTGGTACAACCTTGCCGGACGATTCACCCACATTCCCGCCCCAGCCGCGTACCGCTACAGCACCGGGCACCGCAACTCATTCGGCAAGTACTTCATCGAGCTGCCCGTGTACCTGCTGCCGTGGACCGCGCTGGCCGCGGGGGCGGCGTGGCGGGCACGGAACGCAGTGCGCCTCGCGGGAACCGACGGTACCCGCTGGAGATTCGCCGTCGCCGCCTCTCTGCCTCTCCTGCTGCTGTTGTCGCTCGCTGCCACGGCGCGCGACATCTATGCGGTGCCGGCGCTCCTCGGCGTGAGCCTGCTGGTCGCGCTTCACCTCAGTGAGGCGCAGCAGGTCACCGAGGCGCAGCGACTCAGTGACCCGCGGCGGCTCGCGTGCCGGCGGCCCCGCGACGCTCTGTCGTGGACACGAAGCCTGGTCGCCACGATCTCTTGCCTGTTCGCGGCCGCGCTCGTTGTGCTCGGTAGCGCCCGCGTCATCCACGCGATCCACATCCATGCCGAGCCTGGTGCCGGCATCGTGGAATATTCGGGCGCCGTGGCCGCGATGCTCGTGCTGACATGGGCGACCTTGCGGCGCGCGGAAGCAGCGCAGCGCCGAGGCGGAACGTTGCGCAGCTTCCAATGGACGTACGCCGCCTACGCCGCGGCCTTCTGCATCACTTCACTCGTCGCGTTTCCGACGATCGACCGCTGGCAGGATCTTCCCCGGCTGGCCGGTCGGATTCACTTCGACAATGAGCATGCGAGCCTCGCCCTGTTGAATCCCGACGAGACGACTATCGCGATGCTCGACCGCCGGTGGCGGACTTCATTCACGGTACTCACCACCGATGCGGGCCGTCCGGAGAAAGTCGTGAGCGCCTGGTTTGCCGCTCGCGGCAAGCGCGCGCGCGTGCTCGTGCTGCTGCCCGGGCATGCCTCGGGCGAGCTGACACCGCTGCTGCAAGGCGCCCACCTCTATCATCCGCCCGGCGACGGCATCGCCGGGCAACTTGCCGCCGAGGGTGTAGCCTTTGTCATTCAGCGCTATGAGTTGCCGCACGGACGGCGGTACGCGCTGCTCGCGCCTCCAGACGATCGGGTGCGGCAGACGTTGACGGAGAACGACCGATGACGGTTGACAAGTTGTAAGTTGGCGCGCCCGGAGGGATTCGAACCCCCGACCACCTGGTTCGAAGCCAGGTACTCTATCCAACTGAGCTACGGGCGCGCGGCTGTGTCCGCCATCTTATAACATCCGGGTCCGCCCGGAGGGATTGCTCGGCCCATCCTGGGCCTCGGCCCTACAGGCCCGGCGCTGCGCGCCGTCCAAAATCGCTCCAGGCGATTTTGTCGAACCCCCGACCACCTGGTTCGAAGCCAGGTACTCTATCCAACTGAGCTACGGGCGCGGCGCGGACATTCTATCAGGAGACGCGCGCCGGCTGGGGTTTGGCGCCGAAGTAGCCCACCGCCAGCAGGCCGAACCACACCGGCGCGACGTAGAGCGCCACCCGGGTATCCGGTTGCAGCGAGAGCATGGCGGTGACGAAGAGCAGGAAGGCGACCACCAGCCAGTTCACCACCGGCGCCCCCGGCATGCGGAAGCTCGCCGCCGCGACCCGCCCCTCGCGTACCGCGCGCCGGTACCCCAAGTGCGCCACCATGATGATGCCCCAGGTCCAGAGCGTCCCCACCAGCGCCACGCTGGTCACCCAGATGAAGACGTGCTGGGGCACGGCGTAGTTGAGGAAAACCCCTATCAGCATGACCGCCGCCGAGACGTGGATGCCCGCTGCCGGCACGTTCCGGCGGCTCAAGGTCGCGAAAGCCCGTGGACCCTGGCCGCGGCACGCCAACGAGTAGAGCATGCGGCCGGTGCTGAAGATGCCGCTGTTGCACGAGGAAGTCGCCGCGGTGATGACGACGATGTTGATGATGCTGGCCGCGCCGGGGATGCCGAGCTTCTGGAACACGAACACGAATGGGCTCGTGTCAGGGCTCAACTGGTTCCAGGGCACGAGCGCCATGATGACGATGAGCGCGCCGATGTAGAAGAGCAAAATACGAAAGATGATACCGTTGGTCGCCCGCGGCAACACCACGGCGGGATTTTCCGCCTCGCCCGCGGTGACACCGATCAGCTCCACGCCGGAATAGGCGAACATCACGATCTGCAGCGTCAGCAGCACGCCGAGAATGCCGAACGGCAGGAAGCCCCCATGGGACCAGAGGTTGGTGAAGCTCGCCTGCGAGCCGAAATCCCCGACATGGAAGAGGATCACGCCGAGCCCCGCCACGATGAGTGCCAGGATGGTCACGATCTTGATGAGCGCGAACCAGAACTCGAGCTCCCCGAACACCCGCACGGCGAGGAGGTTGGCGCCATACAGCACAATGAGTGCGGCGAGCGGCGGCACCCATTGCGGCATCCAGGGAAGCCAGAAGCGCACGTACACTCCAATGGCGGTGATCTCCGCCATCACCGTCGCGATCCACATGAACCAGTACGACCAGCCGGTGACGAAACCGGCGAACGGGCCGCAGAACTCATCGGCGTACGTGGCGAAGGAGCCCGCGACCGGCCGGTAGGTCAGGAGCTCCCCCAGGGCGCGCATGATGAAGAAAATCGCGATGCCGCCCACTACATAGGTGAGCAGCAGGCCGGGACCGGCATTGTGGATCGCCTGCGCGGAGCCGAGGAAGAGCCCCACCCCGATCGTCCCGCCCAGGGCGATGAGCTGAATGTGGCGGTTGCGCAGATTGCGCGACAGGTGCGGCTCGGCTTGCGACATGCAGACCCTCGTTTGAAGCGCTGGATCGGGGCATCCTGCCCCGCCCAGCGCGCGTTGAGCAAAAAAGCGCGGTTTTTTTCCCAACGTCCGCCGCCTTCGTCGGCGGGGCACATCCTGTGCCTGGGTACGAAAATTGAGCTCGCACCATGCCTCTCTGCGGTGGTCAGGTCAATGGGAGAGCACGATGAGGCCGCCGTAGGCAGGCAGGTCCAAGGGTCCGGCAGGCAGGCTCACCGGCCATCGCCTGCCGGTCGCGAGATCCTGAGCGCTCGCCGTCGCGAAGCCTTCGAGGGAGGCAGCGCCGAGCAGCCGGACCGGGACCGGCGAGCCGGAAAAATTGAGTGCCACGAGCGCATCCGGCCCGCCATTGCAGCCCGGCCGCAGGTACGCGAGCACCTTCCGGTCATGGTCCGTCGCCAGCAGCACGAGCCGCGGCGAGGTCAGCGCGCGCACCTCACCGCGCTCCCGCGACATTCGCGCGTAAAGAGGCGTCAGGTGATCCGGATCCCGCCAGACGATGGGGGGCCCCTCGTCATAGGGCTGGAAGGCGGCCCCGACCTCATCGCCATCGTAGATCAGCGGAATACCGGGCAGCGTGAACAGCATCTCGATGGCAGCGCGGGTCTCGCCAACACTGTAGCGCGTGATGAAGCGCGGCCCGGTGTCGTTGTTGTCGAGGAATCGCAGCAGCAGCGTGTGCTCGGGGTAGCCCTTGCCGCCGTTGGTCAGGGCGGCGCGCAGCCGCGCGAGATCCGGCAGGCCGCCGGCCGGAGCGAACACGTCGTGCCAGGCCCATTGTCCGAGCCGCGAGGACCAGTCGTAGGCGGCATCGAATCCGTGCGTAACGTAGTACCCGTCGACGCCCGAAGCCTCCGCAATGAGGACGACGTGGGCATCGATGCGCGCAAGATGCGCGCGCAGCCTCGGCCAGAAGCGGGGATCGCGCTGGCGGATGGCCCAGGCCGCATCGAGGCGAAAGCCGTCGACGTGATAGTCCCGCAGCCAATGCGCGAACGCCGAGAGCACGTAGCGGCGCACCGCCGGATTGCCATAGTTGAGATTCTCGAGATTCGTCCAGTCGAAGTAGTGCACCGGCTTTCCGGAAGCCTCGCGCTCGAACCAGTCGTAGTAGGGTGACTTGCGGCCGCGCCGCTCTGCATCCCGAAAGTACGGAGATTGATCCGAGAGATGATTGGCGGCCATGTCGAGCAGCACGCGCAGCCCCCTCGCGTGCGCGGCGCGCACTAGCGCCCGCAGCTGCGCCGGCGAGCCGAACCGCGGGCGCAAGCGCAATTCATCCGTCACCGCGTAACCGAAATCGCCGCGGGACGCCGCGGTCAGCGGCGAGAGCAGGATCGCGTTGGCGCCGAGCGCCGCGACGGCCGGAAGGTGCGCCTGGATGGCGACGAGCCCATTGCGTCCCCCGCGCGCAAAGAAGAAAGGCGAGGCGTCATAGAGAATCAGGCCACGAACGCCCGCCGGCCCCGCCGCCCAATCGCGGGCAGCGACCGGGCTCCCGGCAGCCACCGCGCCGAGGAGAGCCAGCAGCATGCCCGGCACCCAGCCGGGTCTCATCGCATCCCCATGCTAATCTGACGACCTGGAGCCGGGGCCGGGCCCATGAGCTTGCCGCTGGAGACTGCGGGCGCCGTATTCCGGATATCGATCGGTTGCTTCATCATGAGAGACTCGTGGCTTCCAAGCGCGCCGCCCGCCCGGCACCGTCCATAGAAGAGAAGACCCGCTGCGGCTGGGTTCCGGCAGGGGATACGGAATATGCCCGCTACCACGACGAGGAGTGGGGCCGGCCGGTACGGGACGACCCGCGCCTTTTCGAGATGCTGACACTCGAAGGCGCGCAGGCGGGTCTCTCGTGGTCCACCATCCTGCGCAAGCGCGCCGCCTATCGAAAGGCCTTTGCCGCATTCGATCCGGCCAAGGTGGCGCGCTTCGATGCGCGCCGCCGCGCGGCGCTGCTGCAGGACCCCGGCATCGTGCGCAATCGGCTCAAGGTCGATTCCACCGTCACCAATGCGCAGGCTTTCCTCGCGGTGCAGCGGGAATTCGGCTCCTTCAGTCGCTATCTCTGGGATTGGGTCGGCGGCCGCCCCGTCCGCAACGGCTGGCGAATGCGCAGCCAGGTGCCCGCCACCAGTGAGCTCAGCGACCGCATCTCCCGCGACCTCAAAAAGCGCGGCTTCCGTTTCGTGGGCTCGACGATCGTCTATGCGTACCTGCAGGCCGTGGGTGTCGTCAACGATCACACCGCGGGATGCTACCTCTACCAGAGCCGGCCCGCGGCAGCCCGGGTGGCCCGCAACGCTTCGCGCTCTTAAGATAGTCGACCGATCAACCAGGGGATTGCTTCATGAAATTGCTTCCAGCGGCACTCGTCGTTGCCGCCGTTCTCGCACCGGCGGCCTACGCCGATTGCACTTATCCGCAGGCGCCGGGCCACATCCCGGACGGCACCACCGCGACACTCAAGGAGATGATCGCCGCCATGCAGGTGGTGAAGAGCTACAACGAGGAGATGACGGCGTATCTCTCCTGCATCCAGCTCGAGCGCGACAGCCGCGTCGCCGCGGCCGGCGCCACGCTCACCAAGCAGCAGAAGCAGGAGCTCGAGGCCATCGAAAACCAGAAGCACAACGCCGCCATCGATCAGCTCCAGACCGTCGCCAACCAGTTCAACGCGCAGGTCAAGATATTCAAGGCCAGGGGCAAGAGCTCCGATTCCAACTGAGTCGTGATCAGTCCCTCGCAGGCGGATGAGCTCATCGCGCAGCACCTGACGTGTCTGCCGATCGAGTCCCTGCCTCTGGCCCAATGCGCGGGGGCGGTGCTGCGGGAGAACATCTACGCCGAGCGCGACCAGCCGCCTTTCGATCGCGTCACCATGGACGGAATCGCGCTCGACAGCCAGGCCGTGCGCGAAGGTACGCGCCGCCTGCGGATCCAGGCAATGCAGGCCGCCGGGGACGTCCCGCTCGTGCTCACGGGACGCGACCACTGCATAGAAGTCATGACCGGCACGCCGCTGCCCGCGGGATGCGACGCGGTGGTACCGGTGGAGCGAATCACGGTCCGTGACGGGCAAGCGGAGCTCGCGCACGACGTGGCGGTGGAGCCGGACCAGAACGTCCACCGCCGCGGTACCGACACACGCCAGGGGAACCTGCTGCTCGGGGTCGGCACGCGGCTCGGTCCGCCGGAAATCGCCATTGCCGCCGGCGCCGGGATGGCGCGGATCCGGGTGAGCAGCCAGCCGATGCTGGCAGTCATCTCCACCGGGAACGAGCTCATCGAGCCCGGCGAGCCCATCCTGTCGCACCAGGTCCGCCGCTCGAATGCCTATGCCATCGCGGCGGCCCTGCGGATGCATGGCTTCCAGCGGGTGGCGGACGATCACATCGCGGACGATGCGGCCGAGCTCCGGCGCCGGCTGAAATTCCACCTCGAGACGCACGATGTGCTGGTGCTGAGCGGCGGCGTCTCGATGGGCAAGCTCGACCTGGTGCCGCAGGCCCTCGAAGAGCTCGGCGTCCGTTGCGTGTTCCACAAAGTGGCTCAGCGCCCCGGCAAGCCCCTCTGGTTCGGCATCGCGAGCTCCGGCGCCGCGGTCCTCGGTCTCCCGGGGAACCCCGTATCGACGGCCGTTTGCGTCTCCCGCTACGTCCTGCCCGCCCTGGCCGCGAGCCAGGGCCAGACCGCCTCCCGGCCGGAACGGATGGCCCTGGGGGCGCCCGTCACGGTCAATCCGCCGCTGACGCTCTTCATGCCCGTCCGCATCGAGGGCGACGATTGGGGGCGAAGCTGGGCCATGCCGGCCCCCACGAACGGCTCGGGCGATTTCACGGCGCTCGCCGGGACGGACGGCTTCGTCGAGCTGCCCCCCGGCCCCAATACCTACCCGAAGGGATTCGTGACCCGGATCCACCGGTGGTAGGCTGAATCCATGGCCTCCTCCGACGTGATCGTCCCCCTGCCGGGATCCGCAGGACCGCGCGACCGGCGCGGCCGGCCGCTGCGTGACCTCAGGATCTCGGTCATGGACCGCTGCAACTTCCGCTGTCCCTATTGCATGCCGCGGGAGACCTTCCATGACCGCTACCGCTTCCTCGGCACGCACGAGCGGCTGTCGTTCGATGAGATCGTGCGCCTGGCGCGGCTCTTCGTTCGCCTCGGCGTGCGCAAGCTCCGCCTCACCGGCGGCGAGCCGCTGCTGCGCCCGAACCTGACGGACCTGATTGGCGACCTGACGGCCATCGACGGAGTCGACGACATCGCCCTGACGACCAACGGCGTCCTCCTCGCCAAGTACGCCTTCGAGCTGCGCGCTGCGGGACTGCGCCGCATCACGGTCAGCCTCGACAGCCCCGATCCGGAGGTTTTCCGCCGCATGAGCGGCGGCTTCGACGGGCTGGAGGAAGTGTTGTCAGGGATCGAGCACGCGCAGCGCGCAGGTCTGGAGCCGATCAAGATCAACGCGGTCGTCCAGCGCGGCGTCAACGATCACACGGTCCTCGATCTGCTGCAGCGCTTCCGCGGCACCGGCGTGATCGTCCGCTTCATCGAGTACATGGATGTCGGCAACCGCAACGACTGGCGCCCGCAGCTCGTGGTGCCCTCGAGGGAGCTGTTGGCGCGCATCGGCGAGCGCTGGCCGCTCGAGCCCCGCGGGCGCGAGTACCGGGGCGAAGTGGCGGAGCGCTATGCCTTCGCCGACGGCGGCGGCGAGGTGGGCTTCATCTCCTCGGTGACTCAGCCCTTCTGCGGCGACTGCTCGCGGGCACGCCTGTCGTCCGACGGCGTCCTCTACACCTGTCTCTTCGCCACGCGGGGAACCAGCCTGCGTGACGCGCTGCGCAGCGGCGCCAGCGATGATGAGCTGCTGGAAGTGCTGCGCCGCGTCTGGGTGCAGCGCGGCGATAACTACAGCGAGCAGCGCCAGGCGCAACGCGAATCGGCCGATGGCGCCCGCAAGGTCGAGATGTTCTACATCGGTGGCTGATGGGGCGCTCCGGACTCTCTCATCTCGACAGCCGCAATCGCCCGACGATGGTAGATGTCGGCAGCAAGGAGATCACGCACCGGGAAGCGGTCGCGGAGGCGATCGTGCGCCTGCCGCGCAACGTCGCCGCGGCGCTGCGCAAAACCGGACATCGGACCCGGAAGGGTCCGGTGTTCGATACGGCGATCGTCTCCGGAGTCATGGCCGCGAAGCGCACGCACGAGCTCATTCCCTTCTGCCATCCGCTCGGACTCGAGCACTGCTCGGTGGAGATCGAGGACCGGCCCGGCGGTAAGGTCGTGGTGCGGTGCCGGGTTGCCGTCCATCACCGCACGGGTGTGGAGATGGAAGCGCTGACCGGTGCGACGGTCGCGGCACTCACCATCTATGACATGTGCAAGGCGCTCTCGCACGACATCGAGATCTCAGGCGTCCGCCTGCTCGCGAAGTCAGGCGGCAAGCGCGCTTACCGGCGGGCATCCCGATAGGCGGCTCGCGGGCGTAAGATCAGGACTTTCTATGGACGAGCGGATGGCAGCCTCCACCCCCCCGACCCGCCAAGGTATCGGCGCGGCGCCCCTCTACGGGCTCGTGCTCGCAGGCGGGCGCAGTACCCGCATGCAGCGCGACAAAGCGGCGCTGGAATATGCCGGGCGCAGCCAGCTCGAGCGCGCCGTGGAGATGCTGGCTCCCCTGGTCGAGCGGATCTTCGTCTCCGTCCGGCCCGACCAGACCGCCGATCCGCTGCGCGCGCGCTTCGCGCAGATCGTCGATTCCGGCGAGGTGCAAGGACCCATCGCCGGGATCGTTGCCGCGCAATCCCGGCACCCTGAGGCGGCCTGGCTCGTGCTCGCCTGCGACCTGCCCCTGCTCGATCCTGAGACGCTCGAGCACCTCGTGCGCTCGCGCCGCCCGGAGCGGCAGGCAACGGCGTACCGCTCGAGCCACGATGGCCTCCCCGAGCCGCTCTGCGCGATTTACGAGGCTTCGAGCTGCGAAGCGATCCGCGCCTACATCGCCGGCGGGCGCGACTGCCCGCGGAAGTTCCTGATCAACGCGGACACCGCGCTGATCGATCAGCCCGATCCCGGTGCGCTCGACAACGTGAACACGCCGCAGGAGTATGGCTCAGTGCTTTATCGAGTTCGGCCGTCCGCGGGTGTCACGCGCCGGATCAACGTCCAGTATTACGCTTTGCTGCGCGAGCAGGCAGGACGCAGCTCCGAAACGCTGGTCACCCCCGCGGCGACGCCGCGAGATCTCTACCAGGAGCTCAAGACCCGACACCCCTTCTCACTGGCGCCGGAGATGCTGCGCGTCGCGGTCAACTCCGAGTTCAGCGATTGGGGACAGCGGCTGGCCGACGGGGATTCGGTGGTGTTCATCCCCCCCGTGGCCGGTGGATGAAGATGACCTTCCGCTTCTCCTCCGTCCCTCTCGACGAGCGCGCTCTGCGGACCGGGCTCGGCGACCCTGCCTGCGGCGGCTACGCCGCCTTCGAGGGCTGGGTGCGCGATCACAACGAGGGCCGGCGCGTGCGCAGGCTGGAGTATGAAGCCTTCGAGCCGCTCGCGATCAGGGAAGGCGAGCGGATCATCGCGGAAGCGATCGCGCGCTTCGGCGTGGAGCACGCCGCGTGCGTGCATCGGACCGGCGCGCTCGAGATCGGCGAGAGCGCGGTCTGGGTCGGCGTGACGGCCCGCCATCGTGACGAGGCATTTCGCGCCTGCCGCTACATCATCGATGAGGTCAAGCACCGGTTGCCCATCTGGAAGAAGGAGCACTACGAGGACGGCGACTCCGGCTGGGTGAACTGCGAGCGCTGCGCGGAGCACGCCGCGCACCGGCATGCCGAGCCGACTGACGGCACCGGCGCAGGGTCCGCGCACGCACACCCTGCGCGTGCGGCAACTTCCGCCCCCGACTACTCGCGCCAGACGGCGCTGAAGGAAGTCGGCGCGATGGGGCAGGAGAAGCTGCGCCGCGCCTCGGTGTTGGTGGTGGGTTGCGGCGGCCTCGGCGTGCCGGCCATGACCTATCTCGCCGCCGCGGGCGTCGGCCGCATCGGCCTGGTGGATGGGGATCGGCTGGAGGCTTCCAACCTCCACCGGCAGACCCTCTACTCGCTCGCCGATGTCGGGCTGCCCAAGGTCGAGCTGGCGGCCGAGCGCCTCAGGGCGCTCAATCCGGAGGTCGACGTACGCACTCACGCGTTGCGCCTCGATGCGGCCACGGCTCCGGCCATCATCGCGCCCTACTCGCTCGTCATCGACTGCACCGACAACTTCTCGACCAAGTTCATGTTGAATGATACCTGCGTGCGCCTGCGCAAGCCGGTGATCTTCTCGAGCGTGTACCAGTATGAGGGACAGCTCCAGGTCGTGCGCCCGGATCGCGACGGCGCCTGCCTGCGCTGCATCTGGCCGCAGGCCACCCGCGACGGCCTCGTCGGCAACTGCGCGGAAGCCGGCGTCCTCGGCCCGGTCCCCGGGACCTTCGGCACCCTGCAAGCGCTCGAGGCGCTCAAGCTCCTGTTGGATCTGCCCGGACAGCTCGCGGAAGAGCTCCTGGTCCTGGATCTGATGACGCTCGCCATCACGCGCGTGCGCACGCGGCGCGCCGCCGACTGCCCCGAGCACGCGCGTGCGCGAGACCCTCGGGAGAGCGCCGCGGCCCGTGACGAGCAGACTGACATCGAGCTGCGCCTCGACTCCCTGGACGAGGCGCTGGCCGATGGCTTCGAGGTCGTCGACATCCGCGAGCCGGACGAAGTCGCGCGGCTCGCCACCCCGTGCGCGAGCGTCCGATACCTCCCCGTTGCCCAGCTCCTGCACGGTGAGCCGGCAATGCCGCCCGCCCGGCGATATCTGCTCGTCTGCGCGAGCGGAAAGCGCAGTCTCGCCGCCGCGCGGGAGCTGCGCTCGAGAGGGTATGGAGCTGTCTTTTCCCTGAGCGGCGGGATCGCCGCGCTCAGCCGCGGCAGCGCTACGGCCTGATCTGCCCGGACCCGCGAACGACGTACTTGTAGCTCGTCAGCTGCTCGACGCCGACCGGTCCGCGAGCGTGAAAGCGGTCGGTGGAAATGCCGATCTCCGCTCCCATGCCGAACTCCCCGCCGTCGGCGAACTGCGTCGAGGCATTGTGGAGCACGATGGCGCTGTCGACCCGCTGCAGAAAGCGCTCCGCCGTCGCCTGATTCCCGGTGACGATCGACTCCGTGTGCGCGGAGCCGTACCGGGCGATGTGCGCAATCGCGCCGTCCACCCCATCCACCACGCGCGCAGCGATGATGGCATCGAGATATTCCGTGTACCAGTCCTCCTCCGATGCGGCGCGCACCCGGCCATCGGCTTTTTGCACGGCCGCATCACCCCGCACTTCACAGCCCGCATCCAACAGAGCGCGCACCACCGGAGCGAGGTGCGTGTCCATGCCGGCGCGGTCGATGAGGAGGGTCTCCGCCGCGCCGCATATTCCGGTGCGGCGCATCTTGGCGTTGAGGGCGACGGCCTTTGCCATGCGCACATCGGCATCGCGATCGATGTAGACGTGACAGTTGCCTTCCAAGTGGCCGATGACGGGTACCCGTGCCTCCTGCTGCACACGAGCCACCAGACTCTTGCCGCCGCGAGGCACGATGACATCCAGGTACTCCGCCATACCCGACAGCATGCAACCGACGGCCGCCCGGTCGGTCGTCGGGACGAGCTGGATACAGTCCCCGGGAAGCTCCGCCGCCCTCAGCCCTGCGACCAGACAGGCGTGTATCGCGGCGTTGGATTCGCGGCTCTCCGAGCCCCCGCGCAGGATCACGGCGTTGCCGGATTTCAGGCAGAGCGCTCCGGCGTCCGCGGTGACGTTCGGACGGCTCTCGTAGATGATCCCGATCACCCCGAGAGGCACCCGCACCCGTTGGATCCGCAGGCCGTTCGGCCGCTGCCACTCCGCCGCGGTGGTGCCGATCGGATCCGCGAGCGCCATGACGTCCTCGATGCCTCGAGCCATTGACTCGACCCGCTTCTCATCGAGGGCGAGCCGGTCGAGCAACGCGCCCGAGAGATGGGCCGCGCGCGCCGCCGCCATATCCCGCCCGTTAGCCTCGAGGATGCGGCCGGCAGAGCCCCGAACGGCGCCCGCCGCGGCCGCCAGGGCAGCATTCTTGGCGGCAGTCCCGGACAGCGCCAGGACCGAGGCGGCCGCGACCGCATTGCGGCCGAGGCGCGCCATCAGCTCATGCACGTCCGTGTTCGCCGACCCGACGCTCATCGCTCAGCTCCCGAAGCTCTCTTTGGCCGCGGGCTCCGGATGGAGGAGCACGAGGTCGTCACGATGGATCATCTCATCGCGCCCGCGAAAGCCGAGGATGCTCTCGATATCGGATGACTTGCGGCCCATGATCTTTGCCGCATCGACGTCCGAGTAGGCGACGATGCCACGTGCGATCTCAGTCCCGTCCATGGCCAGGACGCTCACGGTATCGCCACGCTCGAATCGGCCGCGGGAGTTGATCACGCCGGCCGGCAGGAGGCTTCTGCCGTCGAGCAACGCGCGCAGTGCGCCAGGGTCGATCGTCACGGCGCCTGCGGGTCGCAACGTGCCGGCGATCCATTGTTTGCGCGCCGCGACCGGCGTGGCACTGGGCACGAACCAGGTGCAGCGCTCGCCCTCCTCGATCCGCCGGACGGGGTGCCGGTGGTGCCCGGCGGCGATGCACATGTGACATCCTGCGGAGACGGCGATTCGCGCGGCGAGGAGCTTGGTCGTCATGCCTCCGGAGCCGACATCGGAGGCCGAGCGTCCGCCCATCGCCTCGATCTCCGGCGTGATCTTGAGCACTTCATCGATGAAGGACGCCCCGGGGTCCTTGTTCGGGTCGGCGGTGTAAAGACCGTCGACGTCCGACAGCAGCACCAGGCAGTCGGCTGCAGCCATCTGCGCCACCCGGGCCGCCAGCCGGTCATTATCGCCATAGCGGATTTCTGCGGTCGCCACGGTATCGTTCTCGTTGATCACCGGCAGCGCGCCGAGGGAGAGCAGGGTCTCCAGGGTGGCGCGTGCGTTCAGATAGCGACGCCGTCGCTCGCTGTCCTCGAGGGTGAGCAGTACCTGGGCGACCGTGACATCGCGGCCCTCGAGTAGCTCCTTGTACGCATGGGCCAGACGAATCTGCCCGACGGCCGCTGCCGCCTGACTCTCCTCTAGCCGCAGCGGACCCTTTGCCAGACCGAGCTGCCGGCGTCCCAGCGCGATCGCCCCCGAGGAGACCAGGATGACCTGCTGTCCTCGCTTCCTGAGCCGCAGAAGATCCTCGATCAAGCTCTCGAGCCAGGCCCGGTTGATGCGTCCGGTTTCCTGATCCGTCAGGAGCGCGGAACCCACCTTCACCACGACGCGCCGTGCCCTGGCAAGGGGCGATGAGGATGACGGGCGGGGGATGGTCATGGGAAAACTATACGCTAAACTTGGCTTCGCCAACCTGAGGAAGCAAAGCGGTGAGCAGAGATTACGAGCCGGTTCCCGGACAGTGGTACGAGAACCTGGAAGACGAAGAATCGTTCCGTGTTCTGACGGTGGACGAGGACTCGGAGCTGGTCGAGATCGAGTATCTCGACGGCGAGATCGAGGAAATCGATCTCGAGACCTGGCATGAGATGGACCTCGAGCGGACCGACGAGCCCGAAGGCTGGGCGAAGTCCGACGAAGAAGACGAAGACGAGGATGAGGAAGAAGAAGAGGACGAGGAGGACGACTGGGACGAGGATGAGGACGATGAGGATGAGGACTGGGATGAAGATGAGGAAGACGAGCGCGGTGAATATTGATCACGCGCTGCCTACTTGCGCCGTTCGAAAACAAGTCATGCAGCGGGCAGAGGCCGCCGTTGCCCGGCCCATCGTGGGCCGAGCCCCTTCGGGGCCGGCGCTTCGCGCCGTCCAAAATCGCTCCGTGCGATTTTGTTGCCCGCGGCCCGGAACGAGTTCGACCGCTGGCTGCTAAAACGGCCGCAGGCCTGTTTTAGCCAATGAACCTAGACAGTTGGTACCACGAGAAAGAGTCCGCGTGGCTGTACGGGCGGGTCGCCGCGGCGGAGCCCGATCCTCATAAGCAGCGGCTCTTCAGCCAGCTCGCCGCCGCCGCCGAGGAACAGGCGGCCAAGTGGGAAGTTTCCTCGCGCAACGCCTCGGGGGCAGGGGCACCCCGGGTCCCGGCCGCGAAGCGCGTGTTCGTGCCCTCGATACGGGCGCGGATCGTCGCGGGACTGATCCGGCTCCTGGGACCTCGCGCCGTGCGATCGGTGCTCGCCGCCATGAAGCTGCGCGGCCTCTCGGTGTACACCGCGCCGATCGCCGGCGGACACGCGATGCCGACTACCTTGTCGGACGTGGGGGTCCGCCATCGCGGCGGCCTGGGAGGAAATCTCAGGGCCACGGTGTTCGGCGTCAACGACGGCCTGGTCTCCAACGCCAGCCTGGTGCTGGGTGTCGCCGGAGCTGCCGCGCCCAGCGCTTTCGTGCTGGTGAGCGGGATCGCGGGACTCCTGGCCGGCGCACTGTCGATGGCGGCGGGCGAGTATGTCTCGGTGCGCTCGCAGCGTGAGATGTACGAGTATCAGATCGCCCTCGAGCGGGAGGAGATCGCGGAGTATCCGGAGGAGGAAGCCGAGGAGCTGGCGCTGATCTACGAGGCGCGCGGTGTCGCCCTGGAACAAGCCCGCGCGGTCAGCCAGGCGCTGCTCGCCCATCCTGATCAGGCGCTCGACGTCCTCTCCCGTGAAGAGCTCGGCTTGAACCCGGACGATCTGGGGTCCCCCTGGGGCGCGGCCACGGCCTCGTTCCTGTCGTTCGCGACTGGCGCAGCCGTTCCGCTCATTCCGTTTTTCGTGCACATGAGCGGCGACCGCGCGCTCATCGCCACCGCGGCGCTCACCGTCCTCGCCCTCTTCGCCGTGGGGCTCGCGATCAGCCTGTTCACCGGCCGGCAGGCGCTGCGCGGCGCGCTGCGCATGGTCCTCATCGGCGGCGGTGCCGGGATCGTGGCCTTCGGAGTCGGCCGGGCGCTCGGCGCCTTGCTGCATTGAGCGGCTCCGGGGAACCGGCCCACGCGGCAGCCGGTCTGCAGGAGGTGCCCTGCTTGAAAACCCGCGGTCACGGCCTCAATGACGCGCCATGAAGCGCATTTTCCTGCTCCTCGTCACCAACCTGGCGGTGCTCGCCGTCCTGACGATCGTGGCCCATCTGATCGGGCTCGATCGCTGGCTGCAGGTGCGCGGCAGCAGCCTCGGCGCCCTGCTCGCCTTTGCGGCGGTGTTCGGCTTCGGGGGCGCGTTTGTCTCGCTCCTCATGTCGAAGTGGATGGCACGACGGGCCATGGGAGTGCGGATCATCAGTCAGCCCAGCACGCCCGCGGAACAATGGCTGGTCGCGCTGGTCACCCGCCTGGCGCAGGCCGCCGGTGTCGGCATGCCGGAGGTCGGCGTGTTCGACTCGCCGCAGCCCAACGCCTTCGCCACCGGATACAGCCGCGACTCCGCGCTGGTGGCCGTCAGCACCGGCCTCTTCGCCACCATGAGCCAGCAGGAGATCGAGGCGGTGCTGGGGCACGAGCTGACCCACATCGCCAACGGCGACATGGTCACCCTGACTCTCATCCAGGGCGTGGTCAACACCTTCGTGATCTTCCTGTCGCGCATCATCGGCAATCTCGTGGACCGGACGCTGTTCCGCTCCGACGACGGGCGCGGGCCGGCGTACTTCCTCACTGTCATCGCCTCGCAGATCGTGCTCGGCATCCTGGCCAACATGATCGTCATGGCGTTCTCGCGCTGGCGCGAATTCCGCGCCGACCGCGGCGGCGCGCACCTGGCCGGGATACCCAACATGATCGCGGCGCTCGAGGCGCTGAAGCGGGTGCACGAGCCGCTGCCGTCGCATCAGTTCGCCTCCTTCGGCATCACCGGCGGGGCGGTGTCGCGCGGCATCCGGCGGCTCTTCATGAGCCATCCGCCGCTCGATGAGCGGATTGCCGCGCTGCGCGCGCTGAGCGTGGCCTGAAGGCGCCCCCGCCCGTGCCGCCCCTCTCGCCCGGGCAGGCTCTCAGCGGCTTCGAGCGCATCGTCGGGGACGATGGCGTGTTGACAGGCGGCGACGTCGAGCCGTACCTGACCGATCACCGCCGGCTCTACCACGGCCGCGCGCTCGCCGTCGTCGTGCCGCGCACCGTGGCGGCGGTCACGGAGCTCCTCGCGTTCTGCAACCATCATCATATCGGCGTCGTTCCGCAGGGCGGCAATACCGGCTACTGCGGCGGCGCGACTCCCGACGAATCCGGCGCGCAGGTCGTCGTCTCGCTCGCCCGCCTGAGCCGCATCCGCAGTGTCGATCCGCTCGACTACTCGCTCGTGGCCGAAGCGGGCTGTGTGCTGGCGCAGATTCAGCGCGTGGCGGACGAGGCGCAACGGTTCTTTCCCCTCAGTCTGGGCTCGGAGGGAAGCTGCCAGCTCGGCGGCAACCTTTCCACCAACGCCGGCGGCGTCCACGTGCTGCGCTACGGCATGATGCGCGACCTGGTGTTGGGTCTGGAAGTGGCATTGGCTGACGGACGCCTGCTCTCTTCGCTGGGGACGCTCCGCAAGGACAACACAGGCTACGACGTCAAATCGCTCTTCCTCGGCGCGGAAGGCACTCTCGGCATCATCACCGCGGCCAGCCTGAAGCTCTTCCCGAAGCTGCGTGCTTTCGCGACCGCGTTCGTCGCGGTTCCCGCGCCCGAGGCCGCCGTGGCGCTCCTCGCCCGTCTGCGCGAGAGCAGCGGTGACACCGTGAGCTCCTTCGAGCTCATCCCGCGGATCGCCGTCGATCTCACGACGCGGCACATTCCCGGGGTTCGCGATCCGCTCGATGCGCCTCACCCCTGGTACGTGCTCTGTGAGCTCACCTCATCCCGCGCCGACGCCCCGCTCGAGGAGTTGCTCGAGAGAGTCCTCGGCGCCGCCCTGGAGGAGGAGCTCGTGTCGGATGCGGCGGTGGCGCGCGATGGACGCGACCGCGCGGCCTTCTGGAAGCTGCGCGAGAACATCCCGGAAGCGCAGCGCCTCGACGGCGGGAGCCTCAAGCACGACATCTCGGTCCCGGTCGCCTCCATCCCCGGCTTCATCGAGCGCGCCTCGCGCTGGATCGCCGACAACGTGCCGGACGGTCGCCTGGTCGCCTATGGTCACGCGGGCGACGGCAACCTGCACTTCAACCTGAATCAGGCTGCCGGCGCGGATCGCGCCGCATTCCTCGCCCGCGAGGAGCCGGTCAAGCGCGCGATCCACGACCTGGTGAGGGACTTCGGCGGCAGCTTCAGCGCCGAGCACGGCATCGGCCGCCTGAAGGTGGGCGAGCTCGAGCGCTATGCCTCGCCGGTGGAGCTGGAGTTGATGCGCGCGATCAAGCGCACGCTCGATCCCAACGGCATCCTCAACCCGGGCAAGGTCATTCGCTGCTAGGGTGTCGACTCGCGGCGCAGTCTCACCAGGCCCTCCTGTGCCGTGCTCGCGACCAGCTTGCCGTCGCGTGAGTACACGCTGGCCCGCGCAAATCCTCTCGCCCCCGAGGCGCTCGGGCTCTCCACTGCGTAGAGCAGCCAATCATCGACCCGCAGTGGCCGATGAAACCACATCGCGTGGTCGATGCTCGCCATGACCACGGTCTTGCCGAGGAGCGCCGAGCCATGCGGCAGAGTCGCCGTGTCCAACAGGAAGTAATCCGATAGATAAGCCAGCAGGCGCCGATGCAGCCTCTCATCGGCAGGCAGGCGGTCCACCGCCCGGAACCACACCTGACGCGAGGGGGGCGCGTCGTGCGGCGCCACGTAGTCGAATGGCTGCACCAGGCGAAACTCGAACGGCCGCGGTTTCTCGAGGAAGCGGCGCAGCCGCTCCGGCAGCCGCGCGAGCAGCTCCGGCGGCGGGCGGCTGGAGTCGGGCAGCGCCTGCGGCGGCGGCACCGCGGGCATCGCCAACTGGTGATCCAGGCCATCCTCGGCGACCTGAAAGGATGCCGCCATGTTGAAGATCGGCTCTCCGTGTTGGATCGCGACCACGCGGCGGTTGGAGAAGCTGTGGCCGTCGAGGCTGCGGTCCACCTGGTAGACGATGGGCGCGTTGAAGTCGCCCCGGCGCAGGAAGTAAGCATGCAGCGAGTGCACGATGCGCCCCTCGACGGTCGCCGAGGCGGCGGTGAGCGCCTGACCGAGCACCTGGCCCCCGAACACCTGCGGGCTGCCGATATCGCGGCTCTCGCCGCGAAAGAGATTCACCTCGAGCGGCTCCAGCTCGAGCAGCCGGAGCAGGTCGGCGAGCTGGAGATTCATTGCTTGCGCACTAATCGGGAACGCCCAATCTCTGGTGCATTATTGGACTGGTGGTGGTGTATTGGAGGAACTGCCGCTTCTGCGGATAGAGGTGGTGCTGGATGCCGAAGGCGGCGAGCGCCGCCTCGTGAAAGCCCGACAGGATGAGCTTTTTCTTGCCGGGATAGGTGTTGATGTCACCCACCGCGAAGACTCCCGGCAGGCTCGTCTGGAACCTCTCGGTGTCGACCTTCAGGGCCTTCTTCTCGAGCTCGAGCCCCCATTCGGCGATGGGCCCGAGCTTGGGATGCAGGCCGAAGAAGACCAGCAGGTGGTCCGCCTCGAGCGCGTGCAGCGTGCCGTCCGGCGCCTTGATGTTGACACCCCCCAGCGTCCCGTCCGTCGTGATCAGCGAATGCGGCAGCGCCTCGAACAGGCGCATGCGGCCGGCCGCGACCAGCTCCTTCATCCGGGCCACCGAGGCCGGAGCCGCGCGAAACTCCGGCCGCCGGTGCACGAGGGTCATGCTTCGCGCCCGCGGCGCCAGCTCTAGCGTCCAGTCGAGGGCCGAATCGCCGCCGCCGAAGATGACGAGCCGCTTGCCCTCGAGTGCGCCGACGTCCTTCACACGGTACAGAAGGCTCCTGCCCTCGAAAGGCTCGGTGCCTTCGATGCCGATCCTCCGGGCCTGGAACGACCCGACTCCCCCCGCGATCACCACGGCGCCGGCATCGAAGCGGGTGCCCGCGGCCGTTTCGATGGAGAACCGTCCGTCCTCGCGGCGCGCGAAACGTACGACCTCCTGGCCGAGGTGAAGCTGCGGCTTGAACGGCTTGATCTGCTCCATCAGCCGATCGACCAGCTCCTGCGCGCCGCAGACCGGCAGCGCCGGAATGTCATAGATGGGCTTGTCCGGGTAGAGCTCCGTGCACTGGCCGCCGGGAGCGGCGAGCGAGTCGACCACGTGGGCACCGATGCCGAGCAGTCCGAGCTCGAACACCTGGAAAAGACCGCAGGGACCCGCCCCGACGATGACCACTTCCGTTGCGATCGGCTCGCCAGAGGATGTCGAGGGAATTAGGCTCAATTCAGCCCCTTTCGGGTATGCTCTTTGGAGTAGCGACGGCTTGCGCTCGCGGCAGCCGGCATTCTAGAACGGTCTGAAGCGCTTGGGGGGCACCTACGGTGACAGCGCAGCCATGCCGGTCTCGGCCCCCGAGGTCCGGGAGGTGCCGGGGGTCTCGAGCGGGTGACTACGCCCGGCCGGCGTTCGCATCGGTCGGGGTGTGGAAATACTCGCTTTCCGAGGCCAGCTGGTCGATCAGCCGCCGCAGCTCCGCCATGCGGCCCTCCGCGGTGCTGATCGGCATGCAGTCCTGGCAGCGCGGATCGCCGCAGGGTTGGCGCGAATACAGCCAGTATTGCAGGGCGCCCGCCAGCAGCCCGTCGGCGATGTCCCAGAGATCGGCGTCCCGGTCCTTGTCGGCCAGCCGGTTGCCCAGGTCGACGGCCTTGGTGAAGGCAGAGTCGAATGTGTCAGCGATCTCGGTCATGCGCCCTGCTCTCCAGCATCCGGCTAGTATAAGGCAATCCCCGCGTCCGTTTAGACGTCAGAACAGGGCCTTTCGGCCCATCTGCGATGCCCGCCACGGACCCGCGCCTCATTTGTGCGCAGACTCAGGGTTTAAGCTCGGGGGCAGCCTTGGCCGACCCCCGCCAACAGCTCCTGCTTATGTCGTATGAGTGAGGCAGAGCACAACGTGCGGCGGCGACTGCGACCGCGATTCGGCATCGGTACCCGCCTGACCCTGGGTCTCGCGGCCGTGGCGGCGGTGGTCGTGGTCGCCCACGTGCTGGCGACGCGCACCACTCGCGCCGCCGTGGAAGCCGTCCACAGCATGCGGACCCGGCATGAGCCGCTCACGCACCGCGCCAGCCTCATCCTCGAGCAGTTGAGCGCCTACGACGGCGTGGTCGGCGATGATCTGGAATCCGACAGCCCCGGCAATCTACAGACGCTCACCACCGCGGGCAATGCGCTCCAGCAAGCCGTCGAGCGTTACTTCGACGGGACACCCCGGCCGAGCCTGACCCCCGTCACCCGCTCGCTGCGCGCGCAGCTCCTGGCCCACATCCAGGACGGGCGTCAGCTCGCGCTCGACTCCACGGAGCGGGCCCAATGGCGCGAGCAACGCTGGGAGGCCCTCAACCGCGTGTATCAGCTCGTCGCGACCGCCGGTGGCACCGGGCTCACCATCCATGGCGAGGTCATCACGAGACCTTCGCTCTCCGCGCTGGCAACCGCAATCGATGCGGTTCGTTACAGCTACGGCCCGCCCAGTGTCATCGCCCGGCGCGAGCGCATATTCGAGACTACGCTCCGCGCCCATGCCACGGAGCTCTCCCGCTCGCCGGGCGAAGCCTGGATGGGAGTCGTGCAGTCGGATTTCCAGCGCGCGGTCCGCCTGCGGCGAGACCTGGAGCGCCTCGACACCCGCGATCTGGCGGCCCGACGGGCCCTCCTGCAGCAGAGCGGCGTGCTGATGAAGGAAGTCCAGGATGAGCTGCAGGCACCCTCGCATCAAGGACTGCTGGATGCCGCGCGCTACGCCGCCATTTCGGCCGAGGCCGCCGAGCACACGGTCACCGCTTCCGGCGTGACTGTGCTGGTGGTCATGGGAATCGTCTCGGCACTGCTCATCATCAGCATCAGCCTGCCCGTGCGGCGATTGACGGCCGCGACGCGCCTCCTGGCCAGCGGAGACCGCACTGTGCGGGCGCCGCGCGGCGGCTCGGCGGAGATCGACGAGTTGGCCGGGTCTTTCAACACGATGGCCGATCGCATCTCGCAGGCGGAGGCCGACCTGCGGGCTCAGCAGGCGGAGCTCGAGCGCCACGTCGCGGAGCGCACGCAACAGCTGCACCACCTCGCCCACCACGACCCGCTGACGCAACTGCCCAACCGCCGTCAGCTCGCGGGGCGCCTCGCCGGAGCGCTGGCGCGCGCCCGGCAGACCGGGCGGCGCGTGGCCCTCCTCTTCGTCGACATGGACAACTTCAAGTCCCTGAACGATACCCTGGGACACAATTACGGCGACAAGGTGTTGCAGGGCATCGCGCAGCGGCTGCAGGCCGCGGCCGGCCCCAACAGTCTGGTTGCGCGGCTCGGCGGCGACGAGTTCACCCTCCTCATCGAGGAGCTGCGCACGGTCGAGGAAGTCGAGCAGCGGGCCGGCGCCCTGGTCGCGACCCTGCAGCAGCCGCTCACCATCGAGGGCCGCTCGCTGGCGACGACCGCCAGCGTAGGCGCGAGCCTCTTTCCCGATCACGCCGACGACCCGGAGGGCCTGTTGCGCGCTGCCGACGTGGCGCTGTTTCGCGCCAAGGAGCTCGGCCGCAATCGCTACGCGCTCTATCGCGCGGCGCTCTATGACGCGGCCGCGCAGCGCTTCCGTCTGGAGCAGGCGCTGCGCCAGGCGGTCGAGGCCGGCGAGCTGCTGCTCATGTTCCAGCCGGAAGTGGCGCTCGGAAGCTGCGAAGTCACCGCGCTCGAGGCATTGCTGCGCTGGCGCAAGCCCGGCGGCCGCATCGCCACCGCCACGGAATTCATTCACATCGCCGAGAAGAGCGGCCTCATCCACGAGCTGACCGGCTGGGTCCTGCGCTCGGCCACTTCCACCGTCGCGGCCTGGCGCGCCTCCGGCTGGAGCGATGCGCGGGTCGCCATCAACGTGTCACCGCCGCAGTTCTTCGAGAGCGATTTCGTGCGCCAGATCGCCGACGCCCTGGAGAGCGCCGGACTGCCCGCGAGCGCCCTGGAGCTCGAGCTCACCGAGACCGTGCTGCAGACCGGCAGCGCGACCATCGAAGCGCTGCGCCGCCTGCGCGAGCTCGGGATCTCCATCGCCCTCGATGACTTCGGCATCGGCTACTCCTCCCTGACCTCGCTCGAGCAGCTCCCGATCAACCGCGTCAAGCTCGACCGCATGCTGGTCGAAGGCGTGGATTCCAATCCGCGCTCGGCCGCCATCGTGCGCTCGATCGTGACCCTCTGCCACGGCCTCGGCCTGCAGGTGGTCGCCGAGGGCGTCGAGCGCCCGACCCAGCTACAGTTCCTGGCGCACTGTGGCGGCCCCATGGCTGTCCAAGGCTACCTCCTCGCCAAGCCCGTCGAAGCCGCGGCCGCCGCCGAGGAGGCCCAAGCCGCCACCGCCCGGGCCCGCGCCCACCTCGCCGCCGTCCCCGCCCCGCCTCTCACCCTGGTGAGCCGCAAACGCGCGAAGCCCGTCTAACACGTACGCCCTGAGGCGACAAACGCATCCCTGGCGCGCACCCCCACATCCGGCTGATCGGTGAAGAACCCATCCACGCCCGCAGCCAGAAAGGCCCGCAGCTCCCTTTCCAAGTCCATCCCCGCCGGCAAGAACGCCGCCTCCGCCCGAAATGTCCAGGGATGGAGCCTCAAGCCCACCGCATGAGCATCCGCCACCAAAGAAGTCGGCCGCGTCAACCTCCCCTGCCCGTCCCGGGGAATGATCAGCGACTTCGCCGGCCCGATGCACGTCGCATACGCGGCGATCTGCTCCAATCCACTCGGAGTCAGCAGATCGGCATAAGTACTTGCGTCCCCGCCCGCGAGCAGGTCGTACGGCGTCCCCACCGCCTCGATGAGTTGCACCAGCGGCAGGTCCGTGAGCCCATGCAACACCTGCAGATTTCCCGTCTCGAACGACTGCAGATACGCGGCCCCGCCGGCGCCGCGATAGCCATAGCGCTCGAGCATGGCCACCAATGGCTCCTCCATCGCCAGCCCGAGCCCCGCGAAGTAGCTCGGATGCTTCGTCTCCGGGTATACGCCGACGGGCCGGGGCGGCGGCAATCCCGCCTGCCGCGCCCGCACGCCCCGCTTCTCCTCCACCCCGCGCACCAGCGCCAGGATCTCCTCCAAAGTTGGAATCTCGAGCGTCCCGTCGAGCCGGGTGTTGGCCGGCCGTTGCTCCGGAATCCGCTCGCGGGCCCGGAGCGACTTCAGCTCCTCGAGCAGGAAGTCCTCCGTGAACCAACCGGTGATGCTCGCGCCGTCGATGACTTTGGTCGTGCGCCGATCGGCGAACTGCCGCCGCGCGGCGACATCCGTCGTGCCGCCGATCTCGTTCTCGTGCCGGGCGACCAGCACGCCGTCGCGCGTCATGACGAGGTCGGGCTCGATGTAATCGGCGCCCTGCTCGATGGCGATGAAATAGGAGGCCAGAGTATGCTCCGGCGCATAGCCGCTTGCGCCCCGGTGAGCTATGACAACGGGCCTCGCGGGACCAGCGCATTCAGGAATGGGAATTGCTAAACTCGCCAAGTGCTGCTCACCGATCACGACATCTATCTCTTTCGCGAAGGCACGCACGTCCGCGCCTACGAGAAGCTCGGGGCCCATTCACTGCCGCGCCGCCCCGATCGCGAGCAGGGCACTCATTTCGCCGTCTGGGCGCCGAATGCCGCCGCCGTGTCGGTGGTGGGCGATTTCAACGGTTGGAATCCGACGACCCATCCGCTGACGGCCCGCGCCGACTCCTCCGGGATCTGGGAAGCCTTCATCCCCGGAGTCGGCACCGGCACGCTCTACAAGTATCACATAGTCTCCCGACAGGCGGGTTACACGGTCGACAAGGCCGACCCGTTCGCCTTCTACTGCGAGACGCCGCCGCGCACCGCCTCCGTGGTGTGGGACCTCTCGTACGAGTGGGGCGATGAGCAGTGGATGGGCACCCGCGGCCGCGCCAATGCCCTCGACGCACCCTGGTCCGTCTACGAGCTGCATCTCGGATCCTGGCGGCGCGTTTCCGGGGAGCACAACCGCTGGCTGACCTATCGGGAGCTCGCACACGCCGTGGGCGACTACGTGACGGAAATGGGTTTCACCCACGTCGAGCTGCTGCCCGTCATGGAGCATCCGTTCTACGGGTCGTGGGGTTATCAGGTCACGGGTTACTTCGCCCCGAGCGCCCGCTATGGGACGCCGCAGGACTTCATGTACCTCGTCGATCACCTGCACCGCCGGGGCATCGGGGTGATCCTCGACTGGGTGCCGTCGCACTTTCCGAGCGACGAGCACGGGCTCGCGTTCTTCGACGGCACTCATCTCTACGAGCACGCCGATCCGCGCCAGGGCTTCCACCCGGAGTGGAACAGCTCGATCTTCAATTATGGCCGCGCCGAGGTGCGCAACTTCCTCGCGAGCAACGCGCTCTTCTGGCTCGACACCTACCACATCGATGCGCTGCGCGTGGACGCGGTCGCCTCGATGCTCTACCTCGACTACGGCCGGCGCGCGGGCGAGTGGATTCCGAACCGCTTCGGCGGCAACGAGAATCTCGAGGCGGTGGAGTTCCTCAAGCAGTTGAACCTGGCCGTCTACCGCGATCATCACGACACGCAGACGATCGCCGAGGAGTCGACCGCGTGGCCCATGGTCTCGCGGCCGACCTATCTCGGCGGCCTCGGCTTCGGCCTGAAGTGGAACATGGGATGGATGCACGACACCCTCAAGTATCTGCAGACCGATCCGGTGTTCCGCAAGTTTCAGCAAAACCAGCTCACCTTCAGCATCTGGTACGCCTTCAGCGAGAACTTCGTGCTGCCGCTCTCCCACGACGAGGTGGTGCACGGCAAGGGCTCGCTCATCGGCAAGATGCCGGGCGACGAGTGGCAGCAGTTCGCCTCGCTCCGGCTCCTCTTCGCCTACATGTGGACCCACCCCGGCAAGAAGCTCCTCTTCATGGGCGGGGAGCTCGGACAGAAGCGCGAGTGGCAGCACGATGAGAGCCTGGAGTGGCACGTGCTGCACTATCCGCTCCACGAAGGCGTGCGCCGCTGGGTGCGCGATCTCAACCGCGTCTACCGCCAGACTCCGGCGCTCTACGAGCGCGACTTCACGCCGGACGGCTTCCAATGGATCGACTGCAACAACGCCGATGAGAGCATCATCGTCTATCTGCGCAAGGACAAGGCGGGGAATGCGGCTCTGGTCGCCTGCAACTTCACGCCCGTGCCGCGCGACAACTACCGCGTGGGCGTACCCCGCGGCGGCTGGTGGCGTGAGCGCCTGAACAGCGACGCGACGGATTACGGCGGCAGCGGCATCGGCAACTTCGGTGCCGTGGAGGCCTCACCGCTCCCCTCCCATGGCATGACTCATTCCGTTGCGTTGCGGCTGCCGCCCCTTGGGGCCGTCGTCCTCACCCCAGACTGACATCGCGCGCCGGGAGCCTGATGACCAAAGCGCGCGTCGTCATCGAAGGCCTGACTCCGCAGGTGGACTGCGGCCGATTCCCTGCGCGTCGTGTGTTGGGTGACACGGTCGTGGTGGAGGCAGACGTGTTCGCCGACGGACACGATGCCGTCGCTGCATCGCTGTTGTACCGCCACGAAAGCGAGGCGCAGTGGCATGGAATGCCGATGAGCTTCCTCGGCAACGATCGCTGGCAGGGACAGTTCACCGTTCAGACGCTCGGCCGGTATCTCTTCACCGTCGAGGGCCGGGTCGACCATCTCGAGAGCTGGCGGCGCGGACTCGCGAAGAAGCACGAGGCCGGGCAGGACATCGAGATCGAGCTGCAACAGGGCGCGGCGCTCGCGCTGGCGCATGCGAGCCGCATGGCGGAGCCCGACGCGAGCCGCCTGCGCGAGTGGGCCCAGGCACTTGTGAGCCCCACGCGCAATCGCGAGGAGCGGGCGTTGCTCGCGCAGAGCGATGCGCTGCACGAGCTCGCCCGGCGCAGCCCGGATCCGCAGCTCATCCTGCGGCACGAGCCGCCGCTCGCCATCGAGGTAGAACGGCGGCGCGCGCGCTTCTCCAGCTGGTACGAGATGTTTCCGCGTTCCGCTGCGACCCGGGCCGGCGAGCACGGTACCTTCGCGGACCTCGAGGCGCTGCTGCCCTACGTCGCCGCGATGGGTTTCGACGTGCTGTACCTGCCGCCGATCCATCCGATCGGCGAGATCGAGCGCAAAGGCCCCAACAACCGCGTCGGCGCCTCCTCCAGCGACCCGGGCAGCCCATGGGCGATCGGCAGCCGTGAGGGCGGACACAAGTCCGTGCATCCGCGCCTCGGCACTCTCGAAGACTTCCGCCGACTGCTCGCCGGCGCCGGCGCTCTGGGCCTGGAGGTCGCGTTGGATATCGCCTTCCAGTGCGCGCCCGATCACCCGTACGTGCGGGAGCATCCGCAGTGGTTCCTGAAGCGCCCCGACGGCTCGGTGCAGTATGCCGAGAACCCGCCGAAGAAGTACCAGGACATCTATCCTTTCTGGTTCGAGTGCGACGACTGGCAGGCGCTCTGGGCGGAGCTGAAGAGCGTGTTCGAGTTCTGGATCGCCCAGGGCGTGCGCATTTTCCGCGTGGATAACCCGCACACCAAGCCGTTCGCGTTCTGGGAGTGGGTGATCGGCGAGATCCGCGGCGCGCATCCGGAGGTGATCTTCCTCTCCGAGGCGTTCACGCGGCCGAAGGTGATGTACCGGCTCGCCAAGCTCGGCTTCACCCAATCGTACAACTACTTCCCCTGGCGCAACAGCAAGCGCGAGCTCATCGCCTACTTCACCGAGCTCACCTCCCGCCCCGTGTGCGAGTTCTTCCGCCCGAGCCTCTGGCCCAATACGCCGGACATCCTGACGGAATATCTGCAGTTCGGTGGCCGGCCGGCGTTCGTGACGCGACTCATCCTCGCGGCGACGCTGGGCGCGAGCTACGGCATCTACGGGCCGGCGTTCGAGCTCACCCAGGACCGCCCGCGCGAGAGCGGCTCGGAGGAGTACCTGGATTCGGAGAAATACGAGGTGCGCTCGTGGAACCGCGACGATCCGGCGAGCCTCCGGGACCTGGTGACGCGGCTCAACCGCATCCGCCGCGAGAATCCGGCGCTGCAGAGCGACACGGGTCTGCAGTTCCACCGCGTGGACAACGAGGCCCTGATCGTCTACAGCAAGACGTGCGATGAGGACTCCGTGCTCGTCGTCGCCAACGTCGACCCCCATCACGCGCAGACGGGCTGGGTACAGCTCGACCTCGGCGCGCTCGGGCTGGCCGCGGATGCGCCCTATCAGGTGGACGACCTCCTCTCCGGCGCGCGCTTTCTCTGGCGCGGCGCCCGCAACTACGTGGCCCTCGATCCCGCGGGTACCGCGGCGCACATCTTCAGGATCCGCCGCAAGGTCCGCACCGAGCGCGACTTCGATTATTTTCTCTGATGCCGGCACTTAAATGAACTCACCGGCCGAGCCGCCGCCCTTCACCGGCGATCCTCTCTGGTACAAAGACGCGGTCATTTACGAGCTGCACGTCCGCGCGTTCTTCGACAGCAACGAGGACGGCATCGGCGACTTCGCCGGGATCACGCGCAAGCTCGACTACATCCAGGAGCTCGGCGTCAACACCATCTGGCTCCTGCCCTTCTATCCGTCGCCGGGCCGTGACGACGGCTACGACATCGCCGACTACCACAACATCCATCCGCAGTACGGCACGCGCCGCGAGTTCCGCAATTTCGTGCGCGAAGCACACCGCCGGGGCTTGCGCGTCATCACCGAGCTGGTGATCAATCACACCTCCGACGCCCATCCCTGGTTCCAGGCCGCGCGGCGTGCGCCGGCCGGCTCGGCCAAGCGCAACTTCTACGTTTGGAGCGATACGCCCGATCGCTACGCGGGCACGCGCATCATCTTCCGTGACACGGAGAGCTCCAACTGGAGCTGGGACCCGCTCGCCAAGGCCTACTACTGGCACCGGTTATTCAGCCATCAGCCCGATCTCAATTTCGACAATCCGCACGTCGTTCGCGCCGTGATCCGCATCATGGAGTTCTGGCTGGCGCACGGCGTCGATGGATTCAGGCTGGACGCCATCCCCTACCTGGTCGAGCGCGAGGGCACCAACAACGAGAATTTGCGCGAGACGCACGCCATCATCAAGAGCATCCGCAGCGTGATCGCCGCCAGGCATCCGGACCGGATGCTGCTCGCCGAGGCCAATCAGTGGCCCGAGGATGTGCGCGATTACTTCGGGGACGGCGACGAGTGCCACATGGCGTATCACTTCCCGCTCATGCCGCGCATGTACATGGCCATCGCGCAGGAGGATCGCCACCCGATCGTCGAGATCATGGACCAGACGCCCGAGATCCCCGACACCTGTCAGTGGGCGGTCTTCCTGCGCAATCACGACGAGCTGACGCTCGAGATGGTGACCAGCCGCGAGCGCGACTACATGTATCAGGCCTACGCGGCGGATACCCGCGCGCGGTTGAACCTCGGCATCCGGCGGCGCCTGGCGCCCCTCATGGAGAACGATCCCGAGCGCATCAAGCTCATGAACAGCCTGCTGCTCTCCATGCCCGGCTCGCCGATCATCTACTACGGCGATGAGATCGGCATGGGCGACAACTTCTATCTCGGCGACCGCAATGGCGTGCGCACGCCGATGCAGTGGAGCCCGGACCGCAATGCGGGATTCTCGCGCGCGGATCCGCAGCAGCTTTACCTGCCGCCCATCATGGACCCGATCTATGGCTACGAGGCCGTGAATGTCGAGGCGCAGACCCGTGACCGCTCCTCGCTCCTCAACTGGATGCGGCGCATGCTCGCGGTGCGCAAGACCTCCCAGGCCTTCGGCCGCGGCACCCTGCGCTTCATCCGCCCCGGCAACCGTAAGGTGCTGGTGTACCTGCGACAGTACGCCGAGGACACCATCCTCTGCGTGGTGAATCTGTCGCGCTCGGCGCAGCCCGTGGAGATCGACCTGGCCGAGCACAAGGGCACCATTCCCATCGAGCTCCTCGGCCGCACTCCCTTCCCGCCGGTCGGTGAGCTGCCCTACCTGCTGACGCTGCCCGCCTACGGCTTCTACTGGTTCCGCCTGAGCCGCGAGGCCGCTCCGCCCCCCTGGCACGACGAGCGGCTGCAGCGCGAGGACCTGCCGGTGCTGGTGCTGGTGGAGGGTTGGAACAGCTTCTTCCCGGAAAAGGTCGCCGCCTGGCGCGCGGGGCTCGCGCGGCGGCTGCGTGCGCAGCTCGAAGAGCGCATCGTGCCGCAATACCTTGCGGCGCAGCGCTGGTTCGCGGGCAAGGGAGCCGCGATCGGCAGCGTGCGCCTCCTGGATCACGCCGAGCGTCAGGATCCCCTGCCGCGTTGGTTCGCGGGCATCTACAGCGTGGAGAGCCAGGGCGTGAGCGATCATTACTTCGTGCCGCTCGCCATCGCCTTCGAGGATACCGAGGAAGCGCGCTGGCGCAGACTCCAGCCGGCGGCGCTCGCCCGAGTGCGCCAGCAGGCCACCGTCGGCGTCCTCGCCGATGCCTGCGCCGACGACGGATTCGCACACGCGATCGTCGATGCGATCGGCGCCTCGGCGGAGCTTCCGACCCAGGAGGGCCGGGTCCGCTTCAAACCCACCGCGCTCTATGCGGAGCTGCGCGGCGATGCGGCCGCGGAGCTGCCGGTCAGTCCGACGGGCGCCCAGACCAGCAACACGACGCTTCGGGTCGGTGACGGGCTCTTTCTCAAGGTCTACCGCAGGCTGCAGGCCGGCCTGAACCCGGAGCTCGAGATCGGCCGCTACCTCACCGAGGTTGCCCACTTCCCCAACATCGTGCCGGTCGCCGGGGCGGTGGAATACACCGATCGGCAGTCCACCGCCTACACGATGGCGCTGCTGCAGGCGTTCGTTCCCAACCAGGGCGATGCATGGACCTACACCGTCGATTACCTCACGCGCTTCCTGGAGGACCGCCGCAGCGGCGTTCCGATGCTGGATGACGCGCACGGCCTTTATCTCTCGCTGGTGAAGACGCTCGGCATACGCACCGGGGAGTTGCATCGCGCCCTCGCCCGGCCGACCGACGATCCCGCCTTCGCCCCGGAACCGATTGCCGCCGAGGACGTGGCGCAATGGAGCGCGGCCACCCGCGCCGCGGCGCAGACCACCCTGACGCTGGTGGCATCCCGGCTGGCGGATCTTCCGCCCGCGGTGGCGGGCGATGCCCACGCGCTGCTCGCCCGGCGCGACACCTTGTTGCAGCGCATCGAGGATTGCAACGCCGCCGCGCCGCGCGGCCTCAAGATACGCCGCCACGGCGATTACCATTTGGCCCAGGTGCTCCTCAAGCGCAACGATTTCATCATCGTGGATTTCGAGGGCGAGCCCGGACGCCCGCTGGCGGAGCGCCGCCGCAAGCATTCACCGCTGACCGACGTGGCCGGCATGTTGCGCTCCTTCGCGTATGCGCGGTACGCCGCCCTGCAGCGGTGCGCGGTGCAAGGCGGTGACGACTGCGCGCGCTGGGAGCCGCAGCTGCAGGCCTGGGAGCAGGAGGCACGTCGTACCTTCCTCGCCTGTTACGACGAGGTCGCGGCCACCACGGGCCTCTACGAGTCGCTGCAGCAGGCGCAGCCCCTCCTCGGCCTGTTCGAGATCGACAAAGCCCTCTACGAGCTGCGCTACGAGCTCGGGAACCGTCCGGACTGGATCCGCATTCCCCTCCATAGCCTCCTCGGGCTCGCCGGGTGAGGACCTCGGAGTGCCATGGACCCAACGTCGACCCGCCGGCGCAACGCCGCCGGTCCCGGAGCGGACCCAAAATCCGGGCAAGCGCAACGGCTCGGAGCCGTCTGGCCCGGCTACCCCTACCCGCGCGGGGCCACCTGGGATGGGGAGGGTGTCAATTTCGCGCTTTTCTCGGCCAACGCCGACAAGGTGGAGCTCTGCCTGTTCGACCCGAGCGGCCGGCGCGAGGTGCAGCGAATCGATCTGCGCGAGCGCACGGACGAGGTCTGGCACTGTTACCTTCCCGAGGCGCGGCCGGGTCTTCTCTACGGCTATCGGGTGCACGGCCCTTACCGCCCTGAGCAGGGACAGCGCTTCAATCCCAACAAGCTGCTGATCGAGCCCTACGCCAAACGGCTCGAAGGCGCGCTTCTCTGGAGCGATGCGCATTTCGGCTATCGGCTGGGCCATCCGAAGGCCGATCTCTCCTTCGACAAGCGCGACAGCGCCGCCGGCACGCCAAAGTGCCGGGTGGTCGATCCCGCCTTCACCTGGGGCGACGATCGGCCGCCGCGGATTCCGTGGCACGACACGGTGATCTACGAGGCGCACGTGCGCGGCCTGACCATGCGCCACGCCGAGGTGCCGCCGCCGCTGCGAGGTACCTACGCGGGACTGGCGACGGCGCCGATGATCGAGCACTTCCAGCGGCTCGGCATCACGACCCTCGAGCTGATGCCGGTACATGCCTTCGTCGACGACCGGACGCTCCTGGAGAAGGGGCTGCGCAACTATTGGGGCTACAACACCATCGGCTTCCTCGCGCCGGAGCGGCGCTACTCGGCCAGCGGTCAGACCACCGAATTCAAGACGATGGTGAAGACTCTGCATTCGGCCGGCATCGAGGTCATCCTCGATGTCGTCTACAACCACACGGCCGAAGGCAACCAGCTCGGGCCGACGCTCTCGCTGCGCGGCATCGACAACGCCGCGTACTATCGGCTGAGCCCCGAGAGCCCGCGCTACTACATGGATTTCACCGGCACGGGCAACACCCTGAACCTGCAGCACCCGCGCGTGCTGCAGCTCATCATGGACAGTCTGCGCTACTGGGTGCAGGAGATGCACGTCGACGGGTTCCGCTTCGACCTCGCCTCCGCGCTGGCGCGCGAGCTCTACGAGGTCGACCGGCTGGGCTCCTTCTTCGACACCATCGGCCAGGACCCGGTGCTCTCGCAGGTGAAGCTCATCGCCGAGCCCTGGGACATCGGCAGCGGCGGCTATCAGGTCGGCAACTTTCCCCCCGGCTGGAACGAATGGAACGACAAGTACCGCGACAGCATGCGCGCCTACTGGAAAGGCGACGAGGGCCTGATGGGCGAGTTCGCGCGCCGCTTCACCGGCTCCTCCGATCTCTACGAGGCGAGCGGCCGGAAGCCGCACGCCAGCATCAACTTCATCACGGCCCACGACGGCTTCACCCTCGAGGATCTGGTGAGCTACAACGAGAAGCACAACGAGGCGAACGGCGAGGACAACCGTGACGGCACGAGCAACAACCAGTCCTGGAACTGCGGCGCCGAGGGGCCGACCGGGGACGGCGCGATCCGGGCGCTGCGGGCCCGGCAGAAGCGCAACCTGATGGCGGCCCTGCTGCTCTCGCAGGGTGCGCCGATGGTGCTCGGGGGCGATGAGCTCGGCCGCACCCAGCGCGGCAACAACAATGCGTACTGTCAGGACAACGAGCTGTCCTGGCTCGATTGGGAGCTCGATGCCGACGGCCAGGCATTCCTCGAGTTCACGTGCCATCTGATCGCGCTGCGCCGGCATCATCCGGTATTCAGCCGCCGGCGCTTCCTCCAGGGCGATACGGTCGCCGCCGACGGCCTGCGGGAGATCATCTGGCTGAATCCCGAAGGCCGCGAGATGACCGACGCGGATTGGGGCCTGCCATTCGCCCGCTGCGTCGGCCTTTATCTCGCCGGCGCCGCCATCGAGCGGCGCGACCGGCGCGGACGGCTGGTGACCGACAACAACTTCGTGCTGCTCTGCAACGCGCATCATGAGCCGATCCCGTTCCAGCTCACCGAGCCGCTCGCCGGCAAAGTCTGGTGGACCGTGCTCGACACCGCTGCCCCCGTACCGTTCCAGCAGGAGCGGCTCGAGCCCGGGAGCCGCTATCCGCTGCAGGGGCGCTCGCTCGCGCTCCTGCGCGAGACCGCGTACCGATGACGGCGCGGCGGCACGAGATGCCCTTCGGGGCGCAGGTGCTGCCGGACGGGCAGGTCCGGTTCCGCCTGTGGGCGCCCGCGGCCGGGCGGGTGGAGCTCGTGTTGGAATCGACGCAGGCATCCGCGCTGGCGCTCGAGAAGAGCGGCGGCGGCTGGTTCGAGCGCATCACCCGCGATGCTCGAGCCGGCAGCCGCTACCGCTTTCGAATCGACGGCGAGGCGCTGGTGCCCGATCCGGCATCGCGGCGTAACCCGCAAGGCGTTCATGGTCCGAGCGAGGTGGTGGACCCGGAAGCCTTCGAATGGACGGACGCGGACTGGCGCGCCCCGTCCTGGCGGGAATCGGTCGTTTACGAGTTGCATGTCGGCACATTCACGCCGGAAGGCAGCTTCGCGGGCGTCAGCCGCAAGCTCGAGCATCTGCGGCGGCTCGGCGTGACGGCCATCGAGATCATGCCGGTGGCCGAATTTCCCGGCTCGCGAAGCTGGGGATATGACGGTGTATTGCCGTATGCGCCGGCCTCGGCGTACGGCTCCCCCGAGGATCTCAAGTCGTTGGTATGCGCGGCGCATGCGCACGGCATCGCGGTGATGCTCGACGTCGTCTACAACCACTTCGGGCCAGAGGGCAACTTCCTCCACCTCTACGCGCCGCAATTCTTCACCGACCGGCATGCGACCCCCTGGGGTGCCGCGATCGACTTCGAGGCGTCCGGCAGGCGCGCCGTGCGCGATTTCTTCCTGCACAACGCGCTCTACTGGCTCGAGGAGTATCACCTCGACGGGCTCAGGCTGGATGCGGTGCACGCGATCATCGACACCAGCGAGCCGCATATCCTCACCGAGATCGCGCATGCGGTGCGCTCGGGACCGGGCCGGGAGCGGCCGGTGTATCTGGTGCTCGAAAATCTCGCCAACGAGGCGCGCCGGCTCGGCTCCCCTGGCGCTGCCAACGCTTTCGATGCGCAGTGGAACGACGACAGTCATCACTGCCTGCACGTTCTGGTCACCGGCGAGTCGGACGGCTATTACGAGGATTATCGGGATCGCCCGCACCGCCTCCTCTGCCGCTCGCTCGCGGAGGGTTTCGCCTACCAGGGCGAAAGCTCCCGCCACCTCGGCCGGCCGCGCGGCGAGCTCAGCGCGCTCCTGCCGCCCTCGGCATTCGTCAACTTCCTGCAGAATCACGACCAGGTGGGCAACCGCGTCCGCGGCGAGCGGCTGTCGCAGCTCGCGCCGGCGCAAGCGCTGCGCGCCGCCGCGGCGGTGCTGCTGCTCGCCCCTTCGCCGCCGATGCTCTTCATGGGCGAGGAGTGGGCCGCGCCCGAGCCCTTCCCCTACTTCTGCGACTTCGAGCCCGAGCTCGCCAAGAAGGTCCGCCAGGGGCGCCGGCGCGAGTTCGCGCACTTCCAGGGGCAGATGCCCGATCCCGGCGATCCGGCGACCTTCGCGTCGGCCCATCTGCAGTGGACACGTCTGGAGGAGGCCACACACGCCAGGATGTTCGATCATTACCGCCGTCTCCTCGCCATCCGCCGCCGCGACATCGTGCCGCTCCTGCCGCGGATCTCGGGCGGCGCCTGCGTCGCTTTCGACCCGAGCGGCGCCTTCGCGGTCGACTGGAGACTGCGCGACGACGGGGTGCTGCACCTGCTCGCCAATCTGAGGGACGCCTCCGCGCCGGTCGTCGGCCGTCCGGCCGGCCGCATGATTTTCGCGACTCACCCCGGCATCCGGGCGGCCTTCGGCCGCAATGAGTTGGCCCCGTGGAGCGTCACATGGCTCCTCGAGCGCAGCCGTGTCCGGTAATTTGATGCGCCGGATCCGGGCTCCTGCCCGGCCCAGCGGGCCACATCCCTGTGCCTGATCGAGAACTCGCCGACACGCCGGCGCCCGCGCGGATCCCGCGGGCGACCTACCGCGTGCAGCTCAACGCCGACTTCACTTTCAACGACCTGACGGCGATCGTCCCCTACCTCGCCGCTCTGGGGATCAGCCACGTGTATTGCTCGCCGTACTTCCGCGCGCGCGCCGGCAGCGCCCACGGCTACGATGTCGTCGATCACAACTCCTTCAATCCGGAGATCGGCAGTCGCGAGGACTTCGAGCGGCTGGTGGCGCAACTGCGCGCGCACGGCATGGGCCACATCCTGGATATCGTGCCCAACCATGTCGGCGTCATGGGCTCGGACAATGCCTGGTGGATGGATGTGCTCGAGAACGGGCAGGCCTCGATCTATGCGGATTATTTCGACATCGACTGGAATCCCGTCAACACCGCGCTGGCCGACAAGGTGCTGGTGCCCGTGCTCGCCGAACCGTACGGAGTCGTGCTCGAGCGGGGCGAGCTCGAGCTGCGGTTCGAGCGCGAGCTCGGCTCGTTCGCTATCCACTACCATGAGCATCGTCTGCCGCTCGATCCGCGCACATACCCGCGCATCCTGGATGCGGCGCTCGCGATCGAGCCGCACGCGGCGCTCGAGAAGCTGCGGCGCCTCTTCGGCGCGCTGCCGGACCGGCGCGGTCCAACCCCTGATCACGCGGGCGAGCGCAATCGCGACAAGGAGGCGCACAAGCGGGCACTGGCCGGCCTCGCCGTCGCGGACCCCGCGGTATCCGCAACGCTCGATCGCGCGGTCGCGAGCCTCAGCGGCAACCCGGCCGATCCGGCGAGCTTCGACCCGCTCCACGAGCTGCTCGAGTCGCAGGCGTTCCGCCTGGCGTACTGGCGGGTTGCCTCGGATGACATCAACTACCGCCGCTTCTTCGACGTCAATGATCTCGCGGCGCTGCGGGTGGAGAACGAAGCCGTGTTCGAGGCGACGCATCGCCTCGTTCTCGAGCTCATCGGCTCGGGATCGCTCGATGGCCTGCGGATCGATCACGCCGACGGACTGTACGATCCGCTCGGCTACTTCCGCCGCCTGACCGCGAGGATCGCCCAGGTGACCGCCGGGGCCGGCGCCAGTCGTGCGATCTATCTGGTGGCCGAGAAGATCACGGCCTCCTTCGAGCGGCTGCCCGCGGACTGGCCGCTGCACGGCGAGACCGGCTACCACTTCGCCAATGTGGTGAATCGACTGCTGGTCGATACCGCGAGCAAGGGCCGCATGGGCCGCACCTACCGCTCCTTCATCGGCGAGCCGCGGCAATGGCCCGACATCGCCTACGAGTGCCAGCACCGGGTATTGCGCAAGTCCCTCGCCTCCGAGCTCAGCACGGCCGCAAACCTCCTCGCGGGCATCGCGCACGCCGACCGGCGGACGCGCGACTTCACGCTCGCGAGCCTCTGGCGGGCGCTGGCGGAGGTGATCGCCTGCTTTCCGGTCTACCGGACTTACGTGACGGACAACGTCTCCGAGACCGACCGGCGCTACATCGACTGGGCGGTCGCGGCGGCCCGCCGCCGCGGCTCCTCGCTCGAGCAGCCGGTGTTCGAATTCGTCCGCAGCGCCCTGCTGCTCGAGCTGCCTTTGCCGAGCGAGAGCGCGCGGCGGCGCATGCGCCGCTTCGCCATGAAGTTCCAGCAGATCACGGCGCCCACCACGGCCAAGGGCGTCGAGGACACGGCGCTCTATCGTTTCAACCGGCTGGCCTCGCTCAACGAGGTTGGCGGCGAGCCCGAGCTCTACGGCTCCAGCGTTCGCGCCTTCCATACCGACTCCCAATATCGCGCCAGGCATTGGCCGCACGAGATGCTCGCCACGTCCACGCACGACACCAAACGCTCGGAAGACGTGCGCGCGCGCATCAGCGTGCTGTCGGAGATGCCGGCGATCTGGCGGCAGGCGGTGCGTCGCTGGACCCGCATGAACCGTACGCGGCGGCGGGAAGCGGGCGGACTGCCGGCACCCTCGCCCGATGACGAGTACCTCCTGTATCAGACTCTGGTCGGAACCTGGCCGCTGGAGGAGCCGGATGAGGCCGGACTCGATGCCTATCGCGTGCGTATCGAAGGCTACATGCTAAAGGCGGCGCGCGAGGCCAAGGCGCGCACCAGCTGGGCGGCCGCCGACCCGCAGTACGAGGAAGCGCTGACGCAGTTCATTCGCGCGGCGCTCGAGCCGCGCGAGGCGAATCTCTTCCTGGCGGACTTCCGCGCCTTCAACCGCCGGATCGTGCCTTTCGGACTGCTGAACGCCCTGTCGCAGACGCTCCTGAAGCTCACCGCTCCCGGAGTGCCCGACATCTATCAGGGCAACGAGACCTGGCGGTTCTCGCTCGTCGATCCGGACAATCGCCGCAGGGTCGATTACGCGCGCCGTCAGCCGCTGGTGCAGGCGCTGGCGAGCGGCCGCGCGGAAGAGCCGCTTGCGCGGGCGCTCGCCGCGGACATCACCAATCCGCGCTGCAAGCTCTTCCTGCACGTGAGGGCGCTGGAGCTGAGGCGTCGGGACCCGGAGCTCTTCGAGCGCGGGGAATACCTGCCGCTCGAGGTGACCGGCCAGCGTGCGCCGCACCTTTGCGTCTTCGCGCGCCGGTTCGAGGGGAGGCTGGCGGTCGTCATGGTGCCGCGGCTCTATCTCAAGCTCCGAGGTGCAGGGGCGCCGGCAGGGGATGAACCGTGGCGGCCGCCGTTGGGAACTGAGATCTGGGGAGAGGCGCAGGTGCGGCTGCCGTTCGGGCTCGATGCGCCCCTGCGCAGCGTCCTCGACGGGACCGAAGTGGCGCCGGAAGGCCCGGATCGGTCCGCGGTCCCGGTTGCCGCCGCTCTGGCGTCGTTCCCGGTGGCGCTGCTGTGGAGCGGATCCTGAGCGCGGCGGCGGGTCAACCCGGCGACCGGCCGCGCGTTTCATGCTGTTGCGGGTTAGACGGAGACGCCTCATGTCATTCTCGAGATCCTACTTTCGCATCGCGTGCCTGCTCGTCGCCGCGGCGCTCCTCACGGCCTGCTCCAGCATTCCGCTCACACAGCGCGACGCCGCGGAGCGAGCCCGCTTCGAGGCCTACGCGGGCAAGCCGGTCGATCACCTCACCTGGATGACCCAGTACCAGGGCTGGGAGCCGATCTCACCCGATCAGCTCGTGCTGTGGACCGACATCAACGAGGCCTACCTCATCACGGTATTCCGCCCCTGCACGAACCTGATGTTCGCCCGGGGCATCGTCCTGCATCCCACCGCCAACACCCTCTACGCGCATTTCGACTCCGTCCGCGCGGATCACTGGAGCTGCCTCATCAAGACCATCCAGCCCGTGGATTACCGGCGGATGGAGCATGACCTGCGCGAGCAGCACGAGGCGGAAAAGCGCGCCAAAGCCGAGAAGAGCGGTAGCGGCTGACTCGCCGCCAACGGTAACGCGGCTAACGGTAACCGCGCGCCTGCAGCGTGAAGAGCCGGGCGTAGGCGCCGTCGAGGCGCATCAGCTCCTCGTGGCTGCCGCGCTCTCGGATCCGCCCCCCCTCCAGGACCACGATCTGATCGGCCATCCGCACGGTGGAGAATCGGTGTGAGATGAGGATCGTGATGCGCTCGCGCGCGAGCTGGCGGAAGTGCTCGAAGACCTCGGCCTCCGCCTGCGCATCGATCGCCGAGGTCGGCTCATCCAACACCAGCACGTCGGCGCGCGTACGCATGAAGGCGCGTGCCAGCGCCACCTTCTGCCACTGACCGCCGGAAAGCTCGCGCCCTTCCTGGAACCACTTGCCGAGCTGCGTGTGATACCCCTTCGGCAGCGTCTCGATGAAATCGCTCGCCCTGCCCTTGGCCGCCGCCTCGCGCCAGCGCGTCTCATCCTCGAAGTAGCGCTCATCGCCCGCTCCCACGTTCTCGCCGACGCGCATCTGGTATCGGGTGAAATCCTGGAAGATCACGCCGATCCGCTCGCGCAGCGCCCCCTCCTCGAAGGTCGCGAGGTCCTCGCCGTCGAGCAGGATCCGCCCGCTCGTCGGCGCATAGAGCCGTGTCAGCAACTTGATCAGGGTCGTCTTGCCGGACCCGTTCTCACCCACGAGCGCGAGGCTCGTGCCGGGCTTCAGGTGCAGGGTGACGTTCTCGAGCGCCGGGCTCTGCTCGCCGGGATAGGTGAAGCTGACATTCTCGAAGCGGACACCATCCTCCGGGTGCGGGCCGCGCACCACGGTGCCGGCGGGCGGCGGCACCTCGGTCTCGAGGTATTCATACAACGTGGAGAGATAGAGGTTGTCCTCGTACATGCCGCTGACGGCGGACAGTATCGCCGTTACGGCCGATTGGCCCTGCCGGAAGAAGGACAGGTACATGGTCATCTGGCCCAGAGTGATCGCCCGCCTGACCGTGCTCACCGCGATCCACGCGTAGGCTGCGTATGACGTCAGGGTCGCAATGAGGCCCAGGCCGAAGCCCCACGCGTCGCGACGCATCGTCAGGGCACGGTCTTCCTCGTAAAGCGTGTGGAAGATGTCGCGATACCTCTGCAGAAGCCGCGGGCCGAGCCCATAGAGCTTCACCTCCTTGGCGTGATCCTCGCGTGCGAGGACGGTTTCGAGGTACGTCTGCATCCGCGTCTCGGGCGAGCGCCACCGAAAGAGGCGAAACGCGTCGCCCGAGAACTTCGTCTCCGCGATGAAGGCGGGCAGCCCGGCGAGCAGGAGGACCGCAACCGCCCACGGCGAGAAGCGCGCGAGCCCAACAGCATAGGTGACGAGCGTGATGCCGTTCTGCGCGAGGCCGAAGGTACGCGTGACGAGACTGAGCGGGCGGCTGGAGGCTTCCCTGCGGGCGCGTGTCAGCTTGTCATAGAACTCCGAGTCCTCGAAGTGGCGCAGCTCGAGGGTTAAGGCCTTCTCGAGGATCAGCTCGTTGATCCGCTGCCCGAGCTGCACGCGCAGCAGCGACTGGCAGAGCGAAATGCCGCGCTGGGCGCCGGCGATGGCGGCGCCGAGGAACCCTTCGATGACGACCAGCGCGATGACGCGGCGGGTGTCGGTGCCGCCGGATTGGATCGCGGCAACGACGGCATCGACGATCAGGGAGCCAACGTAGAAAACCGAGGCCGGGAGCAGACCGGCAATGACGGTTAGCGCGGCAAGAGAGACGGTGAGCGGGCGGTTGGTGCGCCAGACCAGCTCGATCGCGCGGCGGCTGTAGCGGAAGACGCCGAAGAAGCCGCGGAGGGTGAGCTTTTCGGGAGAGGAGGGAGGCGTGTGGCGGAGGCGGCCTGGTGCGGCTACTGACATGGGTACGTCAGCATGGGGGCGTTTCCGGTGGAAACCAATGGCGTGCGGCGCTAGGGGGAGAGGACGTTGCGCCGTTCGGCGATGGCGCGTTCGGCCATCAGGAAGGCGGCGGCGTTCCAGGATTGGCCGGGCATGCCGCGGGGGGTGGCCCGGGTGCCGTGCAGCCACTCGTTGAAGGACCAGTCACGCAGGGCGCAGGCGCGGGCGAGGCTTTCCAGCTCGAGCCGCGCCTCGGGGAGGCGGCCGGCGGCGGCGAGCGCGACGATCCAGAAGCCGCCGACCATCGGCCAGATGCCGCCGTTGTGGTATTGCCAGACTTCATTCTGGCGGTGGCGCGCCATGTAGGGACGCCAGAGGGCGCTGCGACGGCGGATGGGGTGCGTGACGACGCGTACGGGATAGAGGCGGCTCACGCGCGAGCGCTGCAGGGCAGCGAGCGTGCGCCGGCTCGCCCGCGGGTCGGCGAGACCGTAGAGCACGGCGAGGAGATTGCCGAAGACATCGCCCTCCTCGCCGAAGAACGAGAAGTTGACGAAGCTCAGATACAAATCGCGATTGCGCGCCCGGCGCAGGACGTACTCGTTGAGGAGGCGCGCGCGGCGATACGGGGCGAGCGCCGCGGAGAACGGGTGAAACAGGCTGTTGCAGCTGGCGCGCGTCTCTTCGGCGCGATCGAGTCCGTAGCGGCGCTTGACCGCATACCAGAGCGCGTTGCTGTAGAGCACGAAACCCGAGCGCGGCATGATGTCGGCCCAGTCGCTGGCCTCATTCTGCTGCAGCAGGCAGAAGCGCTGATGTTCCTGGGCGAGCAGCCACTGCAGCGCCAGCGTGACGCGGCGCGAGCGTTGTCTGCGTGCGCGCGGCCGCCGCCGCTCGAGAAAGTCGAGCGCGAGCAGCCACCAGAGCGTCGAGTCGATGCAGCCGAGATACCAGAAATCGGCTTCGCTGGCGCCTGGAGAGACGAACTTCGGTATCTGGCCGTTAGCGGCCTGATGCCGGCCCAGCGTCTCCAGGCCCACCGCGGCCGCCCGCTCGAGCAGCGGATCTCCCGAGAGCGCCATGCCGATGGCGCAGATGGCGGCATCCCGGCCGAAAATGGCCGTATATCCCCGCCGGCTGGCCCGATCCCCGGCGGATGCGGCCAGGATGCCGTCCGGCGTCAGGTTACGGCGCAGCAGATCGATGGACCTGGCATGGCAGGCCTCGATCAGCTCCTTCCCGGCCGGGGGGCGCGTGAGCTCGAGCATGGCGCGGCAATCATACCGCTCGATGCAAGGTCATGATATACTTGATGGTCTTTGTACACGCTGGCCATTCCGGCCCTGCGACCCGCCCCATGAACCGTCCGATCCGCAACATCGCCATCATCGCGCACGTCGACCACGGCAAGACGACTCTGGTCGATTGCCTGCTCCGCCAGTCCGGCACCTTCGCTGCTCACGAGCGGCTGACGGAGCGAGTCATGGACTCCAACGACATCGAGCGCGAGCGCGGCATCACCATTCTCGCCAAGAACTGCGCCATCGAGTACGGCGGCACGCGTATCAACATCGTCGACACTCCCGGGCACGCGGATTTCGGCGGCGAGGTGGAGCGCGTGCTCTCGATGGTCGATGGCGTGCTGCTCCTCGTGGATGCCGTCGAAGGCCCGATGCCGCAGACGCGCTTCGTCACGCGCAAGGCGCTGGCGCTCGGCCTCAAGGCCATCGTGGTGGTCAACAAGATCGATCGTCCCGGCGCACGCCCCGGCTGGGTGATCGATCAGACCTTCGAGCTCTTCGACAAGCTGGGCGCGAGCGACGAGCAGCTCGACTTCCCGGTGATCTACGCCTCGGCGCTGCAGGGTTGGGCCAGCACCGATCATCTCGAGCGCCGCCCCGACATGTCGGCGCTCTACGAGGCGATCCTGAAGCACGTTCCGCCGCCCGCCGCCGACTCCGAACTGCCGCTGCAGCTGCAGGTCTCGACGCTGGATTACAACAGCTACGTCGGCCGCATCGGCATCGGGCGTATCCGCCGCGGCTCCATCCGCCCCGGGCAGAATGTGGTGCTGCGCTACGGCGATGACGATCGCGGCGCGGGCAAGATCGGGCAGGTACTCAGTTTCAGCGGCCTGGAGCGCCGTCCCGTCGAGGAGGCGGGCGCTGGCGACATCGTCGCCGTCACCGGCATCGAAGACGTGAACATCGGCCTGACGATCTGCGACAGCCAGGCGCCCGAAGGCTTGCCGCCGATCCAGGTCGACGAGCCGACGCTCGCGATGAACTTCCAGGTCAACAGCTCACCGTTCGCCGGACGGGAAGGCAAATTCGTCACCAGCCGGCAGATCCGCGAGCGCCTTTATCGCGAGCTGCAGAGCAACGTTGCGCTGCGCGTCGAGGATACTGAGGAGCCGGACGTGTTCCAGGTATCCGGCCGCGGCGAGCTGCACCTCACCATTCTCATCGAGAACATGCGCCGCGAAGGTTATGAGCTCGCGGTCTCGCGTCCCCAGGTGCTGACGCGCGTCGTCGACGGCGAGGTGCACGAGCCGTACGAGGCCCTCACGGTCGACGTCGAGGACGAGAACCAGGGGGCGGTGATGGAAGCGCTCGGGACGCGCCGCGCCGAGCTCACCGACATGGCGGTCGACGGCAACGGACGCGTGCGGCTCGACTATCGCGTGCCGGCGCGCGGACTGATCGGCTTCCAGGGGGAATTCCTGACGCTCACGCGCGGCACCGGGCTCATGAGCCACATCTTCGACGGCTTCGCGCCGGTGAAAGGCGAGATCCCCGACCGGAACAACGGCGTGCTGGTGAGCAACGAGCAGGGCGAGGCCGTCGCCTATGCCCTCTTCAACCTGCAGGAGCGCGGGCGCCTGTTCGTCAGTCCCGGCGAGAAGCTCTACGAGGGCATGATCATCGGCATCCACAGCCGCGACAACGACCTCGTGGTGAACCCCATCAAGACCAAGAAGCTCACCAACATCCGCGCCGCCGGCAAGGACGATGCGATACTCCTGACGCCGCCGATACCGTTGACGCTGGAGTACGCGGTCGAATTCATCGCCGACGACGAGCTCGTGGAGGTCACTCCCGCATCCATCCGCATCCGCAAGCGTTACCTCAAGGAGCAGGACCGGAAACGCGCGGAGCGCGAAGACGCCGTGGCGTGATCAAACCGGTCTGGCGCCGGTGATGCCGATGAACTGCAGGAACTCGGCGCGGGTGCGGGCGTCTTCGCGAAACGTGCCCGTCATGCGGCTGGTGATCATCGACACGCCGCGCTTGTGAACCCCACGGGTGGTCATGCACTGGTGCTCCGCGTCGACCACCACGCCCACACCCCGCGGGCGCAATACCTCGTCGATGCAGCCGGCGATCTGCGCCGTCAGCTTCTCCTGCACCTGGAACCGGCGCGCGTATCCCTCCACCACCCGCGCCAGCTTGCTGATGCCGACGACCTTGCTGGTCGGCAGGTAACCGATGTGCACCCGTCCGACGATGGGCGCCATGTGGTGCTCGCAGTGCGACTCGAACGCGATGTCGCGCAGCACGACCATCTCGTCGTAACCGCCGACCTCCTCGAAGGTGCGGCGCAGATAGTCGGCCGGGTCGGAGGCGTAGCCCGCGAACCACTCCCGGTAGGCCGATACCACCCGCGAGGGCGTGTCGCGCAAGCCCTCGCGGGCGGGATCCTCGCCGGCCCAGCGCAGCAGGGTCCGCACCGCCTCCTCGGCCGCCTCGCGCGTCACCGGCGATTTGCCCTTGCTGGCCATCGGCGTCAGTCGAGCAGCCGCTCCATGCGGCCGACGAGGGTCGATGGCGCCACGCCGAGCGCTTTGCAGAGCTTCACCAGCGTCGTCAGCGTCGGCTGGCGGATGCCGCGCTCCATCTGGCTGACGAAGGATCGATCGACATCGGCGCTCAGCGCGAGATCCTCCTGGGAAATGTCCCGCGTCTCGCGCTGCTCGCGCAGCACCCGGCCGAAGGCGGTTGCGATATGATCGTTTGCCGGCGACACGAGTCGGATGATTCTTGCGCTTGAGGCTTCAGGTCCACGGTATATATCCTACAAAACACCATGTCAACCGCCGCCGACGATGCCAACCTCGCGCTCTTCTGCGATTTCGAGAACATCGCTCTCGGCGTGCGCGACGCCCGTTATGCTCAATTCGACATCACCCGCGTGCTGGAGCGGCTGCTGCTCAAAGGCTCGATCGTCGTCAAGAAGGCCTACTGCGACTGGGAGCGCTACAAGGATCTGCGCGCCGGCATGCATCACGCCGGCTTCGAGCTGATCGAGATCCCGCACGTCAAGCAGTCGGGCAAGAACTCCGCCGACATCCGCATGGTGGTGGACGCGCTCGATCTCTGCTACACCAAGCCGCACGTCGACACCTTCGTCATCATCAGTGGCGACTCGGATTTCTCGCCGCTCGTCAGCAAGCTGCGCGAGAACAACAAGGGCGTGATCGGCTGCGGCGTGAAGAACTCGACCTCCGACCTGCTCATCGCCAACTGCGACGAGTTCATCTATTACGACGATCTGGTGCGCGAGCAGCAGAAGCCGCGCCGGGCACCCCGCAAGCGGGCGCACGCGCAGGACACGACGCACGGGACGGCGGAGAAGGAGGGGGAGCACGCCCATCTGGAGGAGGACCGCAAGCAGGAAGCCTTCGACCTGGTGCTGGCGACCCTCGATGCGCTGCTCGCCGAGCGGGGCGCGGAAGACCGGATCTGGGGTTCCATGGTGAAGCAGACCCTGAAGCGCCGCCGGCCGGGGTTCAATGAGAGCTACTACGGCTTCCGCTCCTTCAACAAGCTGCTCGAAGAGGCCGCGCAGCGCCATCTGCTGGCGCTCGAGCGCGACGAGAAATCAGGCGGCTACCTCATCCATACGGCGGAGAGCGGCGGCTGAGATCGACGCCTGGCGGTGGGCTCGCGCCGGCCGGTGGCGCGGCGGCGATGCCGGCGGAGCGGAAGAGATCGCAGGAGAGGGGCGGCGCCGATGGGTGGGAAGCCAACCGCATCGGTGCGTGCGTCAGCGACCGGAGACCGACCCCGCTGACAACGTCCCGCCGTGCCGCCGTCGACTCGCGCGCCTGCATGCGACTGCGCATGATACTCGCCTGCCGGGCGCACGGAGATCCCGCCGCGGGCGGCGGCATCGGGCAGCGCGCTAAGGCGGCTGCTGACCGTTCTCGATGATGCGGCCGAGGTATCGCTTCAGGCTGTCGATCTCTTCCGCGGTGAAGCCGGCCAGATGCCGCCGCAGCGCGCGGCGCAAGGCCGGCCGGATCTTCGGGATCAGCCGCTCACCGGCTTCCGTCAGGCGCAGGAACACCAGGCGCCGGTCGCCAGTGTCACGCTCACGGGTCACCAGGCCCTTCTCTTGCAGCCGATCCAGCATCCGGGTCATCGATCCGGTGTCGTAATGGAGCGCGCGGCAGAGGCTCGCCGCGGTCTCCTCGCCGCTGCGCGCGAGGTTCTTCAGCACCTCGAACTGCGCGCCCGTGACGCCGAACGGCTCGAGCTCGGTGTCGAAGCTCGAGAGCAGGGCGCTGCGCGCACGGGTGACCAGGGTGCGGACCCCGGGGGGGTCGGCAGCGCCCGCGGTGCGGGTCCTGCCGCGCGAAGCTGTCGGACCGTCGACCATGGCTTGCTATTGACGAGGCTACCAGTAAGATTTGCTGCTCGCGAGACTACTGCCGCGCGAGATACTGCTGTGGCAGTTATTTTTTCTCATCCCGGCCATGCGCTTGTCAAGAAATGTTAAAGGATGCGCCTGGGGCACGTTGCTCGCGGTTACCGCGGCCGCGCTCGCCGGCTGCGGCTCCTCCGGCAGCGGGGCTTCACAGGCCGCGCCGCCGCCGCCGGTGACCGTCATCGCGGTGCAGCCGCAGCAGGTCCCGATCACCCGCAGCTTCACCGGACGGCTGTCGCCCTATCGGGAGGCCAACGTGCTCGCTCGAGTGTCCGGCGTCCTCCTCAAACGCCTCTACAAGGAGGGTGATCAGGTCAAAGCGGGCCAGCCGCTCTTCGAGATCGACCCGGCGCCCTATCGCGCGGCCCTCGATGCCGCCCTCGCCGCCCTCGCCCAGGCGAAGGCCAACGCCGTCAATGCCCACGCCACCGCGCAGCGCGACCGCGCGCTGATCTCCAGCCACCTCGTATCGGTGTCGCAGCTCGACACCGACGAGGCCGCGGAGCGCTCGACCGCCGCAGCCGTGAAACAGGCTGCGGCCAACGCCGAGAGCGCGCGCATCAACCTCGGCTACACCAACGTGACCTCCCCCATCGCGGGCGTCGGCGGGGAGCAGCAGGTGACCGAGGGCGCCCTCGTCGGGCAGGGCACCCCGACCCTGCTCACCACGATCGACCAGATCGACCCGATCTACGTCAACTTCGACGAGCCGGCGGCGCAGCTCGAGGAGCTCTCGAGCCTGGAGCAGGCCGGACGCGTCACCGCGGCGAGCGGCAGTCAGGCGAAGGTGCAGCTCACGCTGCCGGACGGGACCCCCTACGGCGTCCCGGGAACGCTCGATTTCCGCGCCGCGACCGTCGACCCGAGCACCGGCACCGCCGCATTGCGCGGCATCCTTCCCAACCCCAGCCACAGCCTGCTGCCGGGCATGTTCGTCAACCTGACGCTGACGATCGGCGTGGCGAATCACGCCTTTCTCGTGCCCCAGATTGCACTGCAGCGCGATGCGCAGGGCGCATACGTTCTCACCGTCAGTCCCGATAGCACGGTCGCACAGAGGCGCGTCCAGACAGAGGGCGCCGCTGGCACCGACTGGATCGTCTCGAACGGCCTCTCAGCGGGAGATCGGATCATCATTTCAGGCATTCAGGCCGCCCATCCGGGCTCCAAGGTCGCGGCGAGGGAGGTCCAGGCCCCAGCCGCCCGCAGCGCCTCCACGACCGGGAGCTCGGCGCCGGCGGGACGAGGGCTGGCGGGTACTGCAGCGAACGCAAACCATTAGGAGCTGCGAGTGCCGCAGTTTTTCATCGACCGGCCGGTCTTCGCCTGGGTCATCGCCATCCTCGTCATGCTGCTGGGCGGCATCGCCCTGTCACGGCTGCCCAGCGACTCATACCCCGACATCGCGCCGCCGCAGGTCGTCATCAGTGCCAACTACCCGGGGGCGAACGCCAGCACGGTGGAAACCACCGTCACCCAGGTCATCGAGCAGCAGCTCACCAGCATCGACAACCTGCTGTACTTCACCGCGCAGTCGAGCTTCGGCCAGGCGCAGATCACACTGACCTTCGCGACCGGAACCAACCCCGACATCGCGGAGGTACAGACGCAGAACCGCGTCTCGCTGGCGGAGCCGCTGCTGCCGGCGGAAGTCAACCAGCAGGGCCTGCACATCAACAAGTCGAGCACGGGATTCCTTGCCGCCATCGCGCTGCGCTCGGGCCCCGGCGGACCGAGCGCGGCGGAGCTCAATCACCTGGTCGCTTCGCGGGTGCTCGATCCCATCGAGCGCATTCCCGGTGTCGGCTCAGCGTCGCTCTTCGGCTCCGATTACGCCATGCGGATCTGGCTGAACCCCGACAAGCTGCACGCCTACGGACTCTCCGCGGCTGACGCCCTGAATGCGGTGAAGGGGCAGAACATCCAGATCGCCGCGGGCTCGATCGGCGCGGCGCCCGCCGTCGACGGCCAGCAGACCACCGCCACCGTCACCACCGAGGGTGAGTTCACCTCCCCCGACCAGTTCAGGAACATCCTGCTGCGTACCAACGCCAACGGTACCTCGGTGCGCCTCGGCGATGTGGCGACCATCGGCCTGGGGATGCAGAATTACTCGTTCGCCACCAAGGTGAATTCCACATCCGTGGCCGCCTTCGGCATCCAGGCCCTGCCCGATGCGAACGCACTGGCGGTCATGAAGGCGGTGAACGCCGAGATGGCGCGGCTGCAGAAGACCTTTCCGCCCGGCGTCACCTGGTTCACCCCGGTCGACGAGACGCTCTTCATCAACGCAGCCATCCACGATGTGATGATCACCCTGGCCGAGGCGATCGGCCTGGTATTTCTCGTGATGCTGGTGTTCCTGCAGAGCTTTCGCGCCACCATCATCCCCATGCTGGTCGTGCCGACCGCCCTGCTCGGCGCGCTGATCGGCGTGTACGCGCTCGGCTACTCGATCAATCAGCTGACGCTCTTCGCGATGGTGCTCGCGATCGGCATCGTCGTCGACGATGCCATCGTCGTCGTGGAGGCGGTCGATCGCATCATGCACGAGGAGCACCTGCCGCCCAAGGAGGCCGCGCGCAAGGCCATGCGCCAGATCAGCGGCGCGATCGTGGCGATCACCCTCGTGCTCGCCGCCGTGTTCATTCCGAGCGCCATGCAGACCGGCAGCGTCGGCGTCATCTATCGTCAGTTCGCGCTCACGATCGCCCTTTCGATGCTCTTCTCCGCGTTCTTCGCGCTCTCCTGGACGCCATCGCTCTGCGCGACCCTGCTCCGGCCGGAGCACATGAAGGCCAACATCGTTTTCCGGGCGTTCAACAGGGCGTTCGAGGGCACGCGCGCCGCCTACGTGCGGCGGGTGTTCCAGTCCGTCACCCACCTGCCGCGGTGGCTGATCGGGTACGCGGTCGTCCTGGTGCTCGGTGTGTTTCTGTTCGTCAGGCTGCCCGGCAGTTTCGTCCCGGAGGAGGACCAGAGCGATGTGATCGCCAGCGTGGAGCTGCCGGCGGGCGCGACGCTGCAGCGCACCGAGACCGTGCTGCAGCGGGTGTACGACATTCTGATCGGCGATCGCGCCGCGCACGATGTCTTCCAGGTGGCCGGCTCGGGCTTCGCCGGCAGCTCGGAGAATTCCGGCCGCGCCTTCATCCACCTCATCCCCTGGGGGGAGCGCAGCCAGACGGCCGACCAGTTCGTCAGCTGGGCCAACACGGCGGTGCATCGCCAGATCCACGACGCGCAGGTGTTCGTCAGCAACCGGCCCGCGATCCGCGGCATGGGCCAGTTCGGTGGCTTCGACTTCTACCTGGAGGACCGCGGCGGCCTGGGCCGCGAAGCGCTGACTCAGGCCCAGAACAGCCTCCTCTCGCACGCCGCCAACGACCCGGTGCTCTCGGAAGTGCGGGTCAATGGCCTGGCGCCCCAGCCGCAGCTGCTGCTCTCGGTCGATCGAACTCAGGCGCAGTCCATGGGCGTGTCGGTCAGCGACGCCTACACCGCTCTGCAGCTCATGCTGGCACCCGTGTTCGCCAACAACTTCGTCTACGATGGACGCGTGCTGCAGGTGCTGCTTCAGGCGGACGCCGAGTACCGCATGGGCACCGACGCCCTGCAGCACTTCTACCTTGCCGGCAGCAATAACGCCATGATTCCACTATCGGACTTCGTGACGCCCCGATGGGTCATCGCCGCGCCTGCTCTGACCCGTTACGACGGTTACCCTGCCGTGGAGATCGTAGGGTCGGCCAAGCCGGGCTATAGCTCCGGTCAGGCGGTGACCGAGATGGAGAGACTGGTCAATGACTACCTGCCGCACGGATTCGGCTATGACTGGGCAGGCCAGTCGCTGCAGGAGATCGTATCCGCGGCGCAGGCGCCGGCGCTGTTCGCGCTCTCGATCCTGGTGGTCTACCTGGCACTCGCGGCGCTCTACGAGAGCTGGAGCATCCCGGCCTCGGTGCTGTTTGCGGTGCCGGTCGGCATCATCGGCTCCACGTTGGCGACCCTCGCCCGCGGCCTGCCCAACGACGTTTACTTCAAGGTAGGCCTGATCACCATCATCGGCCTCACCGCGAAAAACGCCATCCTCATCGTGGAGTTCGCGGTCACCGAGCAGCGCAACGGGCACAGCCTCCACAACGCAGTGCTGGAAGCGGCGAGATTGCGCTTCCGGCCGATCATCATGACCTCATTCGCCTTCATCCTCGGCGTTTTTCCCATGGTCACCTCGACGGGCGCCGGCGCCAACGGCAGGCATGACATCGGCACCAGCGTGGTGGGCGGCATGCTGACTGCCGCAGTCCTGGGAGTGTTGCTGATCCCGGTGTGTTACGTGACGGTGCGGCGGCTCCTCGGCGACAAGCTGGACGAGCCCGGCCGCAGCGAGATCAGTCCACCGCCGGCGACGAATGGCTAGCGGCTGGCTTTCGAGCGGCGACGCTCGAGCGCTTTCCAGACCGCGTAGGCTGGAATACCGATGGCGATGATGAGGAGGGTAATGCCCGTGTCCCGGGGATCGGTGACGAGGGCGTTGCCCATCAAGCCGAGGGAGGCGAGCAGGAACAGCGCGGGCAGCACCGGATAACCCCAGACGCGGTACGGCCGCGGCAGGTCGGGCCGCTTGCGCCGCAACACGTACACTCCCGCCACGCTCGCCGCATAGAACGGCCACTCGCCGAGGATGAACCGGTCGGCGAGCTGCGCGAAATCGTTTTGCAGCACATACACGCATCCGAAGAGCACCGATAACCCGATCGCGACCGAGGGACTCTTGAATCGCGGCGAGACGCGCGCCACCGGCCGGAAGAAGAGCCCACGGTCGGCCATGCCGTAAATGATCCTGGGATCGGTCATCATGGAGCCGTTCAGCCCGCTGAAGGTGCAGATCAGCACCAGCGCGGTGACGAGCCCCGCGCCGGCGCTGCCGATCGCGGGAATGCGCGCCGCCGCCGCCGACGCAACCAACGGCGAGCCGGCCATTTCGGATGCCGAGAGCGCGTGCCAGAAGCCGAGATTGAGCAGCACATACACCACGACCACGCACGCCGTGCCGAGCAGCAGCCCGACGGGCAGCGTGGTCTGCGGCCGCGAAGTCTCCCCTCCCACCGAGGTGAGATTCGACCAACCGTCATAGGTCCATAGCACCGGGATCAGCGCGGTCGCGAGCAGCGACAGGCTGACGCCATGGGCTGCGGCAGCCGGCGGAGGCTGCGCCGGCGGCGCGTGCACCGCGGTGAATGCCAACAGCCCCAGGACGATGACTGCGATGAATTTCGCCGCGGTCGTGATGTTCATGACGGCTGCCGCACGCCGCAGGCCGATGTAATTGATGATGCCCATCAGGACGATGGTGAGCGCCGCGAGATAGTGCACTTGCGCGGCGGAGATCGGCAGGAAGTACCCGAGGTATTCCGCGAAGATGGTCGAGGTGGCACCGAGAGCGGCCGGGGTGATGACGGTGAGACACGCCCATCCATACAGGAAGGCCGGCAGGGGGCCGAAGCATTCCAGCAGGTAGGCGAAGATGCCGCCCGACCGGGGCAGCGCCGCGCCGAGCTCGGCGATCGAGAGCGCGCCGCAAAGGCTGACGAGCCCGCCGAGCAGCCAGCAGAGCATCGCGGGACCCGGCGCATGGAGTTGTGCGGCGACGGTCGCCGGCACCCGGAAAATGCCGCTGCCGATCGTGACCCCGATGACGACGAAAGTGGCGCCCCAGGGACCCAGCGAGCGCGGCATGCGCTCTCCCCAGTGGTCGCTCGCAGGAGTCTGAGAGGATTTGTCGATGGGCTCTCGCCTGTAATGGGTTGCCGTAAGCGCCGCATTATTCATCGGCGCCGCGCAGTCTTAAAGAGCTTTCAGGGAAGCCCCGCCCAGGCCGGCGTATACTCGCCGGGCGACCGCGGCGTAAGCGTGCTTCCCGGGCCGGCCGCCTGCAGGCGTGACACATGAAGGTTTTGATCGTCGAAGACCAGCAGCGCCTCGCACAGCTCCTCAAGCAGGGGCTCGCGGAGCGTTCCTACACGGTCGCCTGCGCCCGCACCTGCCGGGAAGCGCGCGATGCCCTTTGCGAGACCGCGTACGATCTGATCATCCTCGATCTGGGGCTGCCCGACGGCGACGGCCTCGACCTGCTGCGCGAATGGCGCAAGAACGGCTTCAAGGAGCCGGTCCTCATCCTGAGCGCGCGCGATGCGGTGCAGGATCGAGTCAAGGGTCTGGACCTCGGTGCCGACGACTATCTTTCCAAGCCCTTCAGCTTCGAGGAGCTGCTCGCGCGCGTTCGCTCGCAGCTTCGCCGTCAGTCGGAGGTCAAGGAGACGGTCCTCGAGTACCGCGGCATCAAGCTCGACCTCCTCAGCCACACGGCGCACCTCAATGCCCAGCCGGTGGAGCTCACGAGGCGCGAGTTCGCGCTGCTCGAGATCTTCATGCAGAACCCCGGGCGCATCCTCACGCGCACGCTGATCTCGGAGAAGATCTGGGCATCGCATTATGACGTCGACACCAATTTGCTGGATGTCTACATGAGCCGGCTACGGGCCAAGCTGGAGAAGTCCCAGGAGAAACCGCTTTTCAAGACGGTGCGCGGCGTCGGCTACCAGTTGTTGTGATGCGATCGATCAGCACCCGGCTCGCGGCGTGGTACGCCCTCGCGGCGACGGTGACCCTGGCCTGCCTGTTCGTCGTCGGCTATCAGCTGCTCGAGAGCTATCTCATCCACGGCCTCGACCTCCTCAACACCTCGGAGTTCGAGCAGCTCCGCGCGCGCCTGGGACCGAACTATCGCACGCTCAGCCTGGAGGTGGTCAATCAGCGGATCCGCACGACGACGGAGTACGCGTCGGTCCTATTCTATTTCGACGTGAACATCCCCAAGCGCGGCACGGTGTTCTACTCGAACAACCTCCATGGCCGGGCGATTCCCGACGTACCGAAACAGCACCGCTACGATGCCTCGATTCCCGGCATAGGTCCGTTGCGCGTGGCGGAATTCATCCTGCCGCCCTTCGACGTCACGATCGCGACCTCCTCGGCCCAGGTGCTGAAGGTGATGGACGGGTATGTGGAAGTGTGCGCGGGCCTCCTGATCGCCATGCTCGCCGTGAGCACGGTCATCGGCTTCGGTCTGAGCAGGCTCGCGCTGCGGCCGGTGCGCCTCATCCGCGAGACGGCCAACCGCATCGGCTCCGACAACCTGAGCGAGCGCATTCCGGTCGCCGGGGTGCGGGACGAGATCTCGGAGCTGGCGCGCCTGCTCAACCAGATGTTCGATCGCCTGGAGTCCTCGTTCAAACAGGTCCGCCGCTTCGCCGCCGAAGCCTCGCATGAGCTGAAGACGCCGCTGTCGCTCATCCGCCTGCAGGCCGAGAAGCTGCTCGTCTCCGGCGGCCTGCCCCCGGCCGACGAGGAAGCCGTGCAGATGCAGCTCGAAGAGCTGGCGCGCCTCAACCAGATCATCGAAGAGCTGCTCTTCCTCTCGCGCGCGGAGGCGCGCGCGATCACCCTGCAGCTCAAACCGCAGGACCCGGCACGATTCCTCCACGGCTTCGCCCAGGATGCGCGCGTGCTCGCGGAGCATCACGGACGCAGCTTCGTCCTGGTCCGCGAGGGGGAAGGTCTGCCCGCTTTCGAGGCCCAGCGCATCCGTCAGGTGTTGCTCAATCTGCTCGCCAACGCGGTCGAAGCCTCGCCGCGCGAGGGCGTCATCACCCTGCGCTCGAGCTTCGGTGGCGGCGTCTGGCGGGTGAGCGTGGAGGATCAGGGTCCGGGCGTTCCGCCGAGCGAGCGGGAGCGCATCTTCGAGCGCTTCGTGCGTCTCGGCCTCGGGGAGCGCAGGGGCGACGAGCGCGGCAGCGGGCTCGGGCTCGCAATCTGCCGCGGCATCATCGAGCTGCACCGCGGCCGCATCTGGGCGCAGGCGGGCACGGGCGGTCGGGGTCTCGAGGTGATCTTCGAGATTCCGGCGAGGGAGCTGCTCGCGCCCGGCCCCGGAGACCCGCCCACCGGCGCCGACGAGACGGCCGCCTCCGAGATCGCGTAGCGCTAGTACATCCGCGCGAAGGCGAGCAGAGTCAGCGTCACCACGATCGCGCCGCCGATACGGATGGCGATCTGCGCGAACGGCATGAGCTGCATGCGCTCGGCCGCCGTCAGGATGGCAACGCCTCCCGTACCACCCTGGCCGGCATGGGTGGCGTTCACGAGCGCCGCTTCGATCGGGTACAGATCGACTTTCCACCCCACCCAGAAACCCACCGCGATCAGGGTGAGGACCGTGGCCGCGATCGTGATCAGGTCCGCCGGCGCGAGCACCGCAATCAGCTTGTCCCAGGGCGTCATGGCCACGCCCACCATGAAGAGCAGCGGATAGGTCCCCACCTTGGCGAAGATCTGGAACACCGCATCCGCTCCGAGCTCGAGCCGGCGCGTCACCGACCAGCCGAGCTTCATGGCCACCGCGAGCGCCAACATCACGACCGGGGCGGGCCACTTCCAGAGGACGAACGTGAGCTCGCCCACCAGATAAAGTGCCACTGCAGTGACGGCGCCAGCCGCGATGCTCATCACATCCAGCTGCGCCGGCGCCTGCTGCCGCTGCTTCAGCAGCTCATCCATCTGTCCGCCGGGGAGCAGGCTCCCCTCGCCCGACCACTCCGGCCTGCGTTTGCCCAGCCAGTTGAGTCCGCCCGCTATCAGCACCGAGAAGAAGCTGCCGATCATGACCGGCGGCAGCACCTGCGCAAACTGTCCGCCGAAACCCTGGTGCAGCACGCCGGCATATCCCAGCGACAGCGGTACTGCGCCATCGCCCACGCCACCCGCCATGACCGGCAGCACCACGTAGAAGAGCGCGTGTGTCAGCCCGAGGCCGAGCGCTGCGCCAACCAGGCCTCCCACGACCAGCGCCGCCACGGTCCCGGCCGCCAACGGCGCGAAAATCTTGACGAACCCCCGGATGAGCACCGTCCGATCCATCCCGAAAACACTGCCGACGATGATCGCGGCGATGTACAGGAAGAGGTAGTTCGATGTCTTGGTGAAGCCCGTTACCGCCGCCACCAGATCGTGGGGTAACACGTGGTAGTACGTGAGCGCCGACGGCAGGAACGTCGCCACGATCACCGCACCGCCCACCGTGCGCAACCCCGGGATGCGATGCCCGATCTCCGCGCAGATGAACGACAGCAGCATCGTGAGGCCGATCATCATCGGCAGGTCGGCCGCCACCGTGCCGTGGCTGACGAAGTACCACAATGTCGCGGCAAGCATGACGGCCACCGGCACCGGCACGGCCCCGATACGCCAGTCCATCAGACCCTGCCAGGCTTTCGCCCAGCGGGGTGGCTCGATCCGCACGTTCGTCGCGGTCATATCGCGTCGAGTATAGTTCCTGGCCGCTTCGGCGGTCACACCGCCACTCCTTCGAGTCTCAGAAGGAGACCGTGAGGTCGCCATACACCTCGCGCTCGATCGGCGAATAGGTGCCGATATCCGTCGTCATGAACGCATTGGAGAAGGCATTCGGCATGTAAGGCGGCGACGCGTTGTTGAGGTCGTTGATACCGATGGCCGCCACCACTTTCCTGTCGCTCTCCTCGCTCCCCAATTGCCACGTGTACGAGCCGTGCAGGTCGAAACTGCTGTAGCGCGGCACCCGGACGAGCACCGGGCCGGTTCCCGCCGCGCCCGCATCCGCGACCGAAGCTATGTAGGTGTTTGCCAGAGTGATGGCGAGACTCCGGTACGACCAGTCGAGCGTAGTGTAGAAGCGGTACTTCGGCAACGTGCCGGCGAAGACGCCGAGGTTGCTGGCATTGCCGGCGTACTGGATGGGCGCATCCCCCAGGCCGTCGGAGAACTTGTAGGAATCGAACGCCATGGTGTTCGTCGACAGGGTCCAGGTGCCATATTGGCTCCAGGGCAGGATGTACATCGCCGCGAGGTTCCAGGAGCGCTCCCTCAGCACGGCGAGGTTGGTGAACCGGTCCTCGACGTAGAGGTTCTGGAGATTGGCCGGATTCGCCGCCAGATAGGCCTTCAGGGCGCCGGGCGCGGTGAACGGATCCGTGCCCCCGAAGTTGATGAAGTTCCCCTCGCCGAGATTATTGAAGAAGGGCGATGCCGAGCCCAGCCTGTTCACCGAATTGAAGATGTTGTTGAAGCCGATTCCGCCCGCGAAACCATACAGGTTGATCGAGGAGAAGTCGGCGTTGACCGTCAGACCATTGGCGAATTTCGGCCGGAAGGTGAAGCCGATCGAGCGCGCGACGGCGATCGCGGGCTTCAGGCTCGGGTTGTTGCCATCCTCGCCGTTGAAGGTGAGGGTGCTCAGGGCCGGCTCGCCGAAGACTCCCGCGCCGGCCGGGATGGCGCCCGTCACCTGGCGGGTGTCGTACGGACCGTACGCCTGGAACAGCGGCGGCGCCACGAATGACTTCGTGTAGTTGCCGTTGAAGGCGAACTGGCTGTCGAACGGCGCCCAGCGGAAACCGAACTTCGGGTCGGTGGCGCTGCCGGCGTCGCTGTAGTGCTCGAAGCGGCCAGCCGCGGTGAGCTCCACCTGGTCGAGGCCCGGGATGTCCATGCGGCTGGAGAAAACCGGGATGCGCGTTTCGGCGTACGCGGCGCTGTCGTCCCGCCCATGGCTGAACGGGTCCGTATATACCCCGTTCTGCCAGTTCTGATCGTTGCCGGTGGTGAGCCCCGTCGCCGGGTCGGTATTGCGGCCGTTCGGGTCCGCGTGGCCCGAAACTTCCTCGCGCCGCCAGCTCGCTCCGATGGCGAGGCTCAGCGGGCCCGCAGGGAGCCTGAAGAGATTGCCCACCGCATGCCCGTCCCACGAATACAGCTTGCTGTCGCCGTGCAGCATCTCGGTCCCGTAGACGTTCGCGAGCGTGGCCGCCGGGTTTCCGGTGACCGCGAACGGATCGAGCGCCGGCACCAGCACCATCGGATTGGCTTTCGACAAGCCGGAGTAGACCTCGCTGTAGGCGCCGCCGGGCGTTGCAACACCGCCGGAGTCGTAGCCGCCGGCGACCGCGGCCGCCAGGTTGGGCTTGTAGATCAGGTTGGTGTCGTCCTCCGCCAGCTTGCTCTCGCTGTAATCGACGGAGGTCTGCCAGGTCCACGTGCGCGTCAGGTGTCCCTTGAGACCGAGGGTGAATTGATAAGCGTCCGTGGTGTCGTATACGCCCTTCGGCCGGTTGAGGTCGGCGAAGGTCGCCGTCGTTGCGGTGGTCAGCGGGTCGTAGGGCGATCCTGCCGGCACGCTGACGGTGGCCGCGGAGAACGGCTGGCTCGACGTCTGCCACGCCGTCGATACGACCTTATTCTGGGACGCCAGGACGTCGCCAAAGAGCTCCGTGCTGCCGCCAAACAGCGGCTTCGAGGTGATGTTGGCGACGAAGCTCTTGTGCTCCTCCTGCTGCAGAAGCATGGAGTACTTCGAGAAATCGAAGGCGTTGGAGAGTTGCGAGGCGCTCGTGGGGTAGTAGACACCGGGCAGCTGCGAGTAGCTGGCCGCCGTGGCGGCGGTGCCGGTCGGCACGGACGGAAAGGTCAGACCGGGCATCAGGGCATAGGCGCCCCCCGCGACGGTTCCGGGCAGAGCGGTGCCCGGGGTGACGCCATACTTCGGGCTGCTGAACGCGCGCGTATCCGCCCAGAGCGGGGTAGTCTTCGCGTAACTCGCTGTCGCGGTGACGTTGACCGGTCCGACGTCCCCACCCGCAGTCACGAACGCTGATCGATCCCGATAGCCGCCGTCGGCCGTGCCATAGTGAGTGCCGAAAGTCACGCCGTGATAATCGTGCTTGAGAATGAAGTTCACCACACCGCCGATGGCGTCGGAGCCATAGAGCGAGGAAGCGCCGTCGGTGAGCACATCGACCCGCTCCAGCGCCGCGGCGGGAATCTGACTGACATCGACGAAATCCTTGCTGCCGGTGAGGCCGGCGACCGCATCGAGCGCCAGCCGCTGGCCATTCAGGAGCACCAGAGTCGGCAGGTTGCGCAGCTCGATCTGCGAGCCTCCGGCCGTGAACTGGTTGTGATTCTGCGCGTTGTTGCTGCCGGCATTGCTGCGGCCCGCGAAAGCCGGAACCGTCTTCTCCAGACTGGCGAGCATATCGTTCGATATGCCGGTCGCGGCGAGGGTGGACGCATCGAGGCTGGTAACCGGAACGGCCACGGCGTCGGGGTTGGTGGGGATCAGCGTTCCGGTGACGACCACCTGTTGCAGCTGCAGCGGCGCCGGACCGGCAGCCTGGTCCGCGGACTGGGCATTCGCGTGTATGGCGCAAATGAGACCGAGACCCGAGAGCAGAACCGCTTCAGTGCCGGAAATCCGGCGGGACTGGCCCTTCATGCATACCCCCTCTGGTGGATGTGAGGCGGGACGCTACGCGGCGAAGCTTAACGATTGCTGAAATGTTTCTGACGCCATTTTCAGGCGCTTCCCGTCCAGGCACAGGGATGTGCTCCGCCGCCGCCGGTGGCGGGGCGCCGGGCCGGGCGGGAGCCCGGATCCAGCGCTTTCTCAAAAGCGCCGGAGCAAGGATTGGATGTCGTCGCGCTCGGCCGCAATCGCCTGGAAGAGCGGCACGTGCTTCCATTCGGGCCCGCCGTTGACGATGGCGGCAAAAGCAATCCAGCCGCCGTTTCGCTTGCGCAGATAGCCGGCAATGCCGCAGACCGAGCGCGGATTGTCGAGCGTGCCGGTCTTCAGCGCCACGCGATCGAGCCAGGCCTCATCGCCATCACGCAGGAACACGAACGGCGCATCGCGCGGCACGACGAGTCCACCATAGAACGCGGGGAAATGGCGCGCGTCGCGATACTGATAGGCGAGCAGTCGCACCAGGTCGTTGGCCGACAGCCGATTGTCGGTGGTGAGTCCGCTGCCGCTGTAGATCGGCGGCGGGACGCGGGTTGCGGGCCGGTCGCGCGCCTGTACCCGCTCGACGAAGTCCGACAGCAGCTTCCCTGCCGAGGCCAGCGCCTGCGGCGGATGATCATCGACGCTCGCCGCCATGTCCATGGTGAGCACGTCGGCGATGTAGTTGTTGGAAAACCGGAGCATCCGCCCCAGCTGCTCCTGCAGGCTGAGGCCCTCGATGTCGCCGAGCTCGTAGCTGCCGGGCGGCGGCTGGCTGGCGCGAACGACCACTTGCCCCGCGACTTCGACGCCGATCTCGTGCAGCGTCTCCTTCAGCAACAGGCCCACTCCGACCAGCGGATTCGACATGGAGCGATACACCGTCTGGTCGTCCCCCATCGGAACGTCGCCGCCCACCTGCAGCAGGTCCTCGCCGGCCGGGCTCGTGCGCCGCTCGACCCATAGGGTCTGCCGCCGCCCCCTGGCGACCGTACGGATCGCGCCCTGCACGGCGATGGGCAGGCGCGTCACACCGCAGCCGCGCACCAGCGCCGCGGCGCCCGGCGCCGTGGGCCGGACGACCACGCACCAGTTGCCGAAATCGACGCCGACCGAGGCGAGCGGCGCGTTGTAGGCCGAGTCGCTGCTCTCGAGCGCGTGGCAGCGATCCTGCGTCTCGCAGGTCACGACGCCGAATGGCGCCGGATCGACGAAGAGGTCGCCGCTCACCACGGCCACACCGGCGCCTCGCACCTGCGCGGCCAACTGCCACAGCGACTGATCGTCGAGCGATGGATCGCCCGCCCCCTGGAGGATGAGATCGCCGGTCAGCCGGCCGCGCAGGATGGGCGCGTCGGCGAGCAGGCGGGTGTCGAACATCTTGCCGGCCGGCCAGGTTTGCAGCGCGAGCGCGGCGGTGGTCAGCTTCGTGAGCGACGCCGGCGTCAGGCGTTGTGTCGCATTGAGCTCCTGGATGACGTGATCGCCGTCATCGAGATCGATGGCGGCGGCCGAGACCAGCGCTCCGCGGGCCTCGAGTGTCTGCAGCGCGTGCCACTGCGCGTGCGCCGGTATTGCGGCGAGAACGGCGGTAGCGGCGAGGAACAGGGAGTAGACCCCGAAGCGCAAAGGCGATGAGCGGTGCGGCATGAGGCGGCGGATTATGTCATTCCCGCGCCGCACGCGCCTGAGAGCGCGGTCACGCGGGCAAGGTCACGGAAGCGTGAAGTGGAACGCCGCGCCGCGGTCGGGCTCCCCCTCGGCCCACATGCTGCCGCCGTGGCGCTCGATGATTCGCCGTGCGATCGACAGGCCGACGCCCGTTCCCTCGAACTCCTGCGCGGGATGCAGGCGCTGAAAGATCCCGAACAGCCGATCGGCGCGGCGCGGATCGAAGCCGGCGCCGTTGTCCCTGATCGAGTACAGCTTGTGGTCGGCGTGGGGGGCGCCGGCGATCTCGATGAGAGCCCGTTCCCGGCGGCGCGTGAACTTGAGTGCGTTGGCAACCAGATTCACCCACACCTGGCGCAGCAGCGACGGGTCGGCTTGTGCCGCGGGCAGCTCGCCGATTCTGATGTCGAGAGAGCGCGCCGCCTCGGCGGCGTGCAGCTCGCCCACCACCTCCTGCACGAGGCCGCGCATGTCGACCGATCGCTTTCGCAGTGGCTCCCGGCCGAGGCGCGAGAGGCGCAGCAGATCCTCGATCAGCTCCCCCATGCGGGTCGCCTGCGAGGCGATGGCCTCGATGTGGGGATGCGCTTCCGGCGCGACGGCGGCGCCGAAATCCTCCCGCACCACGCTCAGCAGGCCGTCGATCGCGCGCAGCGGTGCGCGCAGGTCGTGCGATACGGAATAGCTGAACGCCTCGAGCTCGCGATTCGCCACCTGCAGCTCGCGATTGGCGGTCTCCAGCTCCACGGTGCGCTGCGACAGCCGGGCCAGGAGAGCGGCATTCTCCCGGCGCAGCCGCAGCATGGCCTGCGTGCGCGCCAGCACGCGCAGGATCACACGCAGATCGAACGGCTTGAGGATGTAATCGAGCGCGCCGGCCTTCATCGCCTCGACGGCCGTCGCGAGGGTGCCGTGGCCCGTCATCACGATGCCCGCGAGCTCCGGGTCGACCGCCCGGGCGGCATTGAGGAAGGCGATGCCATCCATGCCAGGCATCGTAAGGTCCGTCAGCACGATGTCGAAAGCGCCGGGGGTCAGCGCGGTGAGTGCCGCCCGGGCGCCCGTAAATCCTTCGACCGAGAAGCCCTCGTCCTCGAGCGTGCGGCACAGCGCCTCGACCTGCGCCGCCTCGTCATCGACCACCAGCAACCGGTTGATCGCCTCGCTCTCCATCGATCCCCTCCTTCGCCGACCCGAGGATACGCCAGAAGCCCCCCGGCCTCACCCAGCGCTGAACATATTGAAATGGAGAATTGCTCGGCCCTGCCGGCCCGGCGCTGCGCGCCGCCGCGCCCCGACCTCTGCTGTTGTAACGCCCGTGACCGCTGCAGCGAACTTCGAGGACGTGAGGGTTCTCCCGAGGAGCACTGCACCGTGACCTGCAGATTTCCAATGCCGATCGCGGCCGCGCTGGCGGCTGCCTCCCTCACGGGCGCGTTGATCGTCGGCATGCTCGGTCTATCCGCCTCGGCGGCCGAGACGCAAGCTGTAGCGCCAGCACCCGCCGTAGATGAGCCGCTGGCGAAGACCTCGGGGTCCGAGACGGCCATCCTCTCGGGCGGGTGCTTCTGGGGAATGCAGGTCGTCTTTCAGCACGTTCGGGGAGTCCTCGAGGCGGTTTCCGGCTATACAGGAGGCGACCGCAATACCGCTCACTACGAGGACGTCGGCACTGGTACGACCGGGCATGCTGAGTCGGTCGAGATCGTCTTCGATCCGCATCTCGTCAGTTACGGGACGTTGCTGCGGGTCTACTTCTCCGTGGCGACCGATCCCACGGAGCTCGACTACCAGGGACCCGACCAGGGATCACAGTACCGCAGCGAGATCTGGCCGGTGAACGGTGCGCAGAGGCGTATCGCGGAGGCCTACGTGGGTCAGCTCGAGGCCGCCCATCTCTTCCCGGCACCGATCGTTACCCGCATCGAGAGCGCGCGGCCTTTCTATCGGGCTGAGGCCTATCACCAGAATTTTGCAACCCTTCATCCGCACAATCTCTACATCATGACCTTCGATGCGCCCAAGGTGGCTGCGCTCGCGAAGCTGTTCCCAGGCCTGTACGCTGCCCGTCCGACTGCGATGAACTGAGCAGCCGTATGGTCCGCCCGTGAAGCCGGGGCCACGGACGCGCAATGGACAGAAGCCGCTCTGGTTTTTTGGATAAATGGCGCGCCCGGAGAGATTCGAACTCCCGACCTCATGGTTCGTAGCCATGCGCTCTATCCAACTGAGCTACGGGCGCGCCGCGAGATACCGGGCGCGGGGTCACGAGGGCCATTGGGGAAATGGCCGCCCTGCGCCGGGCCGCGAATCCTAGCATGCCTGCGCGGCGCGCGTCGAGAACGGTAGCTGGAGCGCTGCAGTGGGCGTTTGCAGGGCGGAACGCGATTGGCTAGGGTGAGTGGCTAAGGCGCTGCGGCGGCAGCCCTTCAATAAGCAACTCGAGCGGGGGTTCGGCCCATGGTCAAAGCATTCATCGTCGGTGTGATCCTCACCATCCTGGCCGCGGCAGCGTGCATCTACGTCCTCCTCGCCAAAGGGGTGATCCCCGCAAGCGCCGATTCCGGGCCCCTGCCGCTCGAGCACTGGGCCGCGAGGCTTTCGCTGCACGCGACGCTGGCGAACGAGGCGCCGAAGACTCCGAATCCCGTGGCGTTGAATGACACCAATCTCATCGCCGGCATCCAACTCTACGGCCGGCACTGCGCCATCTGCCACGGCACCGCGGCCGGAGACGCCTCGACCAGCCCGGTCGCGAAAGGGGAGTACCCGAAGCCGCCGCAACTCGCCACCGACGGGGTGGAAGACGATTCGGAAGGCGTGACGTACTGGAAGATCGCCCACGGCATCCGCTGGTCGGGCATGCCTTCGTGGAAGGCGACCCTGTCCGATCAGCAGATGTGGACACTGGCGCTCTTCCTGAAGCACATGGACAAGCTCTCGCCGGCCGCGCAGCAGGCGTGGCAGGCGGTGACGGACAACCCCGCCGCACCCACGCCGCCCGCCAACGCGCCCGCCTCCCCGGCCTCCCCCAGCTCCTGATCATGAGCCGTCAAGCGATCAACCTGCAGCAGAAGTTCTCCCTCTTCCGGGAGCAGTGGCAACCGAAAGTCGTCGCGCAGATGAACGACTACCAGTTCAAGCTCGTGCGCATCGACGGCGATTTCATCTGGCACGACCACCCCGAGACGGACGAGACCTTCATCGTACTGGAAGGGACCCTGCGGATCGATTTCGAGGACGGGCCGGTCCGCCTGAGTGCGGGCGAGATGTACGTCATCCCGAAGGGAGTCAAACACAAGCCTTGCGCGGAAGGAGAGGTGAAGCTCATGTTGATAGAGCCCCGCGGCACCCTCAATACCGGGCACGAAGGCGGCGAGCGCACAGCACAGAACGACGTCTGGATCTGACAATGCGGCCGACGTTGCCTGCGCGGCGTGTAGCCTCGTATACGGTTTCTGACGACCCCGCCCTCCTCGATCGGCGCGCCATCCATGCGTATCTGGAGCGCTCCTACTGGTCGCCAGGCATTCCGCTGGAGGTCGTGGACCGCGCCATCCGCGGCTCACTCTGCATCGGCGCGTACGCGGCCACGGGCGCGCAGGTCGGTCTCGCCCGCTTCATCTCCGACTACGCGACTTTCTGCTATGTCGGCGACGTTTACGTGCTCGAGGAGCATCGTGGCCACGGCCTGTCGAAAGCCATGCTCGGAATGGCCACGGACCACCCGCTGCTTCAGGGCCTGCGCCGCTGGAGCCTGGTGACCGCCGACGCGCACGAGCTCTATCGGCAGTTCGGGTTCTCGCCCGTGGCTCAGCCCGAGCGGCACATGGAGCGCCTCAACCGCGAGATCTACCGGCGGATATGACCGGGAAGCCGCGACTCAGGGGCTCGTGGACTCGTACTGCTGGCGTCGCTCTTCCCGCTTCTCTTCTTTTCGCTGCTCCTTCTGCGCGCGCTCTTTCTTCTTCGCCATGTGATGGCCGACTATGCACCCGGCCGCCGCGCCCAGCACGGCATGGTGCCGCGCAACGTGTCCCGCCACGGCGCCTACCGCTGCGCCCTTGATACAGCCCTTCGCCTGGACGCTTTGCGCACCGACCATGAAAAGCAGTGCGGCCAGTGACGCCGTTATGCATTGCCTCGCGTCGAATCGGACCATCTCGAATTCCTCCCGCTCGCCTCAGTGATGGACGTAGAACACCGGGACCGGCGAGAAGTTACGGGGCATGCTCCCTGATGAAGTCGATGAAGGCGCGCAGCGGTGCGGGTACCAGGCGGCGCCCGGGATAGTAGAGGAAGGGTCCCGGGAAGCTCTGCCACCAGGGCTCCAGCACGGGCTCGAGCGCACCGCTTTGAAAATGCGGACGCAGCCAGTCCTCGAACAGGCTGATGATGCCGGTGCCGGCAATGGCCGCAGCCACGGCGAGATCCGTCGCCCCACCGACGCGGACGAGCAACGGTCCCGTCGGCTCGATGCGGATCACTTCGCCTGCACGCTCGAACTCCCAAAGAGCGCTGACTCCACTCGGGAACCGCCCGAGCAGGCAGGAATGGCTCAAGAGGTCGCGCGGATGACCCGGCCGGCCACAGCGATCGAGATAGTCCGGAGAGGCGGCAGTCGCAAAGCGTTGCATCCGCGGGCCGATGGGCACGGCGATCATGTCCTGCTCGAGCCGCTCGCCATAGCGGATTCCGGCATCGCATCCGGCCGCGAGGACATCGACGAAGCTCTCCTCGGCAATGACCTCCAGCCGGATCTGCGGAAACGCCGCCAGGAAAGGCGGCACGATCGCGGGCAACACCAGCCGCGCCGCGCTGATCGGCACATTGAGTCTGAGCGTGCCCGCAGGACGATCGCGATATCCGTTCACGACATCGAGCGCCGCTTCCACCTCGGTCAAAGCCGGCCGCAGCCGCTCGTGCAGACGGCCGCCCGCCTCGGTTGGAACCACGCTGCGGGTGGTTCTATGCAGCAATCTCACGCCGAGCTGCGATTCCAGGCGGCGCACCGCCTCGCTGAGGCCGGACGCGCTGCCTCCGCTCGCTCTGGCGCCTTCGCGAAAGCCGCCCGCACGCACCACCGCGACGAAAGCACCCAGATCGCTGAGATCCACCTTCATTGTTCGCTTTCTCGCACAGCCCGTACGGATTGTGCCCGATTATCGCGCGCGGGGAAAACGCGTAACGTCGCGCCTTCTCAAAGGAGGTCGAGCATGTCCCCCATCGAGTTCCCCGACACTTTCAAGCTGGGCGATCGCCACGTCAGCCGGATGGGCTACGGCGCCATGCAGCTCGCCGGCCCCGGCGTCTTCGGTCCCCCCAAGGATCGGGCAGCAGCGCTGGCCGTGCTGCGCGAGGCCATCGCGCTCGGCGCGAATCACATCGACACCAGCGACTTCTACGGCCCGCACGTCACCAACCAGCTGATCCGTGAGGCGCTGCATCCCTACCCGGACGATCTGGTCATCGTCACCAAGATCGGGGCGCGGCGCGGCGCCGATGCCTCCTGGCTGCCGGCTTTCTCCGCCGAAGAGTTGACGCGTGCCGTGCACGACAACCTGCGCAATCTGCGCATCGATGTCCTGGAGGTGGTCAACCTGCGGGCGATGCACGACATCCATGTACCGGCGGAGGGCTCGATAGAAGCGCCGCTCACTGCACTTGCGGAGCTGCAGCGCCAGGGGTTGGTACGGCACATCGGCCTCAGCAACGTCACGCCGGCGCAGATCGAGGAAGGGCGCCGCATCTGTGAGATCGTCTGCGTCCAGAATCATTACAACCTGGCGCATAGGGCCGACGATGCGCTCATCGAGCAGCTGGCCGGCGAAGGAATCGCCTACGTGCCGTTCTTCCCGCTGGGTGGATTCACGCCGCTGCAATCCTCCATCCTGAGCGACGTGGCGGAACGCCTGAGCGCATCACCCATGCAGGCCGCCCTGGCCTGGCTGCACAGGCGCGCACCCAACGTTCTGCTCATCCCGGGCACCTCCTCGGTGCGTCATTTGCGCGAGAACCTCGCGGCAGTCGAGCTCGACCTGCCGGCGCAGTCGATGAGCGCCCTCGATTCGATAGGCCGGCCCGCCTGAGCGCGGCGAGCGGGGCCGCGAAGCGCCAGGCTCGGGCATCCGGTCATACCGGTCGCGGACCCTCGAGATCCTGCAGAATCGGGCATTCCGGGCGCTGATCGCCATGACAGCGGCGGGCGAGCTCGGCCAGCGTGTCGCGGATCCGCGTGAGCTCGGCGATCTTGTGATCGAGCTCGGCGACGTGCGCCAGTGCGACGCGCTTGACGTCCTCGCTCGCTCGCCGCCGGTTGCGATAGAGGGCGAGGAGCCGGTCGATCTCCTCGAGCGAGAAACCGAGGTCCCGCGCGCGGCGAATGAAGCGCAGCGTCTGGACATTGCTGTCGTCGTAGGCCCGGTACCGATTGGCGAGGCGCTCGGCGGGCTTCAGCAGTCCCAGCTCCTCGTAGTACCGGATGGTCTTGGGCGGCACGCCGGAGCTCGCCGCAGCCTGCCCGATCGTCATGACCTCCCTGCCTTTCACCTTGATCTCCCCGGGCCATCTCCCGGGGCCGTCGTCGAGTGCCAACCCCGCAGCAGCAGCGCATTCGACACCACGCTCACCGACGATAGCGCCATGGCCGCGCCGGCGATCACCGGGCTCAGGAATCCGAGGGCCGCGGCGGGCAGCCCGATGACGTTGTAGATGAATGCCCAGAAAAGGCCCTGGCGGATCTTTCGGTAAGTTGCCCGGCTGACAGAGATGGCATCGCCCAAGAGTCGGGGATCGCCGCGCATCAGCGTAACGCCCGCCGTCTGCATCGCAACGTCAGTCCCGGTACCCATCGCAAAACCGACATCGGCTGCGGCGAGAGCTGGCGCATCGTTGACACCGTCCCCCACCATGCCCACGCACCGGCCTTCCGCCTGCAGACGCCGCACCTCAGCCGCCTTCTCTTGCGGCAGAACACCCGCGAGCACCCGGCGGATGCCGAGCTGCGTCGCCACAGCCGCCGCGGTCCGCTCGTTGTCGCCGGTGAGGAGCACGGTGTCGAGGCCAATTTCACGCAGATACCGGACCGCGGCGGCCGCCTCCGGCTTGATCGGATCCGATACCGCGATACAACCCAACCACCTCGGCTCGCTGTCGAGCGCCCCGACCCACATCACCGTGCGGCCCTGGCTTTCGAGACTCGCTGCCTGCGACTCGCCGGCCTCGGTGGCGATGCCGTGAATCCGCATCAGGCCGCGATTGCCGATGACGACATGTCTGCCGCCGAGGCGAGCCGTCACTCCCATGCCGGCATGGCTCTGAAAATCCTCGAGCACCGGCCGTGCAGCGCCCGCGCCGCCGGAGGGCTCGCCGCCCCGCTCGTGCGCGAAGCCGGACTCGGGGTTTCCCTTGTCGTCCAGCTCACGGGCGCGCGCCAGGATCGCGCGCGCCAGCGGATGCTCGCTGCCCGACTGCACCGCGGCGGCGAGCCGCAACAGCTCGCGCTCGGAAACGCCGTTCGGCATGACCTCCGTCACTCTGGGCGCCCCTTCGGTCAACGTCCCCGTTTTGTCGAGAACGATCGTATCCAGACGGTGCGCGCGCTCCAGCGCCTCGGCGTCGCGAATGAGAATACCAGCCCTGGCCGCCGCGCCCGTGCCCACCATGAGCGCCGTCGGCGTGGCGAGGCCGAGCGAGCACGGACAGGCAATCACCAACACCGACACGGCCGCCAGCAACCCCACCGTGAAGCGGCCGCTCATCAGCCACCACCCGAGGAGCGTTGCGAGCGCAACGGCCACGACCACCGGCACGAACACCCCGGAGACCCGATCGACGAGGCGCTGCACGGGCGCCTTCTTGAAATGCGCGCCCTCGACGAGCGCGATGATCCGCGACAGCGTGGACTGATCGCCGACCGCCGTCGTCTCGATGCGCAGGAGGCCGCCGCCGTTGACCGAGCCGCCCGTAACCCGATCGCCCGGCGCCTTGGCAACCGGTAGGCTTTCACCCGTCAACAGGCTCTCATCGACAGCGCTCCGCCCCGCGAGCACCGTGCCATCGACCGGCAGCCGCTCCCCGGGCCGCACCACCACCACATCACCCACGGCGACGGCGTTCGCGGGAACCTCGACCTCCCCGCCGCCGCGCTCGACCCGCGCCCGCTCCGGCCGCAGCGAGAGAAGGGCCCGGATCTGGGCGGTCGTGGAGCGTTTGGCACGCTCTTCCAGCCACTTGCCCACCGTCACCAGCGCGATCACGACCGCCGCGGAATCGAAATAAAGATCAGTCGCGGCGGTATGCGTCAGCAGGCCCGCCAACAGAAGATAGAGACTGTAGAAGTAAGCGGCCGAGGTCCCGAGCGCCACCAGCAGATCCATGTTGCCCATACGCGCTCGCAGCGCCTGCCACGCACCGACGTAGAACCGGGCTCCGATGAGGAACTGCACGGGGGTCGCGAGAGCAACCTGCAGCCAGCCCGGCACCATGACCCCGAGCATGGGGGCGAGAAGCGGAACGCTCAGCACGACGGCGACCGCGAGGCGAAGGCTCTCGGCCCTCATCCGCCGCGCCTCGGCCGCGGCGATCTTCCGGTCCTGCTCGACCTCGCCTGTCAGCAGCTCCGCTTCATAGCCGGCGCGGCGCACGGCGGCCACCAGATCGGCGGGCCGCAGCGCCCCGGCGATACCCTCCACCGCACCGTGATGGGTCGCGAGATTCACCTCCGCGCGCGCGACGCCCGGCACGGCCGAGAGCGCCCGCTCCACGCGCAGCGCGCAGGTCGCGCAGGTCATCCCGGAAATGGCGAGCTCGCGCCGCATCCTTCAGGCCAGGCCGCCGCTGAAACCGGCGGCTTCCACTGCCCGGATCAGATCCTCCGCGCGGGCCGTCCCGGTGACGGTCGCCCGAGCCTGCGACAGGTCCACCCGGGCCTCGGCCACGCCGGGGACCTGGGACAGGGCGCGGCCGACCGCGCCGGCGCAGCCGCCGCAGGTCATGCCCGAGATCGTGAGCACGATCGCGCCGCCATCCTCATTCGAGCTTCGAGTCGTCATCGAGGCACTCCTTCCAGTTCACTGGAACCTATATAAGGCCTCCCCCCGCTGGAAGGTCAAGCTGTATTACTATGGCCCACCCCCATCGATTCCCGAGACGGAGCAAAGCATGGCCGCCGAAAAATTCCCGATCGACCTCACGCAGCTGCGGCCGCTGAAGCTCGATCCGAAACCGGGCACGCTCACGGATGCGCAGAAAGCGGATCTGCGCCACAACATCCAGCTTTGCCGCGATGCGATCGTGTTCTTCACGGCGCTCGCCGGCGCCAAGGGGCTCTCCGGACACACGGGCGGCGCCTACGATACGGTGCCGGAGGTCATGATCATCCGCGCCTTCATCGCCAGCGGCGCGCCGATCGTGCCGGTCTTCTACGACGAGGCCGGGCACCGCGTCGCCACCCAGTATCTTCTTTCCGTATTGAATGGAGCCATGCCCGCCGAGCGGCTGCTGCACTATCGGGAGTTCGACAGCGGCCTGCCGGGGCACCCCGAGAAGATGCTGACACCCGGCGTGGAATTCAGCTCCGGCCGTCTCGGCCACATGTGGGCGTTCTGCAACGGCATCGCCATGGCCAATCCGGGCAAAGCCGTCGTGCTGCTGGGCTCGGACGGCAGCCAAATGGAGGGCGACAACGCGGAGGCGGCGCGCCTATGCGTCGGCAAACAGCTCAATATCAAAGTGCTCGTCGATGACAATAACGTGACGATCGCGGGTCATCCGCAGGAATACATGGTCGGCTACGATCTGACCCGCACCCTCTCCGGCTACGAGCTGCAGACGGATACCACCATGGGTGAGGATCTGGATGCGCTCTACATCGATCTCTGCCGCGTATTCTCGGACGAGAGGCCGCGCGCGCTGGTGATCAAGCGCCGCATGGCTCCGGGCATCGCCGGCGCGGAAGGCAGCCCCAAGGCGCATGAGGTCCTGGAGGCCGAGGTCGCGATTCATTATCTCGAGCAGCGCGGCGGCTACGAGCAGGCGATCGAGATGCTCAAGGCCGCGAGACCGGCGAAGAGCCCGCTGACCTTCAAGGGCTCGAGCGGTGCCGGCAAGAACCGCGACGACTTCGGCAAGATCATCAACGAGCTCCTCGACGGCATGACCGAGGCGGAGCGCCTCGCCGGCGTGCGGGTGTTCGACAACGATCTCGAGGGCTCACAGGGCCTGCACCACGTCCGCAAGAAGCACCCCGAGGTCTTCATCCGCGGCGGCATCATGGAGCGCGGTAACTATTCGGCCGCCGCCGGCTTCGGCGCGGTCGCCGGCAAGCAGGGCATCTACGCGACCTTCAGCGCCTTTCTCGAGATGTGCATCAGCGAGATCACCATGGCGCGGCTGAATTTCTCGAACGTGCTCGCGCACTTCAGCCACAGCGGCGTCGACGACATGGCCGACAACACCTGCCACTTCGGCATCAACAGCATGTTCGCCGACGGCGGCGTGACCCCGGTGCATGGCGCGGATACGACCCGGCTGTACTTCCCGGTCGACCAGCACCAGTTCGCGGCCTGCGTCAAGCGCATCTTCAGGGACCCGGGGCTGCGCTTCGTGTTCTCCACCCGGGCCGCGGTGCCCGATATCCTCGGTGAGGACGGCAAGCCGTTGTACCAGGGCAAGCCGTTCGAGCCCGGCAAGGACTACCTCGTGCGCCCGGCGCCGTCCGGAGGCGGCTATGTCGTGGCCGTCGGCGAGACTGTCTATCGCGCCCTGGATGCGGTCATCGCCCTGCAGGAGCAGGGAGTCAGGATCGGCCTGATCAACAAGCCCACCATCAACGTCGTCGACCCGCAGATGATGCGCACGCTGGCCAGCGCGCCCTTCGTGTTGGTCGCGGAAGGTTGGAACGTCAAGACGGGACTCGGCAGCCGCTTCGGCAGCTATCTGCTGCAGGCGGGCTTCAAGGGACGCTACGATCACATCGGCACCCAGCGCGAAGGCTGCGGCGGCCTGTGGCAACAGATGGGGCACCAGGGCCTCGACTCCGCGGGCATCGCCAAGGCCGTTCGGGCGCTGCTATAGCGCGGCCCCGACGCCGCCTCATCGCAGGCCAGGCCAGGCCTGCGGGAAGAGCGCGACCGCGTTCTTGCGGTAGATCTTGTCCACGACGCGCCGCGGCAGGTGCAGGCCGCGGAACGAGCGGTCGAGGTCCGGGGAGTGCAGCTCGTCGCCGGTCACGAGGAACAGCCAGTCCCGACGCCAGTCGGCAGCGATTGCGGCAACCGCCTTCGGGTCGTCGTCCGACGGCCCGTAGGCGTCGTCCGTGCCATAGAGGATCCGATCCTGGTAGCGGAGAAAGAACCGCCTGACTTTGTCGGGATGAGTCTGCGCCTGGTATTCGAGCTGCCCGATCCGCGCCGCCATGTCGACGTCCGCCTCGGGGAATCGATCGAGGAACGCGCCGATCCGATCGACGTCCCATTCCAGGGACGCCAGATGCAACGCATCGAAGCGTAGTTGCGGATGCGCCGCCAACATCCGGTCGCGGGCGGCCAGGATCTGATCGTGCTTCGGCCTGTCCGGATGCAGGTACATGTAGTACTGCGGGTGCTGGCGATAGTAGTCGGCGTCCCCCTTGACGATCATTTTCGAATAAGGAAGCCAGCAGTCGAGCGGCTCCGCCAGGTGCCCCAGCAGCACGATGTGCTCGCGCTCGAGCATGGAGTAGATCGGCTCGAGTCGCGGATCGTCCGGCATCACGTATCGGCCGTTGGTGTCGCGCACGACCATGCCGAAGTTCTTCCAGATCTTCACGCCCACCGCGCCTTCTGCCAGCGCGTCGTCGATCTCGCCCAGGGCCGCGCGCGACCAGCCCGGTTTCGTGAAGCCTGCTGCCGAGAAGGTTCCGGCGAAGGCAACCCGGCCCGGATATCGCCGTCGCAGCGATGCGGCGTCGTGGAGCTGACGGGGAATCGGCCCATGATCCGGCGAGTCGACGTTGATCGTCAGGAAGTGGACGCGATCGCGGATCGCCTCGGCCACCAGCCGATCGGCCGGTCCGTACACGTGCATGTGGGCGTCGACTTTCTCGACGCGCCCGAAGTCGGCCGCCGAGTAATAGCGTTCCTTCGCAATCGCGCGGCCGTTGCAGACGAGGAGCGCCAGCAGGAGCGTGAGAAGACTCAGCCTCACCGTCATGCCGCCTCCGCGATCTCCCGGGCGACCCGCTGGGCGGAGCGGATACACGATTCCATGCCGCGGCTGAGAAGATCCGCATACGTTCCCGCAAAGTAGATCCGGCCGTCCGGCTTCAGGACCTCCGGCCAGAATTTGCGCATCTGCCCGATCGGAAACGGCAGCATCTCGCAGCTCGGCGCCAACTCGTCCTGGGTCCAGTCCCGGGTCAGTGCCTGCACGATGGTGTCGCGTTTTCCCGGGTAGACCTGCCGAAAGGCAGCCAACACTCTTTGCGGCTCGACCCCTCCCGGACCATAGGCTTTCAGGATGACCCGCGTCGTCTTCACTTCCGACGGCACCTCCCAGATCGAGGAGATGAGCGGCTGATCGAACTCCATGTTGATGCTCTGCAGCCCATCGTCGAGCCAGAACTTCGAGGCGGCCTCGAACACGTAGAACGGATGAGACGTGTACGTCAGGTTGTCGACGACGTGCTGCTTTGCCGGCGAGAGCGGCGGCGTGATGCGAATCTTCCTGAAGACGGTCAGGCTGATGCAGTTGACGAAAAAATCCGCCTCCAGGATCTTGTCCCCGTCGTATCCATATTCACGGTGGCTCACCCTGACTCCGGTGTCGCTTCGCTCGACCGCGGTGATCGGGTGCGCCAGTCTCACCCGCGAGCCGAGGCGCCTCGCGAAGGCAACGGGGAGCTGCTCGTTGCCGCCCTGCAGGCGGAACATCTCTCCCTGCGAGGGCGGGATGTGCCGGGATCGCTCGGCCGCCAGCCGCCAGATGCGATAGAGCGCACTGGTTTGCTCTTCTCCCAGATATGCGATGGCGGCCTGCGAGGCGCCCTGCTTGCGGTAGAGCTCGTTGACGGGAACCTCATCAAGGTCGTCGAGGCCCTTGCCGAAGGGATGTTGCGGATCCTCGAGCTCATCCACGTACGTACGCAGATAGAGACTCTCGAGCTCATACCAGGGATGACTCGAGAGAAACCGGGCCTCGCGACTGTTGAAGCCGAGCCCCGCGAGCGTCCCGGGATCGGCCAGCATCCGGTTCGTATAAAGCTTGTCGCCGATCATCCTCAGATCATGGTCGTTGTAAGGCAACCAGGCGCCTTCGGCGTTGGGATAGGAAACCAGCGGAATGCCGAATTCCGCGGCATACGCCAGGAGCCGCTCATAGCCCGGCCTGGTGATGTGATCGGCGCCGAAGTCGGCGTACAGCCCGTCCGACAAGCCATCGCTGCCGGTAAATACGTGGCCGCCATATCGTCCCGAGGCCTCGAGGACCGTGACGTCGAAGCCGGCCTTCATGAGCTCGTAGCCGCAGCACAAGCCGGTGATGCCCGCGCCACCGATGATGACCTTTCTGCGCCGCGAACGACCGCCGGGCGGCGTTTTCGCGGCGGCATTCACCCCCCTGACTCCCGCGTCGATCATGGACGCGCCGGCGCCGGCCATCAGCGTCTTGAGGAAAGTCCTGCGGATCATCGGCCTCTCGGTTACCTGGCGGCGCGTGCCAGCGCGGCCACACTGTCGGCGCCGAGCGGAGTGCCATTGAGCCTCGCGGCCTGGATGACGGCTCCCATGTCGGGCGGCAGTCTGGCCTCGATGAACCGGTATTGAGCGGACCGCCGCTGCAGCTGCGCGCTCAGTGCCGCACGCAGGCCGTTGCCCGGCTGAAACATCCCTCCGGAAGAGGACACCAGGACGGACGCCTGCGCCGGGATCCGCAGTTGGCCGCGAACGGCATCGATCATGTCGGCGAGCTCTTCGGCGGCGCTCTCGAAAAGCCCGAGCGCGGCCTGATCGCCTTCCGCCGCCGCCGCGGCGACGAGCTTCGACAGCTGCGCGAACTGGCTCCGTTGGGCGATCTCCTTGCCGTATATGGCGGCGCAAAGGTCGAGATCGCTCGCCAACGCAAAGTGGCGCTGCACCTGCTCATGGAGCGGCCCACGCGGCAGGCGGCCGTCACTCATGCGTGAGAAGAGACGCAAACCTTCGCGCGCCAGCCAATAAGAGGACCCCTCGTCGCTGAAGAGCTCGCCCCAGCCGCCGGCGCGGGCTCTGCGGCCGTCGTACTCTCCATAAGCGATCGAGCCCGTGCCCGCCACTATGTTGATACCATCGGCGCCCGCAAGTGCACCCGCCCAGCCGCACACCATGTCGTTGTCGCAGCGATAGCGCCGGTGGGGCAGAGCCTCCAGCGGCGCCGCGTCCAGAGCGGGCAACAGCTTGCTGTCCTCTCCATAGGCCGGCAGAGCCAGGAACGCGTGGCTGAGGTCTTCCTCGCGCACCTGGCCTTGTCGCAGCGTTTGCGTGATTCCGTGCGCCAGCATCCGGCGCAGCTCTTCCAGCCCGATCTCGAGGTAATAGGCGGGACCCTCGAGGTGCGAGGCCAGTACCCTCCCCGCCTCGTCTACGAGCAGAAAGCGTGTTTTGGTGCCTCCGCCATCGACGCCGAGGAAAGTCTTCACGACGAGGTCTGAAAAGGATAGATGGATACGCCTCGAACCACTCGATTCACCGTCCCGGCCGCATTCGGCGTATCCGGCGACAAGCCGAGCGATATCGATCTGAGCAGCGCCAGTGTCTGTGCGAAGGCGGCGTAGGGCAGACAGAGCTCGAGATCCGTCAATTTTCCGGCCGCGCGCGCGTTCCCGTCCAGAACGACGGTATCCGGGTGGTCACGGTCGTCCGCCAGAGCAGAGAGCGCCACGACTCGCCCCGCCACGGCATCGCTCCTCAGCTCCCGCAGCAGATCCAGATCGTACTGGCGCGTGTAGGGGTCGTTGCTCAGGAAGCTCACCACCAGGGTGCTGCCGTTGACGATGGTCTTCGGGCCGTGACGGAAGCCGAGCGGCGATTCGCCGATACTCACCACCCGGCCGTCGGTCAACTCCAGCATCTTCAGAGCCGACTCGAGCGCCAGGCCCTTGAGCTCGTTGCTGCCCACGAACACGACGCGATCGAACTGCGCCCGTACCAGGGTATCGGCGAGCGGCACCTGGGCCGAGAGGATCCCGGCACCCAGGGCGGCGGCGGCCTCGATCCGGCCCGGACCCGCCGGCACGGCGCCGAGGGCCAGTGCCGCCGCGAGCAGCATCCCGGTGAAACTCGAGGTCATCGCGAAACTCTGGTCGTTGCACGCCTCCGGCAGCACGATCGCATGGGCGTGCCGCAGGCCGCGCGCGCGGCGACTGAGCTCGCCTTCGGCGTTGCAGGTCACGATCAGATGATGACATTGCTCGATCTGCCGCTCCGCGAGCTCCAGGGCGGCGACGCTCTCCGGGCTGTCACCGGAGCGGGCGAAATGGACCATCAGGGTCGGCGCCTTGCGCACGAGCGTACCCTGCGGGCTGGCGACGATGTCCGTGGTCGGGATCGCTTGCGCCTGCAGGCCAACCTTCGCCAGCGCCGGCGCGAGACACTTCCCGATATATGCCGAAGTGCCGGCGCCGGTGAGCACAATGCGCACGGCCGCGTTGCCGAGGAGCGGCGCGAGGTAACCCCGCAAGCCGCCGTCCGTGCCAACCTGCCGCGCGATCTGCGGCCACAGCGTCGGCTGCTGCGCGATCTCCCGCGCGGTCCACTGGGCCCCCGCGGACCTGATCTGCGCCGCGCTCCGCCCCAGAACTTCGGTCGAGTCGTTCACGTGTCATCCGTTGTCAGTAGCGGTAGGCGAGTCCCAGTACATAAGTGCGGCCGAATGCACTGTAGCCATAACCCACACCGCTCTCGCTGCCGCCGGTGTTCTGGCCTGGCGCCCAGGGCAGGAGCGGGTTGCCATTGAGATAGCTGCGGGAAATGGAGTTGCTGAGATTCTTGCCTTCCCAATAAACCTCGAAGCCATGCGCGAAGCGGTAGTGCAGGCTGGCCGTGACCCAGTTGAACTGCTGGGTGATCGCCGGCCATCCCGGTATCTCCGTGCACTGCGAGCACGCGGCCGTGAAGCTCGACTGGTGGTCCCAATTGACGTCCGCGCTGATCGCGCCCTTGTCGTAGAAGAACCCGATCGTCCACGTCGTGGGCGGCGCGGCATTGATCGCGCCAACGAAGTTGCCGTACTGATCGTAGCTGCGGGTGCGCGTAGCCGTGAACTGCATGCGGGTGCCGAAGCCATCGAGCAGAATTTCCTGCCAGGTAAGCTCCACGCCCGAATACGTGCTCTCCGAGCCGTTCGCGGGCGCCGTGATCGTCCACAGAAATGGCGTGCCGGGAACCGTGCCCGGGGGTCCGCCAATGTATTCCTTCGTCCCCAAGTCGACGTTGGTCGAGACGGCATCGTAGATATCGTCCATGACTTTCTTGGCAAACACGTCCGCCGTAAAGGCGGAATGCGGCGAATAGTACCACTCGAGCGACAGATCGATCTGGTTCGCGCGGATCGGCTTCAGTCCAGCCGTACCGCTGTAATCGAGCTCCGGCGTGCCGTTCTCCGCGTTGTTGGTCGAGGTCGGCGCGAGCTGACTCAGGTTGGGCCGCGCCATCGTCTGGGCCACCGCCAGGCGGGCCTGCAGGCGATCCCGGACGACCCAGTAGGCGAGATTCAGCGACGGCAGCGCCAACGTGTAGCTGCCTTTGCCGCCTAGCGCTTGCGAATTGCCGTACTGGACGTTCCAGGTCTGGGTGCTGCTCGCCGTATTGGATGGCGTCCACAGTGACACCGGCACGGCGGGCGCGGTATTGGCAGTCGTCGTGGTGTGCACCACGCGAACACCCAGGTTACCCGACCAGCGCGAGCCGCCGAAGTCACCCTCCAGATAAGCCGAGACGGTCTTCTCCGTCACCGCGTATGAGTTGGAGGCGTTGACCTGTGGCAGGGTCTGCGAGAAATCGAAGGGTGAGCTGCAGGGCAGCGAAGTGCAGTAGAAGGGGTTGGGCTTGCCATCGAGGCTCTTCAGGAAGGCGAGCAGCTGCCCGACATTCAGCGCCGGAAGCACCGTGGGATACGAGCCGCCGGCGCCCTCCATGAAGTTCGGCAGGCTCATCAGCGAGACTACGTTGAATCCCTGAGAACCGAACGAATAGGGGTTGCATTGCACCGGGCAACCCGCGGTCTGGTAAAGGGTGCCGTATTGACCGGAGCCGTTGGTCCAGTCGTTGTCCGAGTCGACCTGCTCCTTGGCGCGGTTGGTGCCGCCCACGCCGAAGAGCAACTGCTCGAAGGGACCCATGTCGGCCCGCCAGGCCCCGCTCAGCGTCAGCCCGGTGATCTTGTCGTGCACCGAGAAGCCGTTGAGGCCCACATAGTGGGTCGACCAGTAGTTGTTGCTGTTCAGGTACCGGGAATCCATCAGCGCAGTGTAGGAGCAATAGCCGGGATTCGTGGTGCTCCCCGTACCCGCAGGACAGGTCGAGAGGCCGAGCTGGCTCGGCGGCACGACCACGTTGATGTCCGGCAGGCTGTTGGGCACGTCGGCAAAGTTCAGGATGTCCTCGGCGGTCGGCTGGTCGTTCACGAGGCCGGCGGTCACGAAGGTGTCCTGGCCGCCCTCGGGGCGGCTCGCCGTGGAGCGGTAGAGATCCGCGCCGAAGGTGAGGCTGTCGGTGGGCTTCCACTGCGCGTTGAGGCCATAGAGGAACGTGTCGACCTTGCGGTTTATGGTGTTGTTCACCATCTCCGGCTGAAAGTTGTCCACTGAGACGGAGGTGATCGTACCATCCTGCACCACGGCATTGTTCTCGAACGGCGTGCCGTCGGGATTGGCCGCGAAATAGTAGGACTCGTTGTAGCCGATCTGCGGGTCGTTCAAGTGCGTCCATAGCCCGTCGGCCTTGAGCCGGAAGCTGTCGTTCGGGCGCCACTCCAGGTTGCCGATGATGCCGGTACGCTTCTTGTCATCGAAGATCGAGCCGAAGGTGATGCAGCACGGTGTCGCGACGAGCGGCACGGACCCGGGTGGCGGAGTGACCCCGTCGGGCGGATACGGGTAGCTGATAGGCCCGTAGTAATTCTGATTGTAGGCGTTCAGCGAGTCGGTGCGCGACTTCAGGTCCGTGTCGACCGCTCCGAGCACGAACCCCAGCGTCCGATCGGCATTGGTGTCGCTGATGAAGGCGGAGAACTTCTTGCTCGTGAGGTGCGACATGTCGTTCCAGTCGCCCTCGGCGTTGGCGTCCGCGTGAAAGCCCGGGTGATCGAATGCACTGGCGGTATGCAGGTTCACCGTGCCGCCGATGCTGCCCTCCACCGCGGAAGCCTCGGGTGACTTGAGCACATCGGCGCCGGTGATGAGCTCCGATGGCAGCACGTCGAAGGCGATATCGCGGCCATCGTCGTCGCTCGCGAGAATGCGGTTATCCATCGTGACGATGTTGTATTCGGAGCTCAGGCCCTGCACGGTGATCTTTTGACCTTCCCCACCGGTTGTGCGCGACACGGTGATACCCGGCAGGTGCTCGAGGGAATCCGCAACGTCGGCGTCCGGGAAGCGGCCGAGCTGCGTCGAATCGATCGAATCGAGAATGACGGGCGCGAACTCCTTCGTGTCGAGCGCCTTCTCGAGGTCGGCCCGGATGCCGGTCACCACAACTTCGCTCAGCTGCGCCGAGCCGGCGTTCGATGTCGCGTCCGATGACGAATCCTGCGCCGCGGCGGTGGCCGGGGCAGCGGTCGCGGTGGTGGCGTCGGCCCCATGCGCGAGCGCGGGCCCCGCAAGCTGCAAAGCGAGGAGAAGGCTGCAGGCACCGACTGCCACGGCCAAATCGGGAGACGTCTTCATGATACGGACCCTTCTTCTGATGTTCGCGGATCGCTGGCCCGCGAGTAACGGGATAGAACCTGTCGGATTTGGTGGATCACGAGATCGCCCATCCGCGGCCGGAGCTCCCCGGCGCGCACCGCGGCATGGGCCGTGGGCAGATACTGGGAAAGCAGCGCCAGCGGTGGCGTGCCGTCGTCGAAAGTGGCGCGCAGACGCTCGAGTGCCGCGACCACCGCCGGGGCCGGCCAGTAATAACGGATGCGGTCGCTCAGGCTGTACTGCAGCTGCAGATCGAGGGCCGTCCCGGTGCCGTGGTAGTATTTGCGCCAATGCCGCGGGTCGTCTCGCATGACCTGGAGGATCGTCGCGCGCACCTTGGCGGAGCGCGACTCGCCGCGCCACTCGTGCTCGATGCCGTCGAGCGCCCACACTGCCTCACGCAGCGCGAAGGTGACCGCCGGACCGACCTTCAGGATGGCGAAGTGATCGCGCACCAGCGCGCGCAGAGCCGTTTCCATCTGGTAGTCGGTGGAGTGCGCCTCGAACACGAGGTTCGGCAAGTCGCCGATACAGTGGCTCAGGCGTCGCGCCTTTTCCGGCCGATAATCGATGACGCGATCGTGATCGAACTCCACGCCGGGCTGCACCACCAGGCCGATGACTCGTTCCCACGCGCTCTCCAGGCCTCTCGCCCCGAAGGCGGAACGATGGGCCGCGACGGTCGCCAGCGCCGCGCGCGGCTCCGTGACGGCGAGCTCGTGCAGATCCTCCTGAGCACCGCCCGGCACCGGCACCTCCGTGCCGACCACATAGACCGGCGGCTCGCCGCCGGACTCACGCCACGCATCCTCCGCGCGGGCGCACAACGAGGCGGTGCGTTCCGCCACGATCGCATCGGCAAGAGCTGGCGGGTCGCCCGCGCACGACATCGAGCAGTCGAGGTGAATCTTGCGGTAGCCCGCACGCACATACTCGCCGACCATGACGCCCGCGCGCGCAAGCGCTTCGTTCGCCGGCAGGGACTGCCAGGCGTTGGGCCCGAGATGATCGCCGCCGAGCAGGACGCGCTCGCGCGGCAGCCCGCTCGCATCCGCCAGCGCCAACACGAGGTCGCGGAACTGCGCCGGCCGCAGCCCGGTGTAGCCGCCCTCCTGATTCACCTGGTTCGAAGTGGCCTCGATCAGGGCGTAAGCGCCCGTGGCGCACGCGTGCTCGAGCGCGGCGCGCAGCGCCAGGGGATGCGCCGAGCAGACCGAATGGATCCCGGCAGCCTCGCCGCCGCGGTGGCGCCGCACGAGCTCGAGCAGCGCTTTCACGTGCCTTCCTCCGGCTCGATGGTCAGCAGCGCCGCCGCGATGAACGCCAACACGATGCCGGCGATCTTGAGCGGCTGGGGCACCAGGCCCAACAGCGCGAGCGCGAGGAGCGCGGTGATGAGGGGCGCGCCCGCGTTGGTGAGCGGTGAGACGACGATCGCCTTCCCGTAGCGGAAAGCGTAGACCAGCGTGAGCGCGCCCACGGAGTTCACGATCTGGGTGGCGGCGGCGAGATACGGGCCGTCGAGGCCATAGTTGATCGGCCGCGAGAAGTCCGTCATCCACAGGGCCACCGGCACGAGCGCGAGCCCCATGAGCATCATGTAGAAGAAGATGCCTTCCGCGCTCATGCTGCGGTTGGCCAGCTTGATGAAGAAGGCCTGCACGCCCCAGGCGGCGAGGATGATGAGCGAGTAGAGGAACCAGGCGATGCCGTGGCCGCTCAATCCAGGGCCCAATCCCTGGCCCGGTTGGTAGTCGAAGAGCGGCAGGGCGGCGAGGGCGATCAGGATCCCGAGCGCGCCGATGACCGTGGTTCGCTCGCGCAGCCAGAGGAGCGACATCGCGATGGTCACGACCGGCGACAGGGCGATCAGCGGGAAGATGAGGTACGTGGGCCCGGTGTGGACGGCGTGGAAGAGCAACATCTGCCCGCCCGCACCCGTGAGTCCGATCAGCGCTCCGAGCATTACCGAACGGCGGTCCGTGGGCAGCTTCCAGCCGCTGCGTCCGAGAGCGTAGAGCGCCGGCGGAATCATGGTGATCGCCCACACCACGTAGATGAGCGTCTCAGGGAAGCCATGCTCCGCGGGCATGCCCGCAAACGCGCCCCACACCCCCCAGAAAAGCGTGGTGACGAGTGCATAGACGAGCCCGGCGCGGCGGCTCACCGGTAGGACCTGCGCGACTCGTTCCAAGTCCTCTCCCCCATTTCAATAGCAAGCGAAGACTCAATCGCAACCCTGCTTATTATTTCGAGTGCTTACGTATTGGTCAATACTTCGAGCTGAAATTTTAAATACGAAAGCGTATATTGCCAGTATCGAAAGATTACGAAAGTCATAACACGCAGACCCAGGGAACGCGAGCGGGCTTGTGTAACCTTGCGCACCGAGCGAGATCGAAAGGTATCTATGCACGACCCTCTTCCCCGCGATGAAGCCGGCGCCGAATCCCACGCGGCCGAGAGCGCGGTCGAGCCCGGGCTGCTCGTCGAGGAGCGGCGGCGGCGCATCTGCGATCTCCTGCAGCAGAGCGGCCGCGTCACGGTCATGGCTCTCGCCAGGCGATTCGCCACTTCCGCGGTGACCATTCGCGCCGATCTGGCGGCCCTGGAGCGTGTCGGCGCCGTCGTGCGCAGCCACGGCGGAGCGCTCCTGCCACGGGACGGTCTCGATCAGCCGCTCACGGTGAAAGAGACGCTGCATCACACCGAGAAGGTGCGCATCGCGCGCCTGGCGGTCTCACTCATCCGCGACGGCGAGACGATCATTCTCGATTCGGGGACGACCACCGCGGAGATCGCCAAGCAGATCCGCGAGGCGCCGCTGCAGTCGATCAACGTGATCACCAACGCGCTCAACGTCGCCATGCTGCTCGCGAGCGCGCCGATGGTGCGGCTGATCATGCCGGGCGGGATCCTGCGGCGCGAGTCCGATTCCCTTTCCGGCCACATCGGCGAGGCTGCGCTCGCGGAATTGCGGGCCGATCGCCTCTTTCTGGGCGCGGACGCCATCGATCCGACGCTCGGGGTGATGACTCCGCACCTGCCGGAGGCGCAACTGAACCTGAAGATGATCGAAATCGCACGTCAGGTGGTGGCCGTCGCGGACTCTTCCAAACTGATGCGCCGCAACATCTCCGTCATCGCGCACGTAGAGCAGCTCGACGTGCTCATCACCGACTCGGCCGCGCCACCCGGCGTCATCGAGGAGTTGCGCCGCCGCGGGGTGGATGTCCTGCTGGCTTGATCGCGCGGCGGTGAGGCTACCGGGGTGGCCCGAGTCTGCGGATCCCTTTCGGCGCAAACACCGTGGACATGTATCCGATCGCCCGCACGTCCACTTGCTGCTTCGACACCTTGCCGTCGAGGCCGATCGCCGACACCTGAACGGAGTAGTCGCCAGGCTCCGTCCAGGTGTGCTCGACTCGCGCACCCTGTGCCGAGACTCCGTCGCCGAACGTCCAGTCATAGGTCAGCACGGGCTCCGCGCCGCGGGCCGTGGCCACGCAAGCGAGCACCGATCCGGTCCTGCCGCTGCGGGGACACTGGACTTCGAATACCGGCGAGGCGGCCGGAACGTTCCGGTCCACTATCTCGAGCATGCGCACGGAGTGCGGTGGCAGCTGCAGCCGCACCGTGCCCGCGGCCGACGGCACGGCAGTCCGCGGGCTGAGGACATCGGTCAGCTCGTAGGAATCTCCTGCCCGCAGCCCGAGGTCGGAAAGCTTGACGGCATGTTGCGTCGGCTTTTCCGTCCAGTTGAAGACCGTGAGGATGCTCTGGCGGGCCGACTCCGGCAGGAAGAACACGCTCGGCTGTCGATCGGCCGCGGAGTAGCTCATCAGGTCCTCGGGGATCGACGCCTTGCCGAGGCGCACCATGTCGATCAGCGCCTCGTTTTCGATGAGCGCGAGCCGGCGCGGCGAGCCCTCGAGCGAAGGCAGGTTGTCGCCGATCTCGAGCATGCCGCCGGAAACCGCCGCGAGCGCTATCGACACCTGCGCCTCGGCAAGCGTCAGCGGCTGCTTGCCTTCGTGCCAGGTCTGGTCGGTGATCCGCTGCCGGGAGACCGTGAAGGCGTCCGGGTCCGAAACGAAGTAATTCCGATCCATGTAGTAGCGCGCGGCGATACCCGTGGCGGCATCGCGGCTCGCCTCGAAGCTGTGCCCGGTGTCCTGGGAGATCCGGCCGTAATCGACATACCCGACGGGATTCAGCATCACGCTGCCGTCCTTGTCGAGGTATACGTCATCTCCGACGGCGTCGCGGATGATTCCCAAGCCGATGCGCTGCGCCTCCATGCCGGTCGTGTGCGGCTTGTAGTAATCGCCTTCGATCGCGCTGTCGTCCATGAAATCGAGCTTGATGTAATGGATGCCCCACTCGCGCACGAGCGTTTGATACGTGTTGCGCAGGTAGGCCTGGGCGCCGGGATTGGTGACATCCAGGATGTAGAGCGGATCCTTGCCGTCCACCACGTTGCCGGCGTGAATGGGCCGGCCGCGCCCGTTCTTGACCAGCCAATCCGGATGATGTCGATAGACCCAGGAGCGCTCCGACACCTCGAACGGAGCCGTCCAGATGCCGGGAGTGAGGCCGAGGCCGCGAACGGCGTACTCGAGTTGCGTCATGCCCCGCGGAAAGAGAGTCGCATTGGGGCTGATGTAGTCCCCGCGCGCGTACTGATAGCCCTCGTCGATATGAAAGAGATCATAACCGTAGGCCTTCAGGTGCTGTGCCTCCCAGGCGGCATTGGTCAGCGCCGCGCCGGAGTCGAGTCCGAAGTAATACGCGGTCCAGCTCCACCATCCCATGAGAGGCGGCGCATCGACTCTGGCGTGATGGATTTGCCGGATGAGGCGCCCGTAGGTCTGAAGCTGGTGGTGATAATCGTGACTCACGCTGAGGACGATGGTCTCCGAGCCCAGGCGCCCCCCCGGTGCCACTGGAAGACTCAGGGTGATACGGTCTTCGGCCGGCGATTCCGCCAGGGAGTTCTCGTCTTCGAGCTCTGTCGTGCCGGTCGAGTCCACCTGATATTCCCTGACGGCCGGCACACCGCCCGCCGAGGAGACCTCGAGCCGCAGGACAGTCAGAAACCGCTCCGAGGTCAGTGCGCCGATGAAGAGGCTGGCGCGACTCTCGCGGTTGTAGATCAACTGGCTGCCGACGGCCCGCGCCATCCCGCCGCGGAACTGACCGAGGTCGCGTATCCGCATCGCCGGCCGATCTTCGCTGAAGCTGTCGGAGAGGACACGGTCGGCTGCCGGGCTCCCACCGAGGCTCACGACCGGTCCGGCGGAGGCGGCCACCAGGCGGATGGCCTGGACGTTGACCGGGCGACCCGTGGAGTTCACGACCTCGGCACGAAGATCGGCGAATGGCTCCGACCCGTAGGCGCGCAGCCGGTACGTCAGGTTGGGCTGCCCGCGCAGGCCCGAGCAGCTCACCTGCCATTGGGCCGCCTGGCCGAGATACCCTTGGGTGCGAGCGCGCGCAACATCGCAGCGTGGATAGTCCGTCGCACGCAGCCAGTGGCCGTCCACTTCCGCCGCCACGGCGGCGACGATCGCAGGGGGAGCCGCGGCCTCGCCGATGCTGTACTCGCCTCGTGCGCTTACCGTCACGCGCAGCGACGCCGCCCGCGCGCCATGCGCCCCAACCGCGAGCAGAGAGCCGGCGAGCATCGCCAAAATGTAGTGTTTATACATTCTGTGGAAAATTACTACATCACACCCCGGTCCGCAACAATGCCGTCGAGGATCAGGGCTCGCGCCTGCACCGGCCCGGGATCGAGCAGCAGGATATTGGCGCGGACGTTCCCGGCCAGTCGGCCATATTCCGCGTCCAGGCCCGCCGCACGGGCCGGGATCGACGTCACCATGGCGAGTGCCGTCTCCAGTGGCAGCTCCACGTCACACACCAGCCGTCGCAGCGTGCTGATCATGTCGATGTGCACACCGGCGAGCGAGCCTCGCGCATCGATCAGCTTGCCCTCGCGCAAGCGGATCCTGGCGCCGTACAACTCGAACTCGGGCGGACCGTGCACCGTGGGCATTGCATCGGTCACGGCGAAGAGAGCGCCGGGGGGCCGCTTGGCACGCACGGCCAAACGCAACATCGTGTCGTCGACGTGCCACCCGTCCGCGATGACGCCGCACCACGCGGTGCTGTCGAGGGCGACCCCCGTCATCCCGACCTTCTTGGTGCGCAGCGGCGGCATCCCATTGAAGAGATGGGTGAAGAGGCTTGCGCCCTCCGCGAGCGCCGTGCGCGTCTCCTCCTCGCTCGCCCCGCTGTGTCCGATGGACACCCGCACGCCCATGGCCACCAACTCCCGCAACGCGCCGGGCGGCAGGCGCTCGGGGGCCAGCGTGAGTATCACCGGCACGTTCCGATCGCGCAGCCGGCGCAGCAGTCCGCGAGTGTGCTCATCGTAAGGTCTGATGAGCTCGAGCGCGTGAGCGCCGCGAAATTCGGGCGAGATATGCGGGCCTTCGATGTGCATTCCGGCGACGCCGTGGCGTCCGTGCAGCGCGAGGACCGCCTCGACGGCCTGCTCCATGACCGCCGGAGCGCTGGTGAGCAGCGTCGGCATCCAAGCGCCCGTCCCGCCGCGCCGGTGCGCGGCCGCGATGGCGATCAGTGCCTCCGGCGTCGGCTCGTTGTTGAAGAGCCGTCCGCCGCCTCCGTTGACTTGGCAGTCGACGAAGGCGGGACACGCGATGCAGTCACTTTGCCAACAGCGTGCGGGCTCGGCACGCGACTCGGACGCGGGAGCGATGGCCGTGATTCGCCCGCCTTCGATCCGCAGCGCCATGCCGCTGCGCAGTCGCTCGCCCTCGAAGAGCATCGCGGGCTGCAGCCACCACGGCCCGCGCGCCGGGGGCTCGGCCTCGGCCGCCGTCGGATCGAGCGGAGCGAGGGTTCTCATGCGCGCCGCGTGCCTGATTCAGGGTTGGGTCAGAAGCATCGCGGCGCCCCGGGTCCCGCTGGCATCGCCGAAACGGGCCACCGCGATGCGAGTCTCACGGCCCGCGATCCGGCGCGCGCGGTAGGCGTCCGCCAGCATTGGCGCCACATCGGGAATCCGCGACAGGCCGCCGCCCAGCACCACGCAATCCATGTCTATCGTGCACTGCGCCGTGTGAATCAACTCGGCCAGCAAGGTCAGCCACTCGCGCATCGCCGCCGCCATGGCGCCATCGCCGGCGCCGGCGAGCCGAGCAATCTCCGCCGGCGACCGCCCCGCCCCGCCATGCCGGGCCGCGAGACGCGCGAGACCGGGGCCTGACACCAGTGTTTCGTAGCATCCGACCTGCCCGCAGCCGCAGGACAAAAGGGGCAGCTGCCCCTGCGCCGCGAGCCGCCCCGGTATGCCCAGATGCCCGAGCTCACCCGGCAGATCGTTGTGCCCGAGCACCAGCCGCCCGCGGTGGGTGACGCCGCCGCCGACTCCCGTTCCGAGGATCAGCCCGAGCGTGGTCTCGGAGCCCTCCCCCGCGCCGCCGTTGGCTTCCGAGAGGGCGAAGCATTTGCAGTCGTTGGCCATCGCCACGCTGCGGCCGAGCCTCGCAACCAGATCCTCGCGCAGTGGCCGTCCGGTGGCCGGAAGGTTGGAAGTCAGGGCGCGGCCGGTCGCGTGATCGACCAGTCCCGGAAGGCCGATGCCGAGATCGACAGCGCCGCCGGCGCATTCGTCGAGCCAACGTGCCTCCCGGACGATGCCGTCCAGAAGCTCTGCGTAAGTGGCGCATGTCGTCTGCACGCGCCGCCGCTCGAGCACGCGAAACTGCTTATCGAACAGGCAAGTCTCGATCTTGCTGCCGCCCACATCCATCCCGCCGAAGAGACGCTTCTCCACCTCGGCCTCACGGTCGGGCTTTGCGCCGGCCGACGGTCCGCTGGCCGGTGCGCGCATCGACACAATGGACCGCGATGCCGAGCTCCTCGAGCTGCTGCACGCGCGCCGGATCCACATCGGTATCCGTCACGATGACGTTTACTCTGCGGATGTCGCAGATGCGATGCAGGCTCGGCGTGCCGAATTTGGAGGAGTCGGCCAACACCACCACGCGATCGCTGGCGCGGATCATGGCGGCATTCTTCTGCGCCTCTTCCTCGTTGAAGGTGCTGAGCCCCAGGCGAAGGTCGATCGCGTCCGCGCCGAGGAAGAAGGTATCGAAGTGCAGCTCCGCGAGAAATCGCTCGATGAACCGCCCGCCCACCGTCATCGTGTCGTAACGAACGGTTCCGGCCGGGACGATGACCTCGTGTTGCTTGTAGCGGCTCAGCAGGTTGACGACCTCGAGATCGGCGGTGAGGATCGACAGCCCGCGCGCCTCGCCGAGCTGCGTGGCAAAGGTCCGCAGGGTCGACCCCGAGTCGATGATGATCGCGCGCTCGCGCTCGATCAGGCCCGCGGCGTAGCGCGCGATCGACCGCTTCTTGCTGACGTTGACCTGCTCCCGGTCGGAGACGTTGGGCGCGATCAGGTTCAGGCGGAATTCCGGCAGCTCGCGCGCCAGGGATTTCGCCAGCTCGATCCGGAACTCGGGTACGCCCTTGCAGCCGTAGCTCTTGCAGTAGCGCACGATGCTCGGCTCGCTGACGCCGGCCCCGGCCGCGATGGTCCTCAGCGGGGCGTGCATGAAGGAATCGGGGTCCGCCACCAGGTATTTCGCGATGCGGCCGAACGCCTTGGAGAGATGCCCCATGTCGCTGCGGATGCGCTCGAGAAGATCTCCCGGCCCCCGTTTCGAGGGAGGCGGGGTGTCCTGCGGCGGCGGAACGGCGCCCGCTCTGTCCCGACGTGAATTGCGGCTCATGAGCTCGCTCCGGCCAGTGCGCGTGAGTTGTCCATTCTACGACGCGCATAGAGCGCGTAACTCAGGATGACGGCGTACATGGGGACGAGCGACAGATAGGCCATCTGGTTGCCGACGGCGCGCGCGAGCAAACCGTACGCGGGGGGCACGACGGCGCCGCCGATGATCGCCATGATCATGACGGCCGCGCCGGTCTTGGTGTGCTCGCCCAAGCCCGTGAGCGCGATCGGGAAGATCGCCGGCCAGAGCACCGCGTTCGCGAATCCCAACGATGCGACCATGAGGACGCTGACGACTCCGTGCGTGACGGCGATCGCGAGGGTCAGCGCGATGCCCAGGGCGGCGGAGAGCGCCAGTGCCCGCTCCTGGCTCACGCGCTTGGGGATCAGCACGATCCCGAGCAGGTAGCCGATGACCATGCCGGTCAGCGTCAGGCTGGCGAAGAAGCGGGCGGTCTGGATCGGGAAGTGCAATGCCTGCCCGTAGAGCACGATGGTATCGCCCGAGATCACTTCCAGCGCCATCTCGAAAAAGAGTGCCCAGAAGCCGAAGATCAGCAGGGGGTGGTGCGCCCAGCGGAATTGGGCTCCCGCGCGTCCCTCCTCCTCGGCCGGCGGCTCGGGCGGCTCCGGCAGGCCGGAGCGTGCCACGCCGAGGGTCAGCGCCAGCAGCCCGAGGGCCATTGTCACGTAGGGGACGATGAGCCGATGCGCCAGCGTGCTCAGCGCGGCTGCGGCGATCGGTCCATCCCCCGTCAGCGGGACGTGACCGAAATCGGCGTAGACCCATGCGCCCAGCACCATCGGGCTGATCGCCCCCGCGAGCTTGTTGCATACGCCCATGATGGAGACGCGGCGCGCGGCGCTCTCGAGCGGCCCCAGGATGATCACGTACGGATTGGCCGCCGTCTGCAGCAGGCAGAGGCCCGTCCCCTGAACGAACAATCCCGCGAGAAAGGCGCCATAGGAGCGCGTCAGTGCCGCGGGCACGAATACCAGGGTGCCCGCGGCCATCACTGCCAATCCGAGAGCCATGCCGCGCCGATAGCCGGTGCCCGCCAGCACCCGCGCCGACGGGATGGCCATGACGAAGTACGCGATATAGAAGGCAAAGGTGACGAGCAGCGCCTCGAACGTATCGAGCCGGCAAACCATCTTGAGAAACGGGATCAGAACGCCATTGAGCCAGGTCACGCAGCCGAAGAGAGCGAAAAGGCCGGCCATGAGCGCGAGGGCCCTCCGGTCGGTCCGCGCGCCGGAGGCGTTGGTCTCGATGACTTGGACGGAGTCGGGCACGGTCGCGGCGCGATGAGTCAGCGCGCGGTGGCGCCGCTCGTCACATCATTGGGCAAGGCCCAGATCTGCGAGGCCAGGTTGTGTCCGCAGGCCCGGACCGCGACGGCGCCGTGGGTCGGGGCGGTCAGACAGAGATGACTTCCCCTGTTGATGAGGTTTCCGGGCAGGGTGTACTGCCAGCGTTGCTCGTCCCCTGACCCGCATTTCGCCAGGGTCGCGCGATCGCCAACCTGGGTGAGGCACTCCTGCGCCGAGCGTACCGTGCCATCCGCCATGATCCGCCACGTCTCCGCCGCCGTGCCTTCGCATTGCCGGACCGTACTTGGCGCGGCGAGGCAGCGCGTGTAGTCCTGCGAGTCCTGACGATCCTCCGGCACATTCGGCACGATCCGGGTGATGACACCGATGCGCTCGGGCGTGCCGCAATCGGCAGCCGGGCGGATCTTCCAGATGTCGGTGTCCTGCGGCTGGATCTCGCCGCCGAGGACGGCGACCGATATCCGTCGGGCACCGGTCCACAGATCGCGGACGTCCAGCCGGCAGCCAACCGCGGCGAATCCGAGATCGCGCGCAGCGATCTCGACGTGAAGCGCCTGCGTACCGCGGTTCAGGACGGCCACGGCATAGTCGCCGTCCCGCAGCGGCTTCAGCAGCAGATCCAGCGACGCGCTGCGGCGCAGCAGAGTGGCCATGCGGCCGAGGGGGTCCTGATCGACCGACAATACCGCGCTGTTGCCCAGGACCGCGATCGCCGCCGGCGACAGCTTCTCGAGCCGCGAGCTCAGGATCAACGGCGCGGACATCATCGACCAGAGGGCAAGCTGGCTGCGCGTCTCGGCCAGCGTCATGCCGCTGTCGCCGCCGATGATGAAATCGGCGTCATTCCAATTGCCGGGCTTTTGAAAGCGCGCGAGCGGCAGGTTGTAGTCATAGTTCCACATGACGCTGCCGAAGCGCGATCGATCGGGATGCCCGGCGTCGTAAACCTGGACGTCGGTGCCCTCGCGCCAGAGCTGGCCATAGCCGCGAACCCAGCCGAGCACGTCATACCAGTCGGGCGTTCCCTGGAAATACGCGGGCGCGGACTGCGAGAACACGACAGGCCTGCCGGCGGTCTCGAGGGCGATGCTCTCGGCCCGATAGGCCGCCCGGTAGGCGGCCTCCCCGGATTGGCCCTTGGACGTCCGCACGTTGCATCCATCGAGCTTCAGATAATCGACGCCCCACGAGGCGAAGAGCCTCGCATCGGTGAGGAAATGGGCCGGGCCGCCGCCCTTGGCGGCACCGCTGCCCGCGAAGCCGCCGCAGGTCGCCGCGCCCGCATCCTCATAGATGCCGAACTTCAGTCCCAGCGCATGGATCGCCGCCGCGACCGGGCGCATGCCGTCGGGAAAGCGGCCCGGGTCGACCTGCAGATCACCGTGACCGTCCCTGCTCTTCAACATCCAACAGTCGTCGATGGTCACGGTATCGTAGCCCCGGGCCGCGAGTCCGGTGCGGACCAGCGCGCGGGCATTGGCGAGGATCGTGCCCGCCGTGTAGCCGCACTGATAGTGCGCCCAATCGTTCCAACCCATCGGCGGCGTCGCCGCCAGCCGGGGTCGCTCGGCCGCTGCGGCCCGCCGCTGCGCGCAGCCGCTCACCCACACGATCGCCAGCGCGAGCATCCCCGTCAAAATGGAATTTAATTTCATTCTGTGGAAGATTTTTCCATACGAAGTCAGGGCCCGTCAATCGACGCGACGCTGCGACGCGACGATGGCTGTTCAAGACGAGGCGAAGGTGGGCACGATCCTCGGCCCGGATGACGGTGCTATCATTTCCGCCTCGCCGCGAGCAACCGTGAGCCGCGGCGCCATGGCCGCGCGCTACCAGCAGATTTGCCGAGATTTGCCGCAAGGAGATCCCGCCGTGCATTGGCTTCGCCCCTCCACCTCCCTCGCTGCCGCCCTGCTGCTCGCCGCGCCCGTGCTGCTGCCGGCGCGGACACCGACATCACCCACCGCCCAGGGAATCGTGCTCCGGAACATGGACCGGAGCGTCAAGCCCGGCGACAACTTCTATCTCTACGCCAACGGCACCTGGATCGCGCGCACGAGGATTCCGCCGGACCGGGCCGGAATAGGCGTCTTCACGGCTCTGCTCGACAAGAGTCGCAAGGACGTGGCAACTCTCGTGCAGCAGGCGGCGCGCTCGAATGCGCCGGCGGGCTCGAACGAGCGCAAGATCGCCGACCTGTACGCCTCCTACATGGACACGAAGAGCATCGACTCGGTCGGGCTGAAGCCGCTGCAGCCGGAGCTCTCGAAGGTGAAGGCCATCCACGACAGGCGGGAGCTGGCGATGATGCTGGGCAGCCTGCTGCGCGCGGACGTGGACCCCCTCAACAACACGAACTTCCACACCATCAATCTCTTCGGGCTGTGGACTTCGCCCGGCTTCAGGAGCCCGGACGATTACGCCATCTACCTCCTGCAGGGCGGACTCGTGCTGCCCAGCCGCGAGTATTACCTGGACGATTCCGCGCACATGCGGCAGGTCCGGGCGAAGTACGTGCAGCACATCGCGGCGATGCTGCGACTCGCCGGCTACCCGCAGCCGGCGGCCCGCGCGGCCAGGGTTCTAGCGCTCGAGCAGGCGATTGCGAAGGTGCACTGGAGTCTCGCGGACAACGAAGTCGTCCAGAAGGCGAACAACGTATGGACGCGCGCTGACTTTCCGGCCAAGGCCCCGGGCCTGGACTGGAATGCGTACTTTGCCGCGGCGGGCTTGGCGAATCAGCGGGAATTCTATGTCTGGGAGCCTTCCGCGTTCGCAGGCGAGTCGGCGCTGGTGGCCTCGGCGCCGCTCGAAACCTGGAAGGACTGGCTGGCCTTCCACCTGCTGGAGGATTACGGCCCCTTCCTCTCGCACCCCTTCGAGCAGGAGACCTTCAACTTCGAGGGCAAGGTCCTGACGGGCGTGCCGCAACAGCAGGCGCGCTGGAAGCGCGCGGTCGACCTCGTGAACGCGTACCTCGGCGATGCGGTGGGGCAGCTCTACGTCCGCAAGTACTTTCCGCCACGGGCGAAGGCGGAGGCACGAGACATGGTGGCGCACCTGATCGCCGCCTGGCACAAGCGGCTCGAGGCGCTGACGTGGCTGGCTCCGGCGACCAAGGCGGAAGCCCTGAAGAAGCTCGATGCGATCTATGTGGGTGTGGGCTATCCGGAAACGTGGAAGGACTATTCGGCCTATGTGGTGAAGCGGGACGATCTCTTCGGCAACGCCTGGCGCGCGCGGCTGTGGAAGTACCGCTACAACCTCGACCGCATCGGCAAGCCGGTCGATCGGCATGAGTGGTGGATGGAGCCGCAGACGGTGAATGCGGTGAACCTGCCGCTGCAGGATGCGCTCAACTTCCCGGCCGCGATCCTGCAACCGCCCTTCTTCGATCCCAACGCGCCCGCGGCCCACAACTACGGAGCGATCGGGACCATTATCGGGCATGAGATCAGCCACACCTTCGATGCCGAAGGCAGCGCGTTCGACGACAAGGGCGAGCTGCGCAACTGGTGGACGCCGTCCGATCACCAGCACTTCGATGAGGAGGCGAAGGCGCTGGAGCAGCAGTACGACAGCTACCTGGCTCTGCCCGGGCTGCACGTGAACGGGGAGCAGACGATCGACGAGGACATCGCCGATCTGGGCGGCCTGATGGCGGCTCACGAGGCCTATCAGGATTCACTCGAGGGCAGACAGGCGCCCAAAGTCGGCGGCTTCACCGGCGAGCAGCAGTTCTTCATCGCGTTCGGGCAGAACTGGGGGGCGAAGGAGCGCCCGGCGGCTTTGCGCGCCCAGGTCCTCAGCGACCCGCATGCGCCGCCGCAATTCCGCGCGGACACCGTGCGTAACTCCGATGCCTGGTACGAGGCCTTCGATGTCACGCCGGGCGAAACGCTGTATCTGCCGCCGGAGAAGCGAGTCCGTATCTGGTAGGAGCACCGAGGCACCGCGGATCTCCGCGGGGCCTACGCCGTCGGTCGTGGCATCAGAGAAAACCTGCAATAGAGGAACTGCTGCGGCGCATCCCATGGTGTCCGATGGATGCTCAGCGAGGACTCGATCAGCTTGAAATCCGGACCCAGCTCCGCTGCCAGCGCCGCCGCGTCGTATCGCAGGGTCGGCAGACCGCTGCACCGCTCCGGCCCAGCAGGGCCGAACGTCGCCATGACGAGGTGCCCCTCGGCGCATAAGGCGTGGCCCAGCGCGCGGACATAGCGCTCGCGGTCGGCTCGCTCGACGAGGAAATGAAAGACGGCACGGTCGTGCCAGAGCGTGTAGCGCCTCTGCGGCTCGAACGCGGTCACGTCCCGGTGAAAGAGCGTGACGCGCGAGGCTTTTGGCCCGAGACGCTCCTGAAGCTTCCCGAGAACAGCAGCTGAGACGTCCAGCACCGTCAGATCGCGGTAGCCGGCCTCGAGCAGATCGTCGACCAGAAACGAGGCGCCGCCGCCCACATCGATGATGGGCTGCGCGAGCCCAACGCCCGCACTGCCGATGAGCTCGAGGGATTTCTCGGCGTGCGGCTCATACCAGCTGACCTCGCTGGTGGCCTTGCTCCCGTACACGGAGTCCCAGTGCTCGCGCCTCGCAACCGTCACCTTCAGCCTCTGCGCCTCGAACGGCGGCTTTCTCCGGGGGAGCGATCTTAAGGCGGCCGCAGGCCCGCCTCCACTTCGACCGCAGGGATTCTCGGGTGGCGGCCGCCGGATCGCGCGCTAGACTTGGGATGCGGGCCCGTGCCGCACCGCCTTTTTCTGGCCGCTGGAGCCATCTTGCCGCGTTCCGCACTCGCAATGCTTCTTCCGTGGGACTTCTCGCCGACGGTCCTCGTGACGATCGCGCTCGCCTTGACGCTCTACCTCGCCGGCGTCAAGCGCGCCGAGCCTCCTGCTCCCGTTTCCCGCCACTTCGCCTTCTATTTCGGGCTCTTCCTCCTCTACTGCGCGCTGCAGACCAGCTGGGACTACTACGCCAGCCACATGTTCTTCGTTCACAGGCTGCAGCACTTCATTCTCCACGATGTCGGCCCGGCGCTGCTCGCCGCCTCGGCGCCCGCAGCGGCGCTCGCGAGCGGGCTGCCCCGATGGCTCGGTGAGCGCGTCGCTCGGGCCAAAGCCCGGCTGCATCCCCTGGGACGCGTGATCTTCGATCCCTGGACCGCAACTGCGCTCTACATCGCCAGCCTGGTCATCTGGATCTGGCCGTCTCTGCACTTCGACGTCATGCTGAGCAACAGCCTCTACCGCCTCATGAACTGGAGTGTCGTTCTAGGGGACCTGCCGTTCTGGTGGCTCGTGCTCGATCCGAGACCCTACCCGCTCGCGCGCGTCAAGGGCGGCTATCGGCTCCTCATGCTGTTCATCGTGATGTTGCCGATGATGTTGGCGGGCGCGATCCTCGCTCTCGCGCGTCATGACCTGTATCCGGTGTACGGCATCTGCGGCCGTTTCGCGCCCATATCGCCGCTGACCGATCAACACCTCGGTGGGCTCATCATCTGGATTCCCAGCAGCATTTTTCTGGCGATCATTGCGATGGTCGTCCTGCGCCGGACCCTCCATCATGAGCACGCTGCCCGGACGGCTCGGGCGCCACGGGTCGTGCAGACCGAATCCGCGGGCATCTGAGCCCCGAGCCCAGACGCGGGTAGCGCCCGCAATCAGACGGACGCGTCCGCCGGCGCTTCAGTCGGTGCCGCGGCCGGAAAGCTGTCCAAGCGCCCGGATCTGCGCGACCGTGGAGTCCGATGCCGGCAGCAACCGGTTGGCTTGGCTCACGAACGCCGGCACCGCCGCCGACTCGATCGGCGGGCTGATGAGGTAGCCCTGGGCACAGTCGCACCCCAGCCGCTTCAGCAGGTTCCAGGCATCCGGCCGCTCCACTCCCTCGGCGACCACGCTCAGATTCATGCCGTGGGCGAGCTCGATGGTGGAGGCCACGATCGCCGCCGCGCTGCCGCCCGCGGCCGCCTGCGAGATGAAGGAGCGGTCTATCTTCAGCTCATCGACCGGCAACCGGCTCAACTGCGAGAGAGAAGAGTGGCCGGTGCCGAAGTCATCGATCGCGAACTGCAGTCCCGCGGCACGCAGCGGCTGCATGTGGCGGGCGGCGAGCTCCGGGTCGCGCATGACCGCGCTCTCGGTGATCTCGAGGAGCAGGGAGCCGGGGTCGAGGCGCTCCGCGGCGAGCAGCCGCAGAACACTGTCCCCGAGATCAGGGTCGAGAATGTCGGGCGCCGAGAGATTAACGGCGACCTGCACGATGAGCCCCGATCGGCGCCACTCGCCGAGCTGGCGGACCGCCGCGCCGAGCACCCAATTCGTCAGGAGTCGCGAAGCCCCCGCGCTTTCAGCGAGCGGCACGAACTCTCCCGGCGATACGGGTCCGAGTGTCGCGTGATGCCAGCGAACCAGCGCTTCGAGGCCCTTCACCGTGCGGGTCGTCATGTCCACTTTGGGCTGGTACTTCAGTGTCAGCTCATTGCGCTCGGCGGCCGCTCGCAATCCGGTGATCAGCGTCAGCCTGCGCCGATGCTGCTCGTCGCGCCCGAGCTCGTAGCTCGCCACGCCCAACCGGGCGCTATCCGCGTCCTCGAGCGCTATCTGGGCCCGTTGCATCAACTCCCCCGCCGCGGTGCCGTGATCGGGAAATACACAGATGCCGGCGTTCAAAGTCAGCTCCAGTGTCATGCCGGACAGATGAAATCCGCCTCTGAGGGCACTCGCGAGCTGATCGATGTAGATGCGGGCGCGCTCGCCGGAGAAACCGGGCGCGACGACCATGAATCGGCTCTCCCCGAGACACGCGAGCATGTGATCCGTGGCGACATTGCGGCTCAGGCGCCGCCCGGCTTCCCGCACCACCTCGTCACCGACGGTCTGACCGAACGTGGCGCTGATCTCCTGTACGCTGCGCACCAGAATGAGAATGACGGCGAGACGCTCAGGGCGTTCCGCGCCGGCCAGCAGATCCTCCAGCCGGCGCTCGAGCAAGGTGCGGTTGGGGAGCCCCGTCAAGGAATCGTAGTACGCATGGCGCGTGATGTCCGCCTCGCGATCCGCGATCGTGCGCTGCATCTTGTTGAACGTGGTCGCGAGACTGCGGAACTCCTGTCCGCCGCCTACCCTGACAGCCGTGTCATACCGGCCCAGTTGAATGCGTTGCGCGGCCAATACCAGCTCGCCAAGCGGACGTGTGGCGCTGCGTCCCAGGATCATGCCGATCACTGCCGCAAGCATCAGGGTGAGACCGTCGATGCCGAGCAGCGAGTCGCGCAGCTCCCGATATGGCGCGAGAACGGCCGCCATGGGCTTTTGGAGAATGGCCTCCAGAGCCACTCCATGCGAGTTGACCGGCTGCACGAACGTCAAATAGCTCGAGTCCTCGAGGCGCACGACCTGGGCCTCTCTCGTCGAGCTCGCCACGTCTGCTTCCGCATGCAGCGCGCCACGCTCCGCCTGGGGCAGGCTCGAGGCTACATCGGTGAGGCCGGTCGAGCGCCGGATCGCCAGGGTGACCTGCACCCCGGCGAGATCCCGGATCTTGTGCGCCAACGCATCGTCCACCGCGAATCCCATTGCGACCCAGGCGATGATCTCCGGTGTGCGTACCGGCGCCAGAAAGAACTGGTAGGTCCGCCGCCCCAGCACGATAAATTGCGGCCGGTCACGTCGACCACTCGAGCGCCCGAGCAGCAGGTCACCGATCGGCGCGCCGACCCGGGCGTCCGGCGGCGCGTTCGACGCCAGGACGTGCCCGCGCGTATCCAGCAGAAGCACGAGGTCAGCGCCGATCCGCCGCGCATTGTTACCGGCCGCGGACAGCATGGTCGGACCGTCTCCGCTCGCAACCGCGGTCCGGAATCCGAAGTCCTCGGCCAGCACCGCGACGCCATTGGCGAGCTGGTCGGCGCGAAAGCCCATGAGCTGATCGACGAACGACCCCGCGGCGCTCAACTGCTCGGCGGCGTGCGCCTCCACGCTCCGGGAGGTACTGGCCAGCACTGCGGCAAGCGTCACAGTCTGGGTTAGAACCACCAGACCGATGATCAGCACGAGAAGCCGTTTGCGGAAACTGCTCATGGGATCGGCTCCAATCGGTCAATCGTAGGCGCCGCAGGAGCGAGGCGCGAGCAGTAGGTCCCCAGAATGAGACGTTCCGCACGCCCGAGTCCATCCTTACGCAGGGCCGACCCGATCCTCGTCTGGGTTGCGCTCATCATCGCCCTGTCGCGCTCCGTATGGGCGCCGGCGGCCAACCTTGCCGTCACGGTGAGGCTGCCCGACGGGCAACCGCTGGCCGACGCCGTGGTCACGATCCAGTCCGTCGGCAAGAAGTTCGCTCCCGCCGCTCCCATCCACGCCGTCATGGATCAGTTGCACCGCATGTTCGTTCCCGAGGTGCTGGTGATCCCGGTGGGATCGAGCGTATCGTTTCCGAACAGCGACTCGGTGAGCCACCAGATCTACTCATTCTCGCCCGCCAAACGGTTCGAGTTGCCCCTCTATCACGGCAAGCCCTACCCGCCCGTCCTCTTCGATCACGTCGGCGTGGTCATCCTGGGTTGCAACATTCACGACTGGATGATCGGCTACATCGACGTCACGGACGCACCGTTCTATGGGACCACGGATTCGAGGGGCACCTGGACCGCAGAGGTGCCCGCCGGTCACTATGAGATCACCGTGTGGCATCCGCGGATGCGCGAGCAGACGCCGGCGCTCGTGCGCGAGCTGTCCATCGACGCCAGCGATCAGGCGACCCTGACACTCGAGCTGACCAAGGCGCTGCGGCCTGAGCCCATGGAAGGGGGGCCTCCCTCGTGGGACAGCTACTGATGGGCAAGGCTTCCCACCTGCTCGCGCTCGGCGCCGCGATTCTGCTCGCGACCGCGGGCGCGCGCGCGGCCTCGTGGGAGTTGGACCTGGACCTTCGGGCAGTCACCTCCGACGCCCAGGCTTCGGTGCTCGACGGTGGCTACGGGCCGGTGCGATTCGACGAGCATCAGTCCGGTCTGCAGCTCGGACGTCTGCGATTCGCGCTCGACGCCCCATTGGGCCAGGTTTGGCAATTGCACGTGGACGCTTCCGCGTGGGGTAATGCGTACCGAAATCCCGTCGGCCTCACGGAAGCGTATCTACAGTTTCGCCCCTATCCCCGCCACGACCTGCGCCTTCGGGTCAAGACGGGCGCCTTCTATGCGCCGATATCCCTGGAGAACCGGGCGGGCGGCTGGGCCTCTCCCTACACATTGTCCTACTCCGCGCTGAACAGCTGGATCGCGGAGGAGTTACGCACCCTCGGTGTGGAAGCGACAGTCGATTGGCTCGGGACACGGCGCGGCTTACCCTTCGACCTCGACGTGGTGGGCGGTGTGTTTGGCTGGAACGAGGTCGCCGGCGCGGCGCTGGCCGATGGCGGATTCATATTGGACGATCGCCAGACGCCGGTGTTCGACCGCGTTGGCAAGCTCGAGGGTGCCAGCGGGGCGTATCTCGAGCCGTTCCGCGAGATCGACGGCCGCGCGGGCTACTACGGCGGGATGGATCTGAATTTTCCCGGCCGCATTCTGCTCACCGCCCTTCACTACGACAACAGGGCCGATCCGACGGCTGCGGCCACCGCCGCCCGCGTTTTTGCCTGGCACACGGATTTCAACAGCGCCGGCGCTCGCGTGGAGTATGGACCGGACTGGACCTTGATCGCGCAATGGCTGGCGGGCGACACGGAGGTCGCTCCTGGCGGCGCATCGCTCGAATGGCCGTTCGATGCCCGGTATGTGCTGTTGTCGCGGCGCTTCGGCAGCCACCATAGGCTGAGCGCCCGCTATGACCGTTTCGAGGTCGACAGCCGCAATACGCAAGCGCAGGGAGACGAGAGTGGCCGCGCCTGGACGGTGGCGTATGTGTTCGACTCGGGGAGGAGCTGGACGGCGACGCTCGAATGGCTGCGAGTCACGGGCCGCTCGTACGCGCAGAGCGAGTACCTCGGCCGCTCGGGCCCCCTCACCGACACCCAGCTGCAGCTGGCATTCCGCTATACCCTGGGTTCCGCGGGATACTGAAGGCGCCTGCCGAGAGGAACACGAGCTCGGAGCTGAGCGGCTCCCGCAGCGCCACCCGCAGCCCCGAGGTCATCAGTTGTCGACCGGAAATCGCGATATCCGGCGAGGTGCCATCCTCGAAGTGCAGGCGGTAGGTCATTCGCGCATTCAATCCCGCAAGGACGAAGCGATGCGCCGGCTCCGCGGGGTCCGCACCATGGAAGGCGAATACCACGCCTCGTCCGCGCACCGGGTCCCAGTACTCCATTCCATCCCAGTGCACGCCGTCCGGACGCGAAGAGATGTGGAAGAGCCGAGCGTCGCGAATGAGAGGCCGCAGCCGCGCCTTGTAAAGGGCGATGGCCTTGTGTGCGGCGGCATGCTCTTCCGCAGTCCATGCGCTCGTATCCTGCATCACCGTCAGCCATCCCATCATCCCGCTGCGCAGCATGTAGAGGAAGCGCACCGTCGTCGCCGTCGGCCACTTGGCCTCATACGCCTCGAGCATCGCCGGCGGCAGCACGAAGCTCGCATCGTAGAAGGCACGCCGGTTGGCGAGCGGCGTGTACGTGTCGGTCAGCGAAAAGTAGTCCCCGTGCGCGGCGCTCCCGAAGTCGACCATCCTGCCGCCGTCATTGCAGATTTCGAGCAGCAGCTGCGGATGGAGCCGCCGCAGCTGCGCGTAGATGTCGTAATAGGCTCGCACCGCGTGATAGCTCACATCGGTGGAATTGGAGCTGCTCACGATATCCTCGCCATCGTAGTGATCCACGTGCATCCGCCGCGGATCGGGCGCCGCATGTGGATGATCCGTGCGCGTGCACCCCTGCGCGACCAGGTACCCGTCGTGCTCCAACATGTCCAGGTGATAGTCCCGGACCAGGCGGTTGACCTCGCCCTGCGCGTAGGCCTTCGCCGCGGGAACTCCCAGATCGATCGTCTGCCCTTTGAATGCCTGCGGTTTCCAGCCCGTGGCGACATCGGCCACCAGCCAATCCCGGACTCTGGGGTCCCGCAGATTGAGCGCACCAGGCTCCGTGTCGGTGCCCGCCTGCGCCCAGTCCACCCAGAGACCGAATTTCATTCCATGCGCATGCGCATCCTCAGCGAGCGGCACCAGGCCATGGGGGAATTTGCGTGGATCGGGATACCAGTCGCCGACGCCGCGAAACCAGCCGGCATCGAGGTGATACATCTCGAAGCCCAGGGCAGCGGCATCGGCGATCATCCTCTGCGCCACCGCCTCATCGATCCCGATGCCCGCGCCCCAGCTGTTGTTCACCGTGAGCGGGTAGTCAGGATTGCGCCACGTCTGCGCCGATCCGAGTACCGCTCGCACCCACGGGCGCAGCTGGTTGCCCGCTCCGTCCGCTCCTCCCGAGAAGGTGCCCAGGAAGACCACTGGCGTCTCGAACTTTCCGTGGGGCGCCAGACGCGTGACCACCGGACCGGGGTCCGGATCGAGTCCGAGAATGCTGCTCAGGCGCGCGCCGGCGCGGCGCAGGGTCAGTCGAGTGCGGCCGCTGAACTCTATTCCCGCATACCACCCACGCCCGTCCTTCTGCGGCCGCAGCACCGCTTCATAAGGAATGATCTCGCGCGGCCTTCCGGGCACCGGATGCGAGAAGGTCGTCGACCATCCGGTCCAGCGGTACCCCTCCGTAACACTGACCTCGTGCGTGCCCAGCGCGGTCGGCCGGCCACCACCCTTGTCGACATAGAAATGCACGAGCCGGACTCCAGCCGGTACCCGAAACCGCAGATGCAGGCTGTCCATCGGCGCCAACCAGTACTCGCTGGCACTCAGGTTGGCGATGACGATGCGATGCTCCAGCGGGCCGAATCCCGCCCGCGCCCGCCATTCCCACGTGAGCCGCAGATGGGGTCGTGGAGACTCATAGACGAAGCTGACCCGGCCGGGCCGTACGGATGAGAGTTTGCGCACCAGCCGCCACTCGAGCGCAATACGCTCTCCCTTGCGCTCGACCGAAGCCGGCAGGCTCACGGGTACCGTATTGACCCAGGGTGGGCCGCCGGCTGCAGCCCGCAGCATCAGCAGTTGCGGCGCCTTTGCGCCGGCCCGCAGGTCGACTGCGGCATCGGAGGTCGCCAGAGTGCTGCGCAACTGCGCTTGGGCAAGGAGAGGGACCAGGCCGAACGCCAGCAGCGGGAGAAAGGCGTGGGCGGCGCGTCGAATCATGAGACGGCAGGGATCGGGCTGCAGCCCGCGGCCAGCCATCGTATCATTCCCCCCGCCTCCACCGGCAACGGAGACCGATCCGACATGCGTGCTCGAGTCATTCTTCTCGTCTTAGCGGCAGCTTTCGGCGCGCAGGCCCATGCGGCTTTGCTCGTCAACGTGCCCCTGAAATGGCGCCCGACTTCGGACCTGCGGCTCGGCGTCATGGAAATGTCGCAGGCGCCCCTGCACTTCGACGTCTTCCGCGACGTGCGCCCCGACAAGCAGCTCATCGGGGAGAATCGCGAGGATCCGAAGCCAAAACCCGTGACGACGCAGGATGACGTCGGGGCTTTCGTGAGTACGCACATGCGTGCGCTCTTCGACAGCGCCGGCCTGAAGACGGTCGACGGCGCCGGCGCGGTGACGATCAGCGGCGAGGTCACCCAGTTCTTCGTGAGGGAGACTTCCCTCTACCGCGCGCAGGTTACGGTCCACCTGACTGTGGTGGGTCGCGATGGAAAAGTGCTCTGGAGCGGCACCGCTTCCGGCGATGCGAAGCGATTCGGACGCTCCTATGAGCTCGAGGACTATTACGAAGTCCTCTCGGACGCGATCGTCAACACGGTGAGCTCCATGTTGCAGAGCCCGCAGTTCCAGAAAGCACTGTCGGGGAGCTGAGCACCGCGCTCGTGGCAAGCGCTGGACCGGGGCGCTCCTGCCCCGCCCAGCGGGCCTCAGTCCCCGTGCCTCTTCAGGCGTTCGCGGCCGCCTTCATCTCGGTGACCGCGGCGATCACCTCGTCCGCCACGTTCCTCGGCACCGGCTCGTAATGCGAGAACTCCATGGTGTATGAGGCGCGGCCGCTCGTCATCGAGCGCAGCTGGCCGATGTAGCCGAACATCTCCGACAGCGGCACGACGGCCACGACCGCGATGTTGGCCCCGCGCTCGAGCTGGTCCTGAATCATGCCGCGGCGGCGGTTCAGATCGCCGATGACATCGCCGAGATAATCCCCCGGCGTCACGGTCTCGACCTTCATCACCGGCTCGAGCAGGATGGGGGCCGCCTTGCGCATCGCTTCGCGGAAGCACGCTTTGGCGGCGATCTCGAACGTCAGTGCGTTCGAGTCGACATCATGGTAGCTCCCGTCCGTCAAGGTGGCGCGGAAGTCCACGGTCGGGAAGTGCGCCAGCACGCCATCTTCCTTCTGGATCTTGAGCCCCTTCTCCACCGACGGCACGTACTCGCGCGGCACGGAGCCGCCCGAGGTCGCATCGACGAACTCGAAGCCCTTGCTGCGCTCGAGCGGCTCGAACGTGATCCAAACTTCCGCGAACTGACCGGAGCCGCCGGTCTGCTTCTTGTGCACGTACTTCTCTTCGATCTTGCGCGTGATGGTCTCGCGGTAGGCGACCTGCGGCTCGCCCATGATGCCTTCGACGTTGAACTCCGTGCGCATGCGATCGAGCGTCACTTCGAGGTGCAGCTCGCCCATGCCGCGCAGAATCGTCTGGCCTGTCTCGCGATCCGTCTCCAGATGGAGCGAGGGATCGGCACGAACCATCTTCGTGAGCGCGGCGCTGAATTTCTCCTGATCGCCCTTGGCCTTCGGTGTCACGGACACGCTGATCACGGGGTCCGGGAAGCGCATGCGCTCCAGGATCACCGGGTTCGCGGAGTCACAGAGCGTATCGCCGGTTTCCGTCTCCTGCATGGAGACGAGCGCGATGATGTCGCCGGCGCGCGCCTCTTCGATCGGATTCGCTTCCTTGGCAAACATCTCGACCATGCGGCCGATCTTCTCGCGCTTGCCCCGCGTGGTGTTCTGTATGGAGGCGCCCTTGGTGAGCACGCCGGAGTACACGCGCACGAAGGTAAGAGCGCCGTACGCGTCGTTGATCACCTTGAACGCCAGGCCGCTGAATGGCTCGTCATCCGAGCACTTTCGCTCGCCAACGACGTTGCCATCTTCGTCCAGAGTCTTGATGGCCGGGACGTCCGTGGGTGCCGGCATGTAGTCGACGACGGCATCCAGCACCTGCTGCACGCCCTTATTCTTGTATGAAGACCCGCACAGCACGGGATTGAACGCACCCGTCACAGTGCCCTTACGCAGACACTTGCGCAGCACGTCCGCAGAGGGCGCGTGCCCTTCCTCGAGGTACTTGTGCATGGCGTCATCGTCCATCTCGAGACAGGTGTCGACCAGCTCCGTACGGTACTTCTCAACATCCGCGAGGATCTTGCGATCCGTCGGCACATGGATGTCGAGCTTGTCGGCAAGGTCCGGCGTCACATCGAGCGACTGCCACTCGGCATCCTTGTCGTCCGAGTCCCATACGAGGGCCTTCATCTCGACGAGGTCGATCATGCCCTTGAAGTTGTCCTCGGAGCCGATCGGGATCTGCACCGGCAGCGGGCGCGCCCCGAGGCGCTTCCTGATCATGTCCACGCAGCGCGTGAAGCTGGCGCCGCTGCGGTCCATTTTGTTGACGTAGCAAACGCGCGGCACGCCGTAGTTGTCCGCGAGCCGCCAGTTGGTCTCGGACTGTGGCTCTACTCCAGCGACACCGTCGAACACCACCACGGCGCCGTCGAGCACCCGCAGGGAGCGATTGACCTCGATGGTGAAGTCGACGTGCCCGGGCGTGTCGATCAGGTTGATCTTTTTGTCGCGCCAGAAGCAGGAGACCGCGGCGCTCTGAATCGTGATGCCGCGCTTCTGTTCCTGCTCCAGGTAGTCCGTCGTCGTCGAGGTCTTCAGATCCTTGGTGTCATGAATGTCGATGATCGTGTGCTTGCGCCCGGTGTAATACAGGATGCGCTCGGTCGTCGTCGTCTTGCCGGCATCGACGTGGGCGATGATGCCGATATTGCGGATATCAGAAAGAGCGGTTGTACGGGCCATGGCGAGTTTCCGTTACGAATATTCGGTTCACAGTGTCGAGTGGCCGGGCAGGCGTGCCGGCCCGGCTCAGGTATCCCAAATGATCTGCGCTGAAGAAAGCAGCGCCCTCCTCGATCCCATGCCTGGCGCTGGCTGATCCGGGAGTCGAGGGCAGAAGGGGCCGGCATCCTATAGAGATGCCGTCCGAAGTTCAATCGTGTCGTGCGCGCTTTGTGGAGTCCGTCGAGCGCCTCGGGACCGGTCGCCCGCGCCGGCGTTTCGGTCCAATAAAAACAATGAGTTACATTATGGTCGCTCAGCGGTTGCTGGGGTCATCGGCAGGCTCGACCGCGACCGGGAGATGCCAGCCGCGGCGAATCGCCAGGAATCGGAGCGCGAAGCAGAGGACCGCACCGGCAATGGTCATCGCGGTCGAGGGGAGCCGCAGGACCGCGCCGATCACCACGACAGCGGCACCGGCCAGAGCGGCAACGGCATAGAGCTCCGCGCGCAGCACCGTGGGAATTTCCGCCAGCAGCACGTCGCGCACCATGCCGCCCCCGATCCCGGTCAGCATGCCGAGCAGCGCCGCCATGACCGGATGGAGCCCGAAGGCAAGCGCCTTCTGCGCGCCGGATACCGCAAAGAGCCCCAGCCCGGCGGCATCGAAGAGGAGCACCGGGCTGCGCAGACGATCGATGAGGGCGAAGCGCCAGAAGGTGACGATGCCCGCCAGCAGCGAAACCGCCAGATACCGCCAGTCGCTGATCGCCGCGGGCGGCACCGAGCCGATCAGCAGATCGCGGGCAATGCCGCCGGCGTTGCCCGCGGCATACGACAGGACCAGCACGCCGAACAGATCGAGGCGGCTTTTCACCCCCGCCGTCGCGCCACTCAGCGCGAAGACGAACGTTCCGACCAGATCGAGCACCAGCAGCAGCGTATGCATTCCGAGGCCCGCGCTCCTCGAGCCGAGCGGCCCGCCGCTCCGCAACCGTCGAGGATCAGATGGCCTGCACTATGGCGCGAGCCAGGCCCGTGCTGCAACCACCATCGCCTCGACCCCCGTCCGCAGGGTCGGATGGATCACCGGCGCGAAGCGCGGATTGTGGTTGGTTGGAATCTCGTTCAGACGGCCTGCTGCCTTGGCCTCGGCGTAGCGGGCAGGATCGGTACCGCCGATGAACCAGAACACCGCGGGCGCGTGCCACTCGGCGCCGAACGATCCGAAATCCTCGCTGGCCGAGGTAGGTCCGGTCTCGCGTACCCGGTCGGCGGCGAAGTGCCGGCGAAACGCCTGAGAGACGCGCTCGGTCGCCGTTGCGTCATTGACGACCAGCGGGTAACGATCGAGGGGCGTGATCTCCGGCGCCCGGGTGGCGCCTGAGGCCGCGGCCTCCGCTTTCACGATCCGGTCGATCGCCGCGAGGATGCGCTGGCGCACCGCCTCATCGAAGCTGCGCACGTTGAGCTTGATCAGCGCCTCATCGGGGATGACGTTCTCCTTGGTGCCGGCCTGCAGGGAGCCGATGGTGACCACGGCCGCCTCGGTAGGGGCAAGCTCGCGGGAAACGATCGTCTGCAGCCGCAACACGAGGGCTGCCGCCATGACGACGGGGTCGATGCTGGCCTGGGGCATCGAGCCATGCGCGCCCCGCCCGAAGAGGCGGATCTGCAGGCTGTCGGCCGCGGAGGTGATGACTCCAGGGCGGCTGCCGACCATCCCGGCGGGCCCGACCATGACGTGCTGGCCGAGCACGACATCCGGTTTGTCGAAACGCCGGAACAGGCCATCATCGATCATCGCCTGGGCGCCTTCCGCCGTCTCTTCCGCCGGCTGAAAGACCGCCAGGAGAGTGCCTCGCCAGCCACCGCGGTCCTGCGCCATGAGCGTCGATGCGCCGACCAGCCATGCGACGTGCATGTCGTGGCCACAGGCGTGCATGACGGGGACCGTAATGCCCGCTCTATCCGTGGACCTGACCTTGCTGGCATAGGGCAGACCCGTCGCTTCCTCGACCGGCAGCGCATCCATGTCGGCGCGCAGCATGACCGTCGGACCCGAGCCGTTGCGCAGGAGGCCCACCACACCAGTCTTGCCGATCCCCGTCGTCACCTCATAGCCCGCTGCGCGCAGCCGGTCCGCCGCCAGGCTGGAGGTGCGGCTCTCCTGCATCGAGAGCTCCGGATGCGCATGGATGTCGGTGTAGAGCGCCTCGAGGTCGGGCAGGAGGCCGGACAGAGGCGATAGCGTAGGTTCGGCAGAGCTGACCCGCGAGGCGTTCATGTATCCTCTCAGCGAGAGTTACATCATCGCCCCATTGCCATGACACTACCAGCGATATTCTTCGGACACGGCAACCCGATGAACGCACTGCAGACCAACGCCTATACCGGGGCCTGGCGGCGGATCGGCGAGTCGCTGCCGCGGCCGAGGGCGATTCTCTCGATCTCGGCGCATTGGTTCGTGCCGGGTACCGCCGTGACCGCGGCGACGGCGCCGCGGACCATCCACGACTTCGGCGGCTTCCCCCGCGAGCTTTACGAGGTGCGATACGCCGCGCCCGGGGATCCGGAACTGGCGCGCCGCATCCAGGCAGAGCTATTGGCGCCGCTTCCCGTTGGACTCGATACCTCCTGGGGTCTCGACCACGGCACATGGTCCGTGCTCCGCCACATGTATCCGGATGCGGATATTCCGGTGCTGCAACTCAGCATCGATGAGACACAACCTGCTGCCTACCATTTCGAGGTCGGCCGGAGACTTGCGGCGCTGCGCGATGAGCGCATCCTCGTGCTGGGCAGCGGCAACCTGGTCCACAACCTGCACACCTACGCCTGGGGCCGACACCCGCAGGAGCCCTATGATTGGGCCGTCCGATTCGAGCAGCGCGCCAAGGCGTTGATGTTGGCCCACGATTTCATGCCCTTGATCGAGTATGAATCCCTCGGGCGCGATGCGATGCTGTCCGCGCCCACGCCGGATCATTACCTGCCGCTGCTCTATGTTCTCGGCACCTGGCGAGGCGGCGACCCGATCGCCTTTCCGGTCGAGGGCGTGGATGGCGGCTCGATCTCCATGCTGGCGGTGAGCGTCGGCGGCTAGAACTGATACTTCAGGTTGACGTAGAAGTTTCGTAGCAGGGTATCCGCAGCGAGGGCATTGTAGCCGGCCGCGAAGTTGTTCTGCTGCGCATTGGTGAACGGCGGGCTCCTGTCCAGCAGGTTTCTGATGCCGATTAACACGGCCAGTCCGGAGATCGGGTGGTAAGCGCCGTATACGTCCAGAAGGGAATAGCTGCCCACCATGCGCTGATTTCCGTTGGCGTCGGGGTATTCGTCGATGTACCTCGAGTAGAAGCGGTTACTCAGCCCCGCGCCAAACCTTCCTCCCGCGCTCGTCCAATCGATTCTCAGGTCATGTTCCCACCGGTACGCCGGCTGCAGCAGAACGATCTGCAGATTGCCCACCAGGTTGATGTTCGGCCCGCCGCTATACTGCTGCTCCAGAAACTGGGTGATCGCGGTGCCCTCCAGATCCTCGCGGAACGTACCCAAGACCGTGTGCTGCAGGTATTGAATGCTCAGATCAAATCCGTCGGTCGCTATCCTGCCGGTGTTCTGAAAGTTCTGATTGATGTATCCGCATGTGGGTTGGGTGTAGGGATTGCATTCGTTGGCCTCCGCGACCGATGGCGTGAGCGTCCCGTTCGAGTTCGTCACGATATAGCTCGAGAGGGTGGTCGGATCGGCGTAGATGGCCGAGGCAGGAACGTTCTGGACGACGCTCTCCAGCAGGATCCTGTAATAGTCCAGCGTAATGCCCATGTCTCGGATCGGCGAGAGAATGATGCCGATATCGAAGTTCTGCGACCTTTCGGGCTTCAGGCTTTTGTTGCCGCCGTTCAACGCCAATCCCTGCGAGGAGCAAACAGTCGGGTTCCACTCCGCCGTGTAGTTGCCGGGCGAGCAGAACGGATTGCCCGATCCCATGGTGGGGGAGTCCGAGGCCGTCAGGAACGGCGGCGAGTAGAGCTGGAAGAGCGTTGGCGCCCGGAAGCCGGTGGAGGCCGCCCCCCGGAATGTGAGAAACTCCACCGGTTGATAGCGCACTGCCAGTTTCGGGTTGTTCGTGGTGCCGAAATCGCTGTACCGGTCCTGGCGATCCGCGATATCGATGTCGAGAGCTTTCGTGACCGGCACGTCGAGCTCGATATAAGCCGCCTGCGCCCGGCGACTCCCTTCGACTGAGCTGTCCGAGAGTCCGGTTGCGGCGACCAGCAGGGTGTTCAGGGGCGTGGTGGCGTTGGTGAAGCGATCGCCGTTCACGGTGAACCCGATCGCCACGGTTGCCGGGATTCCCGCATGAAAAGCATCGCCCAGCGGATGGCTGGCATGGCCGTCTACGCTCCAGCGCGTGTCCTCGCCAACCTGGTATACGCCGTTCACATACGAGGAGTCGATCAAAGCCTGTCCAGCCGGGCTCTGGGCACCGAAGGGGTTGATCAGGTCGCTGAGAATACCGCCGGGGGCGAGCACGGCCTCATTGGGTATGCCTCCGGTCCAGCGATCGTCATTCGTGTTCCTGCTGTAATTGAGGTCGGCGGCGTAGTCCCAACCGCGGTTGCTGCCCGACAGGGTCAACAGCACTCTTTGCTCGACATTGACGTTCCCCCCATAGCGCGAGTTGTTCGGATCGGTCCAGATCGCATCGATCGGATCGGTGAGATCCGGCGCCAGGCCGCCGCAGTTCGCCGGGCCCCGGTCGCAGGTGAGCTGAGATGCCTTCGGGAAGTACGGGCTCGCCGGGTCCATCTGGAAGTCGTAGAACATCGGCCCGGAGTATCCGTTTGTCTCGGATTGCGTGCGGAAATACTGCAATTGCAGCGTGTTGTTGCCCGGGAGCGCCTTCGTGAGGGCAAGCATTCCGGAGAATTCCCGCGATTCCGGGATCAGATCCGTCGCCGCGGAATACCGATAGGAGCAATCGCCGAAGTAGCGGGTAAGTTGGGAATTGCCCGCGCAGGCGGGGTAGCCCGATTGCCAGAGGTTGCCATTGGCATCCTGAACGAGCCCGGGCCATGACCCCGGATAGTTCGTATTGGGGATATTCTCCGCCGGATCGAATCCCGCGGCGGAGAATGCCCGCTGCGTCGCGCGCAGTTCCTGCTGTTTGCTGTAACTTCCCGTGACCATGATGTTGTAGCCGTCGCTCGCCAGATCTCCGTGTCCGACGGTAAAGTCCGCCTCGCCCGAGCCGCCGCCGGCGCGCTGCGGGCGATCGAAGTTGACCTGAATTTCGCCCCCCTGATAATTCTTCTTGGTGATGAAGTTGATCACTCCCGCGATGGCGTCCGACCCGTACAGTGCCGATGCGCCTTCCCGCAGTACCTGCACGCTGGAAATGGCCGAAAAGGGAATGCCGCTCAGATCGACCGCGAGGCCATTGAAGGCATTGTTGGCCAGCCGCTGGCCATCGAGCAGCACCAGGGTGCTGCCATTGCCCAGGTGGCGCAAGTTGGCGTAAGTTCCGCCGCCACTGAAACTGCCCACCGATGAGGCGATGTTCACCGACGGGGTGGCCGCGGTCAGCGTGTCGAGCACCTGCTCCACATTCTCGATGCCCTGGTTCTTGAGGGCATCCGCCTTGAGAATCGTGATGGCCTCAGCGGTTTCGGAATTGGGCCTTTTGATGAGTGAGCCTGTGATCACGACTTCCTGGAGCACCGCGGCGTCGGGGCTGGTGGCGGGGGGCGCCGCGACCTGTTGCGCCCAGGCCTGCGAGTGAAGCAGGTTGGCACCAATGGCGAACTGGATCGCGAGCATCACGCAGGTGCGGATCATCGAGCGGCGTAGTTTCATCTGGCTCCCCTTGAGAGCAACTTCGAATGTTGTCGTGACCTCCCCACCACCGGGTGGCGTGGAGCCGGCGTCGGCCGGGAATCGCTTCGTTGCGTCGTGGCAACCAACAGGCGGTCCTCACATCCGAAGCTACTCCTGGGGATACCCGGGAGAATAAAAATGGTACGAGCGGGGCTCCGGCAGGTATGAAGCTCCCGGAAACGGGATGAGCGTTCGCCCATGCGGTCCGATACGTCGCGATCCCGAGGCAATGGCGCGGGGCCGGTGTCGCGGATTGACACCGTCGCGGATTATTCGTACACTTTACGTATCGGTGAAGTATTTACGATGCGCAGGCGGCTCGGGATGGAGCGCTATGGCACAGGACAATCTGGCTCTGCAGAGCCAGCAATGCATCAGGCTTCTCATCGCCGTCAAGGAGCCGTCGGTGCGCTCGGAGCTCAGCGAGCTGTGCCGTCACGTGACGGACTTGCACCTGTTGGGCGCGACGGAGTCGGGCCGCGCCGCCCTCGATGCGGCAGAGACGCTCTGTCCGAATCTGATGGTCATAGAGGTGGCACTGCCGGACATGTCCGGATTCGACGTGCTGCGCGCGGCCGGCGGCGACGGCCGTCCGCTCGGCATCATGATCTCCAATGAGACCGACCACGCGGCCCGGGCCTTCATGGAAGGCGCCGTGGACTACCTGGTCAAACCCGTCTCGCCGGACCGGTTCACCCATGCCATCGGGCGTGCTCGTCAACGCTGCCTGCTCGAGGGCGCCGCCAGGAATAGAGTGGCTCACCAGACACCGCCGGCCGGGCCCCCGAAGTTTCTCGTGGGCGAGCGGCAGCGCCGGCTTTACCCCCTCGCCATCGACTCCATCGACTACATAGAGGCCGATGGCAACTACGTAACCCTGCGCGTCGGTGAGAGCGAATACATCAGCCGCGACTCGATCAAGCGCCTCGCGAGCGAATTGAGCGCGTTCGGATTTTTGCGCATCGAGCGATCGATTCTCTTGAATATCGGAGCGGTGCGCTTTGCGGAGCCTGTCGGTCATGGACTTTTGGCATTCACGCTCTCCTCGGGAGTCTGCCTGTATTCCAGTAAGACCTACCGCGAGGAAATCCTGCGTGTGCTCCCCTGGCGCTGGCGCCATTCGCACGGCGGCTCGATCCTGCGCGGGTAAGCATCGGGGCGGCTCCCTCATCACCGCATTCGCAGGAGTGCTCCCCGCCCGGTGACACCTCATACCAAAATTTAATGGCTTGCGATTGCGCGGGTATCGTCTGCCGCATGAGGTTGGCCGACCGGATCGCGCAATGTAGAACGCCGTTCATCGTCCAGAATACGCAAGACGGGACGTCCACATGTTTGACCGGCGCGGCCACTTTCGCGAATGACATTGCAGGATGCCCGACTCGGTATGTTCTCAGCGACGAGCTGACCCGCCTCTGCACCGCGCTCGCGTATTCCAAAGGCGCACGCACTTTGGCGTGCGCGGATCTCCTGCGCGTTCCGGCGCAGCGGCTGTGGCTCGAATGGTGCGAGGCATCCTGGGACGCTGAGCTCAGGCGTTATGGCCTCCAGCACGACGACGGCGGCGCGCCCGCAACGGGGCATCGTGGTGCGCTCATCAAGGCATCCCCGGATGGACGAAGAGGGCTGATCACGAGCTTCTGGTCGACGGGCGAAAACGGACCGGACGTGCTCGCAAGCAGCGTGGAGGCCTACTTCGATTTCGACACCGAAGAGGGCGAGGAGCCCGTGGTGCCGGACAGCCCAGAGCGTCCCACGATGATCGTTTTTGACGGAGCGATGCGCGAGGCCGATGTCCTTCGCCGCTGCTTTCGCTTTCGATACGAGCAAACCTGGGCGGACTACTATGCAGGGGCGCAACTCTCGGCGGCTCAGCAAGAGGCGGTTGCCCGGTATGCCCTGCGGACGATCGCAGTCGTCATTCCGGTGATATTGGCGTTCTTTCTGCTGCTCGCAATGCGACCCGAGCTCCCGCGCCGTCCTCTCGTGCTGGAGCGCTTGAACCAAAAACGGCGCAGGTCCGGGAAAACGCCGCTACTCGATCAAATCGAGGTCTCATCTCCGGTGTTGTCGGAATACCGCTCTTCAGCAGGCGGCGAGGGCGGTTGCCGCCGGCGCACGCCCAGGCTTCATCATGTTCGCGGGCACCTCGTTCGACGCGGGAGTCGGCTGTTCTGGCGAGTTCCGCACCTCAGAGGCCGCGCCGGATCAGGTAGGGTGAAGACCCGCACCGTAACCTGGACGGTGGACAGCAGCACCGCACCCCGGGCGTCCTCCCTGGCCGCCCGGGCCTGCTCGAGTCCCCGCTGACCCAAGGTCTCACCGTGCCGAGCGGCGACCCTGCATCAGAGCGGTGGCGTGCAGCATGAGAAACAGCGGTACGAGGTATGCCGGGATCACGAGCAACGGGAGTGTCGCCATGGGCGCGGCGCTGACCTTGCCCGGAAACCACGCGCTCGCGGCTCCGAGCCCGAGGGCCAGAATGAGATCTGCTATCCCCAGCACATTCCACCGGATGAAAGCCTTGCTGGCGCCGAATTCCGGCTGCCGGACGAGGCCCAGGATCATCCAGGGTGCGGCGAATCCGACGGCCATGTCACCAAGGCCCGCCGGCAGAGCGAACATGGCCGGCAGGATTCGGTAGGCGTAGAGGAACAGGAAGCCCAGTCCCGCCCATCGCCACGCTTGCAGGCCCGCGATGAAGCTCAGGTCGAGCGAAAGAACAACCTCGCGGAACGAGCGGGAGAGCCGCAACCACGCGAAAAAGACGACGAGCGGCACACCCACGCCCAGGGCAATCGCAACGGGGGGCGCGCCCGGGCGGCCGCTGAAGGCGTGCTTGGCCCCCAAGGCGAGGACGAGCAGGAGCCAGAGAGTCAAAGCGAGAGCGATGCTCAACCGGATGGCGCCTGGCCGTACGGCCCGAGCCTCGGACGCCTGCGTAAAGACTGTCGTTGCCATCGAATGCTCCTGTCACTTGCATTTTGCAAGTCTCAGGAGACGGTAGCATACTCACTTGCACTCCGCAAGTTACAAGCCTCACCGGCAGATCCGCATCATGGGCACCGCAAAGCCTTTCCTCCGCTCGGCCTGCGCGGTCGCGAACTCACTCGACATCGTGGGCGACAAGTGGTCGCTGCTCGTGGTGCGCGACCTGCTGCACGGCAAACGGACCTATGGCGAGCTCGCGAATTCGCCGGAACGCATTCCCACCAACATTCTTGCGGAGCGCCTCAAGCGCCTCGAAGGCGCCGGGATCATCGTCAGCACCCCGTATCAGCAGCATCCGGTGCGATACAGCTACACGCTCACCCCAAAGGGAAGCGCCCTGGGCGACGTGTTGCTCGCATTCGTTCGTTGGGGACAGCAGCACATACCGGGCACGATGTCGCTCGGCCGAGCCTCCGCGAGCCGCACGCCCACGACACCGGCAACCCAGCGCCGCAAGCGTGGCAAGCGCGCCGACAGGTCCTGAGACGAGCCGCCGCTGCGCCGGTTACCTATAGTCGAGTTGGCGCCCAGGCTCGAACCCTCCTGCTCGAGCGCCGCAGCCCGCACGCCGATTGCTGAGGGCCTTCTGCTCGGCGCACTCGGACTAGCCCCCTACCGCCGGTCGTGGCGGTTCGCGTTGCACCATTCAGACAGGACGTGCTGCCAGATCTCCTGGCAGCGAATATGAAACCGTGGGATTTCGCCATCCGCACGGGCGTATTCGAGCTCGTACTCCTGTGCAGAGATGCGCTGCTCGCACAGCGAGCACGGTAAACCGGAGCCCTTTCCGGCAAAGGCGCTCTCGGGTACCTGCCGAGGCAGGGCGGCAATTTCGATCTTACGTTTGGCAAGCAGGCGAAGCGCCGTTTCGTCCGGAAGTGCCATGACGCCTCCAGGCAAAAATGCGGGTCGGTACTTGGTTCAGACCACGGGCCTTTCCGACTTTCGGGTGCCAGTTCGGACCACGAGGTAGGGATCGGGCCGGATTTCTTCAAGGGGGGGCACCGGAGGTCGAGCCCACGTGCCCCTCTTGAATTTTCCCTGGCTGTCCTCAGCTTTTTGCCGGCCCAAGCGGCTCATTGAACCGATAGGAGGTGCTTACATGTTCGGTACTACCACGAATATGCCGAGCTCGGTTTTTGACGAGCTTTGGCAATTACAGCAGGAGGTGGACGAGCTTTTCGGCAGCTGGAGCTCTCCCCTGGGGATCCGATCGCCCCCCCGGGGCAGTTTTCCTGCGATCAATGTCGGCCAGACGTCCGAGCGCGTGGATATCTATCTGTTCGCTCCCGGCATCGATCCAAAGAGTCTCGACATCTCCATTCAGCAGAACCTGCTCACGGTCTCAGGCAAGCGGGAAATCAAGGCCCACGCGGAGGCCAGCTACTATCGCCAAGAGCGCTTCAGCGGCGAGTTCCGGCGGGTCATCAGCCTCCCCGAGGACGTCGACCCTGATCGTGTGCAGGCAAGGTATGTCGACGGCATCGTGCAGATCGGCGTGCAGCGGCGCGAGTCGGCGCGGCCTCGCCAGATCGAAATCCAATGAACGAAGCGGAGGTCGCCCACATGGCTACCAATAGCGAAGTCACTCGCCGTGGCCCCAGCGCTACGGCCGCGGCGCAGTCCGGACGGGTCTCGTCAGGAGAGACACCGGTTCGTCCTCCGGTGGATATTTGGGAGGACAAGGATGGCATCACGCTCTGCGCGGACATGCCCGGAGTATCGAAGGACCGCCTCGAGCTGCGCATCGACGGTAACAACTTGATCATCGAGGGTCAGGTACAGCTCGAGCTTTCAGGCAAGGCTGAGGCACTGTATGCCGACATTCGCTCGAGTCTCTACCGACGCACCTTCTCATTGAGCGGTGAGCTCGAGACCGGGAAGATCGAGGCAAGCCTCAAGGACGGCGTACTGACGGTGCACATTCCAAAGCGCGCCGAGCTTCGTCCCCGGAAAATCGACGTAGCCACCTGACAAAACGGGGCGCCACTGGCATACGGGGCTAGTGGCGCCCCTCCGATCCCTTCATGACGGAAAAATCCCGCAGGCATGTGCCGGTAACGGCAAAGCTGTCAAAGCGATCATTGCCGTCCGCTGGACATTGGTCACGTAGTATATCCTACGAGCACGTAGTATATTTAACGACTCCGTTGACCGAACGCAGTGCCGGAGGACTCCATGAACCGTCTCGCCGTGCTGGCCACCTCTCTTCTTTTCGTTACCATTTTCACCTGTGCCCCTGCCCATGCCGCTCGCATGGGAGATTGGAGCAGGGTGGACCAAGCGCTCGGCAGGCCCGGCAAAGACTTTCCCGGTGGCGTCCACAAGTTCGGGTTCCCCCGTACTGATCTCAAAATTACGCTGGATGGCACCCCAATCAGGGCCCCGCTTGCGCTCGGCTCGTGGGTGGCGTTCATGCCACACGACGGTGGCGCATTGCTCATGGGAGATCTGGTGCTCACCGAAACCGAGGTTGGTCCGGTCATGAAGCGCCTGGTCGCGGGCGGCATGGAAATTACCGCCGTCCACAATCACCTGCTGCGGACATCAATTCCAATCATTTATATGCACGTGGGAGGACATGGTGATCCCCTGCGTTTGGCCACGACGATCCACACGGCGATTGCTTTAACGGGAACTCCGCTTACTCAGAGTCCAGCAGCCAGCTCGACCTCTGCCGCGCCGGCGCTCAACATAGACTCTCTCGGGAAGATCCTTCGTGCCAAGGGCACGGAGAGCGGTGGTGTGGACCAATTCAGCGTCCCGCGAGCGGATGCCATCCGCTATCACGGGGCCACGGTGCCTCCCGCGATGGGCACCGCCATCGGCATCAACTTTGAGCGGACGGCCGACGGGCGCGCCGCTGCGACCGGTGACTTTGTTCTCACAGCGAGCGAAGTGCAACCGGTATTGCGGGACCTCCTGGCTCATGGGATCGAGGTCACCGCACTGCACACGCACATGATCGGCGACTCTCCGACCCTCTATTTCATGCATTTCTGGGCGGTCCAAAATCCCGATCAGCTCGCCCGTGCGCTGAGCTCCGCACTCGACCTGATGCACGTGAAGCGCCAGACCTGAATGCACTCCGACAGAGGCCCCGGCACTCTGAAGCCACTCGTACGCTATTTCCTGCGCCTCGGGTTCCTCGGCTTCGGTGGGCCGGTGGCGCTCGTGGGGCAGATGGAGCGGGAGCTCGTCAGCGAGCGCCACTGGCTAACCGCGGAGCAGATGCGCGAAACCATCGCCGTCTGCCAGTCCCTGCCCGGACCGCTAGCGATACAGGTTGGCATCTTCATTTCCTACCTGCGGGGCGGGTTCTGGGGAGCCTGGGCAGGAGGCTGGGCGTTCATCGCGCCCAATTTCCTCATCGTCACTGCGATCGCAGCACTCTATGCACACCTGGGTGGGTTGCGACTCGTCACCTCAATCTTCTACGGAGTCAGTCCCGCGGTAATTGCGCTGATCCTCCATTCCTGCTGGCGCCTCGCCCGGCTCGGCATGGAAGACTGGCTGCAGTGGACTCTTGCCGCCGCATGCTTCGCGGTTACCGTGCTGCTGCGGGCTGAAGTGGCGATACTCTTCATAGGTGCCGGAGCGCTCGGAACCCTCTACTACGGCAGTCTCGCCCGTAGGTCGGCCTCTCGCGCAGCTCTCGCGGTTCTCCCCGTCGCTCCTGCGGTCGCCACCGCGCCCCTCTCCGTCACCTCGGCCGCCGGCAAGCTGCTGTTCTTCTTCCTGAAGGCCGGCGCACTCACCTTCGGCAGCGGCCTGGTGATCGTGCCGTTCCTGCAGGAAGGAGTCGTGCATCAGTACGGCTGGCTCGGACAGCGGGACTTCCTGATAGCCGTGGCAGTGGGCATGATCAGTCCGGGTCCGGTGGTCATTACGGCGACCTTTGTTGGCTACCTCGTTGCAGGCTTCACCGGGGCGCTCGCAGCGACGATCGGAATCTTCCTTCCCTCCTTCATTCTGGTCCTGGCCGCGGCGCCCCTCCTTGCGCGCTACCGAGCCAATCCCAACGTGCAGGGCTTTGTGAAGGGCGCCTACGCTGCGGCGATCGGGACGATCCTCGGGGCCTGCGTGCTCCTCGGCAAAGTGGCCATTGGAGACTGGATCACTGTGCTGATCGGAGTTGCCTCCCTCGCCGCGCTTTTTCGATGGAAGATGAGCAATCCACTGCTCGTGGCAATCTCCGCAGCGATCGGCCTCGTCGCATTCCCGCTGATTCATCCGACATGGGTTTTGGTCAGATAGGTATTCAGTCATGTGGGTCGATTCCGTACCAGAGCACCTCAGGGTCCGGATAGCAGCGGTTACCGCGGCACTTGTAGTGATCGTGCTGCCACTGGCCGCGCGGAGCTCCGAGCTGCCGCTCCGCCAGGTCGGAACGGACATCCCGCTGCCGGGCAAAGCCGACCGATTCGACTACGCGAGCGTGGATCCGCAGCGTCGGCTCCTCTTCCTCGCCCATCTTGGATCGGGAATGGTG